>DASVQX010000045.1:0-212857 GCA_036388915.1 Pyrinomonadaceae bacterium
CCCCCCCGCCTCTCCGCCGTTAACTCTTTGCCGTCTACTGCGGGATCTTGTAGCCCGCCTCGTCGAGAATCTGTTTGGCCTTTTCGGGGTCGTAGTTGTAGACCTGGCCGGGGGTGTAGGCCCAAGACTGTTCGGGCAGGATCGAGTTGGCGACGCGCGCCTGGCCGAGCAGGAGTTCTTTAACGATGAGCTGGCGGTCGATGGCGTAGGCGATGGCCTGTCGGACGCGCGCGTCCGAGAGCGGCTCGGCCGTCGCGTTGAAGAGCAGGTAGACGACGTTGACGCCGGGGAACTGCTCGACCTTCAGGTTCGGGTCCTGCTTGAGCGCGTCGTAGGTGTCGGGCTGGAGGTTCGCGACCTGCGCGATGTCGATGCCGCCGCTGCGCAGCTCGGCCTGCAAGGTGTTCGCGTCGAGGATGGTGCGCACGCGGAGCTGCTTGACGGCGGGCGCGCCGCCCCAGTAGTCGTCGTGCGCGGCGAGGTCTACGATCTGCTGCGACTCGTCGTAGCGGACGAACTTGAAGGCGCCGGTGCCCACGGGCGCGGGCTTCCCCGCGTCGAACTTGTAGCCCTGCGGCATCATCCCGAAGGAGACGAAGTTGGAGAGGAACTTGTTCAGCGGCTTGTTGAGTCGCACGACGAGCGTGAGCGGGTCGGGCGACTCGACCGCCTTGACGAAGGGGCGGCGCTGCGCGCCCGTGCCCTCGAAGAAGTCGTTGGACTTGGGCGAGTCGGAGGCGAGCAGGGTGTCGAGCGTGTACTTGGCGTCGGCCGAGGTGAACGCCTTCCCGTCGTGGAACTTAACGCCGTCGCGGAGCTTGAAGGTGTAGGTCAGGCCGTCGGGCGCCGCCTGAATCTCGGAGGCGAGGTCGCCGACGTAGTCGAAGTTCTCGTTCTTGCGCACCAGCGAGTTGTACATGAGCTGGCGCATGCGCTCGCCCGAGGCGTCGGTGCTGCGCATCTGGTCGAGCGTCGCCGGGTTCGATTCGAGGACGACGACGAAGGGGCCGTTCTTCCCGCCGTCAACCGTCACGTCGCGCAGGAAGCGCCAGTCGCCGTCCACCGGGACCTTGATGTTCTGGACGTTCTTGCGCGCGACGACCATCTGGTCTACGTACCAGAGCGGGAACTGCGGCAGCTCGCGGCTGGTGATCTCCTGCGCCCTCACCCAAAGCTCTTTGGCGCGGCCGCGGTCGGCGGCGCCAATCGCCTCGTCGAGAATCCGGTCCAGCTCGGGGTTCGAGTAGCGCCCGCGGTTGCGGAACGAGCCGGTGCGGAAGAGGTCGTAGAGGTAGACGGGGTCCTGGTTGCCGCCGACCCAGCGCCCGGTGGTCAGCTGGAACTGACCCTGCGTCTGCTGTTCGAGCAGCGTGTTGAACTCGACGGTCTCAATCCTGCAAGGGATGCCGACCTGCTTGAGCTGGTCCTGGATGATGCCCGCGTACTGTCGCGTCGGGGCGCTGGCGGCGTTGACCTTGAGCACGACGGGCTCTTTGAATCGCTCTGGGGTGACGCCGCTGACGCCGCCCCCGGAGCAGGCGGCCAGAAGCGTCGCGGCCGCGGCGGCGAAGGCGAAGAGGATTCCGGCTGTTCGGCTGCGCATTCAGAGTTTCCCTCCGTACGTGTAGTTGAGCTTGCGGTTCAGCTCGGCGATCTCCATCGAGAGTTCGTGGAAGCGCTTCGGGTCGAAGTCGAGCGGGGGCTTGACGAGCGACTTGAAGGCGGCGATGCGACGCAGCGAAGCCTGGATGCGCCCGCGCGAAAGCTCGCCGCGCCGCGCGGCTTCGAGCAGCGCGTGGTAGGCGCGCCGGATGAGGTCGGGGCGCGCGCAGATGAGCAGCATGTCCTCGCCCGCGAGGATGGCGCGCAGCGCGGCGTCCTCGATCTCGCAGTGCTTGGCGATGGCGCCCATCTCAAGGTCGTCGGTGACGACCAGCCCGTCGAAGCCCAGCTCGTCGCGCAGAAGGTCGCGGACGATGGAGGGGTTGATGGAGGCGGGGACGAGCCGGCCTCCGGCGATGCCGCGGTGGATGTCGATGTTGGGGAAGCCGCCGTGGCTGACCATGACGGCGCGCACCATGTTGTCCTCGCGCTGGAAGAGTTCGATGTAGGGCGCGAGGTCTTGCGAGATGAGGTCGTCGTGCGAGAGGTGGATGACGGCCATGTCGTCGTGCGTGTCCACCTCGCCCGCGCCGATGCCGGGGAAGTGCTTGGCGCACCCCAAGAGTCCCGTCCCCTGCAACCCGCGCAGGTAGACCATCGTGTAGCCCAGGACCTCGCCGGGCGAGCGGCCGAACGAGCGCGAGTAGAGGCCGTTCGAGAGCAGGTCGCGGTCTTCCGTCATGATCGACATGACGGGCGCGAAGTTCATGTTGAAGCCGAGCAGGCGCAAGACCTCGCCCGTGATGCGGCCGTGGGCGCGCGCGGCGGCGAGGTCGCCGTGCTGGCGTATGACGCGCGCGGCCGGCATCGGCGTGCAGATTTTGCGCAGCCGGTCAACGAGGCCGCCCTCCTGGTCGATGCCGACGAGCGGCTCGACGCGGAGCATCTCGCGGACGCCGTCGAGCAGGTCCCGGAGTTGCTCGGGCGCGGCGACGTTGCGGCCGAAGACGATGACGCCGCCGGGCGAAACCTCCTCGACGAGCGCGCGCGCCCCGGCGTCGAGCTCCGTGCCCGGCAGACCGATAAAGAGCAGTTGTCCGATTTGCTTTTCGAGCGGGAGCGTTAGAAGGGTTTGCGAGTCGGTCATTAGACGATTCTGTTCTTCAGCCCGAGTAGGAGGCGACGCGCCTCATCTCCTGTGAGGGTTTCTACATCAAGGCCGCGAAGCTCGTCAAGGAGGCTCTGATTAACTGAGTCGAAGAGCGTGGCCTGCGCGGCGAGCGCGCGACGCCCCGCGCGGGACGCGGCGCGCGCGAGAGCGTCGTTGCCGTTGGCTCCGGCCTCCGCCGCGGCAGCCTCCGGCGCGAACTCTGGCGCGGCCTCTAGCGCGGCCGACTGCGTTGTTGCCGGGGCCGCCGCTTCCTCCGCGAACACGTCCAGCTCGTAGTGCTCAAGCTTGGTCAGCACCTCGCGCGCGCGCGCGAGCACCGAGGGCGGGAGGCCGGCGAGGCGCGCGACCTCGATGCCGTAGGACTTCGAGGCGCGTCCGCGCTCGATCTTGTAGAGGAAGATGATCTCATCCTCGCGCTCGGCGACGCGAATCTGGTAGTTCTGCGCGCCGGGCAGGCGCTCGGCCAGCTCGGTCAGCTCGTGGTAGTGCGTGGCGAAGAGCGTCTTCGCGGAGTGCCCGGCCGAGTCGTGCAGGTGCTCGGCGACGGCCCAAGCGATTGAAAGCCCGTCGAAGGTCGCCGTGCCGCGCCCGATCTCGTCCAAGAGGACGAGCGAGCGCGGCGTCGCGTTGTGGAGGATGGCGGCCGTCTCGGTCATCTCGACCATGAAGGTCGAGCGGCCGCGCGCGAGGTCGTCCGACGCGCCGACGCGCGTCCAGATGCGGTCGAGCACGGGGAGGCGCGCGCGCTCGGCCGGGACGAACGAGCCCATCTGCGCCAGCAGACAGATGAGCGCCGTTTGTCTTAAGAGGGTGGACTTGCCGCCCATGTTCGGGCCGGTGATGATGAGCAGGCGCTCGGTCGAGCCGTTCATGTAGAGGTCGTTGGGGACGAAGGGCGCGTCGCCGATGGCCTCGATGACGGGGTGGCGTCCCGACTTGATCTCAAGCTCGTCGCCGTCGTGCAGCACCGGGCGCTGGTAGCGGCGGCGCGCGGCGACCTCGGCGAGCGAGGCGAGCGCGTCGAGGACGGCGAGGGCGCGCGCGGTCGCCTGAAGCCGGCGCGTCTCGCCGGCTACTGCCGCGCGCACCTCCGCGAAGATGCGCGTCTCGATTTCGAGGATGCGCCCCTCGGCGCCTAAGACCTTCTGCTCCCACTCCTTCAATTCGGGCGTCGTGTAACGCTCGGCGTTGGCGAGCGTCTGCCGTCGCTCGTAGTCGGCGGGCACGCGCGCCGCGACCGACTTCGAGACCTCGATGAAGTAGCCGAAGACGTTGTTGAAGCGGACGCGCAGGCTGTTGATGCCCGAGCGCGTGCGCTCGCGCGACTCGATGGCGGCGATGGTCTGCTTGGCGTCGCGGCTGACCGAGCGCAACTCGTCCAACTCAGGATCAAAACCTTCGCGGACGACGCCGCCGTCGGAGAAGTTGACGGGCGGGTCGTCGCTCAGTGCGCGGCCGATGAGTTCGCGCACGTCGGGCAGTTCGTCTGCGTTCTCGACGACGACTTGGAGGAGCGACGCCTCCGCATCCGATAACGTCTGGCGTATCGCCGGGACCTGATTGAGCGAGCGCCGGAGGGCGCAGAGGTCGCGCGGGGTGGCCGTCCCCATGTTGATTCGCCCGACGAGGCGTTCGAGGTCGGAGACCTCTTTGAGGAGCGCGCGCGTGCGGTCGCGCCGCATCTGCGAGCGGTGCAAATCTTCGACCGCCGCGAGCCGCGCCTCGATCTCGCCGCGCCGGACGGAGGGGCGCAGCATCCACGAGCGGAGCAGGCGCGCGCCCATCCCCGTCACGGTCGCGTCGATGACGGCGAGGAGTGAGGCGCCGCGCCCCGAAGGCCCCTGCGACTCGACGAGTTCGAGGTTGCGGCAGGTGACCGAATCGACGACGAGGTGGTCGTGCGTCTCGAAGAAGTCGATGTCGGTGACGTGCGCGGCGGCCGCGCGCTGCGTCTCGCGCGCGTAGCGGAGGCACGACCCGGCGGCGCTGACGGCCGCGACCTTGCCCGCCAGCCCGTAGCCTTCGAGCGTGCGCGCGCCGAACTGTTCGAGCAGGAGCGACGCGCACGATGTCGGCTCCCAGAGCCAGTCTTCGAGCGGCGTGAGCGGCAGCCCGTCGCTTCTCACGGCCGCGTGCTCGGCCGGCGTGATGCGCGCGACGGGCGCGTCCGGCTCGCCGTCTTCCGGCCTGTCAACGGGCGTGAGCGGGGGGGCGTGCGCGGCGCCGGCGTAGGCTTCACGGACGAGCGGCGAGAGCGAGCGCGGGAAGAGAAGCTCGCGCGGGGCGTAGGACTCGATGTCGGCGCGGACGCGCGCCCACGCGTCGGGTCCCGTGACTTCCGTTGCGCGGAAATCGCCGGTCGAGAGGTCGAGGAAGGCCGCGCCGTAGGTGTCGCCCGCGCCGCAGACCGCGGCGAGGTAGAGCGACTCTTTGGCCTCGACGAGGTGCGGGTCGATGGCCGTGCCGGGCGTGATGACGCGGACGACCTCGCGGCGGACGAGCTTCTTGGCCTTCGAGGGGTCTTCGGTCTGCTCGCAGATGGCGACGCGGTAGCCCTTGCGGATGAGGCGCGCGACGTGAGTGGCGACGGCGTGGTGCGGGACGCCGCACATCGGGACGGGCTGGCCGCGCTCCTTGTGGCGCGCGGTGAGCGTGATCTCAAGCTCGCGTGCGCCGGTGATGGCGTCCTCGAAGAACAGCTCGTAGAAGTCGCCGAGGCGGAAGAAGAGGAGGGCGCCGGGGTGCTGCCGCTTCAGCTCCTGATACTGCCGCAGCATGGGCGTCAGCGTTGAATTCGTCGTCGTCATGAAAGTGAAACGGCCTGCGTGAAGGGCGGAATTTATCGACCGCAGGTTCGGGTCACAAAGCTACCACAGAAGGTTTGGAAAGGCACGACGCGTCACGGCCGGCCGGGGCGCAGAAAATTCCCAACCCTTCGGGATAAAACCGTGACAGCGTTGGGGGAGAGTTGCGCTTCCGACGGGGAGGGAGGGGAAGCACACGCCGGATGAGTCTCGCCCTACAGGTCGCCGCGCTCTTCCTGCTCGCGATACCCATCGCGTGCGTCGCGTGGACGGTGACGCACGAGGAGGTCTTCCGCGAGCCGCGCGAGTTCTGCGTCCGGCGGAGCCAGAACTGCCGCCGCTGGTACGAGAGAAAATTCTTCTACCTCTTCACCTGCGAGTACTGCTTCAGCCACTACGTCACCGTCTTCTTCCTCTTCGTCACGCGCTACCACCTGCTCTACGAGGACTGGCGCGGCTACCTCGTCGGCGGCTTCGCGCTCGTCTGGGTGGCCAACCAGTACATGAGCCTCTACAACCGCCTGCGGCTCGACATCAAGAGCGAGAAGCTGGAGACGCACATCAAGGAGGAGGTGGTGTCGAAGGTGAGGGGCGAGAAGTGAGCGGCCGGCGGCCGGCTAGAGGAAGAAGACTTCCGCGACGTGGTAAATCTCTTCGTCGAGGCGCTTGATCTTGCGGACGGCGTCGTCGAGCGGGATGGAGACGACCTTGTTGCCTCTGAGCGCCGCCATCTGCCCCCACTGCTTCTCCAGAATCATCTCGACGGCCTTGACGCCGAAGCGCGTCGCCAGCACGCGGTCGAAGGCCGAGGGCGAGCCGCCGCGCTGGACGTAGCCGAGGTTGGCGTGGCGCGTCTCGATGCCGGTGCGGCGCTCGATCTCGACCGAGAGGTGGAAGCCGATGCCGCCCAGACGACCCCGGCGGTAAATCTGCTCCTCGGCCTGTGCGTCGAGGAATTTCTCCTCCTCGTGCGGGTGCGCGTCCTCGGCGACGACGATGATGGAGAAGGCCGAGCCCTGCTGCTCCCTGTGGCGCAGGATTTCGCAAATGCGTGAGAGGCGGAACGGGTGCTCGGGGACGAGGATCACGTCCGCCCCGCCCGCGATGCCGCCGTAGGCCGCGATCCAGCCGGCGTGGCGCCCCATCACCTCGATGACCATCACGCGGTGGTGCGACTCGGCGGTCGAGTGCAGGCGGTCTACCGCCTCCATCACGGTGTTGACCGCGGTGTCGAAGCCGAAGGGGAAGTCGGTGCCGTCGAGGTCGTTGTCGATGGTCTTCGGGATGCCGACCAAAGGGAGGCCGTGCTCGTGCCACACGTCACGCGCGGCGCGCAGCGTGCCCTCGCCGCCGACGACGACGAGCGCGTCGAGGCCGTGGCGCTCCCACGTCGCGCGTATGCGCGCGGGGTAGTCGTCGCCGTCCCGCGGGTTGGTGCGCGAGGTGCCGAGAATCGTCCCGCCGCGCGGGAGGATGCCCGTGACCGAGTCGCGCGTGAGGGGGCGCACGTCGTCCTCGATGAGGCCGCGCCAGCCGTTCGACACGCCGAGGACTTCGGCGCCCTCGACGAGCGACGCGCGGCGGACGACCGCCCGGATGACGGCGTTGAGGCCGGGACAGTCGCCCCCCCCCGTCAGAATCCCTACGCGTAGACCCATCGAAAAACCTCTGCCACCCCTTGTTCGTGACCGCCGAATTGATTTGATTTGGAGACCACGCCTATAATCTCGCGACAAATCAGGCGTGTCAAACAACAGCAATTTTATTAGCGCCGGCGCGCCGCAGCGCGCGGCCGTGTGGGGGTTGATTTGGGAGAGGGTTTGCTGACGCTCGGCGTGGACACTTCGACCGAGAAGAGGAGCGTCGCGCTGCTCGAAGGCGGCCGCGTGCTCTCGGCCTCGACGAGCGAGCTGCGCGAGGGCGGCTCGGCCGGTTTGCTCGCGGACGTTGACCGCGTGCTCGGGTCGGCGTCGGTCGCGCTCAAGGACGTGGGGCTGTTCGCCGCCGCCGTCGGGCCGGGAAGTTTTACGGGGCTGCGCTCGGGGCTCGCGACGGTCAAAGGGCTGGCGATGACTCTTGGTAAGCCCGTGGTCGGCGTGCCGACGCTCCACGCGGTCGCGTACGGGGCGCGCCCCGCGCGCCGCGTCGTCGCGCTGATACCGGCCGGGCGCGGCGAGGTCTTCGCGCAAATCCTCTCGGTGAGCGAAGCGGGCGACGTGACGGAGGTCGAAAGCCCGACGCACATTCCGCCCGCGCTCCTGCTCGCAGAGGTCGCGCGGCTGGGCGGCGGCGTGAAGTGGGCCGGCGGCGGGGCTTTTAAATACGAGGAGCAGATAAGGCAGGCCGCCGGCGACGCCGGAATCAACGTCGTGTCCGATAACGCCGGGAGTGATGCCGCCGACGGCGAATGGGTGATTGCGCACAATGTCGAGGCGCTCGCGGAGACCGTCGCCGTGCTCGCGCGCGCGCGGTTCGAGGGGGGCGGGGTCTGGGACGCCGGGGCGCTCGGCGCGGTCTACGTCAGGCCGTCGGACGCGGAGTTGAAGGGGCCATGGCACTCGCAAGGATGAGGGTGGAGATCGAGCGCGCGGGGTGCGTCATCGTGCCGATGAGCGAGCACGACCTGCTGGAGGTCGTCGAGATAGAGGAATCGACCGGCCTCAGCCAGTGGGGCTGGGAGGCTTACAGGGCCGAGCTTGAGAAGCCCGAGGCGGTGATGCTCGTCGCGCGCAGGCTCGCGCCCGAGGAGGGGACCGGGCGGCGCCTGAGCGGCTACATCGCCGCGCGCATCAACGCGGACGAGCTGCACGTCAACAACATCGGGGTGTGGCCCGAGGCGCGGCGCAGGGGCGTGGGCGTCGCGCTGCTCGGCACCGCGCTGGAGGCGGCCGCGCGTTGCGGCGCGCGCGAGGCCGTGCTGGAGGTGAGAACGTCCAACCTCGCCGCGCGCGCCATGTACGAGCGGCTCGGCTTCGAGGTCGTCGGCGAGCGGAAGAACTACTACAAGGAGCCGGTCGAGAACGCGAAAATAATGACGCGGCGGCTGGCACCAACCGCTTGATACGAGTTGCGAATTGGGCTAACATTTTCTTTACGGAACGTCCGCGCAAGTCGTCGAGGTGAAGCTCCCGCGCGGGCGCTCGAACAAACACTCCCGCATCTGAAAGGAGACATTTCCAATATGGAACTGACCAACACGGACGGCCTGAAGGAGGAGTTGATCGCAATCGACCCGGAGTTCCGCGAGCTGGCGCGCGAGCACGGGCGCTACGAGCAGCGTCTCAGCGAGTTGTCCTCGCTCCAGTACCCGAGCGACGAAGAGCAGCTCGAAGAGGTGACGCTCAAGAAGAAGAAGCTGGCCGTGAAAGATCAGATGCAGGCAATCATGTTGAAGCACCAGCACTCGGAGAGTACGGCGCACTAGGCGTGCCCGGCGCGGGCACCCCGAAGGGTTTTCGCGAGGCACTCCCAGGATTTAGAGGGGCGGGGGACGCGTCAAAATTTGATGAGCGCCCCCGTTTCCCTTAGAAGCGGATCGTCGGAACGGGGCGCGGCCGGGAAAGAATTTTAAAGCGGCTTCAAGCGGCTTCGGCGCCGGGCGCTTCGGGGTGATTGATGGTCAAAGAAGGCTACCCTTGGATTCTCGTCCCGCTGGTCGCCGGGCTTCTGGCGGGGCTGCTGTACCTTTTGTGGTGGGCGCCGGCGCTGCTCGCGCTGGCGGCAGTCTTGCTGCTGCTGGCCGCCTTCATGGCCTATTTCTTCCGCGACCCGCAGCGCGCGGTGCCGGGGGAGTCGGGGCTCGTCGTCTCGCCGGCGGACGGCCGCGTGACCCGCGTCGAAAAACTCTCCGGCGCGGACGCGCAGTCCCCGACCGTCGTCAGCATCTTCCTCTCGCCCTTCGACGTACACGTCAACCGCTCGCCGATAGCCGGCGCCGTCGTCGATGTCACCTACACCAAGGGTCGTTTCATCGCGGCCACGAGCGACAACGCCAGCATCGTCAACGAACAGAACGCGCTGACGATTAGGGGCGAGCACATGACCGTCGTCTGCAAGCAGATCGCGGGAGTCCTCGCGCGGAGGATAGTCTGCTGGAAGCAGCCCGGCGACCGTCTGGAACTGGGCGAGCGGTTCGGCCTGATCAAGTTCGGCTCGCGCACCGACCTCATCCTGCCGCCGGAAGTCGAGGTGGTCGTCGGCGTCGGCGCGCGCGTCAGCGGCGGCGTGAGCGTGATAGGGAGGTATCGCATTGGCGTCTGAAGCTGAAGGGTCGGAGCCGGTCTCGAACGAAGAGGTGAGGGAGCGCAGGGGGCTGAAGAAGGGTCTCTACCTGCTCCCTTCGGCCTTCACCGCGGCGAACGTCGGGATGGGCTACTTCGCGGTGATGGGGGCGCTGCGCGGCTTCCAACTGCTGGGGGACGGGTCGGAGGGCGAGGCGGTGCGCGCGGCCACGGTGCACTTCGACAACGCCTCGCGCGCCATCGGCTGGGCGATACTGTTCGACACGCTCGACGGCCGCATCGCGCGTTTGACGAAGACCACCACCGAGCTCGGCATACAGTTCGACTCCATCGCCGACGTGCTCACCTTCGGCATCGCGCCCGCCGTCCTGGTCTACGCCTGGGGTTACGGGGGCGCCTTCCCCGAAGGCAGCCAGCTCCACAAGCTCGGCTGGTTCCTCTCCTTCATGTTCCTGATCTGCGGGGCGCTCCGGCTGGCGCGCTTCAACGTGCAGGCCACGCGGCCGCGTACGCTGGCGGAGGGGAGCGCCAAGGTGGACAAGAAGAGTTTCCTGGGGCTGCCGATCCCCGCGGCCGCCGGGCTGCTCGCCGCCGTCGTGCACTTCGCGCCGCGCCCGCTCGTCTCTTACGGGGATTATTACGCGACGCTCTACAGCGGGATTCTGATGGGGCTGGTCGCAGTCCTGGCGGCTCTGATGGTCAGTACCATCCGCTATTCCAGTTTCAAGACGCTCGGGGCGGGGAAGCGCAGCACGATCAAAGTCATGCCTTTAATCGCGGCCGTGGGGATGCTCGTCTGGCTCTTCTCGCGGTACGTCCTCCTCGCGATAGTGCTCGCCTACGTCCTCCACGGAATCATCTTCCGGGTGGCCGCGCTCTTCCACACGCGCCCGAGTGAGGGGTGAGTCCCCCGACGGCGCGACGTTCGTCAAGGCGTGCCGTCGGCCTGTCTCGTCAACGTCTGGTTCGATAGCGCCAACAGTCCTTCGCGCGTGGTCAGCAAAAGCGTGTCGGATGCGAGGAGGGGCGCCGCCTCCGTGTTGTTGTCCTCGCCGACGTAAATACTGTTAACCTTCTTCCCGTCCTCCAGATTCAGGATTACACACTCGTCTCCTACTAAAGGGGCCAGAAGTACGCTTCCGTTAAAGACTAAAGGGGGGGCTGCGACCCTGCCCGCCAACTGACGCTTCCAAAGCTTCGCCCCGTTCTGCGGTGACAGGCAGTAGATAAAATTGTCGAGCGAGGTGGCGAGGATACATTTCTCTGTCGCACGCACGGACTGCACGGCCGCCCCGGTCCGCACACGCCACCTGTTACGACCCGACAACCTGTCAATCGCAAACACATACCCGTCCGCGGTCCCCGTGTAGACGATGTTTGCGGAGACTGCGACCGGCGCGCGCAACGACTTCCGAGTCCGATAACGCCAGAGGGTCTGACCCCCTACAAGTTCAATAGCGATGATGTCACCGGCCGCGTCGTTGATGTAGAGGGTTTCGCCTTCGAGGCTGTGTAAAAAGCTGAAGGGTGAGGAGTTGTACTTCAGCCATGTAATCTCCCCCGTCTCCTTTTTGATGGCGTAAAGCCGCCCGTCGGCCGAGCTTGCGAAAAGGTGATTGGCGCTGACGTTAATAACCCCCCTGACGGGCGAGGGGAGTGTGCGCATCCATGAAGTCAGGCCGCTCTGACGGCTCAGGGCGCGCAAAACCCCAGTCGCCTGTGGGTAGAGTGATTTCGGCGACGGCAAGCTTTCCGAAGCCACGTAGACGCTTTTTTCATCGACCACAGGGGAGGCCGAAATCACCCCCCCGACTTCACTCCTCCAGGAGAGCCGGCCGTCGTTCAGCCACACCGAAATGATTGACCCGTCGGTCAACGGCAGGTAGATCCTTTCGCCGTCGGCGGCCGGGGTGAGATTGGTGACGCCCTCGGCTTTATATGACCATTTGACGTAAATGGGTTTGGAGAGGTCGGCCAACCCCTGTCCGAATGAGGGGATGGCAAAAAAGAGCAGCAGGGCGAGCCACGCCGAGCGGACTTTCATTTGATTCAGCTTGGCTAAAGATAATTTCACAAACTATAATCCCCACCGAATCCGAAAGCGAAACGTTCTGAAGGGGTTAGTCTACGGAGGAGACGGGCTTTTGAGCAAGCAACCAGACTCACACGACACGATTGTAATCCTCGATTTTGGCTCCCAGTACACACAGTTGATCGCGCGGCGGGTCAGGGAATCAAACGTTTATTGCGAAATCTTGCCCTTTAACAGCGCGAAGGACGCGGTTTTTGCGCGTCGGCCGAAGGGAATTATTCTCTCCGGCGGCCCGGCCTCGGTCTATGACGAGGATGCGCCAAAACTCAGCTACAACCTCCTTGAGGATTTTGAGTGTCCGATCCTGGGTATCTGTTACGGATTACAAGTCATCGCGGCCGATCTGGGTGGGGAGGTGATCCCTTCAACGAACCGTGAGTACGGGTACGCGCGGCTCCTGATTACCGATGACAGCAGCCCTCTTTTCAAGGATTTGCCGACGGAGGTGGACGTTTGGATGAGTCACGGCGACCACGTCGTCAAAGTCCCCGAAGGCTTCCACGTCACCGCCCGAACTTCGGACGCGCTTAACGCCTTGGAGGGGTTAAGCGGGCGCATATTCGGTGTTCAATTTCACCCAGAGGTCGCCCACACGCCTTTCGGGAAGCAGATACTACAGAACTTCCTTTTCAACGTTTGCAAAGCGCGGGCGGACTGGTCGCCGCAGGCCATCGTCGGGGAGCAAATCGCCAAAATAAAGGCTTTAGTCGGGACAGAAAATGTTATTTGCGGCCTGTCGGGCGGGGTAGACTCCACGGTGGCGGCGTCGCTCGTTCACGAGGCCGTGGGCGACCAGCAGTTGTGTATCTTCGTAGATACGGGGCTTTTAAAAGAGGGCGAGTTCGACACTACGCGGGCTCTTTTCAAGCAGAAAATGCATTTAAACGTGGTGGGCGTTGACGCTTCCGGCGAATTTTTGGGCGCCCTGAAGGGCGTGATAGACCCGGAGGAGAAGAGGAAGATAATCGGCCGAGTCTTTATTGAAATCTTTGAGAGGGAGGCCAAAAAGCTCGGCGGGGTTAAATATCTTGTGCAGGGGACTTTATACCCGGACGTCATCGAATCGGTTTCGGTGCGCGGCCCTTCAGCGGTGATCAAAAGCCATCATAACGTCGGGGGACTTCCCGAGCGTATGAATCTCAAATTGATCGAGCCGTTGAGGGAGCTTTTTAAAGACGAGGTCCGAACTATCGGCCGTGAAATGGGCATCCCGGAAGATTTTCTCGGGCGACACCCCTTCCCGGGCCCCGGTTTTGCCGTCCGAATCCTTGGGGAGGTGACGCCGGAACATTTAAAGCTGCTCCGTGCGGCGGACCTAATCATAGAGGAGGAGCTCAAATTAGCACAGCTTTATGACAGTATCTGGCAGGCGTTCCCGATTCTTTTGCCCGTTTCGACCGTGGGTGTGATGGGTGATTTCAGGACTTATGAACGAGTTCTGGCGATCCGTGCGGTAACCAGCATCGACGGCATGACCGCCGACTGGGCTCGGCTTCCACATGACGTTTTGGGGAGGATTTCGACCCGTCTCACTTCAGAAGTCAGGGGGATAAATCGGGTGGTTTTTGACGTCAGCTCGAAACCGCCCAGCACGATCGAGTGGGAGTAGAGAGGCGGCTGACCGAGAAGGTCACCGAAGAGTTTAATCTTAAGCCCTTGCTTATTAAGCCATTGTTTAAAAATAAGTGATGCGGTTCGGTGGCCGTTCAAAATGTGGAGAAGGTAAGTATTTCACCGGGTTTTAAATATTCTTCCCGGTAACTTTCTGCCGTGAGCCAAATCTAATTCTGTTACACTTGAAGCAAGAGGGATAGTCGTGAGTAGGGTGAGCGTCCACATAGAGACTTTCGGCTGCCAGATGAATGTGGCCGATTCGGAACGTGCGGCTACAAAACTGCGCGCCGGCGGCTTCGACGTCTCTGATTCGGCCGACTCTGCGGACGTTATTATTCTGAATACCTGTTCCATCCGCGAGAGGGCGGAGCAGAAGGTTTTCAACAGGGTCGGCGAGATTAAGGCTGGGAGAATCGGCAGGCAGCCCGTGATCGGGGTCATGGGGTGTGTCGCACAGTTGGAGGGAGAGGCCGTCTTTAAAAACTCCCCGGCGGTTGGGCTCGTAGTCGGCACCGGCGCGACTGATAGGATTGCGTCTCTTCTGGATAAGGCCGTCGGCGGCGAGCGGCGTGTAATCGATGTCGGCGAGCGTGACGCGTCAGAACCCTTTGAGATTTCCAGCGTCGAGCGGCATTCCAGACACGTCGCTTTTGTTCCGATCATCGAAGGGTGTAATAAATTCTGCACCTACTGTATCGTGCCGTTTTCGAGGGGGCGTGAGAGGAGTAGAACGGCAAAGGAGATCGTCGAAGAGGTAAAGCGACTTCGCAATGAAGGTTATAAGGAAGTTCAGCTAATCGGCCAGAATGTAAATAGTTACCGCCCGAAAGCTGATACCGGACTTGAGTTATACGACGGAGCCACCCCCTTCTCTAGACTGCTGCGCGCGGTCGCGGCGACGGGGATGCCCAGGATTAAGTTCACAACCTCTTTCCCGAGAGACTTTCACCCGGATATAGTTAAAGCGATAGATGAACATGAGAACCTCTGTAACTGGGTACACCTCCCCGTCCAATCCGGCAACGACCGTATTTTAAAGGCCATGCGACGTGGACATAAGGTCGATGATTACTTGGCCAGGATAGATTCGATCAAGAATGCGCGTAGAAAAATCTCTCTGACGAGTGACATCATCGTCGGATTTCCGGGCGAGACCGCGGCCGAATTTGAAGACACGCTAAAACTTGTCAGAGAGTGCCGTTTTCACGGCCTCTACATCTTCAAGTATTCCCAGAGGCGCGGCACTCCCGCCGCCAAGCTGCCGGAGACTGTCTCCGAGGGTGAGAAGACGCGGCGCTTTCTCGAGCTGGAAAGCCTACAGATGTCACTTCAGAAGGAAATCTTCCAAAGTTATGTGAGTGAAGAGGTTGATGTTCTTGTCGAAGGTCGGAGCGCGAGGTCCGGAGACGACCTGAAGGGGCACACGACCTGCAATAAGGTCGTTAACTTCCGCGCCGAGCCCGCATTGATCGGTGAGATTGTTAAAGTAAAAGTTACAGAGGCCAAAACTCACAGCCTGTACGGAGAAGTTTAAAGACTGAAACGTCTGGGGCGTGAATCATTATGGAGATTGAGGTTAAGATTCGTGGGTTGATGATGGACCCGAGCAGTGGGACGCCCATCATCATCTTAAAAGACGTAAATAGTGAGACGATGTTGCCGATCTGGGTCGGCGCATACGAGGCGAACGCCATCGCGCTCGAAATCGAAAAGATTGCGCCGCAGAGGCCCATGACTCACGACCTCCTGCGCAACGTGATACTGGAGATGGGCGCCTTCGTCGAGCGCGTGGTCGTCACGGAGCTGCGCGACAACACTTTCTTCGCGATGATCATGATGAAAGACCGCGCGGGGGATTCTGTTATGATTGACGCGCGCCCTTCGGATGCCATCGCGCTCGCGCTCCGCGTGGACTGCCCGATTTTTGTCAACGAGGAAGTTATTCAGGCTTCGAGGAACACGGTGACGAGCGGGGAGGGGGAAGAGAGCGCGTCGGGCTCCGAGGACGAGTGGCCCGACGTGATCGGCGAAGCCGGCGACCTGCCGATGTAGCTTTAAAATCTTCTGACCGGGACAGCTTCCTTTGAGCATCGTCATCGCAATAGCGAATCAAAAAGGCGGGGTGGGGAAGACCACGACCACGATCAACCTCGCCGCCGGGTTCGCTCAACGTGGACAGCGCGTACTGCTACTCGACCTGGACCCGCAGGGGAACAGCTCCATCTCCTTTCTCGACCCGCAGTCGATCGGAACGTCCGCTTACGATTTGATGGTGGACGGGAAGGACGATCTCTCCGAATACACATACCCGACCGGCGTCAAAGGGCTGGAGATAATCCCCGCCAAGATTAATTTGGCGAAATTGGAATCAAAACTGGTGGGGGATTTCGACGCCCCCTTTCGCCTGAAAGATCGTCTGGAACGGGTCGCCGACCGCTACGATACAATCTTCATCGACACCCCGCCGACGCTCGGTCTGATAACGGTGAACGCTCTAGTCGCCTCCACGCATGTTTTGATTCCGATTCAATCGTCATTTTACGCGCTGGAGGGGACGGACGACCTGCTCGAAACGATAGAGAAGGTGAAAGCCAGACCGAACCCCGATCTGCGCGTCCTGGGGGTGCTCGTCACGCTCTTCGACAAGAGGACGACGCTGGCCAGGGAAGTCTACGAGCAGATCAGGACCGTCTTCGGCCCGCAGGTGTTTGAGACGGTGATTACCAAAAGCGTCCGACTCGAAGAGGCGCCGGCCTACAAGGAATCGATCTTCACTTTCGCCCCGCAGTCGTCGGGCGCGAGTGAATATTCAAAACTTTGTGAAGAGGTGATGAATCGTGTCTAGAAGAGGACTCCCGGCCGGGATAAGGATGAGGCATGACGCGCACTACGTCGAAGAGTTGGCGAGCCAGAGTCCCGCGGCCATCGGCCGAATGATCCTAGTCGAGCAGCTCGACCCGAATCCGGAGCAGCCGCGTGTGGAGATCGGCGACCTCACCGAACTGACCAATTCCGTCCAGGAGAAGGGCGTCCTTGAGCCTCTGCTGGTCAAGCCCTCGGCGCAGAAGGGGCGTTGGATGATTATTGCCGGGGAGAGACGGTGGCGTGCGGCGCGGGCTGCGGGGCTGAGAGAGGTCCCGTGCATAGAGTTAGACGTTGACGAGGCGGCCGTGGCGGAGATCGCGTTGATCGAGAATATGCAGCGAAAGGATTTGACGGCCTGGGAGGAGGCGGACGGTTTAGCAGCCCTGTGTCACAGATACGGGTATACGCACGACGAGGTCTCAAAAAAGGTCGGTAAAAGTAGAAGTACGGTGACGGAGGCGATCACGCTCGCGGCGATACCTGAGGCGATACGTGAGGAATGTCGGCGCGCCGACATCAATGTCAAGTCATTGCTCCTGCAAATCATCAGACAGCCTGACACACAGGCGATGCAGGAGATGATAAAAATTCTCGCCAACAAAGATTTTACGAGGGATGAGGCGCGCGCCATCATTCGGCAGCGCAAAGAGGGAAGCATCGAAGTTGCTAAACCCTTTACGTTTAAATTTCACCTGCCGACACCTAATGTAAAAGTTGAACTGAAATTTCAGAAGGCCGAGGTCGAAAAGGCGGAGATTGTGGAGGCGCTAAAGTCCGTGCTGACCGAACTCGAAAACTCTTAGAGGCTGAGAGAGACGGAGAGGCAATCCTTATAAATGTTCTAGGTTTTTCCGCTACTTTTTGCCCTGCGCTGTAGATTCCGCGCCCAACGTTCAAACGTAGGTTGTAGAGGTTTGAAAAGACGTGCGCGGAGCGTGTGCTCCTTCTCATTCCACTTCTTCAGTTGCTTCTCCGTGTAGATTCTAATCGAGGATTCGAGCTGCCCCCTTTTAACCGAATGGCGTAGCGTCAAATAATGATGCTGCCCCACGAGTGAGAAGATGACCGCGGCCATGTTCGCCTTAAAGGAGAGTCTGGGCAGGAGTCTCTTGTGAATGGGCGCGTTTTGGGGCAGGAGCACGTCGAGCGCGATCTCTAGCCAAGCCTGCTGTGTGCCTTGGCGCGGGTGATAAAGTCCGGGAAGTTGTGTGGGAATCTTTGGGGCATTGCGCAGTCTGGGGTCGTTGATGGAATCGACCAGGCGAACCCTGTCGATCCCGCGCAGATGCTCCTTCGGAAGCGTCGAGAGAGCCTTCCTGATCAAATCCTCGGTTCCCGCGGGGAGTTTTTGGCGGCTGGAACTGTTCTCAATTTTATTAATCATGTTAGGTACTGAGCCGGAAATATTTTGAGAGAGTTTTAAAGAATAAATCGATAATTTGCAAGCGGGAGTGACATTTGAAGAGGTATGAAAGCCAAACCTTCGGGAAGGTAAGTCCATACACCTGGAGTCCGATAATGAATCTTATGTCCCAGGACTCCTGTTTTAAAAGAGTCTATCCAAGCCCTCTTCCTTGACTTGTTCGAAGCCTGTTGCTACATTACCCGTTCTTTTGTCCCGAGCTATTCGCTCCAAACAGACCACAGGAGGCACTACCACACTTGAGCAACTCCGGCAGTTATCTTTTCACCTCTGAATCCGTCACCGAAGGACACCCTGATAAGATCGCCGATCAAATTTCCGACGCGGTCTTAGACGCGGTCCTCGCAGAGGATAGCACCGGTCGTGTCGCTTGCGAAACCCTCGTCACGACCGGCCTGGTGGTGATTGCCGGTGAGATCACGACGAACGCACAGTTCGATTTCTCGCAGGTGGCACGTGAAACCGTTCGAGAGATAGGTTATACGCGTGCCAAGTACGGGTTCGATTGCGACACCTGCTCGGTCCTGACGGCCGTCGGTAAACAGTCTCCGGACATCGCCATGGGAGTGGACACGGGCGGCGCCGGCGACCAGGGGCTGATGTTCGGGTTCGCCTGCAACGAGACCGAAGAGCTGATGCCGCTGCCGATACAGATGGCGCACAAGCTCGCCCGGAGGCTCTCCGAGGTGCGTCGCTCCGAAGCACTCCCCTACCTGCGCCCCGACGGAAAATCTCAGGTGACGGTCGAATACAGGGACGGGCGCCCTTTCCGCATCGACGCCGTCGTCATCTCCACGCAACACGCCCCGGAAGTCTCAAACGAGCAGCTCCGGGAGGAGATTCAGGAGCAGGTGATCAAGGCGACCGTCCCGCAGGACTTGCTCGATAAAACGACCAAGTATCACATAAACCCCACCGGCCGCTTCGTCGTCGGGGGGCCGCAGGGGGACGCAGGGCTGACCGGCCGCAAGATCATCGTCGATACGTACGGCGGGTACGCGCCGCACGGCGGCGGGGCTTTCTCCGGAAAAGACCCGACCAAGGTTGACCGCTCCGCTGCGTACATGGCGCGTTACATCGCCAAAAATATCGTCGCGGCCGGGCTCGCTGAACGCTGTCTGGTGCAGTTGGCCTACGCCATCGGCGTCGCGGAGCCTGTCTCGGTGCTCGTCGATACGGGCGGCACAGGACGTGTCAGCGAGACGGCGCTCGCAAACCTCGTCCGCGAACATTTCATGCTGACCCCACACAGCATCATCGAAACCCTCAAGTTAAGGCAGCCAATTTATAGAAAGACGGCAGCTTACGGTCATTTCGGACGTAACGAGGAAGGTTTCAACTGGGAGTTGACCGACCGCGCACAGGATTTGCGCGAGGCCGCCAAAATCTAGGCTTTCCGGGTATCTTGACACCCGGGCTTAGTTTACAAACCCTGACATTTAACTTGAAGGTGAGACGATGAGCACAAAAAGCGCGACCGAGTTCGATATCAAAGACATCAATCTGGCCGCTGACGGTAAGCGCCGCATAGAGTGGGCCGAGCGCGAGATGCCGGTCCTGCGTCTGATCCGTGAGAAATTCGCCGCCGAAAAGCCCCTCCAGGGGGTTCGCCTGCTGGCCTGCGCGCACGTAACGACGGAGACCGCGAACCTCGTCAGAACCTTGCAGGCGGGGGGTGCCGAGTCGGTCGTAATCGCCTCTAACCCGCTCTCCACGCAGGACGACGTGGCGGCCTCGCTCGTCGCGGACTGGGGCGTCCCCGTCTACGCCATCAAGGGTGAATCGACCGAGACGTATAACAGACACGTGCGTACGGCGCTTGACTCCCGGCCGCACATCATCATCGACGACGGGTCGGACGTCGTGGCCACTCTGATCAAGGAGCGTGGTGACCAGAAGAAAGAGATCATTGGCAGCACGGAAGAGACGACGACCGGCATCGTCCGCCTACAGGCGATGGAGCAGGCGGGCGTGCTCTCCTTCCCCGCCATGGCCGTCAACAACGCGCAGACCAAGCACTTCTTCGACAACCGCTACGGCACCGGGCAATCGACGATCGACGGCATCATACGCGCCACAAACATCCTGATTGCGGGCAGGTCGGTGGTCGTCGTCGGCTACGGCTGGTGTGGGAAGGGAGTCGCGATGCGTGCGCGCGGGCTTGGCGCCAACGTGATCGTCACGGAGGTCAACGCGATCAAGGCCATCGAGGCTGTGATGGACGGCTTCCGCGTGATGCCCATGTCGGAAGCCTGCTCCGTCGGCGACATCTTTATCACCGTCACGGGCAACCGGCACGTCATCGACGGGGCGCACTTCGAGAAGATGAAGGACGGCGCGCTCGTCTGCAACAGCGGGCACTTCGACCTGGAGCTGAACCTGACGGCTTTGCGCGAGATGTCCGAACCCGGTGTGGCGCTCCGCCCCTTCGTCGAAGAGTTCAAGGTGCGCGGGAGCGGCGCGCGCGTCATCGTCCTCGGCGAAGGCAGGCTGATCAATTTGGCCGCGGCGGAGGGACACCCGGCGAGCGTCATGGACATGAGCTTCGCGAATCAGGCTCTGTCGGCCGAATACCTCGTGAAGAATAAGGGCGAGCTGAAACCGGGCGTCCACACGCTGCCCGAAGAGGTCGATACGGAGATCGCGGGGCTCAAGCTCAAGGCGCTTGGCATCAACATCGACACGCTCACGCCCGAGCAGGTCGAGTACCTTTCGAGTTGGGAGATGGGCACCTAAGGGCGCCCTCTCCTCAAATCCAAATCCTGCGTTCGGCTCCCCGTCGCTTCAGGTTCGGGAGCGCGAGAGAAGGTAGAGTCCGGCCGCCGAAAAGAGCGCGGGCGGGGACCACGCGGCGATGTGCGTGGAGATAAGCCCGCTCGCCCCCACCTGCTGCGTCACGCTCATCAGCCCGAGAAAGAGCAGCCCGACGCCAATTGCCACGCACAGGGAGAGGATCGTGCCCCGCCTGCCGAAGACGAAGGCCAGCGGTGCGCCGACGAGGATCATGACGAGCGGGAGGAGGGGCTCGACGAGCCGCCTCTCAAGCACGACCGCCAGCGGCTGGACGTTGACGCCGCGCTCCTTAAGCGCTTTTATGTAAGCGCTTAAACCCTCAAAGTCAAACTCCATCGGCCGGTTAAGTCCCGCGTTGAACGCCTGAAAGTCCTCCGAATCCAATAAAACCTTTGGCTCGTGTCTGTACGAGACCCGCCCCCCCGTAAAATCGATCCGCTCCGCCTCTGACAATTCCAGTTTGGCGTCCGCTCCCGTCAAACCCGTCGGCGCCAGGTACAGACTCTCCACGTGCAGCGCCTCCGGGTCGAAATTGAAGACGAAGAGATCGCCGAACTGCCCGTTCGGCCCGTTGGAGTTGTACGCGTAGACGCGCCTCGAATCCGCGCTTGAGACCCAACGGCGCCCCTTCTGCGCCTCCGCCTGCGCGCCGCCGCTCCTGATCACCCCGCGCAGAGCGTTCTGCCTGCGGTTGGCCTCGGGCATGACCCCGTCCTGCACGAGCCACACGCACGCGCCCAACAGTGCCGCGAAAAAGACGCAGGGGACGATGAACCTGAACACGCTCTGCCCGCTCGACCACCACGCCACGGCCTCGTTTCTCCTCACCATCAGCGCGAAGGTGATCAGAGAGGCCAGGAGCGCGCCGACCGGCGTCACCGCGTGGAAGGCGAAGGGCAGAAGGAACAGCATGTAGCGGACGACGACGGCCGTCCCCGTGCGGTTAGCCGCGATGAACCGCAGCAACTCGAAGAGCGTGAAAACCAGAAAGATCGCGACGAGCGCCGAGACGACGAGGAGAAAATTGGCCGCCAGAGACCTGAAGATGTTCTTATCCAGCAGCCCGAGGAGGGAGACCCGCGCCAGCTTTAGAGACTCCCCGCCGCCCGCCGATACGCGCGCGGGTTTCGGGGCCACCCTCCGGAGCGAAAGGCGTAAATTCCCTCGCCTGGAGAGCATGAGGAGCGTCCCGGCCAGGACAGCCACCCCGAAGGCCAGCCAGGAGCCGAAGACTGGCGGCACGGAGCCGGCCCGCGCCAGTTGCTCGCCCGCGATCGAGATGAGGTAGTAGAGCAGCATCGAGAGGAGCGAGAGCAGGACCCCTTTCGAGCGCCCGCCGCGGACGACCTTTAACCCCAGCCCGGCGCCGAAAAAGGCGAAGATCAAAGAGGAGAGCGAGAGCGTCAGCCTCCTGTGCAGCGCGATTGACGCTTCCCTGCTCGCCTTCGGGTCTTCCGCATCCCTCGATCTGCGTAAAAGTCCGGACCAGCCCAACTCGTCCAACTCGGGCTCGCGCTCGCGTATACGCTTGGTCAGCGCGCTCCGCCCGAGGTTGAGCCTTTCGTCCTTCAGACGCATGCTGGCCGAGCGCTCGATGGTGACGTGCGCGCCCTTCGCCAGCGCCTCGACGCCCCCCGCCGGGAGCGTCGTCAGGACCGCGTCGTCGAGCACGAGCTCGGCCTGCTCGCCCGAGAAGTCGAGTCGCCCGCTCCTCGCGGTGGCCAGACGGACTTCCCCGCCGGCCTCCTCCCAGTGTATGAAAATCTTTCCCCACAGCCCCTTCTCCTTATCGCCCTCCCTGACGTAGACGACCTTCCCCGGAATCCCCGTGTAGAAGCTGCGCGGCTCGACCGGCGACTCCAGCCTGTAGAGCGCCGCCTGCAAGCCTATGTCCCGCAGGTTCTGCGCAGAGACGGGGGCGACCTCGAAGGCCACGTAGAAGGTCAGCGCGCTGAGGAGTGCGCCCAGGAACATGAGGGGGGCGATAATCCTGTAGTTACCCACGCCCGCCGCGCGCATCGCGATCAGTTCGCTGTCGTGCCCGAGCTGTCCGAAGCCGGTCGCCGTCCCGACGAGGACCGAGGTCGGGAGCGTGAAGATGAGTATGCTCGGAAGGAGGTTCGCGGCGACCTGTATGGTCAGGTGTAGAGGGGTCTCGGTCGAGCCGAGCACCTCCGCGAATTTGGCCGTCTGTTGTATTAAGAGTATCGCGGAGAGGATCGTGAGCGACAGCAGCACGTAGGGCAGCGCCGATTTGATGAGGTACGCGTCCAGAGCTTTCCAGGGTTTCATCATCCGCAAAAAATGGCCGACACGCGTACGGGACGGGACTATCTGCTCGCGCCGGAAGCCCTCCCGGCGCGCGGTTCCCTCTCCAAAGCCCTCCTGACGAGCCTGCGCGCCGTCTCGGAGATGAGGCGGCGACTCTCCTCCCCCGCCCCGGAGTAGTTCCGCGCCCACTCGTCGGGACCCGAGCGGCGTGTCGTCGAAAGGAGCGTGTAGGCTTCGACGGAGAGCGACTGTGCCCCAGCCTTCGCGCAGGCGTCACACCAGAGGACGCCCTCGTGTGAGATAAATCTTCGCCCGTTGTATGAATCGTCGAGTCTTATCCCACAGACGCCGCAGGACTTAAGGTCGGGCAGAAAGCCCGCGATCTTGAGCGTCCACAATTCCGTGTAGGCCGAGACCGCGCTGGCTTCCGAGGGGTTCTGGGCCAGGAAGTCTACGCACGCGCGCAGCATTTTAAAGAGCCTCTCGTCCGAATGGTTCGGGAGCGCGAACTCCCTGACCAGTTCCAGAAGGTAGACCAGCCCCTCGAAAGCCTGCGCGTTCCCGACCGCGTCGAAGTACGACTTGACTATCTCTGCACCGCGGATCGTGACGAGCTCGCGCGTCTCCTTCTCAAAGAAGGTCAGATGTATGAGTGTGAAAGGCTCCAGGCTGGCGCCGAATTTACTCTTCAGGCGGCGCGCGCCCTTGGCGACCCCGCGAACCAGCCCCGCCTTTTCCGTCATGCACAGGACAATCTTATCGGCGTCGGCCAGTTTGTAGGTCTGCAGGACGATGGCCTGCGTCTCGACAATTCCCATGTTCGGAACGCCCCGCCAAGGTTTTACCAGGGCACAAAGTAGAGGAGCCACGCCAGCACAAAGCCGACGCCGACGAATTCGAGAAAAATCTTGAGCCCGTAGCGCAGGCGCCCCTGTTCGCCCTCGCGGCCCACGACACCGAAGACCAGTGCGACGAGGAGCGCGAACAGAACCATCAAGGTGAAGTGTATCAAGACTTCCTCCCCGCCCTGATGTCGAAGGCGTCGAGCGCCAGAATCAGGTTGAGCAGTCCGGCGACCATCAGGAAGACGCTCCCGTATTCGGCCGTGGCCTGTTCGGGGCGCTCGTTGACAGCCAGCCCCGCAAACCTTGAGAAGAAGTAAAGGATTCCGGAGCCGAGGTCACAGAGCCCGAAGAGGATTGAAAGGAGACCTTCATTCGTCTCCCTCAGGCCGTAGATGTGCCCCCCGATCATGATCCCGAGGACGAACATCAGCAAAATGGTGATTCCGCTGAGGGCGCCCCTCAGTGTCCGTCCTTGTAGAAGGTGACCCAGTCCTGGGACCAGCCAGGAGATGAAGCCAATTAACCAGGGATTCATTAACCAATCTCTCCCATTTATCTTATCGGACGCGATTCCCCATGTAGGACCTATTTTCTGGAAGCTTGCTGAAGCTTCACCTTAACTGTCGGCGCGACGACAAATCTAAGGGTTTAGTTTAACAAGGGTCTGCCATCTGACCCATCCTACTGCCTTTATCCACCGGACATTAATAAAGCAGGAATTTTGCGCGGTCTTCAAGGAAGACTTCTAATTTGCCCCGCCAGGAATTTTCTATCTCTTGCAGCGAATCCCCCCGCTCGAACGCCTTTCGCAAGCTGTCCGTGCCGGAGATCACGTCAAACGGATTTTTATCAAAGACGTATTCGTAGGGCGGCACCTTCCAGCGAAACTCGTCACCGTAGCGGTCAAAACACGCCTTGATGATCGCCACTCCCGTCAAAACCGGCTTGAACTCTTCCCTGTCCAAGACGTGTATCTGTACGCCGCCACAGGTTACCCCCGCGTGCTTTTGAAAGGTCGGTTGAAAATTCGTCGGGCGAAACTTAACCCCAGGCAAGTTAAGGGCTTCGAGACTTCTGGCCAGTTCCGCCGCCTCGACGTACGGCGCCCCGACGAGCTCGAAGGGGCGTGTAGTCCCCCGCCCCTCGGACATCTGCGTCCCTTCCAGATGGACTGTGCCGGGGAAGACCGTCGCCGAATCGGGCGTCGGAATGTTCGGAGAGGGTAGAACCCAGGGAATGTCCGTCTCTTCAAACCAAACCTCTCGCGACCAGCCTTCCAGAGGCACTACTTCGAGTTCACAGCCGATTCCCCAGTGCTCGTTAAACATCCGGGCCAGTTCGCCAACCGTCATCCCGTGCCTCGTCGGGAGCGGATACTGCCCGACGAAAGACTCGAACCCCTCCTCAAGCACGTTGCCTTCGACGGCCACGCCGCCGATTGGGTTGGGGCGGTCACAGACGACCACGCGCTTCCCCATCCGGCGCGCGACACGCATGCAGTTCGCGATGGTGTAGACAAAGGTGTATATCCTGCAACCGATGTCCTGTAGGTCGCAGACCAGCACGTCCACGTCCCGCAGCATCTCCTCCGTCGGCTCGCGCGTCTCGCTGTAGAGCGAATAGACGGGCAGACCCGTCTCCGTGTCGGTCGTGTGAGGCGTCTCGACCATGTTGTCCTGTAGGTCGCCCCGTATGCCGTGCTGAGGGCCGAAAAGCGCCGTCAAATTAACGCCTTCAGCCGCTCTGAGGATGTCCGCGGCATGATTCAGACCGTGATCGACGGAGGCTTGGTTACAGACCAAACCCACCCTCGAACCCTTTAACAGCTCGCTTCGCGACTGGCAAAGGCTCTCCAGACCCAGTACAACTTTCCGCCTCGACTTCAAGGATATTGAACCTCCGGGTTCTTAATCTGTGACCTAATTGGGGTTTATCGTTCAAACCCCGTCGTTATCGGACGCTGCGGCGCCGGCTGCATTGATAAAGGCGTTAAAGATTGCGGACGAAAGCTTGTCGCCCTCCCAGCCTAGTTCCGGGTGCCACTGCACGCCCAGAGCCCAGCGACCGTCCCGCGTATCCTCGACGGCTTCGACAAGGCCGTCGGAACTCCACGCGGACGCCTGCAACCCCTCGCCGATCTTCTCCAGCGCCTGGTGGTGGTGGCTGTTGACTAAGGCCGACACCTCGCCCGCGAGGCTTCCGAGAAGGCTCTCCGGGTTGATCGAGAGACGGTGTGACCGCCTCTCCCGCGGCGCCCCCTGCTCGTGCTTGATCGCCTGCGGCACCAGTGAAGCGATGTCCTGAATGAGGCTCCCCCCGCGAAAGACGTTCCAGACCTGCATCCCAAAGCAGACGGCCAGCAGCGGCAGACGCCTTGCCTCCGACTCCTTCAGAACGAGCAGGTCCGTCCGATCCTTGAGCGGGTGCACCGGGCCGAGCTTCGGGTGCGGCTCATGATCGTAGAGCAGCGGGTCCACGTCCGAAGCGCTGCCGGGCAGGAGCACCCCGTCCAGACGCTTGACGATTGAGCCGACGACCTCCGCGTCCGGGATTAAAGACAGGTGTACCGGCAGCCCGCCCGCCGCCGCGACCGCCTCGCTGTAGAAACGCGCCAGGTAGAACCTCTCGGTCTCCAGCTCGTGGCGCATCGTGATGCCGATTAAAGGTCTGCGACCCGACATTTCCCTCTCACACTCCCGCGCGCGCCAATCATAACCCAAATCTCCGCGACTGTCCGTCGTCGCGCGCCGCGCGCGCGTAAATTCTAACCCCTTGAGGCGGCCGCGGGGGCTCGCTTGACTTCCCTTCTCGCCAGTTTCTATAGTGCAATGCTTACTATGAGTCGCCCCGAAAAAGAGTTTCGCAGCACCACCATCCTGCTCGTACGGCGCGGCGGCCGCGTCGCGCTCGCGGGCGACGGCCAGGTGACGCACGGCGACACCATCATGAAGAGCGGCGCGCGAAAAGTCCGCCGGCTCTACAACGAGAAGATTCTCTGCGGCTTCGCCGGCGCGACCGCCGACGCCTTCTCGCTCCTCGCGCGCTTCGAGGGCAAGCTCGAACAGTACCACGGCAACCTCGAACGCGCCGCCATCGAGCTGAGCAAGGAGTGGCGCACCGACAAGATTCTGCGCCACCTGGAGGCGCTCCTGATCGTCGCCGACGAGAAGAGCTCGTTCCTCCTCTCCGGCAACGGCGACGTCATCGCGCCCGACGACGGCGGCGTCCTCGCCATCGGCTCCGGCGGCCCTTACGCGCTCGCCGCCGCGCGCGCACTCTCCGAGCACACGGAGATGAGCGCCAGGGAGATCGCCGAGCGCGCCCTCCGCATCGCCGGCGAAATCTGCATCTACACGAACCAGAACATTGTCGTCGAGGAGATTTGAGCCGCGCGGGCGGGTCGCGCACGCGTGTGCGACTCCCGCGCGCAGGCTTTTGCTAAGCGGTCGCGTTCGCACATGGTGATATATCTTTCAGGCGAGGTCGAAGAGGATTCGCGGCTCGACGAGATGACCCCGCGTCAGATCGTCGCGCAGCTCGACAAACACGTCATCGGCCAGCACGCCGCCAAGCGCGCCGTCGCCATCGCGCTCCGCAACCGCGTCCGCCGCCAGAAGCTGCCGCCCGAGATGGCCGCCGACGTGATGCCCAAAAACATCATCATGATCGGCTCGACCGGCGTCGGCAAGACCGAGATCGCCCGCCGCCTCGCGCGCATGTCCAATTCGCCCTTCCTCAAGGTCGAAGCCTCCAAGTTCACGGAGGTCGGCTACGTCGGCCGCGACGTGGAGTCGATGATCCGCGACCTCTGCGAGATCGCCGTCGATATGGTGCGCGAGGAGAAGATCGACGAGGTGGCCGAAAAGGCCGAGAATAACGCCGAAGAGCGCATCCTCGACCTGCTGCTGCCCCCGCGCGCCTCCGCCGGCTTCTACGACTTCGACTCCGGCGACGACTCGCCCGACTCCGCCCCCGCCGCTTCCGGCCCCGACCGCGACGAACAGTTTCAGAAGACACGCGAGAAGCTGCGCGCGCAGTTGCGCGACGGCAAGCTCGACAGCCGTCTCGTCGAGATGGAGGTGCGCGAGAAGAGCTTCCCTACCATCGAGGTCGCGGGGCCCCAGGGCGTCGAGGAGATGGGCATCAACATGAAGGACATGCTCGGCAACCTCTTCCAGGGGCGCACCAAGCGACAGCGGATGCGCGTGGACGAGGCCACGGAGTACCTCATCCAGGAGGAGGAGGAGCGGCTCGTGGACATGGACGCCGTCGCGCGCGCCGCCCTTGAGCGCGTCGAGTCGTCCGCCATCATCTTCCTCGACGAGCTGGACAAGATCGCCGGGCGCGAGACGGGCGGCTCCGGCCCCGACGTTTCGCGCGAGGGCGTCCAGCGCGACCTCCTCCCCATCGTCGAGGGCACGACCGTCAACACGCGCTACGGGATGGTGCGCACAGACCACGTTCTCTTCATCGCGGCCGGCGCCTTCCACGTCTCGAAGCCCTCCGACCTCATCCCGGAACTTCAGGGGCGCTTCCCCATCCGCGTCGAGCTCGACTCGCTCACGCTCGAAGACTTCAAGCGCATCCTGACCGAGCCCAAGAACTCGCTCGTCAAGCAGTACAAGGCGCTGCTCGAAACCGAAGGCATCGAGCTCGATTTCACAGAGGACGCCATCGACGCCATCGCGCGCTTCGCCGTCCGCGTCAACGAGCAGACCGAGAACATCGGCGCGCGCCGCCTCCACACCATCATGGAGAGGGTCTTGGACGAGATCAGCTTTGAAGGCCCCGACCTCGAACCGAAGCGCCAGCTCTTAGACGCCGAGTACGTCGGCCGCGCCATCTCCGACATCGTCAAAGACCAGGACCTCAGCCGCTACGTCCTCTGATGAAATCACAAGGCACAAGGCGTAAGGCACAAGGCGAAGGGACGAGTGCGCCCCGCATCCGTGGCTTTTCATTTTTGATTTTCGCCCTGTGCCTTGTGCCTTTCGCCTTCCTGAACGCCTGCGGGAAGCGCCACCCGCCGCTCCCGCCCGTCGAGCGGGTGCCGCAGCGCACGGAGCTTCTGTCCGGCGTCCAGCGCGGCAATCAGGTCATCCTGAGCTGGCCCGCGCCGCGCCGCAACGCGTCCGACGAGAGCGTCCAGAGCATACGCCGCGTTGACGTTTACCGTCTGGCCGAAGGCGTGGACGACCCTCTGCCTTTGACCGAGGAGGAGTTCTCCTCGCGCGCCACGCTCATCGGCTCGGTCGGCGAAGAGCAGATCGCGCGCGCGCCCGACGCGCTCGCGTACACCGACGAGCTGACCTTGAGCGAGCCCGTCCGCCTGCGCTACGCCGTCCGCTACGTCAACGCCGCGGGGCAGCGCGCCTCCTTCTCGAACTTCCTCCTGATCGAGCCGGCGGCCAGCGTCAGCCTGCCGCCCAACGTCGCGCCGAACCCCGAAATCAAGGAGAGCGCCATCAACGTCCGCTGGGAGACGCCCGAGTCGAACGTGGACGGCACGCGCCCCGCGAACCTCCTCGGCTACAACGTCTACCGCTCCGCCGCTTCGCAGAACGAGCCCGCACAGACGCCGCTCAACACGCGCCCGGTCAACGCGTTGAGCTTCGCCGACCAGACTTTCAAGTTCGGCGAGGAGTACGTCTACGTCGTCCGCGCCGTCTCGCTCGGCACCGGCGGCGAGCCGGTCGAGAGCCTCAACTCGAACGCGGTCAACGTCAAGCCCGTCGATGTCTTCGCGCCCGCCGCCCCGACGGGGCTGACGGCCGCCGCCGCCCCTTCGCCCCTGCGCATCTCGGTCTTCTTCGCCGCCAACCAGGAGCGCGACGTGGTCGGCTACAACCTCTACCGCTCGACCGACCCAGACCTGCCCAAGGAGAACTGGACGAAGCTCAACCGCGAGCCGCTCCAGCGCACGACCTTCCAGGACGAGGCGGTCAGGTCGGGGCAGAAATATTTCTACTACGCCGTGGCCGTGGACGCCGCCGGCAACGTCTCAAGGCCGTCCGAAGTGCAGTCTGAGACCGCCCCGTAGCCGAAGCCTTCCGAAAGACTGAATGACTTTTATGAAGATTTGCCGCTTCACAGACCCGGAAACGCAGCGCCCGAGTTACGGCATGATCTCGGGCGAGGAGGTCTTCAGGCTCGCCGGCGACCTCTCGGCGGGCGACCTCTCGCTCGAAGGCGTCGAGCCCTCGATCCGGCTCGCGGACGCACAGTTGCTCCCGCCCGTCACGCCTTCAAAGATCGTCTGCGTCGGCCGCAACTACCGCGAGCACGCCGCCGAACTCGGCAACGCGATGCCGTCGGAGCCGCTGCTCTTTCTCAAGGCGCCCTCCGCCATCGTCGGCGACGGCGACGCGGTCGAACTGCCCGAAGTCTCCGAGCGCGTCGAACACGAGGGCGAACTCGGCTTGGTTATCGGACGCCGCTGCGGCCGCCTCGCGGCCGATGAAGACCCGCTCGCCTACGTCCTCGGCTTCACCTGCCTCAACGACGTGACGGCGCGCGACCTCCAACGCAAGGACGTGCAGTTTACGCGCGGCAAGTCCTTCGACACCTTCTGCCCCGTCGGCCCCTTTATCGTCACGGGGCTCGACCCCGCAGACCTCTCCGTCGAGACGCGCGTCAACGGCGAGGTGCGGCAGAGCGGGCGTACGAGCGCGATGGCCTTCCCCGTCCCGTACCTCATCCGCTACATCTCGCACGCGATGACGCTTGAGCCCGGCGACCTCATCGCGACGGGGACGCCCGCAGGCGTCGGGCCGCTCCGCGACGGCGACACGGTCGAGGTCGAAGTCGAAGGCGTCGGCGTCCTCCGCAACCCCGTCCGTAAGGTCTCGACTTAAATCATCGAACCGAAGGCGAGGCGCGCGGGTCTTGTCGGAAATTTTCGTCCACTCCTGCAAACACGACGGCCGCGTCCGACGGCGCTGGCCGGCGCGCGTCGAGCGCCTCGAAGGCTCGCTCGTCGTTCTGGACGCGTCCTTCAACGAAGAAGTCCGCCACCCGCTCATCGGCACCATCGAGGCCGGCACGCGCAGCACCGAATACTTCTGGACCGACCGCTGGTACAGCGTCTTCCGCTTCCAGACGCCCGAACGGCGACTGCTCAGGTTCTACTGCAACATCAACACGCCCGCGCGGCTCGACGACGGCGTCCTCTCCTTCGTCGATTTGGACGTTGACGTTCTGGTCGAGCCGGACTTCTCTTACACGGTGCTCGACGAGGACGAGTTCGAGCTTCACGCGGAGCTTTACGCTTACCCTGAATCTTACAGGGAGAACGTGAGGCGCGCGCTCGACGAGCTTTTGCGGCTGGTTGACTCGCGCGGGTTCCCGTTCGACCTCAACTGACGGCCTTCGAGTAATGTAAAACCTGACGCCGCCGCGCTCGCGTAAAAGCTGAAGGGTCGGCGCGCCGACTCTTCAGCCTCTACCTTTGAAGTGTTTTGTCAGACGAAGGCCGGCGCCGCCCCCGTGTACAAAAACGGCCGCATCGTTCATAATTCCCGGCCGAAAGTCTCAAACTATGAAACCCGAACCAGTTGCAGAAACACACGAGTCGAAGCTCGACCGGCTCGTCAAAAAGAAACAGCGCGCCGAGGAGGGCGGCGGCCGCGCGCGCGTCGAGCGCCAGCACGAGGCCGGCAAATGGACGGCGCGCGAGCGCGTCGAGTTCTTCCTCGACGAGGGCACCTTCGAGGAGTTCGACCAGCTCGTCGTCCACCGCTCGCGCGACTTCGGGCTGGACAAACAGCTCTACCCCGGCGACGGCGTCGTCACCGGCCACGGCCTCGTGGACGGCCGCCGCGTCTTCGTCTTCGCGCAGGACTTCACCGTCTTCGGCGGCTCGCTCTCCGAGACGCACGCCGAGAAGATTTGCAAGGTCATGGACACGGCGATGCGCGTCGGCGCCCCCGTCGTGGGATTGAACGACTCGGGCGGCGCGCGCATACAGGAGGGCGTCGTCAGCTTGGGCGGCTACGCCGACATCTTCCTGCGCAACACGCTCGCCTCCGGCGTCGTCCCGCAGATAAGCTGCATCATGGGGCCTTGCGCGGGCGGCGCCGTCTACAGCCCCGCCATCACCGACTTCAACGTGATGGTCAAGAACACCTCCTACATGTTCATCACCGGCCCGGACGTGATCCGCACGGTCACGCACGAGGACGTGTCGAAGGAGGAGTTGGGCGGAGCCGACACGCACAACAGCGTCTCGGGGGTCGCGCACTTCGCCGCCGACACCGACGAGCACGCGCTCCTGCTCGTACGCGAGCTGCTCTCCTTCCTCCCGTCGAACAACATGGAGGACGCCCCGCGCGTCGAGACTTCAGACCCGTCCGACCGGCGCGTCGAGTCGCTCAACACGCTCGTCCCAGAAGCCTCGAACCAGCCCTACGACATCCGCGACGCCGTCCACGCGGTCGTGGACGAGGGCTATTTTTTTGAAGTCCACGAGCACTACGCGCCGAACATCGTCGTCGGCTTCGCGCGCCTCGGGGGCCGGAGCGTCGGCGTCGTCGCCAACCAGCCCGCCTTCCTCGCCGGCGTCCTCGACATCGACGCCTCGGTCAAGGGCGCGCGCTTCGTGCGCTTCTGCGACTGCTTCAACATCCCGCTCGTCGTGTTCGAGGACGTGCCCGGCTTTCTGCCCGGCGTGCGCCAGGAGCACGGCGGCATCATCCGCCACGGCGCCAAACTCCTCTACGCCTTCGCCGAGGCCACCGTCCCCAAGATCACGGTCATCACGCGCAAGGCTTACGGCGGCGCCTACTGCGTCATGGCCTCGAAGCACATCCGCACCGACGTTAACTTCGCCTGGCCGACCGCCGAGATCGCCGTGATGGGGGCCGAGGGCGCCGTCGGCGTCCTCTACCGGCGCGAGATCGCCGAGGCGGCCGATCAGGAGTCGGCGCGCCGCGCGCGCGTACAGGAGTTTGAGGAGAAGTTCGCCAACCCTTACGTCGCCGCCGAGCGCGGCTTCATCGACGAGATCATCGAGCCGGCGCTGACCCGGAAAAAACTCATCAGCGCCCTCGCGCTCCTGGAGAACAAGCGCGACACCAACCCGCCGAAGAAGCACGGGAACATCCCGCTCTGAAAGACTGTCAGGCCGGACGCGCCTATAAAAATCGTGAAGCCCGTGAGGCTTGAGTCTCACGGGCTTCACGATTTTTAACTGCCGACTTCCCTTCTTTAGGAAGGCCGCTGCGGGCTCTGCGCCGGCTTGTTGTCCTTCTCCCTCAGAAGTTCGAGCGCCTTCTTGAGCTGCAAGTCTTCGGGCTGCTGCTTCGGCGAGGCGGCCTCGGGCGCCACGTCCCTGCGTTCGGCCGGCGCGTTGGGCTGCGCGATGGGGTCGTCGTCGTTACCCGTCAGGTCTTCGGGGTCGATGGCCTCGGCCAGTTCGGGGAGCTTGACCTCCACCGACGGCTTCACGCCCTCGCCGAGGAAGGGTTTGCCGGCCGAGGACGCCCACTTGACCGTGGTCAGCAGGAGCCCGTCGCCGCCGCGCAGCGTGAACAACTGCTGCTCGGCGCCCGCGCCGAAGCTCTTGACGCCGATCACGTCGCCGCGCTTGTGCTCAAGGAAGGCCGACGCGACGACTTCCGCCGCCGCCGCCGAGCCGCGGTCGATCAGGACGGCGACCGGGCCTTCAAACACCGCCGCCTTCGGGTCGGCCGCGTAGCTCTTCAGAGGCTTGTTGCCGCGCCCGACCGTCTGCGCCAGCGCGCCCTCGCGGATGAAGAGGTTGGCGACCTTGACGCCCTCTTCGAGCGAGCCGCCAGCCACGCTCCGAAGGTCGAGCACGACCTTCTGCGAGCCCTGCTTGAGAAGCTCCTGAAGCCGAGACTTAACGTCGGCGGCCTCGCCCTCCGCGAGGCTGTTGACCTTGATGACGCCGACTTTGCCCGCCTCCGTGCGCGACTCCGCGCCCGGCACCTGCACCGCGCCGCGCCTGACGCTCAGGACGAACGGCCGCGTGCCCGCGCGTAGGACGCGCAGTTTGGCTTCGCTGCCCGGCGCCCCGTTCAAAAGCTGGCGCGCGTCGTAGAGCGAAATGTCGCGCGTCGCCTTCCCGTCGATGTACTCGATGATGTCGCCCGCCTGAAGCCCGGCCTGCTCGGCCGGCCCGCCCTTCACGGGGGCGATGACGTAGAGGTACGAGGCGAACTGCGACAACTCGGCGCCGATGCCCGTCTGCTTGCTCTGGTCGCTCGCGCGGAAGCCCTTGACCTGCTCGGGCGTGAGGTAGGTCGAATAAGGGTCGAGGCCGTAGGCCAGGCCGCGCAGCGCGCCGGCGCGGACTTTGGCCAGGTCAGGCTCGTCTACGTAGTCGTCCTGTATGTGCCTGAGGACGCTCTCGAAGATGCGGAGTTGTGCGCCGGGGTCGTTCTGCTGCTGCTGCGCGTTGATCGACATCCAGCCGCCGACGACCGTGTAGAGCGCCAGCGTCGCGGAAAAAACGACGAGAAGAAATTTACTGCGAAAAGACATCGAGCACCTCGAAAACCGCTCTAAACCTAAAAAACGCCCGAGCCCGACGGGGAGGGCATAACCTTCTCCGAGCCCACGGGTCGGATGATACAGTAGCCACAGACCCCGCGCAAGCCTTCTAAGTGGCACAAACGTCAAGGGTTGCGTTATACTCCCCGCACCCCCCGGACGCCGCAAACGCTAACAAAAAGGAGTCAGGAAGGTCGAACCGTGCTGGGTCGCGTCCTCGGCATCGACATCGGGTCGAAAAGAGTCGGCCTGGCCATCTCGGACGAGTCGCGCCTGAGCGTCAGGCCGCTCCCGGCCCTCCCGCGCACCCCCTGGAAGCGCCTGCTCGGCTCCCTCGCGGAAACGTGCGAGAAGTTTGACGTGCGAACCATAGTGCTGGGTTTGCCGCTCCGTCTCGACGGAAGCGAAGGCGACGCCGCCCTCGAAGCCAGACGCGTCGCGCGCAACCTCGGACTCTCCCTCAAACTCCCGATCTTTCTACAGGACGAGCGTTATACGTCCAAAACCGCCGAGGCGTCTCTGTCGGCGCGCGGACTCGGCGGGGCGGAGATTTCAAAAAGGGTCGATAGTGAGGCGGCCTCGATTATTTTGAGCGACTTCCTCGCGGCTCTGGATGGTGACGAAAAACATCACGAAGAAGCTCAGAGATAACTCTAACGCCTGCGCGGTATTTGATGACAATTAAAAGACTTCTTATCGCACTCATCCTCCTCGGCCTTCTCGTCTGTGGCGGCTTTCTTCTTTGGGCGAGAAGCACCCTTCAGACGCCGATTCTCCACGCCCAGAGCAGCCAGTACATAGAAATCCCACGCGGCTCAACCCCCGATCAGATTATCAACACTTTAGAGACCAACGGCGTTATCAGACGTGGATGGCTTCTGCGGCTCTACCTCCGCCTGACAAACTCCGGTCAAAAGCTCAAAGCCGGCGAGTATCGCTTCCCATCCCCCGTCTCCCCTCTGGATGTCCTCAAAAAATTACAGGAGGGTGAGCAGCGTCTCAGCCGCCTAACGGTCATCGAGGGGTGGACGCGCTGGGACATCGCCGCCATGCTCGCGAGGATTCCCGAACTCAAGCTGCGTAACGCCGACGAGGCGCTCGCGCTCTTCGACGAGACGAGCCTAATCAACGACATCGACCCGACGGCGAAGAACTTGGAAGGCTATCTCTTCCCCGACACTTACAGCTTCCCGCCGGACACGACCGCCCGGCAGGTGGTCGAGTCGATGGTGAAGCGCTTCAGACAGGTCTGGACGGAGGTCTCGTCCGAAAACCCAGCCCCGGCGAACCGCAGCCCGAGGGAGATCGTCACCATCGCCTCTCTGATCGAGACCGAGGCGAAGCTTTCCGAGGAGCGCCCGCGCGTCGCGTCGGTCATCTACAACAGGCTCTCCAGAGACATCCCGCTCGGCATCGACTCCACGGTCATCTACGCGTCGAAGGCCGCGGGCAAGTGGAGAAATAACGGGAAGGTTTATCTGAGCGACATCGAACGCGATTCGCCTTACAACACGCGCAAAGTTCGCGGGCTCCCGCCGGGGCCCATCGCCTCCGCCGGCCGCAGCTCGCTCGAAGCCGCGCTCAAACCCGCGCAGACCGATTACCTCTATTACGTCCGCGACCCCGCGCGGAACGACGGCGCGCACAACTTCTACGCCAGCGACGCCGATTTCCAGCGCGGCGTGCAGGCTCTGAGGGAGTGGGAGCGTAACCGTAACGCGAACCTGCACGCGACGCCGACGCCTTCCGAGGGGACTTTCACCGACGCGCAGCCGTCCCCCTCACCCTAAATCGGCATCAAAGCACGCGTGCGCGGGCGCAAAGTCTTGAATTCGACATAACCTTGCTTTATGCTCGCAGCGTTTCCCCGGTTCGGCGCGTTCGGTCAAGCTCAGGGCAAAGGGGTCTACAGATGAAGCCGCTACTCGGAATCATGATTCTCGCTTTCGCGTGCACGGTCTGCGCGGCGCAGGAGAAGGGCGTCGATCAGCAGAACGACCGCATCCGCGACAGCAGCAACAACCGCCAGCCCGCCATCAACGGCGGCAAAGTTGACACGGGCGTCGGCCGCGGGATGGACTTCGGCAAGGGGAAGACGCAGACGCCGCCCCCCATCCCGAATCCCTACCGCTTTCAGGTCCCGAACGACGTGCTGACGAAGGCCGCGCAGGAGCTGATGCGCGATAGAAAACTGATTCTCGACGAGACGGTCTCGAAGCTCGACACGGGTCTGCTCGTCTCCCAGCCCTACACCTTCACGCGCGGCTCGGTCGTTACCACCTCCGAGCTGAACCGTCTGGCCGAGGTGCCGCGCGCCGACCAGGGCAACTGGACGCGCGGGCGCTACACGATCATCGTCGAGATTCAGCCCATCGACAGCGCGAACTCCAACGTCTCGGTCAACGCGCGCGTCGAGGGTCGGAGCGACAACGTGCTCGGCGCCGAGTGGCTTTCGCTCAGGAGCACGGGTACCGCCGAGCAGGAATTCCTCTTCGCCCTCATCGAGAAGGTCACGGGCGGCCCTCCCCCCGGCCGCGAACAATAGCCGAGTTTAAAGGCGTCCCACTCCCCCGCGTCCCGTCAGGCCCCGACGGGGTTAAGTCCTTGAGTTTTAACAACGAGGCGGTGGAACGCTCACGCTTTACTGTAAGACTTTTTACTCAGGCGCTTTCGTCGATGTTCCATCTTAGAAATCCATTTTCGGCCGCCGGAACGTCTCTGCTCGCGGCCTCAATCCTTACACTGACCACGCTTTCGGGCTGTCAACGCGCTGCGGTCGCCCCGACATCGGGCGACGTGTCGGCGCAAAAGACGACTCAGAATCGTCCCGCCGCCGTCGCCGCGCCAGAGGCGAACGTCTTTGTGGACGAGCCGATGTTGGCCAAGCCTTACGCCGTCATCGGGGGCGCGGTCGAGAACATCGGGGCGCAGAGGCTGGAAAAACTCTCCGTCGAAATCGAGCTGAGACGCAGGACCGACGGGAGCCTTGAGAGGCGGGAAGTTCAAGTCGAGCCTATGGATTTAGAGCCCGGCAAGAAGGGCAAGTTCTCGCTCAAGGTGCTCTCCGACGAGTGGAGCAGTACGCGCGTGGTCGGCCTCCGCAGCGGCGCGCGCCCGCAGGAAGAGGTCGCGTTTAAGGCACAGCCAGGCGCGAAGCGCCCCCCCGAGAAGATCAAGGACAACATCATCATCGTCAAGACCCCGGCGCAGAAGAAGTCGGGTGACTCCGAGTTCATCAACACGCCCGACACGCCCTACAAGGTTCCCTGAGGCTGCGCGTATAGCTCGGGTCATACTTTAGGAGTCGGCGTGCCGACAAACCTCACGTAAAACTTCAGCCCGGCGAGGCTCGTCGCCCGGCCGAAGACAACCTTGCTTCAACCCTTGCACGTCAAAAGGTCATTCGTCTTAGTGTTGTAAATAACGCGCGAAGAGGCTGTAAAACGCAAAACCCGATGGTCGCTCGCACCCTCAGACTGTTTCTCTTTACGGCCGCCTTCGTTGCGGCGCTGTCGGCCGGCATCTACGCCCAGCCGAGGCTCCCGAATCAGGACGTGATTCCCGACCCGCGCGAACCGCGCGAGCCGCGCAGACCCGGCCCGTTGGGGTCGCCCGAGGCCGAGATGCTCCGCCGCGCCGAGATTCGGCACGAGGAGGAGACGCACAGGGAGATGGTCGAGCGCGCCGACGAGGCCGCGCAGATCGGCGACGAGATTCTCGCCTCCTTCAAGAAGAACAATTCCCTCACCCGCGATGACCTCAAGCGGCTGGAGCGTTTGGAAAAGCTCGCGCGCAAAATCCGCGGCGGCGCCGGCGGCTCGGACGACGACAAGGGACTGCCCGACCCGCCGGGCGTAATCGGCGGGGCCGTCACACGGCTCGCGGAGCTTTCCTGCGACCTCAGGAAGAGCGTGCAGAAGACTTCGCGCATGGTCATCTCGGCGGCCGTCATCGAACGCTCCAACGATATCATCGAGCTGATACACCACATCCGCAGCATCCAAAAGCCATGAAAGCTTCGCCCGCACGCGCCTTCCTTCCCCGCCCTGATTCTAAGACGAAGTCGCTGCTGCTCCTCTCCCTGCTCGCCTGCCTTTTAGCCCCGCACGTCTCGGCCGTCCGCCCACAGAAGGACGACGACGAAGTCGTGCGCGTCAACGCAGACCTCGTCGTCCTGAACGTGACCGTGACCGACACCGGGGGGCACTACGTCCACAAGCTCAAGCGCGGCGACTTTAAAATCTTCGAGGACGGGCGCGAGCAGCGCGTCGGCCTCTTCTCGGTCGAGGAGACGCCTTTCGCGGCGGCCATCCTCCTCGACACTTCGGGGAGCATGGAGCGGCGACTGACGCTGGCGCGCGCCGCGGCGCTGCGATTCCTCGATGGCTTGAGGGAGGAGGACGTGGCGGCCGTCTACAACTTCGACTCCAAGGTCGAGCAGCTACAGGATTTCGCGCCGGGGCGCGACCTCCCGCCCGTGGCGTACGACCTCGGCTCGCGGGGGATGACGGCGCTCAACGACGCGGTGCTGCGCGCGGCGAAGGACATCGCGAAGCGGCCGGAGAAGCGGCGGGCGATCATTGTCTTATCGGACGGGATGGACACCAAGAGCGGCGCTTCGGCCGACAAGGCGCTCAACGCCGCGCTCGAAGCCAACGCGACCATCTACACCGTGGACATGTCCGACCCGCTTACGAATCAGGCCGACCGGATGAGGGCCGCCGGGACGCTCAAAAATTTCGCGGGCAAGAGCGGCGGGCGCTACGTCTCGAAGCCGGGCGGGCAGGCGCTCGACGAGGCTTTCAAAGACATCCTCGAAGAGTTGAGCAACCAGTACACGCTCGGCTACCGCCCCGACAACTCCGCGCGCGACGGCCGCTGGCGCAGCATACAACTCAAGGTCGCGCGCCCGGAGCTAAACGCGCGGACGCGCGACGGCTACCGCGCCCCAAAGGGTTAGGGGCGGCGCGCTGAGAAATCACTCGAAGGTCGGCGGGGCTTTCGTGAGGCGGCGTCGGCGCGCGGGCGCGCCATTTGAAAGAAGATTTTAGCGGCCGGGCGCCTTCAGAGGCTCGTCTCGTTTCGCGCCTTCTCGGCGTGGCGCTCGAAGGCGAGTTCGATCAGCCGGTCAACGACCTCCCTGAACGGCTTCCCCGAAGCCTCCCACATTTGCGGGAACCCGGAAACGTCCGTCAGCCCCGGTATGGTGTTCAACTCGTTGAGGAGCAGCTTGTCCGTGTCGCGGCGGATGAAGAAATCGACCCGCGCGAACCCCGCGCCGTCCACGGCCTTGAAGGCGCGGACGGCCATCTCGCGTATCCGCCGCGAGAGCCGGGCCGGTATCTGAGCCGGGACGACGAACTCGACGTGCCCTGTGCTCGAATACTTCTCGTTGTAGTCCAAGAACTTCGCCTGCTCGTCGTGGACGACGTACTCGCCGGGCAGACTCGCCTCCGGGGCGTCGTTGCCGATAACGGCGACCTCGATCTCGCGCACGTCCAACCCCTCTTCCACGATAATCTTACGGTCGTAACGCGCCGCGAGGTTGACGGCGGCGACCAGCGTCTCCTCGTCGGTCGCGCGCGAAATGCCGACGGAAGAGCCGAGGTTCGCGGGTTTGACGAAGCACGGGAAGCCGACCTCCGCCTTGACGCGCCCGGCCACTTCGGCGGGCGCGTCCTCCCACTCGCGGCGCAGGAACCAAGTGTATTTGCAGAGCGGGAGGCCGGCCTGACGGAAGAGAGTCTTCATCGTCACCTTGTCCATCCCGCAGCTCGAGGCCAGAACCCCGCAGCCGACGTAGGGGACGCCGGCCATCTCAAGCAATCCTTGAATCGTCCCGTCCTCGCCGTAAGTGCCGTGCAGGACTGGGAATACAACGTCGAGCCGCTCGTCGGCCGCCCCGTCCGCACCGCCCCCGCGCCTCAACAACGCCCCGCGCGAGGGGTCAACGACGACCGACGCGTCGCCGTCGGCGGAACCTTCGGACTCCAAAAGCTTTAGCCGCAGGGCTTCCGGCAGCAGCGAAATCGACTCGGAGGGCGGGAGCCAGCGCCCCTCCCTGTTGATCGCGACGGGAATCAGCTCGTACTTCTCCGGGTCGGCCGCCTCTATCACCGAGCGCGCCGAGCGCACCGACACTTCGTGCTCGCCGGAGCGGCCGCCGAAGATAATCCCCATCCGAATCTTTCTCGTCATACGTCAGTCGTGCCCCTGAAATAGAGAAGCCCAAAGCTCGTCTCGACAGCAGCTTCGGGCTCCTCAGGTGAGAAACTACCGCAACCCCGTTGGTGGTTAAAGGATGGTCTTGCCGAGGGCGGAGAGTATCAGCTCCACGCCCAGATCGGCCGTCCGGTTGTTGATGTCGAGCGCCGTGTTTATCTCGACGACTTCGAGCGAGAGCGCGCCGCCAGCCTCCGCGATCTTCTCCATCGCGAGGTGCGCCTCGCGGTAGGTCAACCCGCCGCGCACGACCGTCCCCGAGCCGGGCGCGTCGCCGGGGTCGAGCGCGTCCACGTCGAGCGTCACATGATAGCCGGCCGTGGCCTTCGAGGCGATGTGGATGGCCTCGTCCATGCAGGCGGACATCCCGCGCTCGTCCACCTCGCGCATGGTGAAGAAGCGCATCCCTAGCTCTCGTATCAGCTCGCGCTCGCCCGCGTCCACGTCGCGCGCGCCGATGTGCGCGCACAGACGCGGGTCGATCTTGGGGGAGAAGCCCTCGATGCCGGTCAGCTCGGGCGCGCCGTATCCGAGGAGCACCGCGAGCGGCATCCCGTGGATGTTGCCCGACGGGCTCGTCTCGGGCGTGTTCATGTCGGCGTGCGCGTCGAACCAGATGAGGCCGACCGTCTCGCCGCGCGGCGCGTAAAAGGAGGCCACGCCCGAGACCGAGCCGATGGCGACCGAGTGGTCGCCGCCGAGGACGATGGGCAGTTCCCCTCCCTCCAGCGCCGTCTTCACTTCCGCCGCCAGCGTCTCGCAGGCGGCCTTAATCTCGGGGAGGTAGCGCAGCTTCTCGCCCGGCGGGGGCGGCTCCGCCGCGCACTCGACCCGCAGGTCGCCCGCGTCGCGCACCTCGTAGCCGAGCCCCTGCACGCGCCGCCTCAGCCCCGCCACGCGCATCGCCGCCGGGCCGAGGTCTACGCCCGCCACGCTCGCGCCGAACCCGCAGGGCGCGCCGATGATGCTGACGCGCCGCCCCGACCCCGGCTCGCGCCCGCCCGTCACCGCCTGTTGTGCTTCGAGCAATCCACTCATATTCGCGTATTTACCGCTCACCCGCCGAGGGTGAAGCCGCTGCCGCCGCTGCCCCCCTGCGAGGGGAAGAAGGGTTTCATCAGGCTGGCGAAGGCCGCGAGGTTTCTGGTCTGGATGAGCAGCTCGCCGGGGCCCGTGAACTCTGCGACGACGCCCTCGCCGCTGACCATGCTGCGGAAGAAGCCCGCCGCGGCCTTGCGCAGAGTGTACTGCGTCGTCCCCTCCCACGCGACGAGGTGGCCGGTGTCCACCACGTAACGCTCGCCCGCCGCGAGCTGCTTGCGGTGAATCGCGCCGAACGACGACAGGAGCAGCAGCCCCGTCCCCGTCACCTGTAGGACGAACAGCCCTTCGCCGCCGAAGAAGGACTTGGCGCCGCCCCAGCGCGTGTCCACGACGAGGCCGGCGTCGCCCGCGAGGTACGAGCTCGACTGGACGAAGAACTGCTGGTTGCCCATCTCGATGGCGGCGATGTCGCCGGGACTGCCGGGCGCCAGCGTGACCTCGCCGGGGCCGCCGCGCGCCGTGAAGGTCGAGACGAAGGCCGACTCGCCGCCGACGGCGCGCTTCAAGGCCCCCATCAGCCCGCCCTTCATCTGCGACTGCAACTCGACGTTGGCGGACATCGAGACCATCGCGCCCGCCTCGGCGAGTATCGACTGCTCGGCCTGAAGCCGGACGACCGCCAGCGCGAAGGCCGGCTGGTGCAGGACTTCAAAGCTGTACCCGCGACCCTCGCCGCGCGCGTCGGCGTCGATGCGGATTCCGCCCCCGCCGCCCCCTCCCGCGTAAGAAGCCTGTTGGTACTGCGGCTCGGCCACGGCCGGCTCGGGCGCGGCGGTCGGGGTGCCACAGGCCCCGCAGAATTTGGCGCCCGGCAAGAGGCCGGCGCCGCAAGTCGGACAGTTCATACGCTGACCCTTTCGACGCTCTCGGTGATTTTCCTGACCGCCTCCTCGGGCGTGTCCACGAAGTCGAGGAGCGAAACGTCCTGCTCGCTCACGACCAGATGTTCCGTAAACGATTGGATGACCTTCGGCCAGCACGCGCCGAGCAGCACAAGCGGTCTCGGCTCGATGACTCTGGTCTGGAGCTTGTTCCAGACGAGCGAAAGCTCGGTGACGGTGCCGGCGCCGCCGCGCAGCGCGACGAAGCCGACCGAGCGCTCGATGAGGTTCTGGAGCCGCTCGTAGAAGTGCGCGCTGGCGACCTTCTCGGTGAGGTAGCGGTTCGGCTCGGACTTGAACTGATTCATCACGATGCCGAGCACGCGGCCGCCGTGCTCGCGCGCGCCACGGCTCGCGCCCTCCATGACGCCGAGGTAGCCGCCGGTGCAGATGGTGTAGCCGCGCTCGGCGAGCAGTTGCCCGAGGCGCACGGCCTGCCCGTACTCCTCGCTCTCCTCGCCGCACTTCGAGCCGCCGAAAATCGTGACGATCTTTTCCATACTTAAGGCCTCAGCCTGTAAAGCATCCGCGGGAACGGGATGGTCTCGCGGATGTGCTCAAGGCCGCACATCCAAGCGACGCAGCGCTCGATGCCCATGCCGAAGCCGGCGTGCGGGACGCTGCCGTAGCGCCGCAAATCCAAATACCACTCGAAAGCCTCGCGCGGCAGTTCATGTTTTTTTAGCTGCTCTTCGAGGAATTCGAGCGAGGTGGTGCGCTCGCCGCCGCCGATGACCTCGCCGTAGCCTTCGGGCGCGAGCACGTCCACGCCGAGGGCGAGGTCGTCGCGCTCCGGGTCGCGCTTCATGTAGAAAGCCTTGACGGCCGCCGGGTAGCGGTGAACCATGACGGGCTTGTCGAAGCGGCTCGAAATGTATGTCTCGTCGGGCGAGCCGAAGTCGCCGCCCCACTCGAAGCGCTGCTCGACCTCTCCGCGCTCGTGACCCTCGTGGAGAATCTTCACCGCGTCGTCGTAGTGCACGCGCGCGAACGGCGGCGTGATGGCTTCGAGCTTCGCTGTGTCGCGCTCTAAGATTTTCAGCTCCTCCGGCCGCTCTTCGAGCACGCGCGCGGCGATTGACGAGAGGAAGCGCTCGCTCAAGTCCATCACGTCGTCGAGCGTGGCGTAGGCCATCTCGGGCTCGACCATCCAGAACTCCGTGAGGTGGCGGCGCGTCTTCGAGCGCTCGGCGCGGAAGGTCGGGCCGAAGCAGTAGACCTTGCCGAAGGCGGCGGCCGTCGCCTCGTTGTAGAGCTGGCCGGACTGCGAGAGGTAAGCCTTCTCGTCGTCGAAGTAGTCCACCTCGAAGAGCGTGGTCGTCCCCTCGCACGCCGCCGGGGTGAGTATCGGCGTGTCACAGAGCACGAAGCCGTCGCGGTTGAGGAAGTCGCGGACGGCGTTAATTATCGTGTGGCGGACGAGCAGGATCGCGTGCTGGCGGCGCGAGCGGAGCCAGAGGTGGCGGTGATCCATGAGGAACTCCGTCCCGTGCTCCTTCGGCGTAATCGGGTAGTTCTCGGCGCGCTGCGATACTTCGGCCTCGGCCACGTCCAACTCGAACCCGCCGGGCGCACGCTCGTCGGCGCGCACCGTGCCGCGCACCGAGACGGCCGACTCCTGCCCGAGGTGCGAGAGCGCGTCCCAGACCTCGGGCGCGACCGCCTTCTTCAAGACGACGCACTGCACGACGCCCGTCCCGTCGCGCAACTGCGGGAACATGAGCTTGCCGCTCGAACGCATGTTGTAGAGCCAGCCGCGGACGGTCACCTCTTCCCCGGCGTGGCGCGAGAGCTGGTTGATGTAGACCTGTGACATGGTTGAATCGGAGCGAAAATTGATGAGTTAATCCTTGTTCTTTCGTTCGGAGTAGTCGGCGCCGTCCAGCCGCTCGCGCAGCATCGCGCGCAGGAGCGGGAAGCGGCCGAGCCAGCCGGCCGCCTGGACGACGATTTCGAGCATCGGGTTGATGAACTGCGCGTAGGTCTCGCCGCGCCCGGCGACCGCCGTCTGGAACGAGAAAGTCCCGACCGCCTTCAGGCAGCGCTGGACGGTCATCAGCCGGAACTCGTACGCGAAGTCGTCCGGGTCGATGGGGTCAAGCCCGCGCGAGCGGCGCTCTTCGAGGAAGAACAGTCGGCGCTCGCGCACCTCGGCGAGCGAGGGCATGGCGGTGCGGCGGTCGAGCAGGAGCGAGACGAGGTCGTAGCTGGCCGGCCCCATGCGCGCGTCCTGATAGTCGATGACGCGCAGACGCCCCTTCGCGTCCACCATCAGGTTCGACGAGTGAAAGTCGCGGTGGCAGAGCGTGCGCGGGCGCGCGGACAGCTCGGCCGCCACGTCGTTCAGCTCGGCGCGGAGTTGCACGTCGTCGCCGTGTTTGAGCGTCTCGCCGCGCAGGCTCTTGAAGAAGTGCTCGACGAAGTAGTCGAGCTCCCACGAAAGCTTGGCCTCGTCGAAGGCGAGGCGGCTGGCGATGGATTGGCGCTCTTGCGCGAGCGCGGTGGCGGCCTGTATGTCGGCGATGAGCGAGACGGCCTGCTCAAGGTAAGTCTCGCGGTCGTCCTCGGAGGCCGACTCGAAGACGCGCCGGAGCTGGCGGTCGCCGAAGTCCTCCTGGACGATGATGCCGTTCAGGGGGTCAACGTCGAGAATTTCGGGGACGGGGAGCTTCGCCTCGGCGAAGAGGCGCGACACGTCCATGAAGGGGTGAATCTCGGGGTCGAACGGCTCGGGGTAGACCGCCGCCACGGCCTGCGCGTTCTTCCAGGGGATGCGGAAGTATTCGCGCGTCGAGGCGTCGGGCGTGAGCGTCAAGATCTTTCCGGCGTCGCCCCCGAGGCGCCCGACGTACTCCGCCAACCGCTCGTGCGCGGAGGCGCGGAAGGCGTTCGGCGTGATCTGCGAAGGGTGGTGCATCGGGCGAAACGTACGGGGCGACGACATCTCTACGACGATTTTAGTCAGCTATTTTCTGCTTTTTGGCGCGGGTGGATTGTATCACCCCGGTATTGGCGCCACAAAATTTGAGCCGCGGAACTCGCCCCGCAAGCCCTTCTCGGGCCGCTCGGCTTCGCGCGCAAGCTCGGCGCGGACGACCGCCACGTCTTCAAAAATCTCGCCCGGCTCGACGCGCACGCCCGCTCCCAGAACCGTGCGGCGGACGCGCGCGCCCGCGCCGACCCGCACGCCCTCCCAGAGCACGCTCTCCGCGACGGCGGCGCCGTCTTCGACGGTCGAGCCTTGACCCAGCTCCACGTCGCGCCCCTCCCTTTTCATCAGGGCGACGCTCGTTTCGAGGTAGCGCCGGACCGTCGAAAGCTCGTACCAGGAGCCGCCCGAGACGTGCGCCGCGACCGTCTCGCCGCGCGCGATGGCCGGGACGTAAACGTCCGTCACCGAGTGCGAGAAGACGCCGGGCGGGATGAGGTCGAAGACGCGCGGGTCGAGCACCTGTATGCCGGTGAACATGAGAGGCACATCGCCGGCGTTATCGGACGGGGGGTAACCGCCGAAGCCCGCGACTAAACGGTCGCGCACCTCGACCGTGCTGTAGCGCTCGCGCTCGGGGTTGGCGCGCAGCACGAGCGTCGCCAAGGCGCGCGTCCGCCGGTGCGTGTCGAGCGCCTCGGCGAGGTCGATGTCGGTGGCGAGCTTGCCGTTGATGACGACGAAGGGTTCGCCGTCTTCGAGGAGGGGGCGCGCGTTGCCGATGGCGCCGCTGGTGCCGAGGATGACCGGCTCTTCGACGTAGTGGAAGCGCGCGCCGTAGTCCGAGCCGTCGCCGAGCGCCGCGCGGACGGACTCGGGCTGGTGGTGGAGGTTGACGACGACGTCGTCGAAGCCGTAGCGGGCGAGGTACTCGGCGACGTAGCCGATCAGCGGCCGCCCCATGAACGGAATCGCCGGCTTGGTGCGGTCAATCGTCAGCGGCCACAAACGCGTGCCGTAGCCCGCGGCGAGAATCATCGCGCGCATCTGCCTCTATCCAAACCTCTCTCAGTTTTTGCCCGAAACGGTTCCCGAGAACTTAACACAACTTAACCGCGGAGACACGGGGGCGCGGCTAAAAGCATCGCTGCCTTAGCCGTGCCGAAGCGTCTCCGCGGTTAGGTTCTCTTCCCTACGATGCTTGCGCGGCGTCGCGGATGGTGAGGTCGAAGGTGCCGGGGGCGACCTTGCGGAAGCGCCGGTTGCGGTTGAGCGAGACGGCGATGCTGATGGTCGGGTTCTGGCCCGTGAACTGGAAGCCGCCTTCGAGCAGGCGGTTGTAAATCTCGTTGACGTGGAGCGGCCCGCCCGACTCCTTCAGAAGCACGGCGGTCGCGTGCGGGATGGTGCGCTCGAAGAAGCGGTCGCTCTTCGGCTCGATGTCGGCGCGGATGGGCGGGATGTGGTGGCGGAAGGCGTTGTCCTGCCGCGCGGGCTGCGGCGGCGCGTAGGGGGAGTGCTGCTGCTGCTGCGGCTGGGACGGGTTCGCCGCCGCCCGCGCCGCGCTGGCCGCGTCGCGCCTGAGCGCGAACTCGATCTCGGCGTCCGAAGGGCCGGCCGAAGAAGACGACTGCGCCGCGCCGAACATCGAGGAGAGGATGCGGAACATCGCCGCCTCGGTCTGGCTGATGATGGCGTCCATCTCGTTCAGCTCCGTGCGGACGCGCTCGGCCTCGGCTTCGAGGTCGGCGAGCCGCGCGTTGAGGCGCGAGCGCGTCGTGCGCGACTGCCTCAGACCGTTCTCAAGCGTGGCGAGAAGGTTTTCGTCAGGCATTACATCTCCCGTTCGAGGATGTAGGCTGGGATGGAGCGCAGGCCGTCGGTGTATTTCGAGGGGGCGACGGCTTCGAGCGACTTGACGGCGGCCTCGGCGTAGGAGGACGCGCAGACGCGCGCGCGTTCGAGCGCGCCCGCCTTCTCGGCCGCGCGCACGAAGGTCTCGCGCGCCTCCGCGTCGTAGGAGCCTTCGCGCATGACCGACTGCACCGCCGCCTTCATCCGCGGCTCCTTTTCGAGCAGGTAGATGAACGGCAGCGTCACCTTGCCTTCGAGCAGGTCTGCGCCGGCCGCCTTCCCCAGCGAGTCGCCGTCCGAGGTGAAGTCGAGCAGGTCGTCCACTAGCTGGAAGGCCGTGCCGAGGTTCATCCCGTAGTCGCGCAGCGCGCGCCTCACGGCCGGGCCGGCGCCGCCGAGGATGGCGCCGATCTCGCAGCAGGCGCTAAAGAGGTACGCGGTCTTGCGCCGGAGCACGTCGAAGTACTGCTCCTCGGTCACGTCGGCGCGGCCGAGCAGGGTCAACTGCAACAGCTCGCCCTCGGTCATCTTCCGCGTGACGGCGGTCAGGATGTCGAGGACGGTCAGCGAACGCTCCTGAAGGCTCGTCTCGAAGGCCGACATGTAGAGCCAGTCGCCCATCAGCACGGCGGCCTGGTTGCCGAAGCGCGAGTTGATCGAGGGGCGGTTGCGGCGCGTCTCGGCGTTGTCGATGATGTCGTCGTGGACGAGCGTGGCCGTGTGGAGGAACTCCATCACGGTCGCCATGCGGACGACGTTCTCGCGCGCGGCGTCGCCGCCCGCCGCGCGCGCCGACAGAAGCGTCAGCGCCGGCCGCACGCGCTTGCCGCCCGAGGCGCGCAGGTAGTCGCCGATGTAGGCGATGACCTGAATGTTCGAGCGCGCCTGCCGCTCGAACTCCTCCTCGACGAGGGACAGCTCCGACGCGACCAGACTGAAGATGTGGCGCGCGGTCATCTGCCGCTCCTCGACCGCCGCCGTGTTACCGGATGTGTTCATAAGAGATGAGTACTTCGTACTCAGGACTGGGGGCTAGTTCGACCTGTAGTTCGTGTACTGCATGTTGATGCCGAAGTCTTTGGCCTTGAGCTGGGCGATCACGTCCTGGAGCGTGTCGCGGTCTTTGCCGGTGACGCGGACGACGTCGCCCTGGATGGCGGCCTGCACCTTGACCTTGGTCTCCTTGATGAACTTGACGATCTCCTTCGCCTTGTCCGACGGGATGCCCTGCTGTATCTCGACGTGCTGGCGGACGGTGCCGCCGGCGGCCGGCTCGACGCGGCCGTAGGAGAGCGCCTTCAGCGGCACGCCGCGGCGGACGAGCTTCTGCTGGAGGATGTCGTTCATGTTGCGGAGCTTGGTGTCGTCCTCGGCGCTGAGGATCAGCTCCTTGTCACCTTCGAGGCGGACTTCGGCGCGGCTCCCCTTGAAGTCGAAGCGCTGCCTGACCTCCTTCATCGCCTGGTCGAGCGCGTTCTTGACCTCGGCCATGTCCACCTGCGAAACGATGTCGAATGAGTTCTGTTGGGCCATAAGAAAGTGTTGAGAGTCGGCCGGCTTCCGCCGGGGCTTCCCTGACTTTATAACATTTACGCGCGGTGAGGAAAAGTTTGATTGCGCCCCGCGCGTCTATTCGGCCGGGAGGTCGATGCCGAAGAGGCGCGCGAAGTTCTCCGCGGTGACGCGCCCCAGCTCTTCGTGTCCGACCCCGCGCAGCCCGGCGAGGAAGCGCGCGGTTTCGACTGCGAAGGCCGGCTCGTTGCGCCGGCCGCGGTGCGGGACGGGCGCGAGGTAGGGGCAGTCGGTCTCGACGAGCAGGCGTTCGAGCGGGACTGTGGCCGCGACCTCGCGCAGCGCCTCGGCCTTCTTGAAGGTGACGTTGCCCGCGAAGGAGACGTAAAAGCCGAGCGCGAGCGCGGCCTCGGCCAGCGCCGGCCCGCCGCCGAAGCAGTGCAGCACGCCCAACGTGCCAGAGCCTTCAAGCTCGCCCCTCAAAATCTCCGCCGTCTCTTCGTCGGCCTCGCGCGAGTGGATGATGACGGGCAAGCCTTCCGCGCGCGCCAGCCGCAACTGGCGCGCGAAGACCTCGCGCTGCGCCTCGCGCGGCGAGTTGTCGTAGTGGTAGTCAAGCCCGATCTCCCCCAGCGCGACTACCTTTTCACTTCCCCGCAGGACTTCGAGCAGGCGGCGCTCGGCCGCCTCGTCGTAGAGACGCGCGTCGTGCGGGTGGACGCCCGCCGCGGCGTAGACGCCCTCGTAACGCTCGGCCACCGCGACCGCGCGCTCGAAGTTCCCGCCGTGCGGGTCGCCCGTCCCCACGTTTAAGATCGCGCGCACGCCCGCCTCGCGCGCGCGCGTCACGACCTCGTCGCGGTCGGCGTCGAACTCCTCCCCGTCAATGTGCGCGTGGGAATCGACGAACACAGCAGTCGGCACCTGCGTGCAAAGCCCCGGAGGGGCCGCATGTTTATAGATTAACGCCTACCGGCTACTTCAACCTTGCTCCGTTCGGCACGTCTTCGGCGAAGGTGGCGAGGACGGGTCGGCCTTCGTCGCCGACGGAGGCGGCCAGCACCATGCCCTGCGACTCGAAGCCGCGGAGCTTGCGCGGCTTGAGGTTCGAGACGATGACGAGCTTGCGGCCGACCAGCTTCTCCGGCTCGTAGTGCTCGGCGATGCCGGCGAGTATCTGGCGCGGCTGCGACTCGCCCACGTCCACGGTGAAGCGGAGCAGCTTGTCCGACTTGGGCACGCGCTCGGCCGTCAGCACCTCGCCCACCTTCAGCTCGACCTTTATGAAGTCTTCAATCGTGATGTAGGTGGCGACGCCCTCCGGCGCGGCTGCGTTCGCCTGCGTCGCCGGCGGGGCTTGGGCCTCGGTCGCGCCCTGCTGCGGCGGCTGCTCGGGTTTCACGTCGGCGGTCGCCGAGCCGGGGACGGCCGCCTGCGTGGCGTGCTCGCCGCCGTGTATCGGTGCGGGCGGCAGCGCCGACTGCGCCTCCGCCTCTTTGCGCTGTGCCATCTCTTTTTCTATCTCTGCCATCGTTTTCGCCTTGTCGATTCTCGGGAAGAGCGGGGCGACTTCGCCGACGCGCGCGCCCGCTTTTAAGCCCCCCCACTTGAGTCCGCTCGGGTCTAAAGAACTCGGTTCGCCTTCCAACCCCAACTGGCGCCAGATGCCGGCGGCCGACTCCGGCATCACCGGGTAGAGCATGACGGCCAGCCACCGCAGCGTCTCCGCCGAGCGGTAGAGCACGGCGCCGAGCGTCTCGCGCTGCTCGTCGCTCTTGGCGAGCTCCCACGGCTTGGCGTCCGAGATGAACTTGTCCACGCGCGCGATCATGCCCCACGCCGCTTCGAGCGCGCGGTGGAACGCGAACTCCTCGACGTTCTGCACGAACTGGTCGCGGACGAGTTCGAGGCTGCTCGCCAACTCCTGCGCGTCCGAGTCAACGCCCGCGCGCTTCGCCAGCAGACGCTTCGCCTCCGAGATGTCGGGCGCGGGGACGACGCCGCCGAAATACTTGTGAATCATCGTCAGCGTCCGGCTGACGAGGTTGCCGAGTCCGCTGGCGAGGTCGCTGTTCGAGCGTTCGAGGATGACTTCGTAATCGACCTTGCAGTCCTGCCCGAACGACATCTCGCGCAAAAGGAAGTAGCGCACCGCGTCCACGCTGAAGTGGCGCCTGAGCGTCGGGAGTTCGAGCGCGTTCCCCAAAGTCTTGGACCCCTTGCGCCCCGTCTGGTCGAGCCACAGCCCGTGCGCGACTATCCCCGCGGGCTGCTCGACGCCGGCCGCCAACAGCATCGCCGGCCACAGCACCGCGTGCTGGCGCAGGATGTCTTTGCCGAGCAGGTGCAGCCCCGGCCAGAACTTTTGAAATAAGTCTTCGCCCAATTCGGCCCTTCGACTCTCGCTGCCCCAGCCGAGCGCCGTGATGTAGTTGATGAGCGCGTCGAACCAGATGTAGACCGTGTGCTTCGGGTCGTCGGGGACGGGGATGGCCCAGCTCACCGAAGTCTTGAGGCGGCTGATCGAAACGTCTTCCAGCCCGCCGCGTACGAGGCTCACGACCTCGTTGCGCCGCGCCTCGGGCCGTATGAAGTCGGGGCGCGACTCGTAGAGCGCGAGCAGCGCCTCGTCGTAGTCGGAGAGGCGGAAGAAGTAGCTCTCCTCCGAGACCCTGTCGAGCGGGCGCTCGTGGATGGGGCAGAGCGGCGAACCATTCTCCTCGGTGGCGGGCAGCATCTCGGCCTCGGTCTTGAACGTCGCGCACGGCGCACAGAACCAGCCCTCGTAGAAGCCCTTGTAGATGTTCTCGCGCCCCTTCGGCGTCTGTCGCGCGGCGGCGCGGCGCCAGAACTCGGCCGCGCCCTCGTAGTGGAACGGCTCGGTCGTGCGCATGAAGATGTCGTAGCCGCCGCGGTCGGCGTCCAGCCCGAAGGAGCCGAACATCTTCTTCAGCTCGCCGACGATGTAATCGACGTGCTCCTTCGGCGTGCGACCCGCGCGCGCCGACGCGCGCTCGATGTTCGTCCCGTGCTCGTCCGTCCCCGTCAGAAAGTAGGTCGCGTAGCCGCGCTGCCGCTTGTAGCGCGTCAGAAAATCGCCGACGACGGTCGTGTACAGGTGCCCCATGTGCGGCAGGCTGTTGGCGTAGTAGATGGGGGTCGTGACGTAGAAGGTTTTCATTTGAGCGAAGGCGTCTTCACCTCTGTTTTTAAATTTCGACCGGAGGGCGGCTCTCCCGCATCACTCGCCCTTTTTGTAGCGCCCGCCGCGCGGGACAGTCCAGACGTAGACCGTGCGGTAAAGATTCTTCCACGGCACGCGCACCGCCTTCTCGGGCGGCCAGTCGCCCATGCGGAAGTCGTGCGAGACGATGCGCGAGCCGGGGCGCAGCTCGCGCAGGAGCTTCGGCCGCAGCATAACGTTCAAAGTGTTCGAGAGGTAGAGCGTGACAACCGTCGCCTCGCGCACGTCGGCCGCGAACATGTCGCCGAGGCGGAAGCTGACGAGCTCGTCCAGCCCCTCGCGCCGCGCCGTTTCGTTCGCCTCGCGGACGAGCTTCTCGTCGATGTCGATGCCGACGGCGCGCACGCCGTACTGGCGCGCGGCCGCGAGCGGGATGCGCCCGTCGCCGCTCCCCAAATCGTAGAGCACGTCGCCCTTCTTTAACTTCGCCAGCCGCAGCATCTCGTCCACCGTCTCGGGCGGCGTCGGGACGAAGATCACGTCCGGCTCGCGCAACCGTCTCTTTCTCTGAACCCTCCGCGCGGCGGGTCTGCGTTTGCGTGTCTGGACGGTCGAGGCGCTGACGCGCGACGCGCCGGTCGCGGCCCACACCGGCGCCACACCGCCGAGGAGCAGGCACGCGGGCAGGAAGATTTTCGTCAGCGTCGCCTTCGTCATCACTTCTCCCGGATGAGCGCCATCGCCTCGGCGCGCGTGCGCGAGTCCTTGCGGAAGCCGCCGCGTATCGCGGAGGTGATGGTGATGGCGCCCGGCTTCTTCACGCCCCGGATGGTCATGCAGGTGTGCTCGGCCTCCATCACGACCATCACGCCGACGGGCTTCAGGCCCCCGAAGAGCGTGTCTGCGATCTCCGACGTGAGCCGCTCCTGAACCTGCAAGCGCCGCGCGAAACTCTCGACGAGCCGCGCCAGTTTCGACAGGCCGACGATGCGCCCCTCCTTCGGGATGTAGGCGATGTGACACTTGCCGACGAAGGGCGCGAGGTGGTGCTCGCAGAGCGACGCGAAGTGTATGTCTTTGACGATGACCATCTCGTCGTGGCGGTCGCCGGGCAGCGGCTGGACGTGCTCGTGCGGGTCTTCGCGCATCCCCTCGGTCAGCTCGGCGTACATCTCCGCGACGCGGCGCGGCGTGCGCTGGAGGCCGGGGCGCTCGGCGTCCTCGCCGACGCCTTCGAGGATGAGACGGACGCCGCGCTCGATCTTGTCGAGGTCAACGCCGCGCTCCGGCGAAGCCGCCTCGGAGTCGCCGTCCGGCTCTGTCGCGGAAAAGTGCGTCGCCATGAAAACCCTCCACTAACCCCTTAACGCCTAGCCCTGCTTCTGTCGGAAAGCGGCGCGCGCCGCCTCCTGCACCACGCGCAGCGGGACGCCGTGCGCGAGCGCCGCCGCGCGGCACTCCTCGAACTCGGGCGTCGCGCCGAGGACGCGTCCCCCGCGCCGCGCGACCTTGACGGCAATCGTACCGAACTCGGTCTCGACAGTCACGGACTCCCTCTCCAGCGCGCGGCGGCTGACCGCGTACGCGCGCACGCCGAGCGTCGGCGTCTCCTCGAACAGAAGCTCCGTCAGCGCCTCGCGCTCCGAAGGGCGGCAGAGGATGGAGACGAGCACGCCCGGCCGGTTCTTCTTCATCTGCACCGGCGTGAAATAACAGTCGAGCGCGCCGCGCGCCAGCGCCAACTCTAAAACGTGCCCGAGCACCTGCGGCGAAACGTCGTCCACGTTCGTCTCGACCATCAACAGTTCCTCGTCCGCGCCTTCTGACGGCGACGCCGCGGGCGCGTCTTCGGTCTCGCCGACGATCACGCGCAGGACGTTCGGGAAGTTCTCGTACTCGCGCGTCCCCGCGCCGTAGCCCGTCGCCTCGACGCGCATCCGCGGCACGGGGCCGAAGCTCTCGCAGACCGTCGCGACGATGGCCGCGCCCGTCGGCGTGACCAGCTCGCCCTTGATGTCTGTCGCGTAGACGGGCGCGCCGCGCAGAAGCTCGGCGACCGCTGGCGGCGGGACCGGGAAGCGCCCGTGCGCCATCTCGACGGTGCCGCTGCCGACGTGCAGCGCCGACGAGACGAAGCGTCCGACGCCCAAAAGCTCGAAGCCGATGCACGCGCCGACGACATCGACGATGGCGTCCACCGCGCCGACCTCGTGAAAGTGAATCTTGTTGACTGGGACGTTGTGGACGCGCGCCTCGGCCTCGGCCAGCCGCCCGAAAATTTTGAGCGCGCGCTCCTTGACCGAATCGTCGAGGCGCGAGCCGCCGATAATCTTCTCGATGTCCTTCAGGTGGCGGTGGTGCTTCTCCTCCCTCGTCAGGCGCACGACGGCGCGCGTCGCGCTGATGCCGCTGCGGTCAACCGTCTCGAACTCGACCTCGTAGCCGGGCACGTCGAGCAGCGCGAGCCGCTCCTTCAGCTCGCGAGCGTCCGCCCCGGCCGCGACCAGCGCGCCGAGCGTCATGTCGCCGCTGATGCCGGCGAAACAGTCGAAGTAGAGCGTCCTCATTAATCTGAACTAATTTGAAATTTCAACTTTGAGATTTGAAATGGCCTTTAAAATTCGAGGAGCGGCAGCACCTCGCCCGCGGCCCCGCGCAGCGCCGCGTCGCAGATGTCGGAGAGCGGCGTCTCCTCCGGGTTGACCTCGACGAGGTAGGCGCCCGCCTCCTTCGCCGCCAGGGGCAAGCCCGCCGCCGGGTAGACGATGGCCGAAGTGCCCACGACGAAACATACGTCGCACGTCGCGGCGCGCCCGGCCGCCTCGACCCACACCGACTCCGGCAGCATCTCGCCGAAGAGCACCACGTCCGGCCGCATCAACCCGCCGCAGACGCCGCAGGACGGCGGGCGCATCTTCGCAGGCTTCTCGCGCACGTCTTCCCTGCCCCCGCAGCTCAGACAGCGCGCGCGCCAGGCGTTGCCGTGTAGTTCGAGCACGCCGCGCGAGCCGGCTTCGTCGTGCAGCCCATCCACGTTCTGCGTGGCGAGCGTGAACGAGGTGAAGCGCGTCTGCCACGCGGCGAGCGTCGCGTGCGCGGGGTTCGGGCGACAGCTCGCGAGCACGCCGCGCCGGTAGTCGAACCACTCCCAGACCTCTGGCAGGTTGCTCCTGACCATCCCGGCCGACGCGATGACCTCGGGAGGCATCCCCTTCCAGACGGCCGCCGCGCCGCCGCCGCGGAAGGTCGGCACGCCGCTCTCGGCCGACACGCCCGCGCCCGTCAGGACGAAGACGCTTCGCGCCCCGCGCAGACGGCCGCGCAACTCTTCCGCGCGGATTGAGTCCAGTTTCTCCGGCATCGAATCGCATCGGATGGTAGCAGAGCGCGTCAGACGCGTGTCAAGCAAGCTCTCCCGGCGCGCATTAGCGCCGCGCGAATCGGCTGCGCTATACTTTCGGTTTTTACGGTGAAGTCGTTTTTGACGGCAGTTAAAGGAACCACCACCCTTGAACCTGATCGAACTGCAACAGACGCTGCGCGAGCGCGTCCGCGCCGCGGCCGCCGCGCGCTTCGGCGTCGAGCTGGAACAAGTCCCCTCGGAAGTCCCGCCGCGCACCGAGCTGGGCGACCTCGCGTTCCCCGTCGCCTTCGAGCTGGCGAAGCGCATCAAGCAGGCGACCGGCGAGAAGCGCAACCCGCGCGCCATCGCCGAGGAGCTGCGCGCCGAGCTTGAGACGGCCGAAGAGGTCGCGCGCGTCGAGGTGGCGGGCGCCGGCTACATCAACCTCTTCTACGACCGCGCGCGCCTGCTCGCCGGGCTTTCTGAAAAGTCTTCCGCCGACGCCGACGACGAATCGCGCCCGAAGCGGATGGTCGAACACACCAGCGTCAACCCGAACAAGGCGGCGCACATCGGCCACCTCCGCAACTCGGTCATCGGCGACACCTTCGTCCGCATACTCCGCGCGGGCGGCGAGCGCGTCGAGGTTCACAACTACATCGACAACACCGGCGTGCAGGTCGCAGACGTGGTCGTCGGCTTCGTCCACCTCGAACGGATGTCGCTCGCCGACGTGCGCGCGCTCGACGCCTCGCTCACGGACGAACACCCGTTCGACTATTACTGCTGGGACCTGTACGCGCGCGTCGGCCTCTTCTACAGGGGCGGCGACGCCGACGCGAAGGAAGACCCGGAGCGTTTGAAGCTGCGCGTCGAGACTCTCCGCGCGCTCGAAGAGGGAGGCAACGCGACGGCCGAGCTGGCGGAGTACGTCGTCACGCGCGTCGTCAACTGCCACCTCGACACGATGCGCCGGCTCGACATCCGTTACGACCTCCTGCCGCGCGAGTCCGAAGTGCTCCACTTCCTCTGGTCGCACGCCTTCGAGCGGATGAAGGAGTCGGGCGCGATTCATTTCGAGGAAGAGGGCAAGAACCGCGGCTGCTGGGTGATGCCGATGGAGACGCACGAGGGGAGCGACGAGCACGAGGCCGACAAGGTCATCGTCCGCTCCAACGGCACGATCACCTACACGGGCAAGGACATCGCCTACCAGCTCTGGAAGCTCGGACAGGTCGATCTCAACTTCTACTTCAAGCCCTTCCGCACCGACGACGACGGCCGCACCGTCTGGACGACGACGAGCGACAAGGCCGAGGCGGCCGGCGACGCGCCGCACTTCGGCTCGGGCGCCACCGTCTACAACGTCATCGACACGCGCCAGTCGTACCCGCAGGAGGTCGTCAAGCGCGGCGTCGCGGCCGTCGCGCCGCGGGTCGGCGAAGGCTCAAGCGTCCACCTCTCCTACGGGATGGTCACGCTCTCGCCCGCCGCCGCGGAGGAGTTGGGGCTCGAGCTGAGCTCCGAGGAGCGCGCGCGCCCCTTCGTCGAGATGAGCGGGCGGCGCGGACTGGGCGTCAAGGCCGACGACTTCATCGACACGCTCGAAGCGAACGCTTTGCGCGAGGTGCAGGAGCGCCACCCCGACGTGGCGCTCGAAGAGCAGCGGCGGTCGGCGCACAGCCTCGCGGTCGGCGCGCTCCGCTACTTCCTGATGAAGTGGACGCGAAACTCCGTCATCGTCTTCGACTTCAAGGAGGCGCTCTCGACCAAGGGCGAGGCCGGCCCCTACTGCCAGTACGCGGCCGTGCGCGCCAACTCGATCTTTCGCAAGTTGCCAAACGGCGAACTGGAAACCGCACAACGCCTCGTCGCCGAAGCCGGCGGCGAGACGGCCGCACGCGTCCGCCGCGTCTTCGACGGCGAGATCGGCGGCGAGATTTGGGCGCTGGTGACGCTGGCGGCGCGGCTGCCCGAGGTGCTCGCGCAGGCCGCCGCGTTCGCCGAGCCGTCGCACCTCGCCAAGTACACCTTCCAACTGGCACAGGCTTTTAACTTCTTCTACAATCGCGACGAGAACCGCATCCTCGAAGAGCGCGACGAGGCGCGCCGCGCCGTCCTCGTCTACGTCGCCGACTTCGTGCGCGGCCGGCTCACCGAGGCGCTCGCGACGCTCGGCATCGAGGTGCCCGAGAGGATGTGACGGGGCGGCGCGGCGGCATACGGCTTGCCAACAGCCTTCACGAGTAATTTTTTCATCCGGCAGAGAGGTAACAGATGCTCATCGTCATGAAGGCCGACGCCACCGAACGCGACATCGCGGAGGTCGAGCGCCGCATCTCCGAGCTGGGCTACCGCCCGCACACGATGCCCGGCGCGTCGCGCACCGCCATCGGCGTCACCGGCAACGAGCGCCCCATCGACGTGACGCGCTTCGAGACGCTGCCCGGCGTGGCCGAGGCCATCCGCGTCACCAAGCCCTACAAGCTCATCTCGCTCGACCTGCGCCCCGAGAAGTCGGCCGTCCGCGTCGGCGACGCGACAATCGGCGGCGACGAGCTGGCCATCATCGCCGGCCCCTGCGCCGTCGAGAGCCGCGAGCAGCTTTTCGCCGTCGCCGAGGCGGTCAAACGCAGCGGCGCGCGCTTCTTCCGCGGCGGCGCGTTCAAGCCGCGCACGAGCCCTTACGCCTTCCAGGGTCTCGGCGAAGAGGGCTTGAAGCTTCTGGCGGAGGTGCGCGAGGCGTTCGGGCTGAAGATCGTGACCGAGGCGGTGGACGAGGCGAGCGCCGATTTGGTGGACAAGTACGCCGACGTGTTTCAGGTCGGCGCGCGCAACATGCAGAACTTCTCGCTGCTGAAGCGCGCCGGGCGCTCGCGCCTTCCGGTGCTCTTGAAGCGCGGGCTGTCGGCGATGCTCGACGAGTGGCTGCTGGCGGCCGAGTACGTCATGGCCGAGGGCAACTACAACGTCATCCTCTGCGAGCGCGGCGTGCGCACCTTCGCGCAGCACACGCGCAACACGCTCGACCTCGCGGCCGTCCCCGCCGTGCAGCGCCTCTCGCACCTGCCCGTCGTCATCGACCCGTCGCACGGCACGGGCAAGAATTACATGGTGACGCCTCTGGCGCGCGCCGGCGTCGCGGTCGGCGCCGACGGCCTCATCATCGAAGTCCACAACCAGCCCGAGCTGGCTCTTTCGGACGGCGCGCAGTCGCTCACGCTCGAACAGTATGAGCAGCTCGTCCACGAAGTGCGCGCCATCCACGAGGCCATCGCGCCCGCCCACGTCGGCTAAGAATTTTCAGGGCTGTTAACTACGAGAGACGCGGCTAAGAAGGCTTAAGACCCTTAGCCGCGTCTCCTTATCTGTGGTTACTTCGCTTTGGTTAAAGTTCGCCGCTCAGGATTTCCGCCAGCCGCCGCGTGAAGACCGAGCGGGGCAGGACGTGATCGACGCCGGCTTCGAGCGCGCGGCGCTGTAGCTCGGTCTCGACGTGCGAGAAGAAGCCGACGAGGGGGACGGCGCGCAGTCGCTCGTCCCCCTTGAGACGCAGGGCCAGCGCGAAGGGGTCGAAGCGCGTTTCGTGCAGGTCGAGTATGATGAGCGTCGGCACCTCCGTCTTCGCGTAGTCGAAGAGGCCGGCCTCCGCGCGCGCGAAATCGACCGACACGTTGAGGTGCTCGGCCGTCCCGCGAATCTTCGAGGCGAAGAGCATGTCGCTCACCGCGGCGATGACGCGTCGATTCATTTATAATCTCCGTCCGTTCCGACAAAAATTTCGCGCGCCGATTGTGCAACACGCCCCCGACGCGCGCCAAGCCGACCGAGATTGATGAACGCAGCCGCAACCCCCGACAGCCGACCCGCCCCGACGCACGCGCCCGAGCTTGAGCGCGGCGACTTCGCGCGCGGGCGCGACGCGCGCGCCGAGACGGGTCGGCTGGTCGTCGTCACCTACAACATTCGCTACGCCGTCGGCTCGCACCTCATCGGCGGGAGCCTTCTGCGCCGCGCCGGTCTGGGCTGGCCCGGCCGCAGGCCGCGACTCGTCGCCGGGAACATTGGTCAGGCCGCGCAAATTCTCTCAGGCGGCGCGGCCGGGATGCCGCCGGCGGACGTGGTCGCCTTGCAGGAGGCCGACCGCGGGACGCTGCGCGCCGGCCGTCGCCACGTCGCGCGCGAGCTGGCCGAGGCGCTGGGGATGAGCTACGTCCGCGCGCACGTCCCGACGCCGGAAGACGTGGAGCCGAAGGAGCGCAAGTGGTGGCTCGACTTCGAGGAGAGGATTTTGCGCGGCGAGGAGGGCGACACGGGCGTCGCGCTCCTGAGCCGGCTGCCGCTCTCCGATGCCGCGCGCATCGAGCTGCCGTGGGACGAATGCCCGTGGCGCCCGAGGCTCGCGGTCTCGGCCTCGGTTCCCTTCGGCGGGCGGCGGCTCCACGTCTTCAACGCGCACATCGACACGCACGCCGACGTTGAAGGTCAGCTCAGACAGCACCGCGCGGTGCTCGCGCTCGCCGACCGCGTTGACGAGCACGACGCGGCCGTGCTCGCCGGCGACTTCAACACGATGACCGACGAGGCGCGTGCGGCGGCGCGCGGCCTGCTCGAATCGCGCGGCTACGCGACGCCGCTCCCGACCAACACGCCGACGTGGCGCTCGGGACCGCTCCGCCGACACTTCGACTGGGTCTTCACGCGCGGCGCGCGCGTCACGCGCTGGGGCGTCGCGCGCGTGCGCGGCGTCTCAGACCACTGGCCCGTCTGGGTCGAAGTCGAGCCTGAGCAGGGATGACGAAAGAAGTTATCACCAGCCGTAAGAACCCGCTCGCGCAGCGTGCGCGGGCCGCGCGCGACGGGCGCGAGCGCGAGCTCGTCTTCGCGGAGGGCGTGCGCCTGTGCGAGGAGGCTCTGCGCGCGGGGGTCGGGTTGGAGCTTGTGCTCCACACGCGCGCGCTCGCAGAGGACGCGCGCGGGGCGTCGCTGCTTGAGAGGCTGCGCGAAGCCTCGCCGGCCGTCCACCTCGTCGCCGAAGACGTGCTCGACTCGGTCTCGGACACGAAGACGCCGCAGGGCGTCGTCGCGCTCGCGCGCCGGCCGCGGACGGGCCGCGAGGTCGTGGAGCGCGTACCGGGCGTCCCGCTGGTCGTCGTCGTCCACAGGGCGAACAACCCTTCCAACGCGGGCGCGATGCTGCGCGTGGCCGAGGCGGCGGGCGCGACCGCCGTCGTCCTGACCGAAGGCTCGACCGACCCGCTTTCGGCGAAGGCTCTGCGCGGCTCGATGGGCTCGGCCTTCAGGCTCCCGCTCTGGACGGGGCCGACGCTCGCCGAGGCGCTTCAGTGGTGCGCCGGGCGCGGCATCCGAACGTTCGCCACGGCGGCCGGCGCGGCCTCGGCGCATACGGAGGTTGACTGGAAGCTCCCCTCGGCCGTCGTCGTCGGCCCGGAGGCGGGCGGGCTTTCGGACGAAGAGGCGCGCGCGGCCGACGAGGCCGTCCGCATCCCCATGCGCGAGCCGGTCGAGAGCTTAAACGTCGCCGTCGCGCTGGCGGTCGTCCTCTACGAGGCGGCGCGGCAGAGGGGCTTCCCCGTCGCCTGAACGCCCCGGCGCTTCCCCTTTTGCCGACTTAATTGTCCGTTTCTTCTCGCCTTTTCCTTTAACTTTATACAACACTTCCGCCGGGCGGCTTTTTTCGGCTAGAATGCGTGTAGAGTACCCAGGCGAACAAATTTATCTCCCCCTTGCTCTCAGGACTTCGCCGCCGGGCCTTCCCGGTGCGGCTCGCGCTTACGGACGCCCCATATGAGCGAAGAGAAAGAGAAGAAGCGAGACGAGGCGCTGGTCGAGCGGCTGATGCGGCGCGTGCTCGAAGGCATGGGCTCGGTCGTTGACCGCAAGCTCGGGCGCGAGGCCGAGACGCAGTCCGGCTTCACCACGACCAAGCTCATCGAGCGCATGAAGCACCTCATCGACGAGCGCGCGCGCAACGACGCCGAGGGGCGACGCATCGCCCCGCACCTCTTCAAACTCAAGGTCGAGTGGGGCACGCACTCCGAGGCGCCGCCCGAGTTCATCAAAGACCTTGAGCACGAGGTGCTGGCCGCCGCCATCGACTACACCAACGACCGGCGCTACCGCACGCTCGCGCCGATCAAGGTCGAGACGAGCGCCGACATCTTCACGTCGGGGATAGCCGTCGATCCGACCTACGGCGAGTTCGAGGAGGAGCTGAAGCGCGCGGACGAGGCGGCGCGGCTCAACATTGAGCTGGCCGACGCCGTGCCGAAGGCGAAGACGCTGACGACGACCGACGTGCACATTTTGGCGCGCGTCACCGCGCCCGAGCGTTCGTTCGAGAAGCCGCTCTCGTTCCGGCCGGGCGGGCGCCGGATGAACGTCGGCCGCGTGGCCGACAGCGACCTCCAGCTCGAACACGGGAGCGTCTCGAAGATTCACGCATCGCTGGTGATGAACCGCGAGGGCACGCTGCTGGTCGCCGACACCGGCTCGACCAACGGCACCTTCATCAACGGCCGCCGCATCGCCTACGGCGAGGCGCGCCAGATCGAGGACGGCGATGTCGTCAGCTTCGGCGACGTAGAAGTGAGGTTCAAGCGGACGTAATATGATCTTCTTATTAGCTGACATTCCCGAGAAGCAGCCGGCGCTGCTGAGCATCATCTACGTGGCGGGGCTGGCTCTGACGGCGCTGGTGCTGTTCGTGTCGGTGCTGCTGCTGAGGCGGCGGCGTTCGGCGCTCGCGGCCGTGGCGCCCGAGGACCTGCCGGCCGAGGTTAGGCAGCGGCTCGGCGCGACCTCGACCAACCGGGGACTTCGCGCGCTGCGCATCATCTTCGTGCTGCTCGCGCTCGGCGTCTTCGGCTTCCACGTCTACTGGGCGCAGTACGCGGCCGAGACGAACGACCGCTTTCAGGAGTTGTCTTACAAAGACCTCCGCAACCGTCGGCTCGCCGAGAGCACGCTGCGCGGCTGGATTCTCGACCGCACGGGCGGCCTCGACAAGGCGCTCGCGCTCTACCGCCGCGCGCCCAACGGCCAGATCGTGCGCGACTACACGCTCGACGCCGAGATGTCGCAGCTGCTCGGCTCCGACCGCGGCGACCCCGGCCTCGAACGCGCGCTCTTCGGCATCCAGAGCGGCGCCGCGCCCGAGGCTTGGGACGTGCTGATGGGGCGCGACATCAAGCAGCAGGCGAACATCGACGTGCGCCTCACCATCGACAGCGAGCTTCAGAAAGAAGCCGTCGCGCAGCTCCGCGGGCGCCACGGCGCGGTCGTCGTCCTCAACCCGCAGACGGGCGAACTGCTCGCGATGTACAGCAACCCGTCCTACAGCCTGAAGGAGGTGCAGGACGAGGAGGCTTGGATTCGCCTGAACGCCAACGACCGCGACCGGCCGCTCGTCAACCGCGCGCTGCGCGGGCGCTACATCCCCGGCTCGACCTTCAAGACCGCGGTCATGCTCGCGGCCTTCAACAACGGGATGGAGGGCTTGAAGTTCAACTGCTCGGGCGCGGGCTTCTACGCCGAGCGCGGCGCCAGGCCCATCTTCGACTCGGGCGGCACCGGCGAGGTGCACGGCAACATCGGCATCGACACCGCGCTCGAAGTCTCTTGCAACCAGTACTTCGCGCAGATGGCGATCAAGCTCGGGCCGGAGAAGCTGGCCGCCGAGCTGGCCAAGCTCGGGATGACTCCCGTCGGCAGCCCGCAGGAGGCTTTGAGCGGAAGCCGTCAGCCGGAAATCTGGAACGTGAGCGTGCCGGCCGTGGCGCGCGCGCTCGCGCCCGTTGACGCGACGGTCGCTCTCTACCCGCGCGAGCGCCCTTACGACCTCGGCCTCATCGGCTTCGGGCAGGGCTACGCGGGGCAGATGACGCCGTTCCAGATGGCGCTCGTCGCGTCGGCCGTCGCCAACCTCGAAGGCAAGCTGATGAAGCCGAAGATCGAGTACGACCGCGCGCCCGAGGTCTGGGCGCAGGCCACGACGCCGGCGCACGCGGCCGAGATGCGGCGCATCATGGGTCTCGTCACCGCCGGCTCGTCGGGCACGGCGACGAGCGTGCTCGCGCCCGTCCACGCGCAGGGCATCATCACGGGCGGAAAGACGGGGACGGCCGAGAAGCAGATTCCGCTCTACGACCCGAAGACCGGCGAGGAGCGCAAGGTCAAGAAGGTTGAGAAGGACCGGCGCGGCAACCCCATCCGCGAGTACTGGGAGACGATGCTCGACCCCGAGTTCCGCATCGACAGTTGGTTCCTCTGCATCGCGCCGCTCGATCGGCCGCAGCTCGCCATTGCCGTCATCATCGAGGGCGGCGGCTACGGCGCGAAGGCCGCCGCGCCGGTGGCGGCCGCGCTGGTTCTCAAGGCGCGCGACCTCGGGCTTTTGAGCGTGCCGGGCGCCGCGCCCGCGCAGGGTCAGCCGCCGCCGGGACAAGGGCAGAGGCCGGCGCAAGGTCAGCCGCAGGGTCAACAGCAGCCGGCCGGGCAGCGGCCGGCGCCGCAGCAGACGCCCGCGCCGCGCCAGACGCCGGCGGCGCGAGCCACGCCCGCCGCGCGGCCGCGTGCCGGGGCGGCTAATCAGGCTAATCAGTAAGGCACACGGGGGAATTTTTGATGAGGAATCGCGCTTCGACACACCTGCTGTTGCTGCTGCTGATCGTCGGCCTTGAGGTCGTCGGCTACGTCGCCGTCTACGACTCGGCGCTGCTGCGCGGCTACGAGCCGTCGGTCGTCGGCGCCGCGCGCGACCTGCTGCTCTACGTGCCGCTCGTCGCGCTGCTCTTCTGGCTGTCGCGGGTGATGCGCTTTAAGGGGAGTTGGACTCTCTACACGACGGCCGTGCTGCTCTTCTCGGTGGGACTGCTCGTCCAGTACAGGCTCTACAGCGACCCCGAGTACGGCTCGGGCAACAAGGCGGAGGCGCGCGCCGAGAAGACGCAGGTGCAGCGGATGCGCTACATCAGCCAGTTCTACGGCCCCGACAAGAAGCAGGCGATGGGGCTCGACGCGACCGCGCCGCAGCCCGAGGCGAAGCCCGAGGTCGTCCGCCGCTCGAACGTCACGGTCGGCCGCGCGCTCTTCTCTTCGTTTACGTGGGTGCCGCTCTTCGCCTTCTTCGTGCTGGCCGCCGCCTACTGGTTCTGCGTGCAGGACAGGTACCTCGACTGGATGCAGCGACACAGCTTCGTCATCGTCGTCTGCACGCTCGTCCCGCTCTTCGGCGCCATCGTCTGGTCGAGCGCGGGCAAGTTTCAGGGCAACATGACGCCTTGGGAGCCGTCGAAGATTCCCTTCCTCCTCGGCTTCGCCGGCATCCTGACGATGCACTACCGCGAGCTGGCGCGAACCTACTGGGGGATGCCGCGCGCGCGCAACGTCATCCCGCTGCTCGCGATGGGGATGATCCCGTTCATCCCGTTCTTCGCGCTCAAGGACTTCGGGCAGATGCTCGTCTTCAGCGGCGCCTACGCGACGCTCTACCTCGTCGCGGTGCGGCGCTGGCCGCAACTCCTCCTGTTCGTCGGCTCGCTCGTACTCGTCGTCGCCGTCCTCGTCGTCGGCGCGCTCCCGCCCAACGTCCAGGAGCGCGTGCCGACGCTGGCGACGCTCGCCACGCCCGTCCGCGCCGTGCTGCCCGACCGCATCAAGCAGCGCTTCCACCTCTGGCTCGACGGCTTCGACCCGCCGGCGCCGGACACCGCCTGGTGGAAGAAGGACTTCGAGGACGCGCTCTCGCGCGACGCGCGGATGCGCGAGCTGGCCGAGTCGAGCCCGGCCATGCAGCGCACCGTCAACGTGGACGTGTGGTTCGACCGCATCGCCTTCCAGCCCTCGCAGGCCACCTTCGGCCTCGCCGCCGGGCGCGTGACGGGGCGGGGCTTGGGCCTCGGCTTCGCGGAGGTCATCCCCGTCGCCGACTCGGACTACATCTACGCGGCCATCGCCGAGGAGTTCGGCCTCGTCGGGGGCGCGCTGGTCATCCTCGCCTTGATCGTCTTCGTCCTCGCGGGCGTGCGCACGTCGATTGAGGCGCGCGACATGTTCACCAAGCTCTGCTCGGCGGGGCTGACGGCCTTCGTCGGCTTCCAGGCGCTCGTCAACATCGGGGGGACGACGCGCGCCCTGCCGATGACGGGCATCACGCTCCCCTTCGTCAGTCACGGGGGCTTCAGCCTGATCACGAGCTTTGCCATGCTCGGCATGCTCCTGGCCTTCTCGCACCGCAACGCGAGCGACGCCGAGTCGCCGCTGGGCCGGCCCGCCGCGGCCGCCGCCCTCCCCCGCGAGGAGGAAGACTACAGAGTGCCGGAGGCGGTTCAATGACAGATGACACCGTGGGCGTCCGCGTCGAGGTGGCGGCCGTCACCGACCGCGGGCTGAGCGAGAAGCGCCCCGAGAACGAGGACTCGATGCTGAGCGAGCCCGAGCTCGGCGTCTTCGCCGTCGCCGACGGCGTGGGCGGGGCGCAGGCCGGCGAGGTCGCGTCGCAGACCGCCATCGAAGTCCTGCGCGAGGCGTTCGTCAACCAGCGCACGGGCGAGGACGTGGAAGACCTGATGGAGATCGCCATCCAGCGGGCCAACGACTCGATCTACAAGATGTCGCGCGAGCAGCCGCGCTTCGCGATGATGGCCACGACCATCGTCGCGCTCCACCTCGAAGGCTTGCGCGCCACCGTCGGCCACGTCGGCGACTCGCGCCTCTACCGCCTCGCGCCCGACGGGCGGCTCTCGCGCGAGACGGACGACCACTCGCTCGTCGAGGAGGAGATGCGCGCCGGCCGACTCACCCCGGAGCAGGCGGCGCACCACCCCAACCGCAACGTCATCAGCCGCGCGCTCGGCGCCGAAGCCTCGGTCGAGGTTGACACGCGAACCTTTGATGTCGAGAGCGGCACCGTCTTCCTCATCTGCTCCGACGGCATCACGCGCCACATCCCCGACGAGGAGATTTCCACCGTCCTGCGCAACGCGCGCACGCTCGAAGCGGCCTGCGAGGAGATGAAGCGCCGCTGCTACGAGCGCGGCGCCGAGGACAACCTGACCGCGGTCGTCATCCGCGTCGGCGCCGACGGCGGACGCCCCGCCCCGAGCCGGGACGAAGCGGACGACGAGGACGACGAGCAGACGCTCGTCCGCGAGCGCCCCGAACTGGGCAAAACTCGCGCGCTCCCCGACGCCTCGCCTTCTCTGCTCCGACGCCCCTTCGACAACGTGGGCGCCGGGGTGGCGACCGCCGCGCCCGCGGCCACGCCGGCCGGCGCGAGGGCACGCGCGGCCGACGCCGCGCCCGCGGCCGAGAAGACATCACGCGAGGTCGGCGACTCATCCAACGTCCGCGCTCCCGAGCGGAAGTCGGGGCGCGGGATGCTCGCGCTCGGCGCGCTGATGCTCGCGCTCGGCGCCGTCGGGATCGCCTTCTACGTGGGGATGGTCTTCGAGCGCAAGGGGATGGCGGGCCGCGTCGGGCTTGCGCCGGCCGCCGCGTCGCCGACGCCCACGACCACGCCGGGCGTCACGCCCGCGCCCGCCGAGGCGAGCGCGGAGAGCGCGGCCGACAGGTTCGAGCGGCTGCGCCGCGCCGTTGACCTCTCGCCCGCGTCCGAGGCCACGCGGATGGCGGCCGAGGCTCAGGGGAGGCCGCTCGAATCGACCGACCCGGAGTTCCTCTACCTCTACGGGCGCGCGCTGCTGCTGACGGATCGACAGCCCGAGGCGGCCGCCGCCTTCGAGCGCGCGATACAGAGGGCGGGCGAGAACATGACCCCGGCCAACGGGGAGTTGAAGATTGACGCGCGGCTCGCGCAGGTCGCCGCGCACCTGCGTGCCCGTAACGAAGAGGCCGCGCGACAGGCCGCCGAGGCGTTTTCGGAGGTCGTCCGGCCGCAGACGCCGCCGGCCGGGGCCGAGCCGGCGGTCACCGCCCCAACCCCCTGACTTGAGATGAGCGAGCTGAAGCTTCAACAGTGTAGACTCGACGGGCGCTACAACGTGCTCGACTGCCTCGGGCGCGGCAGCTACTCGGAGGTCTACGTGGCGGAGGACACGGCGGCGCAGCCGGGCGCGCCGCGCCTCGTCGTCATCAAGGCGCTCAACACGAACCTTCAGGGGATGCCCGACCCCGAGCTTGAGCGCACGCTCGTCGAGAACTTCCGCAACGAGGCCATCGCGCTCGACCGCGTCCGTCACCCGAACATCATCAGCCGGCTCGGCCACGGCACCGCCATCGACCTCCAGAACCGGACGTTTCATTATCTGGTCGTCGAGTACCTGCCGGGCGGAGACCTACAGGCGTTGGTGCTGCGGCGCCCGCTCCCGCTCGACGGCGCGCTCTTCTATCTCGAACAGGTCTGCGGGGGGCTGGCGCACGCGCACAAGCACGGCGTCATCCACCGCGACATCAAGCCGCAGAACCTCCTGCTCACCGCCGACCAGCACACGATCAAGATCGCCGACTTCGGCGTCGCCAAGATCGAGGCGGCCGAGGGCGCCATCACGCGCGTCGGCACCGACGTGTACGCCGCGCCCGAGCACCACCCGCTCGCCGTCACCGGGCCGCTCGACACGGCCTCGCTCACGCGCCCCCGCGTCATCCAGTTGACGCCCGCCGCCGACATCTACTCGCTGGCGAAGACGACCTACATGCTCCTGACGGGCGAGGCGCCGCGCCGCTTCTCGCAAAAGCCGATCACGCAGCTCCCGCAGGATTTCGTCGCCGAACAGTGGTCGAGCTACGTCTTGAAGGTCTTGGAGCGGGCGACGCAGATTAATCCCGAGCGCCGGCACCAGACCGTCGAGGAGTTCTGGCGCGAAATCCGCGACGCGACGATGGCGCAGACGCGCCCGCTCCGTCGCCCCGACGGCGGCGTCGCCGGGACGGGCGAGCCGGACGAGCGCGGCTTCAAAAACGACTCCGGCGGGCGGAGCTTTTCGGCCGCGCCGCCGCCCGCGCCGACCTTCGACCGCGTCTCGCGCGCGGCCGACCACGGCGGGCAGCGCCACCGCTTCGTCGTCCCCATCGCCGAAGCGAGGGGCGTTGACGCGCCCCTGGTTCCCGATGCTTCGAGCAGCGGGCCGTTCCTTTCGCCCCGCGACGGCGTAGACCCGCACGCCGGGACTTTCGACGACCGGCGCGCTACGGCCGCGCCGCGCGCGTCGCGCCCGCCCTCGCGCCTGCGCAAGTGGGGCGTGGCGCTCTTGCTCCTGCTGGCCTTCTCGGGGATGCTCTACGCGACATACCGCTACGTCCAGAACGTGCGCGGCGAGTCGCGGCAGGGGCAGCAGCCGCAGCAGGCGGCCGGCACGGGCGCCGTGCGCAACCCTGCGCCCGGCAGTCAGTATGAGGCGAAGACCGACGTCAACTTGCGTGAAGGGCCGGATTCCAGTTACACGAAGATCGGGCTGGCCGAGAGTGGCTCGCGCATGAAGGTCTTGCAGGTGAGCGGCAATTGGTTTCGGGTGCAGATCATCGAGCACGGCCGCCCGAAGGCTGACCCCGGCTCGGCCGACGAAGGCTGGGTTAATAAAAACAACCTGAGGAAGTCTTAGTTAGAGTTTTGAGAAGGGCCGCATCTTAATTCCCGACTAGCGGAGAGGTGACAAAAGACCGTGAGCATACTGGATTCGATTCGGCGCTGGATTGACGGTGAGGTCTCGGACGACCCGCTGGCCGAGGTGGACGAGAAGGCGCGCCCGCGACGCGTCTGGGAGGATTTCCTCGTCAGGGTCGCGCGCGAGGTCGAGTCCGTCATGCAGCGCGAGATGTTCACCCCGCCCGGCGGGCCCACCTACATCCCGCCCGAGTACGTCGTCTACCTCTCCTCGGACGACGACAAGGAGTGGCAGGGCGAGAAGCGGCGCGGGCTTGAGCAGGGGCTTTACTACGTCCTCTCGGAGCGCGCGCGCGAGCTGTCGGGGCAGACGCAGCTCGCCACCAAGTCCTTCGCCGTCGAGCTGCGCGTGGACGGCACGCTCAACAAGGGCGAGTTCCGCGTCCAGCCCGTCTGGGAGTCGAACGAGCAGGGCGGGCACACGATGGTCACCGCGCGGCCGGCCGAGATTTCCGCCGCCGGGGCCGCGGCCTCCTCGTCCGGCTCGTCCGGCGGCGAGACCGGCGAGCTTGAGAGCGACGTGACGAAGGTCTCCGTCCGCCCCGTCGAGGCGCTCTACAGCGTCGAGGTCTGGCACAACGGCCAGCGCCAGTCGGTCGTCCCCGTCTCGAAGCAGGAGATCACCATCGGGCGCGGCTCGAAGTCCGTCACCGTAGACGTCCCGATCAAGGGCGACCCGGAGGTCAGCCGCTCGCACGCCACGCTCGAACTCGACAACACCGGCCGCTTCTGGTTCACCCCGAAAGGCCGCAACCCGACCTTCGTCGGCGGGCGCGAAGTCCCGCGCGAGGAGCGCGTCGAAGTCCTCCCCGACCAGAAGATCGACATCGCCACCTTCACCCTCCGCATCCAGCCGAAGTGAAGGCCGCCGGCTCTCCGGCCTGACGCGCGAAGCGCGCGCCGCTCGACACGGCGCGCGCTTCGCGTCTCTAGGGCCAGACCTGTCTAAGGCCAGACCGAGTTGAGCAGCGCCGCCAGCCTGTAGCCGCCCCACGCGACCCTGCGCCGCGCCACCCTGACCCCGTCGTCAATGTAGGGCTGCGTCACCTCGCTGTCGGGGACGAGTTGCCTTTCGGCGTAGGCGTACTTCTCCGCCAGCCTGCGGCTCTCGTCCGCCCACGACTTGAAGGCGGTCGGCCGGTTGAGCCTGATGAGTTTGTTGGTCGCCGGGTTCTCCTTCAAGACGCTGACCACCGCCGCGTCGATCAGGTGCTGCGGCGGCGGCTCGAAGTCCGGCGGCGGCCCGCCCCTCGGGAAGTTGCCCAGGCCCCCGTCCCAGAAGCTGTGCAGCTTGATAGGCGGCCCGGTCTGCCCCGGCACCGTGATGAAGAAGCGGTTGCCGCCTTCGTCGCCGCCGGGGTTGTTCGCATCGACCCGCGCCGAGCAGTGGAGCGGCTGGTGGATGTCGCCGACGTAGTGAATGATGAAGCGCAGCGCCTGCGCCCGCTCGTTCCGGTCGGGGCTTGTCTTCAGCACCTTCACGTAGCGCGCCAGCGCCTTGATGACGTTCGCCGGCTTGGGCAGGTCGGGGAGCGGGGTCTCGTCCACGCGGAACGGGAAGTCGGCGAAGTGCTCGTCGCGGGAGAACTCGAAGCCGGGGAGATTCCTCACGTCGTCCGGCCAGACCGAGCCCCTGAAGAAGCCGAGGCGCCGGCCCGTGACATCGGGCGGGTCGATGCGTATCGCCATGAGCTTGACGACCTGCGCCCTCGCCCTCGGGTTGAGCCGCTCGAAGGCGATCTTGGCGGTCATCATGTGTCCGCCCGCGCCCCAGGCCGTCGTCAGCTTCGCGGGCAGCGCGACGAGGCACAACAGGAGCGCGGCCGACACCCCGCGGCGGAAGTGTGGGGTTGTGTTAGACATAAATTCCTCTCCGTGGTTGGGGCCAAACTGCGCGAGGCTCGAAGGCGTGTCGTAGGGCAGCCGGTACGGCGGAGGCAGGTTCACGCCGTCCGGAGGACTGTGGTGCGGCGCCCGCTGGAGAAAATCGGGCGCAACTCTATTGGCGCCCGCGTCCGAAGTCAAGATTAATTTTTGCCGACCGCTTATCACTGCGGTCGGCCGACGCCGTTATTGACTTAACGCCTGTGCGGGCATATGCTGCGGCCCGCACAACACAGCAGGGGCCGGCCTCACGGATCCGCGGTGACCCACGCTTCCCCAGTCCGACCCCCGACCTAAACTCAACTCGGAACGGAGGACATGATGATGAAACGACGACTTCTGATGGCGCTCGTGGCGGGCGTGTTCTGTACACTCGCCGCCACGCCGGCCGCGGCGGCGACGTGTTATGGCAGCGGGTGTGACGGGCTGAATCCGATCACCACCGGCTGCTCGACCGGGGCATACGTCGTCAGCCAGACCGACATATACGACAGTTTCTCGAACGACTACGTCGGTCAGGTGAGCCTGTGGTGGTCTCCGACGTGCCAGACGGCGTGGTCTAATGTGTTAAGTGACTTTCGCGCGTTTGTCGTGCGGGCGAGCGTCACCTCCACAAGCCCGTCCAACTCGTACACCCAGAACAATAATAACGTCTACAGCGCGCGGAGCCCGATGGTGTATGCCACCAGCGCCTCCTACGCCTCGGCGTGCGGTCGCATCGAGGATGTCGGCGTGTCCGGCATCGCCTGTACACCCTGAGCAAGGGGTTCGTCGCCTCTGACGGGCTCCCAACCTCGCCGGCCACTCAAGACAACAGACGCAGGCGCGTGATTCCGGCCGCGCCCCTTCGAGCCGCCTCACGCGCGCCCGCAAGGAGAACCTCATGCCCGACAACCACGTCGGCGCCAGCCTCGGCGAGGCCGGCCGACTGGCCGTGCTCGCCGCCGTCGAGACCATCCGCCGGAAGCTCCCTTCCTCATCGACCTTTCGCCCGAGGAGCGGCGCACGCTCCCCCGGATGGGCGTTGGGCGGCCCATCCGATGTGGGTAGTGTTAGGCTTGAGCGGCGGTCGTGTGCGTGCCGGACTCGAGGTCGGTGATGAGTTGTTCGAGGGCTGGGAGGGCGTGCTCTTCGACGTAGTCTTTACCGAGGAGGCGCATCATCTGGCGGGGGCGCGTCTCGCCGCGCGCCTCTTTGAGCAGCGCGCGGCAGAGGGCGACGACGACCTGCGGCGAGAACTGCTTGCCGGTGTTGAGCCGGAAGTCTGCGACGACCTCGTCGAAGGTGCGGCGGCGGCGGTAGGGGCGGTCGGTCGTCATCGCGTCGAACGAGTCGGCGAGCGAGACGATCTTGGCGCCCTGCGGAATCTCCTCGTCCTTCAGGCCCTCGGGGTAGCCGCGCCCGTCGGGCCGCTCGTGGTGGTAGCGCGCCATCAAGGGGATGTCGGCGAAGGGGTGGTTGATGGGGCGCAGGATTTCGTAGCCGGCCGCCGGGTGGCGGTTCAACTCCGACGACTGCTTGGCGTCGATGCGGTAGGGCGCGTTGATGATCTCGCGGTCTACGACGAGCTTGCCCACGTCGTGCAGATAGCCGCCGATGGCGATGGCCTCGACCTCCTCGTCGGCCCAGCCCATCTCGCGCGCGATGATCTCGCTGTACTTGCCGACGCGCTCGGAGTGCCCCTGCGTGTACTTGTCCTTGCAGTCGATGGCCGCCGCGAAGGCGCGCACCGTGTCCTTGTAGCTCCCCTTCAGCGACTCGTAGAGCTTCTGGTTTTCTTCGGCCCTCCGCTCGACCTCGCGCAGTAGGCGGTGGTTGTGCAGGCCCACCCCGACGTGTCGGCCGAGCGCGCGCGCCAGTTCCCTGTCCTCCTGCGTGAACGCCTCGCCGCTCGCCTTCCCACCCAAGAGGATGACGCCGACCAGCTCGCCGCGCACGACGAGCGGGGTGACGACCTCGACGCCCGCGTCGTGGAACTTCGCGTGAATCTCCTGCTCGGCGAGCGCGTAGTCCTGCAAGGCGTGCGCGTACGGCGCGGAGCCGTTACCGTTCCCGTTGCCGTTGCCGTTCGCGCCGTCGTGCGGCCGGCCGGGGAGTTTAAGCTCCGCGGGGTGCGCGTCGCCAAAGCCGCGCGAGGCGACGAAGCGGAGCGCGGCGGCCTCGCGGTCGAACTCGGCCACGGCGCCGCGGCGGATGCCCATCGCGCCGAGGACGACGTGGAGCGCCGAGCGCACCATCTCCCCGAAGTCGTTCGTCTCCGCTATCTCCTCGCCCAAATCGGCGAGCGCCGCGAAGGCGTGGAGCACCATGCGCGTACTGTCTGACATTTATCTTTGAACCCTTCCCGCGTTGTCGAGAAAGATTAATGGCCGGGGGGTGTCGTCGAAAACTCGTCGAGCGTGGCGAGCGCCGCCTCCTCGTCGTCGGCGAGGACGACGAGGCGCGTCAGGCCGAGCAACTCGAAGAGCTTGAGCGTGTGCACGCTCACGTTGGAGAAGGCGACGCGGGCGCCGTGCCGCTCGGCCGCGTCGATGACGCCGAGCAGGATGGAGACGCCGATGCTGTTGACCAGCTCTGTGTCGCGGAAGTTGATGACCAGCGCGCGGCAGCCGCCCTCCATCCGCGTCAGACACTCCCGCTCGATGCGCTGGCCGCTCATCTTGTTGACGTAGTCGCCCGCGTAGACGACCGCGACCGGCCCGGCCTCCCCCGCCGGGAGCTCGGTGAGTGGCTCTGACATTAGTCAGGTCTTCCCTTCTACTTGCGAAGATATTTCGTCATCCGTAGTCGGGTGCCGTCGTCAACGCGCTCGAACTCCACGTCGTCCATCAGCGTGCGGATGAGTTTCAGCCCCCAGCCTCTGCGCCCTTTCGCGCCCTCGGCGGCGCCGCCGTTTCGGTCGGCGGTCGCGGCGCCGTTCTCGGCGACGCTGGCGGGCAGGGAGAGCCCGCGGCTGGACACTGTGATGACTAATTTATCACCTTCGACCCGAAAGCGGTTATAGATTTTTCGCTCGGTGCTCAGCGAGTGCTCCGAGGCGTTGATGCACGCCTCGATGAGCGCGTGCTTGATCTTGTTGATGTCCTCGGGCTGGAACTCCATCCGGCGCGCGATCTGCTCGACCGTGTGCGCCGCGACCAGCTCGGTGTCCTCGCTCATCGGCAGCTCGATGGCGAACTCGTCCGCCGAAGACGCGCCGCCCGCGTCCGAACCTTCGGGCGCGCCCGAGACGCGCGGGCGCAGCAGGTCTAACTGTTCGCCCGACGAGCCGTACGCCCCGCGCTCGTTCAAAAGCTCGGCGGCCTCGGCCGAGAACCCCTCGCGCGAGACGAGCCAGAAGCGCGCGCGCTCGAAGCCGCAAGCCTGCGCGACCTGCTCCAGACGGTCGAGCCACAGCTCGGTGAGCGCGCGCCCCGCTTCGAGCTTCGACTCGACCTCGGCCGCGACCCAGACGACCTGGCCCGCCTCCGCGTACTCGCCCGACTCGAAGCCGTGCGCGACCGAGCAGCGCTCCTCGTCGCAGAACTGCCGTATCGGCGGGTGGAACGACGCGCAGCTCGCGGCGTGGACGACCTGCGGGAGCTGGACGGTGTCGGACTCGGAGTCGAGCGCGGCGAGCGCCTCGTCGCGCGGCAGCCCGCGGTACATGCGCGCGAAGCGCTCGTAGTGGAGCAGGCTCGCCGGCACGCGCTCGAAGTTGAAGCCGCGCATCAGCCCGCCGAGTCCCAGCGCGGCCTCGCGGCGGTAGTGGCGCGCCATCGTGCGCGGCGCGCGCTTGAGGGCCTCGACCAGCGTGTCGGCGACGACGAGCGCGCGCGGCTCGGCGGCGACCTGAAGCCGGTAGCTGACTTCGAGGAAGTCGCGCCACGCGGTCGTCGGCGTCGTCTCGACGTAGGTGGCGTGGAAGCTCGCCAGCTCGTGCATGTGGAGCAGCCGCATCACGCGCTCGAACTCGACGGCGTCCACGCCCAGACGCTTCATCCACGCCTCGGCCGGCGCCTTCCCGCCCGCGCCCGACACCGACTCGTAGAGCACGCGCAGCAGCGAACGCCTGAGCGAGAGCGACGGCGCGACCTCTTCGAGCACGGAGTTGTAGCGGCGCTGGACGCGGCCGCCGAGCAGTTCGTCCACGTAGAGGCTCTGGAAGTCTCGGAAGCTCGCGAGCCGCGCACCCGCGGCGCGCGCGGCGTCGAAGAGCGCGGTGATGAGGTACGGGCTGGCTTCGAGCTGCTGGACGACGAGGTCGCGCGTCTCGTCCGTGACCGCGACGCCGTGACGCTGCGCGAGACTCTCGATGAGAGCGCGCGCGTCCGACTCCTTCAGGCGGTCGAGGTCGAGCTTGTGGAAGCCGTCTAATGCGGGCTGCTGCGCCGCTCCGTTGAGAAGGTCGAGCAGGCGTCGGCGCGGGCCGGCGACGACGAAGGGCACGCCCGACTGCGCGGCGGCCTGCGCCACGAGCGGCGCGAGCGCCGCCTCGCCGCGCAGGCGTTCGGCGAGGTGCACGTCGTCAAGGAGAACGACCGTGCGGACGCCGCGCGCGGCGGCCTGCTGCGGCGCGCCGAGGCACAGACGCACGAGCGCGCGCTCGTCCGACTCGCCCTGCGCGCGCTCGAAGTCCTGAATGAGACGCTCGACCCACTCGTAGTCCTGCGGCGCGGCCAGCTCTAAGAGCGTGCGCATGGTCGGCGTGGCCGAGACGAGCGCGGCGTCGTCTCGGCGGTGCGCGACGACCTGTGTGAGGAAAGTGTGAAGGAAGCGGCGCGCGGCGGCGGTCGCGGCGGCGTCCGAGCGCGAGAAGGCGAAGTAGACGGGGGCCGGGCCGCCCCTCTGGCGGAACAGTTCGTCGAACGACTGGCGGAGAAGTTCGGTGACGCCCGACTGCGGCGCCGCGAACAGGAGGACGCCCGCCTGCGCCGCCCTCGGCGAGCCGAGCGCGGATATCTCGCGCAACTGCTCGCCGCGCCCGACGAAGGCGTCGGGCGGGGTGCGCGCCAGCACGCGCCGCTGTTTTGGCGTCTTCACAGGCATCGCGCGCGACTCTAAGCCTTGCCGCCTCCCTCGGCGTCTGACTTGTCTGGCTCACGGCCGCCGGGCGCGGGGCTAGGCTCGGCCTTCTTCCGGCGCTTCGACTCGTAGGACTCGATGCAGTTCTTGCCGCGCGCCTTCGCGGCGTAGAGCGCCTGGTCGGCGGCGTAGATGACCTCGGCCGGCGTGTCCAACTCGGCGCCGAACGAGGAGACGCCGATGGAGACCGTGACGGCGCCGAGCGGCTGCCCCTGCCCGTGCGGGAACTGCGTCCGCTCGATGCGGCGGCGGATGCGCTCGCCGATGGCGCGCGCCTCGGTCATGCCGGTCTGCGGTAGGAGGATGCTGAACTCCTCGCCGCCGTAGCGCGCCGCCACGTCGGCCGACCTGAGCGCCGTCTTCAAGCACTGCGCGACCATCTCAAGCGCCAAGTCGCCCGCCTGATGGCCGTGCGTGTCGTTGTAGTTCTTGAAGTCGTCGATGTCCACCATCATGAAGCTCATCGCGAAGCGGTGGCGCCTCGACCGCTCCATCTCCTCCTGCAAACGCTCTTCGAGGTAGCGGCGGTTGACCAGCCCGGTCAGCGGGTCTGTGATCGAGAGCAGTTGGAACTGCGTGGCCTTGCTGTGCCACTCGACGCGGTCGAGCGCCATCGCCATCTGCGGCGCGATCATGTCGAGCAGGCCCAGATCGAACTCGTCGTAAGCGCCGCCGCCCGCCTTGTCGGTCACGTTGAGGACGCCGACCTTGCGCCCGCCGATGGTGATGGGGTAGCTGATGAACGACTTCGTCTTGTAGCTCCGCTCGGCGGAGGCCGGGTGCCAGCCCGCGACCTTCGACACGTCGCGCACGACCGCCGGGCGCCCCTCGCGCAGGACGGTGCCGGCGACGCCCTCGCCGAGCCGGACCCCCTCGCCGAGCGTCACGTCGGCGCGGGGCCCGAGCGCGGCCTTGACCGAGAGTTCGCCCGCGCGCTCGTCGAAGAGGAGGAGCGAGCCGCGCTCGGCTTTGAGCAGCTCGGCCGAGTGGCGGAGGATGGTCGTGTAGGCGTCCTCGGGGCGCGCCGAGTTGACGACCTCGGTGAAGGCACGCAGGTGCGTGGCCGCGCGGACGCGCCGCTCAAGCTCCTCGCGCAGGCGGCTCAACTCCAAAGGCATCGAGATGTCGCGGCAGAAGGCGGCGAGCGCGCGGCGCTGCTCTTCGCCGAGGTCTGCGTCGCCGACGAGGAGCGCGCCCTTGATCTCGTCGCCGACGACGAGCGGGAAGAGTTCGACCGCCTCCTCGTGTTTGGACGAGGTGCGGCCGCCGGCCGGGACGGCGAGCGAGTCGGCCTTCGTCGCCGCGAGCAGGAGCTTAATCTCCTTGGGCTTGAGCGCGACGCGCGGCGGCCGGCGCTCGAACATGCCGGTGACGCAGGTCGGGTAGAAGGCTTCGTCCGTGCGGAGCATGAGCGCGATGGACTCGACGCCGTAGTCCTCCGTCAGCGTCTTCACGGCCTTGCGGCACGCGTCTTCGAGCGACCCGCCCGCCTGCGGCCTCCGCCCCGCCGTCACGTCCGCATCGGAAACGTCGGGCGCAGTCAGGTCGGGCGGCGCGGCGGCGGCGGCGCCCGTGGACGTGGCGGGTTTGGTCTCCGCACCGTTGACGTGCGGCGGCTTTTCGGGACTGCCGTCGGCGACGCCGGCCGGCTCGGCGGTCGTCTCCGTCTTGCGGTGGCCGTTCGTGGTGGCGGCCGTCGCCGCCGCCGTCGGCTCGTCCGAGACGTTGGGTACCAGTTCCGCCGCTATGCCGTCCGGGCCCACGGCGGGCCGCGCCTGCGCGCCGCCGCGCTTCGAGGAGGGCGCCTCCGCCCCCTTTTTGCGCTGCCGCGCGGCGAACGCCTCGGCCGACTCGGCGACGCGCGCGGCCAGTTCGTCCAGGTCCTGTCGCGAGGCGAAGATGACGTTCGAGAAGAGGTCGGCCGAGAGGAGGTCGGCGAGGTCTCCGGCGCGGATGCGCTCGGCGAGCGCGCGGTAGTCCGAGACGCGCAGGAAGGCGCGCCCGCCGATGACCGCCGAGCGGCGCCCGGCCTCAAGCTCGACCGGCGCGGCGAAACAGTGCAGCCCGGCGTGGCAGCGGTACTGGACGGCGCGGCCCGACTCCTCGGCGCGGAAGAAAGCCTCGCCGCAGTCGGGCTGGCAGAGGTGCGCGTGCGCGGGCGAAGACTGGAAGGCTTGGCAGATGGAGTTGTTGTTGGCCACCGCGAGCGCCGGGGGCTGGCGCCCTTCGACGAGCAGGAGCGCCAGCCCCGCCGAGAAGGCGTGCCCCTCCTGCACCTCCGCCCAACCGTGTGGCAGCACGGGGGAAGTCCTGGTCTGGGCAGCACCCACGTGGGGCGGGGTGGTGTTGTCCATCAGTTGTCGCGGCACAATCTTTCGGACTCGATTTGCGGACGGAGGGAGGTTCGACTGCGTGAGCGGACGGGCGGCCCGTCGGGAGCAGGCTGAATCTCTCGGAGCCGAAGACGCCTAAACGGCGCCCCCGCCCTTCCGAACGCAGTATATTTGCCCGCACGGCAACAGACAAGGATTCAGGGGAGCCGCGCCCACGGCTGCACGCGAAAATAGGCGCGGAACCTTAGTCTCCCTTGGTTAAACACCTAATGCCGGGGGAATTTCACTGCGCGATGACCCGCCCCGTGCCCCTCAGTCCCGGCGCGTCTCCGGGCGCAACCTTTTCGATGTCGGGCTGCTCGGGGCTGATGCGGATGCAGGCGGCGAAGTGGTTCGGCTTGATCTCGGCCAGAGGGGGGACGACCTCCCTGCACTTCTCGATGGCCCACGGGCAGCGCGTGTGGAAGCGGCACCCCGGAGGCGGGTTAATCGGGGAGGGCACGTCGCCCTGAAGGACGATCCTCTGCCGCGTGGCCTCGACCGCGGGGTCGGGGACGGGGACGGCCGAGATGAGCGCCTTCGTGTAGGGCATCAAGGGGTCGCGGTAGATGACCTTGGCGTCGGCCAGCTCGACCAGCTTGCCGAGGTACATCACGGCCACGCGGTCGGAGACGTGGCGGATGGCGCGCAGGTCGTGCGAGATGAAGAGGTAGGTGAGATCGCGCTCGCGCTGGAGGCGCTCCATCAGGTTCATGATCTGCGCCTGGATGGAAACGTCTAAGGCCGAGATAGGCTCGTCGGCGACGACGAAGTCGGGGTCGGCGGCGAGCGCGCGCGCGATGCCGATGCGCTGGCGCTGGCCGCCGGAGAACTCGTGCGGGTACCGCTTGAGGAAGCGCGGACTCAAGCCCACCGTCCGCATCAGCTCGCTCACGCGCCCCTCGCGCTCGCGGCCGCGCCCGCCCAGGCCGAAGGTGTCGAGCGGCTCGCCGATGATCTGCGCCACGGTCATGCGCGGGTTCAGGGAGGCGTAAGGGTCTTGGAAGATCATTTGGAGGTGGCGGCGCTGGCCGCGCATCTCGCCCTTCGAGAGGCGCGCGAGGTCGCGCCCGCGGAAGAGCACCTGCCCGCCGGTCGGTTCGGTCAAGCGCAGCAGCGCGCGCCCGAGCGTTGACTTGCCGCAGCCGGACTCGCCGACCAGCCCCAGCGTCTCGCCGGGGTAGATGTCGAGCGAGACGCCGTCAACGGCCTTGACCACGCGCCGCACGGCCGCGGAGCCGCCGACCATCTTGCCCCACGCGCCGCCGCCGCCGAGGTCGAAGTGGACTTTGAGGTCGCGGATGGAGATCAAAGGCTCGCGCCCCGGCCCACCCGCCGGGGGCTGCGGGCCTTGCGAACGCGAGCCCACCGGCACCCCTCCCGTCAAACGCGAGCCCACCGGCATCCCTCCCGTCATCGGCTCCCCTCCAAGCGCGTCTGGCCCCCGAGCGGGTCAATCCCGCTCCCGAGCGCGTTGACGTCGCCGCCGCGCTCGGCGAGCGAGTCGGCGTAAACCTCTTCGGCGAAGTGGCAGAGGGAGAAGTGCCCGGCGTTCAACTGCACGAAGGGCGGGAACTCGCGCCGGCAGATGTTCTCGGCGCGGTAACAGCGCTCCTCGAACGGACACTTGTCGGGCGACATCCGCGCCACGTCGGGCGGCAGCCCCGGTATCTGGTAAAGCTCGGTTCCCTCCTCGTGCGCCGGGTCGGGGACGGACTTAAGCAGCCCCTTCGTGTACGGGTTGCCGGGCGCGGCGAACAGCTCGCCCGTCGGCGCCTGCTCGAAGACCTTGCCGGCGTACATGACGATGATGTTCTCGGTCATGCCGGCGACGACGCCGAGGTCGTGCGTGATGAGGATGACGCTGGTGCCCGTCTCCCGCTTCAGGTTCTTGATGAGTTCGAGAATCTGCGCCTGGATGGTCACGTCGAGCGCGGTCGTCGGCTCGTCCGCGATGAGCAGTTCCGGCTCGCAGGCGAGCGCCATCGCGATCATCACGCGCTGGCGCATCCCGCCCGAGAACTCGTGCGGGTAGGAATCGGCGCGGGCGCGCGCCTCGGGGATGCCGACCGTCTCAAGCATCTTGACGGCGTGCTCGTACGCCTGCTCGCGCGTGTGCCCGAGGTGGAGCTGCGTGATCTCCATCAACTGCCGCGAGATGCGCATGAAGGGGTTGAGCGAGGTCATCGGGTCCTGGAAGATCATGCTGATGCGCTTGCCGCGAATCTTCCGCACCTCGTCGGGCGGCAAACTCAGGATGTCCTGCCCGTGGAAGAGCACCTCGCCCGAGACGATGCGGCCGGGCGGGCTGGGGATGAGCCGAATGACCGAGAGGTTCGTCACGGACTTCCCCGACCCCGACTCGCCGACGATGCCGAGCGTCTCTCCGCGCCGCAGGTCGAAGCTGATGCCGTCCACCGCGCGCACGGTGCCGTCTTCGGTCTCGAAGTACGTCCGCAGGTCACGAACCGAAAGAAGGTTGCCGTTTGCGTCGCTCATAGGGTGCTGCCAATCTTATCCCAATTCGTGCCCCAAAAGTAAACCCCGGCGGGAGCCGGGGTTTGCTATTCGCCTGCTCTCGCATATCGGGTCTAATCGAGGATGGGCTGTATCGGCGGCTTGGGCCCGCCGCCTTCCTTGCCGCACACCGTGAGGGTGCAGGATTTACCGCCCGGCTGGTTGGTGCAGGTAGAGCCCTGAGACGAGGTGCAGTCATACCCGACCAACATCCTCGCCGTCCCTTCGCCCTCATAGACGGGGTTGCAAGCCTGATTCGGGCAACTAGTTTGACGCGCGGCTACGACAGGGGATGCCGCGGCGCCTCTCCAGTTCGCCTTGACGAAAATCGTCTCACGCTCGGCCCGCCTCTTCCCCCGAGCTAGGAACGTCTGCGTCGTCCCGTCATCGAAGCGCGCCTCGACGACGCCCACTTGAATGACATAGTTGCCATTGACCACACCTTTGCGGGCAAGGGGTTTGTAAATCTTGGCGAAGGAGACCACTCCGAATTGGATGCGCTCGACTTCGCCGGCCGCGATGCCGCCGGGGAGCTTCAGCATCGGCGTCTTCCCTTGCAGGAGGATGTAGTCGGGGGCTTCGCGCGCCGACACGTACCACCCGAGCCGAACCGCATCCACCCGCCGCGCGGTACTGTTTTCGACGCCGACGACGGAGACGCCGCCATTAAGCTCCGCCTCGGTGGTTACGCTTGTGACCATCACCGGCAGGGTGTCGAACCCCGGCCCCATGTACGGCTTTGTGATGATGGAGTAACTGCCGTCCGGGAGGGTGTCTTTCGTTTGAGGCGCGGCGTGCGCGGCCGTGAACGTAAGAAGCGCGAGGAGGAGGGTGATCTTCAATGCGGGTAAGGGTGAGTGTTTACTCATTCCTGTTACTCCTGTGTTGTGTGATGCAACCGAGGTTTCGCCGGAGGTGGCGGTGGGACTCCGGCGTCGGCTCCTGCCCAGAACCTCTATCGAGGCGGAGGAAGCATAGCGGCGCCTTCCCCGCCCCGTCAAGTTTTTTTCGCAACGGGGCCGCGCGGTTAATGACCGGCGCTAGAACTTTCTCATCTGCGGGTCGAGCGCGTCGCGCAGGCCGTCGCCGAGGAAGTTGAGCGAGAAGAGCGTCAGCGCCATCGTCACGCCGGGGAAGATGAGCTGCCACGGGAAGACCGCGATGTTCTGAATGCCCTCCTGCGCCAAGCTCCCCCAAGAGGCGTACGGCGCCTGCACGCCGAGGCCGAGGAACGAGAGGAAAGCCTCCTGCAACATCACCGAGGGGATGGTCAGAGTCGCGTAGACGATGACGGGCCCGAGCGCGTTCGGGACGAGGTGGCGGAAGATGATCTTGGGCGTCGAGACGCCGGTGGCGCGGGCGGCGAGGACGAACTCCTGATTCTTGAGCGAGATGATCTGCCCGCGCACGATGCGCGCCATCGTCAGCCACGACACCGCGCCGAGCGCCGCGAAGAGCAGGAATATCTGCTGCAACGGCGAGCGCCCGCCGAAGAAGGCCAGCAGCACGATGACGATCATCATGTAGGGGATCGCGTAGAGCACGTCCACGATCCTCATCATCACGTCGTCGGCCTTGCCGCCGAGGTAGCCGGCCGTCGCGCCCCAAGTAATGCCGATGAGCAGCGAGACGAAGGTCGAGATGACGCCGACCATCAGAGAGATGCGCCCGCCCTGTAGGACGCGCGCCAGCATGTCGCGCCCCGCGCTGTCGGTGCCCATCGGGTGCGTCGCGTCGAACTCGCCTTCGGGCGAGCTTAAGGGCGGGAACGACTGGACGAGCCGCGACTCGGCCGGGATGGTGTCGTACTGGAAGCCGGTCGCCCCCTTGATGATGGCGGGGCCGATGACGACCGAGACGATGATGAGGACGACGACGACCATCCCGAAGACCGCCAGCCTGTTCCGCAAAAGTCGCCGCCACGCGTCCTTCCAAAGCGACGTGCCCGAGACGGCGTGCCCGCCCTCGTCCGACGTGCGCACGTCGCCCTCGCCGACGGCCGTCTCGGGGAAGGCGTGAATCTCGTCGCCGCGCCGCGCGCTGACGGGAGGCCGTTGCGGCGTCCCTCGCGGAGTCAGCGCCGGCTCGCCCGCGCCCCACGAGTCTTGCGAGCGGCCCTCTTCGGTCGGCACCTGCGGAGTCTTCTCTTCGCTCATGGCTCTAGTACCGTATCCGCGGGTCGATGAAGCCGTAGGCCACGTCAACCACCAGGTTGAAGATTAAAACCATGATCGACGTGAAGGCGACGATGCCGAGGATGAGCGGCTCGTCGCGGTTCAGGTTCGCGTTGATGAAGTAGTTGCCGAGGCCCGGCATGGCGAAGATGCGCTCGACGACGACCGTGCCCGTGATCAGAATCGCCAGCGCCGGCCCCGTGAACGAGACGACGGGCAGCAGGCCCCCGCGCAAGGCGTGGCGCATCACGACCTGCCGCTCGGTCAGACCCTTGGCGCGCGCCGTGCGGATGTAGTCCGAGCGGAGCACTTCGAGCATCCCGGCGCGCGTCAGCCGCGCGATGTAGGCCATGTAGACCGCCGAGAGCGTCAAGACCGGGAGCAGCAGGCTCCAACTGGGGAAGCCGCCCCAGCGCGCGGGCGGCAGCCAGTAGAGCGAGAGCGAGAAGACGAGGACGAGGATGGGGCCGAGCACGAAGTTCGGCATCGAGATGCCGAGCATCGCCAGCCCCATCGAGGCGTAGTCGAGCTTCGAGTTCTGCTTGAGCGCCGCCAGCGTCCCGAACGTGATGCCGACGACGAGCGCGAGCAGGTAGGCGCAGGTGCCGATGGCGGCCGAGACGGGCACGGTGCGCTTGAGGATGTCGTTGACCGTCTCGTTCTCGTAGCGGAGCGAGTTGCCGAAGTCGAGCCGGAGGATGTTGCCCATCACGCGGCCGTACTGGACGTAGGTCGGCTGGTCGAGCCCGTACTTGGCGCGGATGTTCTTCTCGATGGAGGCCGGCAGCTTCTTCTCGCCCTCGTAGAAGTTGCCGGGCGCGAGCCGGATGAGCGCCCACGTCAGCGAGATGACGATGAGCACCATCGGCACGGTCACGATCAGTCGGCGGACGATGAAGCGGAACATCGTTCGGGCGTCTCCTTCGCTACCTGCTCAACTCGGCCAGATCGGCCGTGGTCATGTCGGGCATCCCCTGATCCCACTTCGAGCGGTCGTGCTCGATGTAGACGAACTTCCACGCGTGCAGCGTCTGCGGGTTCGGGTAGAGACCCTTGACGTAAGGCTTCTTCATCCAGCTCGTCGCCGGGATGACGAGCGGCAGGATGGGCTGGACTTCGAGCAGGTACTCCTCGGCCTTCGCCAGCAGCGCCATCCGCTTCGTCTCGTCCGGCTCCTGGTTCGCCGCGTTGAGAATCGCGACGTACTTCGGGTCGTACCACCCCGTCCCGTTGTCGCCGCCCTCCTTCGTCGTGTAGAGCCCGAGGTAGGTGTACGGGTCCATGTAGTCGCCGACCCAGCCGGCGCGCGCGAACCCCTTGTATTCGAGCTTCGAGCGCATCGGGAGATACGTCTTCCACTCGGTGTTGCGGAGCGCGACGGTCAGGCCCAGATTCTGCTTCCACTGCGCCTGGACGAACTCGGCGATCTGGCGGTTCGACTCGTTGGTGTTGTAGTTGATCTCGACCTCGGTGGCCGGAAACTTCTTCGGGTCGAACTTGCCGTCGGCGCCCTTGTAGCCGGCCTCGGCCATAAGCTGCTTGGCGCGCTCCGGGTCGAACCCGTCGCCTTTGGGGCGCGGGTACTTGAGGAAGATGCCGGGGACGAGCGAGTAACTCGGCTTGACGACGACGCGGTAGTCGGCGAGCGCCTGCTTGTCCACCGCCATGTTGAAAGCCTTGCGCACGCGCACGTCGTCCATCGGCGGCTTCCGCGTGTTCATCACCCAGAACTCGCTGACGTTCTCGGGCGCGTCCATGTAGTCCTTCACCTTGCGGACGCCGCTCTTGAGCCACGACGCCGGGACGGTGTGGTTGTAGGCGGCGTCCACCTCGCCCGCCTTGTAGAGGTTCATCATCGTCGTGTTGTCTTCGAGCGGGTAGAAGTAAATCTTCTCCAGCCGCACGTTGGCCGCGTCCCAGTAGTGCGGGTTCTTGACGACGACGACCTGATTGTAGGGCTTGTGCTCGGCGAGCATGTGCGAGCCGCTGCTGACGATGTGCTCGGGCTTGGTCCAGTTGACGCCCCAGCGCTCGACCGTGTCCTTGTGGACGACGCGGAAGAACTGGTGCTGGATGAGCCCGAGCAAGTAGGGCGCGGGCTGGCGCAGCGTCAGACGGAGCGTGTAGTCGTCAACGGCCTCGACGCCGATGTCCTCCCCCCTGACGGGGACGAGATCCTTGCCCTCGACCAGCGCCTTGAGCTTCGCGTCGGCCTTGAAAGCCTTCTCCCTGTCCTTCTCATCCGCCGGGACGACGAGGCGCTCGGGCGAGTGGATGAAGTGGTGAAACTCGGTGTCGGGCGCGGCGTCCTCGCCCTTCATCGAAAGCTCTTTATTGTGAAGCGCCTCGGCGTCGGGCGGCGCCGTCGTCAGGCTCGCCGTCTGGACTTGCGCCCCCGCTTCCCCGCCCTCGCCGCCGGACTTCCCCGCCTCGGAGGCGAGCAGGAAGCGGCCCGTCTTCGGGTCGCGGACGAAGGCGCCGCCGGTGTTGAAGGCTTCGGCGTACTTCAGCTCGTAGGCCATGTAGGCGACGCGCGAGGCGAGCTCGGGCCTCAGCCCGCGCCTGAACGAGTAGGCGAAGTCGTGCGCGGTGATCGGGTCGCCGTTCGAGAACTTGGCGTTCTTGCGGAGGAAGAAGACGTACTCGGTCGCGTCCTCGTCAATCGCCCAGCGCTCGGCGACGCCGGGTATCGGCTCCATCGTCTTCGGGTGGTACTCGACCAGCCCCTCGTAGAGCGCGATGTCGAGCCGCGCCTCGGGCTGCCCCGAACTCATCTGCGGGTCGAGCGACTCCGGCTCCGAGCCTGAAATGTAGCGCAGCGTCTGACCCGCGGGCGGTTCGAGCTGGCCGAAATACTCGTTGCTCATGTCCCGCCGTGCGCAGCCGGAGGCGAGGATGGCTGCGGCGAGTGCGAGCGCCAGAAGGCGCGCGGTCTTTGTTTCAGTCATGGCCGTTTGAAACTCCTGCTGCAACCGAAACCGGCGCGGCGCCGCCCGCCCCTCTAAAAGGGTTCGGCCGGGGCCGGCCTCGGGGAGACTGTCACGCCCGCGCTTGTCGCGCCGGGTGGCGCGGCGTACAAACTTCCGAGAAATTGTATTTGCGTCGGGGCTACGGGGGCTCGGCGATAAACTGTACGGCTAATGCTTGTGCCGGCCCCGAACTTATCACGCCCCCGACGGTCAATCAAGGTTGAGGGGGCGCAATCTAACGATGCCCGCGCGCGCGCCGATAGTTGCTCGGAAAGCGCGGCGCCGGCTTTAACGCGGGAGGCTTTAGCGCGGCCGGCGCGCGAGCCGCGCCGACTGCTCGGGGGCGGGGGGTCGCCACGCGGTGTTGATGCGGACGTGCTTGAGCGAGGGCGCGTCCAGCAGGTTGGACTCAAATCCTTCGACGTAGGGTTTGACGAGCGCGTAGGACGACGCGAAGTGGAGCGGGACGGCCGGCAACTCTTCGAGCGCCTGCGCCTCGGTCAGGATAAAGGCCGAGGCGTGCGAGTCGGCGCGCGCGCCCGGCGAGCCCGGCAACTCGCCCCCGTCGGGCGCGTCGGTCGCGTTAGAAGACGGCTGTAGGGCCGTCTCGTTAACGTCGGCGGTGGCGGCGTCGGCCGACGGGTCGCCGAAGAGTTGGAGCATGTTCGTCTCCTCGTCGGTCGTCTGCATGACGAGGCTGCGGCGCGCCACGTCGTAGTCGCCCGTGCGCAGCATCGCCTCGTACTCCTCCCACGGCCGGACGATGATCTCGGTCTCGACGCCGAGCGCGTCGCGCCACATGCGCGCGACGGCCTGCGCGACCAGACGCTGCTGCTCGTTGCGGTTGACGAGCAGACGGATGCGCGGGAAGTTCTCGCCGCCGGGGTAGCCCGCCTCCTCAAGCAGACGCCGCGCCTGCTCCACGTGATGACCGAGACGTTTTGCTTCTTCCTCCGCGCGCGGCTGTGCGACCCGTCCGTCGGCGACGTGTCCGTCGGGTTGAGCTGGGCCGGCGCCTCCTCCTTCGGCGGGCGTCGGGAGAAATCTATCGGTCGGCTCGGTCGCGCCGCCGAGCGTGTCGGCGCTCAGCCGCGACACGTCGAGCGCGTAGGCGAGCGCGCGGCGCACGCGCGGGTCGTCGAAGGGCGGGCGGGCGGTGTTGAAGCGGTAGTAGTTGAGCGCGGCGAAGGTCTCGCGGCGAAAGTCTTCGTAGGGCGTGAGCAGCTTGACGGCCAGCGGCTCGACCGCCGCGTTTGAGACCACGTCCACCTCGCCCGCGCGGTAGGCGGCGAGCGCCGCCTCGGTGTCCTCGGCGTCCACGAAGCGCACGCGTTCGAGCGTGACCGAGGCGGCGTCCCAGTAGCCCGGCGCGCGCTCAAGCTCGACGCTGTCGCCCGCGAGCCGCGCGAGGCTGAAGGCGCCGTTGGTGACGATGCCGAGCCGCGACTCGCCGGCGCGCTCGTTCCGCTGCTCCTCGCGCAGACCCGCGAGGTCTGACTCGGGACTCAGCTCATGCACCGGCCGGAAGACCGGGTGCGCGACGAGCGCCGGGAAGTTCACGTCAGGCCGCCTGAGCGTCACGCGCAGCGTCCGCGAGTCCAGCGCGACCACGCCGAGCGCCGGCTGCTGCGCCTGCGGCGGACGAGTGCCGCGCCCGTGGCTCGGGGTCGCGCCCGGCTGTGGCGGCGGCGCTGTCGGCGCCGCGTCCGCGCCGGGGGACGGGACGGCCGCGAGCGTCGCCGCGCCCTCGATGTTTGAAAGAAGCGCCGCGTGCGGCGCGCGCTCGCCGAGCCTGAGCGTGCGCTGCCAAGAACGCACGAAGTCCTGCGCGGTGACGGGGTCGCCGTTCGTCCAGCGCGCGCCCTCGCGCAGGTGGAACGTCCAGCGCCGACCGCCCTCGGCCGACTCCCAGCCGCTCGCCACCGCGGGCGCGGGGCGCAGAGTCCCCGGCTCGTAGTCGGTCAGCCCTTCGTAGAGAGCGCGCACCGCGTCGGTGTCGGGCGGCGCCGCCGCGCGCGCCGGGTCGAAGACCTTCGGCAGCCCGCCGTCGCTCCAACGGAACTCCTGCGCCGCGGGCGTCGAGACCCTGCCGTAAAACCTCTCGCCCTTCTCACCCCTGAAGCAGCCGCCGAAGACGAGCGACGAGCAGACGGCGAGCGACAGCCACAGCCTCGCCCCGCGCGTGTAAGACGCGCGCGCGCGCCGGCCGCGACGCGACTTCCTGCGGCCCGAGATTTTTTTAACGGCGACTCTCATCAACTTTCAGACGCGCGGCTCTCGTCGGCCAGCTTTCGCAGAGCGGCGTAGACTTCGGCCGCCCGGCGTCGCGTGTCGTCGAAGCCCTCGGAGGTGTCGATGGCGAAATCGGCGTGGCGCAGCTTCTCCTCCTGCGGCATCTGCGCGGCGATGCGACGCTCGGCGTCCTCGCGCGAGAGACTGTTGCGACGCATCAGGCGTTCGAGCTGCGCCTCGGGCCGGCAGTGGACGACGATCACTTTGTCGAAACGCTTGTAGCCGCCCGACTCGATGAGCAGCGCGGCGTCCACGACCGCGACGCCGCGCGGGTCTTCGCGCTCCCAGCCGCGCATCAGCTCGTCCTGCTCGGCGATGATGAGCGGGTGGAGCAGCGAGTTCAGGAGCTTGCGCTTGCCCTCGTCGGCGAAGACGACCTCGCCCAGTTGCGCGCGGTCGAGCGTCCCGTCGGGTCTGAGGACGCGCTCGCCGAACGCCCCGACGACCGCGCGCAAGCCCTCGGTGCCCGGCTCGACAACGCGCCGCGCCACCTCGTCGGCGTCCACGACGCGGCAACCCATCTCGGCCAGAAGCCCCGAGACGAAAGACTTGCCCACCGCAATCGAGCCGGTCAAACCAACGCGCAGCATGTCTCTAGACTTTAGAGCCCGCGGCGGCGGCGCGCGGCCTCGACGGTGTTCTTCATGAGCATGGCGACGGTGAGCAGGCCGACGCCGCCGGGCACAGGCGTCAGGCGACCCGCGACCCGCTCGACCTCCGCCGGGTGCACGTCGCCGACCAGCGTGTAGCCGCGCTCCTTCAAAGATTTCAGACGGCGCGGCGCGTCTTCGCCGAAGAGTTCCGAGACTTCCCTCTCGTCGGTCACACGGTTCATCCCCACGTCCACGACCGTCGCGCCGGCACGGACGTGTTCGGCGCGGACGAAGCCGGGCCGGCCGATGGCGACGACGAGGATGTCTGCCTCGCGCGTCACCGCGGGCAGGTCGCGCGTGCGCGAGTGGCAGATGGTGACGGTCGCGTCGCGCTGCAAGAGAAGCTCGGCGACGGGGCGGCCGACGATGTTGCTCCGCCCGACGACGCAGACGCGCGCGCCCGCTATTTCGACGCCCTCGCGCACGAGCAGTTCGACGACGCCGGCCGGCGTGCACGGCAGCAGCGCCGGGTGGCGCTGAATCATCCGGCCGACGTTGACCGGGTGGAAGCCGTCAACGTCCTTCGCGGGGTCGATGGCCTCGATGACCGCCGCCTCGTCCATGTGTTTGGGGAGCGGGAGTTGGACGAGCAGGCCGTCCACGTCTTCGCGTCGGTTGAACTCCGCGACCATTTCGAGCAGGCGTTCGGCGGGCGTGTCGGCCGCGAGCGGGTGGTGCTCGGAGTCGAGTCCCAACTCCTCGCAGGTGCGAATCTTGTTGCGCACGTAGACCGCCGACGCCGGGTCGTCGCCGACCAGCACCGTCACGAGCCGCGGGCGCACGCCGTGCTCTCGCAGGAGCCGCGCGGCATCCTCCGTGGCCTCGCGTTTGATCTCGGCGGCCACGCGCGCGCCGTCGAGCTTGCTCGCCTTCGACTCCGTCTTCGCCTGAGTTGTCGTTGTTTCCATCGGAGGTTGCCCGACATCCTAGCACAACTCTCCGTTCGCGCGTGAAAGTCGCGCCCCGGCGGTTGCGCGCCGCCGACGCCGCGTTACACAATCCACGCATGAACCGCCCCGCGCAACGTCGCCGCACGTTCAGGCCCAAAACTTTCGCGCTCGTCTTCGTGGCTTCGCTCTGTCTCGCGGCGTGCTCGGCGGGCGTGCCGCCGGACGCGCGCCGCTACGAGTTGAAGGGCAAGATCCTCTCGGTTGACTTAGCGAAGGGCACGGTCTTCGTCGATCACGAGGAGATAAAGGGCTACATGGCCGCGATGACGATGGACTTCCCCGTCCGCGACGCGGAGGCGCTCAAGGCGATGGAGCCGGGGCAGAGCATACAGGCCACGCTCGCCGTCGCCGACGACGCCTACTGGCTCGAAAACACCGTCCTCACCAAGACGCTGCCGGCCGGCCCCGTTCCCGCGTCGCCATCGGCCGGGGCGCGCGAGCCGCAGCCCGGCGACGAAATCCCCGCCGTCAAGCTTGTGAACCAGGACGGCCGCCCGCTCGACACGCGCGGCTTCAAAGGCCGCGCGCTCGTCGTCACCTTCGTCTACACGCGCTGCCCGCTGCCCGACCAGTGCCCGCTGCTGAGCGCCAACTTCGCGCGACTCAACGCCGCGCTCGCCGCCGACCCGGCGCTCGCCAAGCGGGCGCGCCTGCTGAGCGTCACGCTCGACCCGGAGTACGACAAACCGGAAGTGTTGAAGTCTTACGGGGCGGCCTACGCGGGGGGCAAGTTCGACGGGTGGGACTTCGCGACCGGCGACCCGGCCGAGGTCAGGCGCTTCGCGGAGTTCTTCGGCCTCGTCTACAAGGCCGAGGGCGGGCAGGTCACGCACTCGCTCCGCACCGCCCTCGTCGCGCCCGACGGCAGGCTCTACAAAATTTACCGCGGCAACGAGTGGAAGCCGGAAGAGGTGTTGAATGATTTAAGGAGCCTGCCGGCGGCGTAAAAGTTCTTCGCCGCGGAAACGCGGAGGCCCGGCTAAATTCAATTTAGCCGGGCCTCCGCGTCTCTCTGGTTAGCCTTTGTGAGACTCAGCCCTTCAGCTTCTGAATCTCCTCGGTCAGCGCCGGGACGACTTCAAAGAGGTCGCCGACGATGCCGTAGTCGGCGATGTCGAAGATGGGCGCCTCGGCGTCCTTGTTGACGGCGACGATGGTGCCCGCGTTCTTCATCCCGACGAGGTGCTGGATGGCGCCCGAGATGCCGAGCGCGATGTAGAGCTTGGGCGCGACCGTCTGCCCCGACGACCCGATCTGCCGGTCGATGGGGAGCCACCCGGCGTCGCAGATGGGGCGCGACGCGGCGATGTCGCCGCCGAGCAGGTCGGCCAACTTCTGCGCCAGTGCGATGTTCTCCTGACTCTTGATGCCGCGGCCGATGGCGACGATCACGTCGGTCTTCGACAGGTCAACCGCCTGCTTCACCTCCTGGAAGGGCGCCTCGGGCTGCATCCGCACCTCGCCGACCTCGACGGCCACGGACTCGACCGCGACGGCCCCGTCGCCGCGCTCGGCCTGGTCGCCGCGGTACGCGCCCGACTGGAAGGTCGCGAAGACCGCGCCCACGCCGCTCGCCACCACGTCGGCGTCCATCTTGCCTTGGAAGAGCCGGCGCGTGAACGTGACCGCGCCGCCCTCGGCCTTCATGCGGATGCAGTCGCTCACCAGCCCCTTGCCGAACCGCGCGGCCAGCTTCGGCGCGAAGTCGCGGACGAGGTACGTGTGCGGGAAGATGACGTACTGCGGGTCGCGCGCGCGCACGACCTGCTCGAAGGCGTCGGCGTAGGCGTCGGGCGTGTAGTCCGCCAGCTTCGGGTTCTCGGCCGAGACGACGCCCGCCACCTTGAAGCCCGTGACCTCGTTCGCCAGCGCGGCGTCGGCGCCGAGGACGACCGCCGTCACCTCCTGCCCCACGGCCGCGCCCAACTGCTGCGCCGCCGCCACGGCCTCGAAGGAGACTTTGTTGATCGCACCCTGCCGGTGCTCGACGAAGACTAAGATTCCGTTACTCATGGTTCAGATCACCCTCGCCTCGGTGCGCAGTTTTTCCGCGAGCTGGGCGGCGCCGCGCTTGGCGTCGCCGTCGCCGAGGAACTGGGTCTGCTTCTGCTTGAGCGGGAGGTAGACGCGCTCGACCGTCTGGAACTCGCCCTCGCCGGCCGCGATCGCGGGCTGGACTTCGCGAATCTCCTTCTTCTTCGCCGCCATGATGCCCTTGAGCGTGGCGTAGCGAATCTGGCTGATGCCCGACTGGATGGTTAAAAGCGCCGGCGTCTGCATCGCGTACCACTGGTACCAGCCGCTTTCCAGCTCGCGCTTGACGCGCAACTGCTCACCCGACCAGTCCACCTCGATGACGATGGTCGCGTGCGGCAGACCCAAGAGTTCGGCGACGATGACGCCCGTCTGCCCGAAGCCCTGATCGTCCGACTGCAAGCCGGCCATGACGAGGTCGGGCGACTCGCCGCGCACGGCCTCGGCTAGAACCTTCGCGACGGCGAACGGCCCGGCCTGCCCGAAGTCGTCGGCCACGACGTGGATGGCGCGGTCGGCGCCGCGCGCCAGCGCGTCCTTGATGACCGCCTTCGCGCGCTGCGGCCCGAGGCACGCGACGATGACCTCGCCGCCGCCCTTCTTCTCCCTGAGCCGCAGAGCCTCTTCCAAGGCGTAGCCGTCCGACTCGTTCACCTCGAAGGAGAGGTCGCCCTCCTCCACCCACTTCCCGTCCGCGCGCACGCGCAGGATGGCGTCCTTGTTCGGGACCTGCTTCATTAAGACGACGATTTTCATATGAGAAAGTTTAGACTCAAAAAACTACTCCTCGTACCTCTTGAAGAGCAGCGCGGCGTTGGTGCCGCCGAAGCCGAAGCTGTTCGAGAGCGCGTGGTCGAGGCGCGCCTCGCGGGCTTCGTTCGGGACGTAGTCGAGGTCGCACTCGGGGTCGGGGTTGACGTAGTTGATCGTCGGCGGGAGCCGCCCTTCGTGGATGGCGAGCACCGAGAAGACCGCCTCGATGCCGCCGGCCGCGCCGAGCAGGTGCCCCGTCATCGACTTGGTCGAGCTGACCGCGAGTTTGTAGGCGTGCTCGCCGAAAGTCTTCTTGATGGCGAGCGTCTCGAACTTGTCGTTGTAGGGCGTCGAGGTGCCGTGCGCGTTGACGTAGCCGACCTGCTCGGGCGCGACGCCCGCGTCCTTGAGCGCCATCGTCATCACGCGCACCGCGCCCGAGGCCGTCTCGTCGGGCATCGTGATGTGGAAGGCGTCGGCCGTCATGCCGTAGCCGACCAGCTCGGCGTAAATCTTCGCGCCGCGCGCGCGCGCGAACTCAAGCTCTTCGAGTATCAGGAGCCCCGCGCCCTCGCCGATGATGAAGCCGTCGCGGTCGCGCTCGAAGGGGCGCGAGGCGTGCTCGGGGTCGTCGTTGCGCGTCGAGAGCGCGCGCATCGCGGCGAAGCCCGCCACCGACATCGGCGTGATGGCCGACTCGGCGCCGCCGCAGATCATCACGTCGGCGTCGCCGCGCTGGATGATCTTGAAGGAGTCGCCGATGGCGTGCGCGCCCGCCGAGCAGGCCGTCGCGGTCGCCGAGTTCGGCCCCTTCGCGCCGAAGCGGATCGAGACCTGACCGGCGGCGAGGTTGACGATGGCCGAGGGGATGAAGAAGGGCGAGACGCGGTGCGGGCCTTCGTCGAGCAGTTTCGAGTGCTCGCGCTCGATGGCCCAGAAGTCTCCGATGCCGCTGCTGATGTAGGTGCCGGCGCGGTAGGCCACCTCCTCGCCGAAGCGGTCGGCGAGTTTCTGCCCGCGCTCGACCAGCCCCGAGGCGTAGATGGCCTCGTCGGCGGCGGCGATGGCGAAGTGGATGAAGGCGCCCATCTTGCGCGCCTCCTTCTTCTCGACGAACTTCAGCGGGTCGAAGTCCCTGACCTCGGCGCCGATCTTGACCGAGAACTTCTCGGTGTCGAACTTCCCGATGTAGCCGACGCCGCTGCGCCCCGCCATCAGCGCGCCCCAGGTGTCGGCCACGGTGTTCCCGCACGGCGTGACGAGGCCCAGCCCCGTAACCACAACGCGACGTTTCAAAGCTTCTGCTCCTTACGAAAGGGTCTGAGGACGGGGACGGCCGCCGGACGCGCCCGCCGTCGGGGCGCGTAAGGCCGCACGCTTGGCGCGCGGCCCCGTCGGGCGCCGGGGCTCGCTCGACGCGCCCGGCGCACGGCCGAAGTCCGCCCGCCTACTTGCCCTTCGCCTGGTGCGTGTCGATGTAGGTGTAGGCGTCGCGGACGCTCTGAATCTTCTCCGCGTCCTCGTCCGGAATCTCGATGCCGAACTCCTCCTCGAAGCGCATGACGAGTTCGACCGTGTCGAGCGAGTCGGCGCCGAGGTCGTCGATGAAACGCGCGTTCGGCGTGACCTCGTTCTCGTCCACGCCCAGCTCGTCGATGATGATCTGCTTAACCTTATTCTCGATCTCCTGATCGGCCATTATTCCTGCTCCTCCGCGTCTGAAATTGAAAACCCGAAAATTCTAAGCGCCCGCCGCGCCCTGACCCTGCCCGCCTTCGGCGCCTACAGTTAAAGCCGCGCGCGCCGCTCCGAGGCTCGCCGCGTCCTCGACGTTAAGCCCGCGCGCCTGCGGCGCGGTCTGGCGGACGAGGCCGGTCAGGACTTTGCCCGGCCCGACCTCGACGAAAGTGTCCACGCCCTCGCGCGTCAACAGCTCGACCGACTCGCGCCACCGGACGGGCTGTGAGACCTGTCGCACCAGCGACGCGCGCGCCTCAGAGCCGGAGCGGATGATCGCCGCATCTACGTTCGTCACCAACGGCACGCCCAAGTCTTTAAAGTCCATCGCGTCGAGGTCGGACGCCAATCGCTCCTGCGCCGGAAGCATCAGCGCGCAGTGGAAGGGCGCGCTCACCTTGAGCGGGATGGCGCGCTTGGCGCCGCGCTCTTTCAAGATGGGGATGGCGCGCTCGACCGCCGCCGCGCTCCCGGCGATGACGATCTGGCCGGGCGAGTTGACGTTCGCCGGGCTGCAAATGTCGCCCTCGCGCGCGGCCTCTTGGCAGGCGGCCTCGACCGTCTCCAGGTCCGCGCCGAGCACGGCCGCCATCGCGCCCGCGCCGACGGGGACGGCCTCCTGCATGTAGCGGCCGCGCTTGCGGACGACCGTCACGGCGTCCTTTAAACTGAGCGCGCCCGCCGCGACCAGCGCCGAGTATTCGCCGAGGCTGTGCCCCGCCACGAAGTCGGGGCGCGGCAAGCCTTCACTCTCGGCCGCGCGCAGCGCCGCGATTGAGGTCGCCAGAATCGCCGGCTGCGTGTTCTCCGTCAACTGCAACTCTTCCGCCGGCCCCTCGAAGCACAGACGCGAGAGCGCGAACCCGAGCGCGTCGTCGGCCTCCTCGAAGACCGCGCGCGCCGCCGGGTACGTCTCCGCCAGCTCGCGCCCCATGCCCGGCGCCTGCGAGCCTTGTCCCGGAAAGATGAAAGCCAGCGTCATAAAATTTTTCGCGCTACCACTTGATGAGCGCGCCGCCCCACGTGACGCCGCCGCCGAAGGAGGCGAGCAGCACGAGGTCGCCCTCCGAGACCTTCCCCTGCTCGATGCACTCGTCGAGCGCGATGGGGACGGAGGCCGAGGAGGTGTTGCCGTGGTAGGCGATGTTCGAGTAGACGATTGACGAGTCCACGTTGAGCCTCGACGCCACCGCGTCCGTGATGCGCTGGTTCGCCTGGTGCGGGATGAAGAGCTTCACGTCGTCCGGCTTGTACCCGGCCTCGCTCAAGACTTCGACGGAAACGTCGGCCATCGACCGCACCGCGATCTTGAACAGCTCGTTCCCCTTCATCTTGAAGTAGTGCATGCCCTGCGCCAGCGTCTCGGCGGTCGGCTTGACGCGCGTGCCGCCGCCGGGCGAGTAGAGCTGTTCGGCGAAGCGGCCGTCCGAGTAGATTCTGGTCGAGAGGATGCCGCGGTCGCCCTCGGCGGGGCCCAGAACGGCCGCGCCCGCGCCGTCGCCGAAGAGGATGCAGGTCGAGCGGTCTGTGAAATCGACGTAGCGAGTCAGGACTTCCGCCCCGATGACGAGCGCGTAGCGCGTCTGGCCGGAGCGGATCATCTGGTTGGCCATCGTCAGCCCGTAGAGGAAGCCCGAGCAGGCGGCGGCGAGGTCGAAGGCGGCGGCGCGGTTCGCGCCCAGCTCGGCCTGAATCAGACAGCCGGTCGAAGGCAAAATCTGGTCGGGAGAGACCGTGGCGCAGATGACGAGGCCGATGTCGATGGGGTCGATGCGCGCGCGCTCGATGGCCTTGCGCGCGGCCTGGACGGCGAACATCGAGGTGTACTCGCCGTCCGAGGCGCGGTGTCGCTCCTTGATGCCCGTCCGCGTGGTGATCCACTCGTCCGAGGTCTCGACCATCCTTTCGAGGTCGGCGTTGGTCAGGATGCCTTCAGGGTAGGCGCGCCCCGTGCCGAGTATTGCCGCTCTCACATCTGCCATCGGCCTGCCTGCTTTCCTTAGATTCTAAAGATTTCCTGAGAACATACCACAAAGGCGCGGGGGCGCTAAGCGTCGTCACTCCGCGGCGGCCGTCGCGCCGACCGCCCGCGACTCGCGCGCGTTCGTCTCGGCGATGCCGCGCTCGATGCGCTCCTGCGCGCCGTGCTCGGAAAACTCCTTCACGTTGCGGATGGCGTTGCGGATGGCGCGCGCGTTCGAACTGCCGTGGCCGACGACGACGATCCTTCGGACGCCCAGCAGGGGCGCGCCGCCGTACTCGGCGTAGTCGAGCCGCTTCTTCAAATTCTGGAACGCCGGCCGCGCCAGCACCGCCCCCGTCTTCGTGATGACCGAGGCCGACAGCTCCCTCTTGATGAGCGAGACGACCGCGTCCTGTAGGCCCTCGGAGAGCTTGAGGATGACGTTTCCCGTAAAGCCGTCGGTGACGATCACGTCAACCTGTCCCGAGAACACGTCGCGCCCCTCGACGTTGCCGACGAAGTTCAAGCTCTGCAACTCGCGTATCAGCGGGAAGGCTTCCTTCGTCAGGTCGTTGCCCTTCGCCTCCTCCTCGCCGATGCTCATCAGGCCGACGGCCGGCCGCTCGGTGCCCAGAACCGAGCGCGAATAAGCGTCGCCCATGATAGCAAACTGGGCCATGTGGTGCGCCTTGCACTCGGCGTTGGCGCCCACGTCCAGAAGCATCGTCGGCCGCCCCGACTTGGTCGGCAGGAGCGCGGCCAGCGCGGGTCGGTCAACGCCGGGCAGCATCCCGATGACCATCTTGGCGGTCGCCATCGCCGCGCCGGTGTTGCCGGCCGAGACGAACCCGTCGGCCTGACCGTCGGCGACGAGGCGCGCGCCCACGCGCATCGAGCTCTTGCGCTTCCGGCGGACGGCCGTCGCGACCGCCTCGTCCATCCCGATGAACTCGGCCGCCTCGACGAACCAGATGCCCTTGTCGCCGTCCCTGCGCCAGCCGCAGCGGCGGAGTTCCTTCTCCACCACCTCGCGCTGGCCGACTAAGACGACGCCGACGCCGAAGTCCCGCGCGGCGGCGAGCGCCCCGTCTATCTCGGGGTGCGGCGCGCGGTCGCTGCCCATCGCATCGACCACGACTCTGCCGGTCAGCCTGGGTTGTCTCATCAGACGGGAGTCTGCGGCCCGCGGGCTCAGACCTCCTGCTCGACCTTCACCACCTGGCGGCCGTTGTAGAACCCGCACTTGGCGCAGACGCGGTGCGGCATGCGCGGCTCCTGGCAGTTCTCGCAGAGCACGGTCTGCGGCGCGCGCAGCGCGTCGTGGGCGCGGCGCTGGTGCGTGCGCGACTTAGAATGGCGTCGTTTCGGATTAGGCATTTTATAACTCCTCTTGAATGGTGAACGTTAAAAGTAAATGGTGAGTCGAGCCTCTTTGAACAGAGCGGCGGCCGGGCGCCGTTACCTATTCACCATTGCTTCCCTTCTTCAAATCGGCGAGCGCGGCCCAGCGCGGGTCAACCTCCTGCTGCTCGCAGGAACAGTCCCCCGAGTTCAGGTTGATCCCGCACTTCTGGCACAGCCCCTTGCAGTCCTCGCGGCACAGGTGGCGCGAGGGGAGCGCCAGCAGAATCTGCTCGCGCACCAGCTCGTCCAGATCGACCGCGTCGCCCTCGTAGGCCGATAGAATCAGGTCTTCCGCCTGAAGCTCGACGTTCTCGGCCTTCACGGCCTCGACCTCCTGCGGGATGAAGGAGGTATCGAACTCGACCGCGAGCGGCCTGCGCTCCGGCGCGGCGCAGCGGTCGCAGAGCAACTCGACCTCGGTCTTGATCTCGCCGCGCAGGCGAACCTGCTCGCCCTTGCGCGTCGCGCCGCCGCGGACGGCCGCGTCCGAGACGACGCTCGCGCCCTCCTCTTCGAGGTCGATGTCGGCCGCCGCGTACGTGTGCTCGAAGGGCGTCGGCGTCGCCGTCAGATTTTCGACCTCTATCCGCATGACTCGAACCCCCTTGTCAGGTGCGGCGCCTCGGGCGCGCTCGGCGCAAAAGTTGCAATTATAACGGCCACAACGAAAGTGTCAACGCGCCGCGGCATTCCCCAGCGCGTCTTCGAGCAGCGCCGAGGCCAGACGCGGCTCGCCGCCCGTCACCAGACGCGCGCGCCTGCGCCCCGCCGGCCCGAAGAGCGAAGGCGGCTCGGCGGCCTCCGCGCCCGCGGGGTCGTCGAGCGCCTCTTGGTAGCCCGGCGCTTCGGGCGCGAGCGCGGCGGCCTTCCCGAAAGCCTCCGACGCCGACTCGCGCTCGCCGAGCCGCAGGCGGACTAGCCCGAGCAGGTAGAAGGCGGCGGCGAAACGTTCGTCTAAGCCCACGGCCTTCGTCAGGTGGCGCAGCGCCGCCCGCCCGCGCCCGAGCCGGAAGTTCGCCAGCCCGAGGAGGTAATGCGCCTCGGGGCCGGGGCGCGCCGCGAGCGCCAGCTTGAACTCTTCGAGCGCGGCCTTCCAGTCCGACTCGGCGGCCGACAAGCGCCCCAACGCGCAGCGCGCAGCGAAGGAGTTGCCGAGCGCGTCCGCGGCCTCCGTCAGAAGCCCGCGCGCCCTCGCGGCGTCGCCCTCGTCGGCGCAGGCCAGCCCGAGCAGGAGACGCAGGCGCGCGTCGCCGGGCTCGGCTTCGAGCGCGCGCGTGAAGTAGTCGCGCGCGGGCGCCGGCCGCCCCTTGAGCAGGAGTTGTTCGCCGAGGAAGGCGTTGAGCGGCGCGTTGTCGGTCGCGAGCGCCGCCGCGCGTTCCAGCCCGCGCAGGCCGGCCGAGGCGCGCCCCTTCTCGAACGCCTCGAAGCCCTCGCGCACCAGCCGCCCGAACGGTTCGGGGTCGCCGCCCGCGTGGCGCGCCAGCACGCCCTCGCGCAGTTCCTCGTAGCGCGACGCCGGCCCGACCACGTCGGCCACCTTGTTCCGCCGCTCGCGCCAGAGCGTCGCCAGACGCTTCGGGTCGATGACGCCGGCCTCGCCGAGCACGGTGATGAGCGTGTCCAGCAGCTCGTGGTCGAAGTAGGCCGAGCGCGACTGTTTGAGCATCAGCTCGGCCATCTTCTCCAGCTTGTCGATGACGCGCGAGATGTTGGTCTCGATGGCGGTGACGCGCTCAAGCAGGTGCTCCTCCATCCCGCCGCCCGTCCCGCGCCCCTCGAAGCGCGCGGCCGACGGCTCGACCAGAAGCATCAGACGCGTCCCGCACTGCCCGCACAAGTCCTCGCCCAAGTCGTTGGGCGACTTGCAGCGCTGGCAGAAGATTTTCCCTCGCACGTTAGACATAACAGCACTTCGCCCGGCCCGCGGCGTCGATGCACACACGCGCGGCCGGGCGAACCTTTGAATTAATACTCGTAGAAGCCGCGCCCGCTCTTGCGCCCCAGCCAGCCCGCGTCCACGTACTTCTTGAGCAGCGGGCACGGCCGGTACTTCGGGTCGCCCAGTTCAGTGTGGAGCACGTTCAAAATCGCGAGGCACACGTCGAGGCCGATGAAGTCCGCGAGCGTGAGCGGCCCCATCGGGTGATTCATCCCGAGCTTCATGATGCCGTCGATTGACTCGCGCGAGGCGACGTTCTCGTAGAGCGCGAAGATCGCCTCGTTGATCATCGGCATCAGGACGCGGTTCGAGACGAAGCCCGGCGAGTCGTTGCACTCAAGCGCCGTCTTCCCCATCTTCTCCGACAGCTCGCGCGTCCGCGCCCAAGTCTCGTCCGAGGTGGCGATGCCGCGGATGACCTCGACCAGCTTCATCACCGGCACCGGGTTCATAAAGTGCATCCCGATGACCTTGTCGGGCCGCCGCGTGGCCGCGCCGAGCTTGGTGATGGAGATCGAAGAGGTGTTCGAGGCGAGGATGGCGTCGGGGCCGCACGCCTCGTCGAGCGCGCGGAAGACTTCGCGCTTGGCCTCCAAGCTCTCGGTGATGGCCTCGACGACGAAGGCGGCGCCGGAGAAGTCGGACAGCTCGGTCGTCGTCCTGATGCGGCCGACGATGGCGCGCTTCTCCTCCTCCGACAAACGCTCCTTGTCCACGTCGCGCTGGAGGCTGCGGTCGATGGCGGACATGCCGCGCTGGAGGAACTCGTCCTTCACGTCGCGCAGCACGACCTCGTAGCCGGCGCGCGCGGCGACCTGCGCGATGCCGTTGCCCATCGTGCCCGCGCCGACGACTCCGATGATTTCAGACACTTCTCAAGCTCTCCGGAAAATTTACTGCCCGCGCCAGTCGGGCGGCTGCGGCGGCGGGACGTAGTCGCGCTGGCGGTTCGTCTGCGCGGTGCGCTGCGCCTCCCAGTCGTAGGCGTTCGCGTCGCGCAGGTGGGGCGCGCTCCAGCCCTGCCCCGCCGTCTGCCCGCCGCCCGCGCGGTGGAAGTTTTGGCCCTCCCCGAACAGGAACCAGAGCGTGTAGACGCACAGCGCCGTCCCGAACGGAAAGCTGAGCGCCTCGACGCACGCCGCGATGATGCCCCACACGCGCGCCCAACTCTTACCCTTGAGCATCCCGTAGCCGGCGAGCAGCGGCGGCACCCCGAACAGCACCGCGAAGAACAGAAACAGGGCCCCCACGAAGCCGAAGATGGCCGTAATCTCGGGCGGCGCGCTCGGGTCGCTCCCGATGATCCCCATCACCACCAGGAAGAAGGGGACGAGGATGACCATCGTCAGCGCGTTAAAGCCGCCGTAGATGAGGTGCATGATGCCGATGACCTTGTTGTGGTCTTGGGAGGTCATTTAGGGGACTCCGTTTCTCTCGGGCGGCCTTCCGTTAGGTTGACTCTTCCGGCCTTAGCGCTCGACCGCCATCGCCACGGCGTTGCCACCGCCGAGGCAGAGCGCGGCGAGGCCCCGCCGCGCGTCGCGGCGCTTCATCTCGTAGAGCATCGTCGTCAGCAGGCGCGAGCCCGACTGGCCGATGGCGTGGCCGAGCGCGACCGCCCCGCCGTTGACGTTGACGCGCTCGGGGTCGAGACCCAGCTCGCGGATGATGGCGATGGCCTGCACGGAGAAGGCTTCGTTCAGCTCGATGAGGTCTACCTCGCCGAGCGACCAGCCCGCCTTACGCAGAACCTTCCGGATGGCCTCGACCGGCGCCATCATCACCAGCTCGGGCTGGATGCCCGAAGTCGCCTGCGCCGCGACGCGAGCCAGCGGCTCGACGCCCAACTGCCGCGCGCGCTCCTCCGAGGTGACGACGAGCGCCGAGGCGCCGTCGTTGACGCCGGGCGCGTTGCCGGCCGTGACCGTCCCCGTCTCCCTGAAGGCCGGCCGGAGTTTGGCGAGCGCTTCGAGCGAGGTGTCCTCGCGCACCGGCTCGTCGGTGTCGAAGACGAGGGCCGCGCCCTTCTTCTGCGGAATCTCGACGGGCAGGATTTCGTCTTTGAACTTGCCGGCCTTAATCGCCGCCGCGGCCTTGCGGTGCGAGTTCAGGGCGTACTCGTCCTGCTCCTCGCGCGTAACATTGTAGCGCTCGGCGACGACCTCGCCGGTGTTGCCCATGTGGTAGTTCTCGAACGCGCACCAGAGGCCGTCGTGAATCATCGAGTCGATGAGCTTCGAGTCGCCCATCCTCAAGCCCTCGCGCGCCTGCCGGAGCAAGAAGGGCGCGTTCGACATCGACTCCATCCCGCCCGCGACCACCACGTCGGCGTCGCCGAGCTGGATGCCCTGCGCCGCCATCATCACCGACTTCAGCCCCGACCCGCAGACCTTGTTGATGGTGACGGCCGAGACGCCGAACGGGATGCCGCCGTGCAGCGCCGCCTGCCGCGCCGGGTTCTGACCGAGGCCCGCCTGCACGACGCAGCCCATGATGACCTCGTCCACCTCCTCGACCGCGACGCCCGCGCGCCGGACGGCCTCGCGCACCGCCATCGAGCCGAGCTGCGGCGCGGTGAAACCTTTGAGCGCGCCGAGGAACTTCCCCGTCGCCGTCCGCGCGGCGCTGATGATGACCGCCTCTCTCCTCTCGGGCATAAAAGCTCCCCTTCCGCGCGCGTGGCGCGCCCTGTACGAAAACAAAGAATTTAAGATGAGTAGCCCAAAGACCGATTATACGTTGGCTCAAGGGGGTGTCAAGCAAGCGCTTCCGGGCGCAGCGCGGCGTCGTTGAAAAGCCTCTCGGCGCGGTGCTAGACTCGGCCGCGCGGAGGATTTCGGCGCGCGGCGGCGAGTCGCGGCGAGAGTCTTTCCCTCCCCGACCTTAATTTATGCAAGCTCTCATTCTCGCAGGCGGCAAGGGGACGAGGCTGAGGCCGCTGACGGTCTACACGCCGAAGCCGGTCGTCCCCGTCTGCAACCGCCCCTTTCTGCTCTACCAGCTCGACACGCTGCGCCGCGCCGGCGTCACCGACGTGACGCTCTCGCTCTCCTACCAGCCGCACAAGATCGAGCAGCAGCTCGGCGATGGCTCGGACTACGGCGTCCACGTCAACTACGCGGTCGAGCCGCAGCCGCTCGGCACGGCCGGCGCCTACAAGTTCGCGCAGGACATCATCCGCGAGCCGACCGTCGTCTTAAACGGCGACATCGTCACCGACCTCGACCTGCGCGCCGCCGTCCGCGAGCACGAAGCGCGCGGCGCGGTCGCCACCGTCGTCCTCGCGCCCGTCGAGAACCCTTGCGCGTACGGCGTGGTCGAGGCCGGCGGCGACGGGCGCGTCACGCGCTTCGCCGAGAAGCCCGAGGCCGACCAGTGCGGCGTCAACACCATCAACGCCGGCGCCTACATCCTCGACCCGAAGGTGCTCGACTTCATCCCCGAGGGCGAAAACTACTCCTTCGAGTACGGACTCTTCCCCGACCTGCTCGCGCGCGGCGAGAAGTTCTACGCGCACGTCCCAGACGGCGCCTACTGGATAGACATCGGCACGCCCGCGCGCTACCTCCGAGTTCACCACGACATCCTCGCGGGGCGCGTCCGCGGCGTGAAGCTGGGCCACAGGCGCGGCGACTCCGACATCGCCACGCACGCCGAGATCGATAAGCTCTCGCTCGTCGCCGACGACTGCACCGTCAAGCCCGGCGCGCAGATCATCAACTCGGTGCTCGGCGAGGGCGTCCACGTCGAGGAGAAGGCGCAGATCGTCAACTCGGTCGTCTGGCCGCACACGCGCGTCGGCGCGGGCGCGCAGGTCTCGGACGCGGTCGTCGGGCGCGGCTGTCACATCGGCCGCTCGGCGCTGGTCGGCGCGGGCGCGGTGCTCGGCGACAAGACCAACCTCACCGACTACACGCAGACCGGGGGCGCGCTGTGACCCGCCCCGATAAAGGTCGCGAGCACCCCGCGCCCATCCGCTTCGGCACCGACGGCTGGCGCGCCATCATCGCGCAGGATTTCACCTTCGAGAACGTCGAGCGCGTCGCGCAAGCCTACGCCGACTACCTGAACGGCGCGCGGCCGGGCGAGCCCGCTCCCGCGCCGAATGTTGACGGCCGCCGCCCCGAGGTCGTCGTCGGATTCGACCGGCGGTTCATGTCCGATTCGTTCGCCGTCCGCGCCGCGGAGGTCATGGCGGGAAACGGCGTCGCCGTCGCCGTCTTCTCCGACGACGTGCCGACGCCGCTCGTCTCGTGGGCGGTGCGCGAGCGCGGCGCGGCCGGCGGCATCGTCATCACCGCCTCGCACAATCACTGGGCCTTCAACGGCTTCAAAATCAAGTCGCCGTGGGGCGGGAGCGCGACGCCGGAGACCACCGCGGGCGTCGAGGCGCTCGTTGACGCCGCCGCGCCGCGCCGCGCCGCGCTGACCGAGGCGGAGACAGACCTCCGCGAGTCGGTCGAGAGTTACCGCGCGCAGGTCGCCTCTTACGTTGACCTTGAAAGGCTGCGCGCTCTGGACGGCGTCGTCGTCATCGACCCGATGCACGGCACGGGCGGCCGCTGGGTCGAGAGTTTTCTACAAGGCGGGCGGCTTGTCGTCGAGACGATACGCTCCGAGCGCGACGTGCTTTTCCGCGGGATGACCGCGCCCGAGCCTATCGACCGCAACCTCGCGGCGCTCAAGGAGCGCGTCCGAGGGCGCGGCGCGCTGGTCGGACTCGCGACCGACGGCGACGCCGACCGCCTCGGCGCCGCCAACGAGCGCGGCGAGACGATGACGATGCACGAAGTCGTCCCGCTCATCCTCCTCCACCTCGCGCGCGTGCGCGGCCGGAGCGGCGGCGTCGTCCGCACCTTCTCGCAGTCCGTCCTGCTCAAGCGCATCGCGGCGGCGCACGGCCTGAGACTTTACGAGACGCCCGTCGGCTTCAAGTACATCGCCGACCTCATGCTGCGCGAAGACATCCTCGTCGGCGCCGAGGAGTCGGGCGGCATCGGCGTGCGCGGCCACATCCCCGAGCGCGACGGCATCCTCAATTCCCTTCTCCTGCTCGAAGCGGTCGTGGCCTCGGGGCGCACGCCGACCGAGATGGTCAGGGAGATGCACCGCGAGTTCGGCGAGTTCCACTTCGGCCGGCGCGACCTGCACACGGAGGTCGCGCGCGGGCTGGCGCTCGTCGAACGGCTTGCCACGAAGCCGCCGGCCGCCGTCGGCGCGCACGCGGTCGAGTCGGTCGAGACGATGGACGGCACCAAGCTCGTCTTCGCCGACGAGTCCTGGCTCCTCTTCCGCCAGTCGGGCACCGAGCCGGCCCTGCGCGTCTACTCCGAAGCGACATCGGTCGAGAAGATGAACGCGCTGCTCGACGAAGGCTGCCGCCTCGCCGACGCTTTTCACTGAGAGGCTCCCTTGCCCGAGCTGCCCGAAGTAGAACTGGTCGCGCGCGCGCTCGACCGCCTCGTCGGCGGGCGCGTCGTCGCGTCGGCGAAGCTTTTGCGGCCGGGGCTGGCGCCCGAGAACACGCCGCGCCAATTCGCGCGCCACTTGCGCGGCGCGCGCGTCGAGCGGGTCGGCCGGCGCGGCAAGCACATCCTCGCCGAGCTGGACAACGGCCGCGTGCTCATCACGCACCTGCGCATGACCGGGCGCTTCCTGCTGCTCCCGCCGCGCGCCGCGCTCCCCAAACACACGCACGCGCTCTTTACGCTCGAAGAGGGGCGCCGGCTCGCCTTCACCGACCAGCGCCACTTCGGGCTGATGAAAGTGGTGTCCGCCGAACGTCTCGCAGAGGCGCGCGAGCTGCGCGACCTCGCGCCCGAGCCTTTCTCCGAAGAGTTCACGCCCGACTACCTCGCGCGCGCCCTCGCCTCCACGCGCCGCGCGCTCAAAGACGTGCTGCTCGACCAGACGAAGGTGACGGGGCTCGGCAACATCTACGCCGCCGAGGTTCTCTTCCTCGCCGGCCTCGACCCGTTCGCGCCCGCCTCAACTCTCGCCCCGCGCCGCGTCGGGCGACTCCACCGCGCCATCCTCGACGTGCTCGGCGAGGCGCTCGCGCACGGCTCGACGATGAACGTCGATCCCGAAGACATCGACGGCAGCTACTTCGGCGGCGGCGGCTACCGGGGGCGCTGGCGCGTCTACGACCGCGAGGACGAACCCTGCCAGCAGTGCGACGGTCCCATCAGCCGCGTCTCCCGCGCCGGCCGCTCCACCTACTTCTGCCCGCGCTGCCAGCGCGGCTGAAACCGTGCGCCGTGCGCCGCTTGACAGCCGGGCGGGCGCGGGCGTATAAGCGCCGTTGACAAAAGACGTGGTGAGTTAAGGCGACTTGCGGCCACGAAAAATAAACAGCTAAACAGCTAGGCGCTTCCGGCGTCGCCAACTTTCTAACCAAGGAAGCCCCGCGTTGTTTGGCGCGGGACTTTTTTTTTGGACTCTACCCCAATGATTGACTTCCGAGAACTGCTTCAGAGCGACCACGTCACCGTCTTCGACGGGGCGATGGGGACGATGCTGTACGCCAAGGGCGTCTACATCAACCGCTCGTACGACGAGCTGAACCTGACCAGCCCCGACCTCGTGCGCGCCGTCCACGAAGAGTACGTGCGCGCGGGCGCCGAGGTGATCGAGACGAACACCTTCACCGCCACCGCGCACAAGCTCCAACAGTACGGGCTGGAAGGCCGCCTGCGCGAGATCAACGCGACGGCCGCGCGCCTCGCACGCGAGGCCGCCGACGGGCGCGCCTACGTCGCCGGCGCCGTCGGGCCCCTCGGGCTGCGCATCGAGCCGTACGGCCCGACCTCGTTCGACGAGGCGAAGGAGTTGTTCAAGCAGCAGGTCGAGGCGCTCCTCGAAGGCGGCGTTGACCTCTTCCTGCTCGAAACCTTCTCCGACATCTCCGAGGTGCGGCAGGCCATCCGCGCCGTGCGCGAACTCTCCGACCTGCCCATCGTCGCGCAGATGACCATCATGCTCGACGGCAACACCTCTTTCGGCACCACGCCCGAGGTCTTCACCGCGCGCTTGGACGAGTGGGGCGCGGACGTCATCGGCCTCAACTGCGGCGTCGGCCCCGCGACCGTGCTCACGGCGGTCGAGCGGATGCGACTCGCCACGACGAAGAAGCTCTCGGCGCAGCCCAACGCGGGTCTCCCGCGCGACGTGCAGGGCCGGCAGTTCTACATGTGCTCGCCCGAGTACATGGCGAAGTACGCGAAGCGTCTGATTCAGGCGGGCGTGCGCTTCATCGGCGGCTGCTGCGGCACGACGCCCGCGCACATCAAGCTCATCTCCGACGCCGTCCGCCCGCTCTCGCCGCGCCACACCGGCATCACGGGCAAGCTCGCCGGCGCCGCGCACGTCGAGGCCGTCTCCGCCCCCGAGGTCGAGGTCTTGCCGCTCGAACAACGCTCGGACTGGGGGCGCCGCCTCGCGCGCGGCGAGTTCGTGACGACCGTCGAGGTGCTGCCGCCGAAAGGCTGTGACGCGACGAAGACGCTGGAGAGCATCCGCCTCTTAAAGGACGCGGGCGTCGGCGCCGTCAACATCCCCGACGGCCCGCGCGCGCAGACGCGCATGAGCGCGCAGGCCACGGCCGTCCTGGTCGAGCGCGAGATCGGGCTTGAGACGGTGCTGCACTACTGCTGCCGCGACCGCAACCTGCTCGGGATGATGAGTGACCTCCTCGGCGCGGCGGCTTTGGGCCTCCGCAACCTCCTGCTCATCACCGGCGACCCGCCGAAGATGGGCCCCTACCCGGACGCGACGGCCGTCTTCGACATCGACTCCATCGGGTTGACGAACATGGTCAACAAGCTCAACCACGGGCTTGACATCGGCAACAACCCGACGGGCACGCCCACATCCTTCTGCATCGGCGTCGGCGTCAACCCCGGCGCGGTCAACCTCGACGAAGAGATCAAGCGCTTCGAGTGGAAGGTCGAGGCCGGCGCCGAGTTCGCCATCACGCAGCCGGTCTTCGACGTGGAGCAGTTGCGCGACTTCCTCAAACGCATCGAGCACGTCCGCGTCCCCGTCGTCGCCGGCATCTGGCCGCTCGTCTCCTACCGCAACGCCGAGTTCCTACACAACGAGGTGCCCGGCGTCCGCGTCACCCACTCGATCATGGAGCGGATGCGCCTCGCCTCCGAGAAGGGCAAAGACGCCGCCCGCGACGAAGGTCTCGCCATCGCGCGCGAGTGCCTGCTCGAAGTGCGCGACTCGATTCAGGGCGTACAGGTCTCCGCCCCCTTCAACAACGTCAAGTACGCCCTCGAAGTCTTCGAGGCGCTCCCCGAGTTCGCGCGCAAAGAAGTCACCGAAGTGACGAACGCCGCCGGCAGCTAGGCGCCGACGACAAGTCCGCCGGCTCCAAACTTATCCCCGCCCGCCCGTCATTTCGACGACGCGGGCGGGGTTATCTATAATCTTGGAATATTCTCTTGCCTTTCGCGCGCGAAGTTGTAGAATGCGGCGCACTGCGGCACGCGCCCCCTCACGGGTTCGGCCAGTCCGCTTCGCGTGAAGTGCCCTTCGGACGGAAAATTCAAGCGACAAATCTGTAAGCGGCCCGCCAGCCTCTTCTTTGACATTGGAGGTCTGGCGTGTCCTCACTTACAAGGCTGACGGCCGTCTCCGCCGCCGTCGTGGCGGTCTCTCTGTGTCTGCTCGCCGCGCGCGTCGGCTCGCAAGGGGTGACGCCGCGGCGCGTCACGCACACGCCGCCCGGCGCGCTCAGCCTCAACCCTTCGCTCAGCGGCGACGGACGCACGCTCGCCTTCGAGTCCAACGCAGACCTCGCCGCCGCCGGCGCGGGCGCGGGCTTCCGACTCCTCACGACCGACACGTCCGCGCCCGACACTTTCAGAGAGCTTGCGCTTTCGCGCGCGCCCGCGCCGGCGATTTCGCAGGACGGCTCGCGCATCGTCTTCGCCGGCCGCGAAGACCCGCTCGGCGAGAACCGCGACGGCGACTCCGAGATTTTCCTCTCCGAAGAAGGGCGGCTCCGGCAACTCACGCACACCACGCCCGACGACCCGGCGCGGCGCGCGGCTCAAGGCTGTTTCCGGCCCACCATCTCGGACGACGGCCGCCTCGTCGCCTTCGCCTCCGACCGCGACCTCACGGGCGACAACCCCGACCGCAACGGCGAAATCTTTCTGCTCGACACGCGTGCGCAAAGCCTCTCACAGGTCACACGCAACGACGGCGGCGCGCGCGCGCGAGACGCCAAGCTGAGCGGCGACGGGTCGCGCGTCGCTTACGTCCGCGACCGCGAGGCCGGCGGCGAACTCTTGAGCGACCTACTCCTGTACGGGGTCGAGAGCGGCGAGACGTTCGAGGCGGCCTCGGGCGTCCGCGAGCTCTCTCTGACCTACGGGCGCGCGGTCAGCGACGACGGCCTGCGCGTCGTCTACTCGGCGCGCGGCGCGACGGGAGCGACGCAGGTCTTCCTGCTCGACGGGCGCAACGGCCACGTCGTGCGGCAGTTGACGCGGCTCGGCACGCGACAGACGGACGTGCCGCTCCACCCGACCGTCAGCGGCGACGGAAACCGCGTCGCCTTCGCCACGCGCCGCAACGTCTCGGGCGGCAACCCGGACGCGAGCGTCGAGCTTTACCTCTACGACATCCCCACGGATGCCGTGACGCGCCTGACCGACGCGCCCAACGCCGCCACGGCCGAGATCGTCTCCGCGCTCGACGACGCCGGCGTGCTCGTCGCCTTCAACTTCCCGCGCGTGCTCTCCGAACGCGACGCGCCGGAAGACTCACTCAACGACTCCGAGATTTACCTCGCGAGCCTGCCACCGCGACCCGCCTCCGACGACGGCCTGCAAGTCTTTAACGCGGCCGTCCCCGAACGCACGCCGGCGGCGAACGCGCTCGCGCAAGGCTCGCTCGCCGTCGTCAAGGGACACAACCTCGCGCTCTCGCCCGCGTCCGCTTCGGGGCTTGCCGGCGGCTCGTTCCCGACTGTCCTCGCGAACGTCAGCGTCCGCATCGGCGGCCGCGCGGCGCAACTCTTCTATGTCTCGCCGACGCAGATCAATTTTCAAATCCCGCCGGGCGTAGGCTTCGGCCCGACCGAGGTCTCCGTCGTCAACCACGACGGCTTCGAGACGCGCGGCCTGTTCAACGTCGTGCGCGCGGCGCCGGGCGTCTTCACCTCCAACGCCGCGGGCACGGGCGCGGCTCTGGCGCTCGACGACCCCACGCTGCGGCCCGGCCCCTTCGACGTGACCGACGAGGCGGGCGCCCCGCGCCGTCTCATCATCTTCTGCACGGGTCTGCGCGACGCCGCGAAGGTCGAAGTCTTCCTCGGCGGTCGCGCCGCGAAGGTCGAAGCGGTCGTCCCCTCGCCCGACCTGCCAGGGCTTGACCAGTTGCACCTGGCGCTCCCTTCGGCTTCGAGGGGCGCGGGCGCGGCCTCGCTCGTCGTACGCGCCGACGGGTCGGAGGGCAACCGCACGACGCTGACCGTCACCAACGCCGGCCCGCCGCCACGCGCCTCGCGCGTCGAGGTCACGCCCGCCGCGGCGGTCGTCCCCGTCGGCGGCGAGACGCGCTTTGTCGTCCGCGCCTTCGACGCGCTCGGCGAGGAGATAGAGAAGCCTTCCGCGCTCTTCGCCACCGACGCCCCGCACGTCGCTTCGATAGATTCTTCCGGGCTGGCCGCCGGGGTGTCGCCGGGCGCCGCGACGTTGAAGGTCTTCGTGGGCGAAGCCTCGGCGGAGGCTTCCCTGCGCGTCGTCGAGCGCACGCTCGTCGTCAACGAAGTGCTGGCCGACCCGCCCGACGGGACGGCCGGCGACGCGAATCATGACGGCGTTCGCGTCGGCGCCGAAGAAGAGTTTGTGGAACTGGTCAACGCGACGGCTGAGACGCTCGACCTCTCCGGCTGGACGCTCCGCACGCGTCCGCTCGGCGGGGCGAACGAAGCCGTCCGCCACACGTTCCCTCCCGGCTTCCTGCTCCCGCCGGGCGAGGCGCTCGCGCTCTTCGGCGGCGGCAACCCCGACGCTGACGACCCCGTCTTCGGCGGCGCGCTCGTCGCCACGGCCTCCTCCGGCTCGCTCTCGCTTTCAAACGCCGGGCTGACAATCGTCGTCCGCGACGAGGCGTCGAATCTGGTGACGCGGTTCACTTACGGTTCGTCGGGCGACGGCTTCGGCGGCGACTCGATCAACCAGTCGCTCACGCGCGCGCCCGACATCGTCGGCGACTTCGCACTCCACACTGCGGCGGGCGGCGCGCGCAGGTTCTCTCCGGGCCTGAGGGCGGACGGCTCGTTCTTCCTCGAACGCGCGGGCCGCCTCGCGCGCGTAACGCTGACGCCAGCCGGCGGGAATATTTTTGTCGGCGAGTCCGCGACATTTACCGCGCAGGCGTTCGACCAGTTTGAGAGGATTTTTAAGGGCGCGACTTTCGTCTTCGAGTCGAGCGACGCGGGCGTGGCCGCCGTCGAGTCCGCCGTCCGCGACGATGCGAACGACACCTTTAACGTGAGCCTCCGCGGTCTGAGTCCCGGCGAGGCGTTGGTCACGGCCACGGCGACCGATGGCACGCGCTCGGTCAAAAGCGTCGCCGTCAACCTTCTCGTTCAGACGCGCCCGACAAAGATCACACGCGTCGAACTCTCCCCCACGGCGCTCGCACTGAATCGCGGCGGCTCGACCCGGTTGACGGCGCGCGCGTTTGATGAGGACGGGCAGCCGGTCATGGACGCGAGCTTTGAATGGCGCTCGTCCGACACCGCCGTCGCCACCGTTGACGGCGCGGGGACGGTCAAAGCCGTCGGCGCCGGCCCGGTTCAAATCACGGCGGCCACCGCCGACAGGCGCGGCGGCGAGGTCGGCGGCGGCGCGGAGTTGAACGTCCGCGTGCCGCTCGTCGTCAACGAACTGCTCGCCGACGTGCCGCCCGACGATGCGGGCACCGCGACGGTCGAGGGCGACGCGAACCGCGACGGCGCGCGCAGCGCCGACGACGACGAGTTCGTCGAACTCCTCAACGCCTCGGCCGAGCCGGTCGATCTGTCGGGGATGCAAATCTCCGATGCATCGGCCGTCCGCTTCACCTTCCCGGCCGGCGCGACGCTCGAAGCCGGGCGGGCGCTGCTCGTCTTCGGCGGCGGCTCGCCGACGGCCGACGGTGAGAGCTTCGGCGGCGCGCTCGTCTTCAAGACCGGCTCGCTCAGCCTGAACGACACCGGCGACACGCTCTCGCTCAAACTCCCGCTCGCGGGGCGCACGCTCGTCGTCGCCTCGCATACGTACGGCGAAGCGGGCACCGTCGCGGCGCCCAGAGACCAATCGCTGACGCGCTCGCCCGACGCCTCGGCGTCCGCGGCAGGCGGCGACTTCGGCGCGCACACAAACGCAAGCGGCTCCGCCGGGCGCGCCTTCTCGCCCGGCACGCGCGCCGACGGGACACCCTTCGGCTCGCCCGCGCTCACGCGCATCGAGGTCGAGCCGGCCGGCGCCACGCTCGAAGTCGGCGAAGCGCGAATCTTCACCGCACGCGCCTTCACCCGCACCGGCGACGTGGAGACCGAAGTCACGCGCGTCTCCTTCTTCTGGGCCGCCGACGATGCAAAGAAACTGTCGGTCACACCAAACGAAGGGCCGACAGTCACCGCCCTCGCAAAAATGTCGGGCACCGTCACCCTCCACGCGCGCGCCGGTGGCCTCGCAGGCAGCGCCGTCGTCAACGTCAACCCGACGCCGACGCCAACGCCTTCCCCGACACCCACGCCGACGCCAACTCCAACTCCCACACCGATGCCTTCGCCCTCCCCGACTCCTTCTCCCACTCCGAAGCCATCGCCGACGCCGACTCCAACGCCGTCACCGACACCTTCTCCCACCCCGTCGGTAACGCCTACGCCGTCACCGACGCCGACGCCTATGCCGTCGCCAACCCCGAGTCCGACTCCAACACCGAGCCCGACGCCCACGCCCACGCCAAAGCCTTTGGTCGTCATCAGTCAGGTCTACGGCGGCGGCGGCAACAGTGGCGCGCCTTACAAGTATGACTACGTCGAACTCTTCAACAGGGGCGCGACCGAGGCAGACCTGACCGGCTGGTCGATTCAATACTCCTCCGCCGCCGGGACGACGTGGCAGGTGACGACGTTGCCGGAGGTCAGACTCGCCCCCGGCCGGCACCTTCTGATTCAACAGTCGGGCGGCGCGGGCTGTTCCGGCTCGCCCTGCGGTCAGGATTTGCCGGCGCCCGACGCCACGGGCAACACGGCGCTGGCTGCCGGCGCCGGCAAGGTCGCGCTCCTCAGCACGACCGACGCGTTGAAAGGCGCGTGCCCCGCGGGGCCGCAGGTCTTAGACTTTGTCGGCTACGGCGCGTCCGCGACCTGCTTCGAGGGCGCCGGCACCGCGCCGGCACCGAGCAACACGCTTGCGGCGTCACGTAGAGACGAAGGCTGCGCCGACACGGACGACAACGCCGGGGACTTTACGGCCGCTCCGCCCGCGCCCCGCAACAACAACTCTCCGTCCATCTCCTGCACCGTCACTCCGACCCCCACGCCCTCGCCGACCCCGGAATCGACACCCACTCCGTCTCCGACGCCGACGCCAACGCCGCTGCCGACGCCAACTCAAACACCGACGCCTTCTCCGACGCCGACACCTTCTCCGGCGCCTACTCCCACCCCTTCCCCTACACCGACGGCGACGCCGACTACTACACCGACACCTTCGCCTACTCCCACGCCGACGCCCATGCCATCACCGACGCCGAGTCCGACGCCGGGTCAGCCGCTCGTCGTCATCAGTCAGGTCTACGGCGGCGCGGGGTGCGGCACGGCCGGTTGTTCGACTTACAAGAACGACTACGTCGAGCTTTTCAACCGGGGGACGGTCGCCCAATCGCTCGCGGGTTGGTCTGTGCAGTACGCCTCGGCGGCGGGAACCGCGTGGCAGGTGACAAACCTGCCGGGCGTCGTGCTCCAGCCCGGTCAGTTCTATCTCGTCTCGGAAGGTTCCGGCGCCAACGGGGTCAGCAGTCTCCCGCCCGCGGACGCCTCCGGCTCAATCGCCATGAACGCGACGGCCGGCAAGGTCGCGCTCGTCAACTCGACCGCCGCGCTCACGGGTTCCTGCCCCACGTCGAACGTCTTTGACCTCGTCGGCTACGGCTCGGGCGCCAACTGTTTCGAGACCGCGCCCGCCCCGGCGCCGTCCACGACCAAGGCCGTCGTCAGAAAAGGCGACGGCTGCGCAGACACAGACAGCAACGCCGCAGACTTCGCGGCCGGGACGCCGAACCCGCGCAACAGCACGTCCGCCGCCCAACCTTGTGCCGGCGCGCAAGCAAAGACGGGAGGGCCCGTCTCCTTCGCGGAGTGGACTCTCCCGTCTTTCGACCCGCTTCTTTTATTCAGCGCACGACGCCCGCCAGGGGACTAGACGCGCTGGCGTAGAGACGCTTCGGCATACGCCCCGCGAGGTACGCGAGGCGGCCCGCCTCGACCGCGAGGCGCATGGCCTTAGCCATCCGCCCGGCGTCCGACGCCTCCGCAATCGCCGTGTTCATCAACACCGCGTCCACGCCCAACTCCATCGCGACCGCCGCGTCGCTGGCCGTGCCGACGCCCGCGTCCACGATGATGGTCGCGTCGGGCAACTGCTCGCGCATGATCGCGAGGTTGGCCGGGTTCTGCACGCCTAAGCCCGACCCGATGGGGGCGGCCAGCGGCATCACCGCCGCGCAGCCCGCGTCGAGCAGCTTCTTCGCCATGATGAGGTCGTCGGAGAAGTAGGGCAGGACCTTAAAACCTTCGCGGACGAGCACGCGCGCCGCTTCGAGCGTCTGCTCGTTGTCGGGGAAGAGCGTCGTCTGGTCGCCGATGACTTCGAGCTTGATGAGGTCGGTCTGGAGGGCCTCGCGGGCGAGCCGCGCCGTGCGCACGGCCTCTTCCGCCGTGTAGCAGCCGGCGGTGTTCGGGAGGATGACGAGCGACGGGTCGAGGTGGTCGAGGAACGATTCGGTCTTGCGGTCGAGGGGGACGCGCCGCACGGCGACCGTCACCATCTCGGCGCCCGACGCGCGGTGCGCCGCCTTCATCTCCTCGAAACTGCGATACTTGCCCGTCCCGATGATCAGGCGCGACGAGAAGACGCGGCCGGCGACCTCGAACGTCTCCGCCGTTGCTTCGACTGCTGTGGACATTTTTAGGAGTGCTCTTTCTGTAGGATGATTCCGCGCCGTCTCTGGCGGCCGCGGCTCACGCACAATTTACACCCTGACGACCGTAAACAAAAACAGTCGCCTCGGCCCCACAGAATTGTTAAGCGATGGTCTTCTTACTGTTGGCGGCCGCCGCCGACGAAGTGGACGATCTCGACGCGGTCGCCGTCGGAGAGTTTGAGCGAGGGCCAGTCGGCGCGTCGGACGACTTCGCGGTTGTGCTCGACGGCGAGGCGCTCGGGCGCGAGCGAGAGCTGCTCGACGAGCGTTTGGAGCGTCGCGCCCTCCTCCAAGTCCTTCGGCTCGCCGTTGACCTCGACCCGCACGCGCGCCCCCTCCGTCACTGGTGGATGATGCGGCGCATCTCGGCCGAGTCTTCGCCCGCGACGGCGCGGATGATGATCGCCGCGCGCCCCGAGGTGAAGCGCGGGAGCAGCGCGCGCACGACGCCGACGCCCTGCGCGTCGGTCTCGGTCGTCAGGATGAGCGGCCTGAACGACGTGCCAAGCACCTTGACGGTCACGGACGCCTCCGTCTCGGGCTTCTGGCCATACGAGCCGCGCCCGACGTAGACCTTGACCGTCGCCAACTGCCCGGCGCGGAACTCGCCCTCGTCGTCCAGAAGCGTCAGGTAGAGTTCGTCTGTAGTCTGCGACGGCGGCTCAAGAGCTTCCGCCGTCAGTACGGGCGCGGGCGGCGCCGCCTCATTCGCCGGGGTCTCGGCGCGCGGCTCGGGCGGCGCGGGGCGCACGGGCGCGGGGGGCGGGATGAAATCTTCAAAAGCGACAATCTCGTCGGCGAGCGAGGACAGGATGACGACCTCTGGCTCGGACTTCTCGCGCGCGACCGGCTCCGCCTTCTCCCGTGCGGCCGGCTCGGCGACCGTGGACGCCACGGGCGCGACGGGCGCGGCGGCGGCCACTTCCGCGGGCAAACTTTCCGGCCGCCCCGCCGTCGGAACTATCAACTCTTCCGGCGCCGCCGGCTCTCCCGCCGACGGTTCCGCCTTCTTACGGCGCTGGCCGCCGGGCTTTTTCGCGGACGGCGCGGCGCCGGCGGTCTGCGCCTCGGGCCCGGCGGCGCCGCCGTTGGCGCCGCTCATGCGCTTGAGTTCTTCGACGCGGCCGGACTTGATGGCGGCGCAGATGAGTTTGTGCTGACGCTGGAGGCGCTCGGTCAGGGCCTGCTCGTCGAAACCCTTGCTAAGGAGGTCTTCGTAGGGCGTGCGTTTGGCGGCGATGATGGCGCCGCCGACGTAGACGAGCGAGAGGATGAGCGGGGTTTCGAGCCCCTTGTCCTCGGTCTGGACGTGGTAGGTGACTCCGTCGTACGGGACGTCGGTGTTGAATCCGGTAATCACTGGCTCGGGCGCGAAGTTGAAACGGGGACGCGGTTCGGGCCGGGGCGGCGGCCTCCCCCGGCGGGGGGTGAAATCAAAGTAGCACAGCGCCGCGAAGCCGGTCAATCTCCTTGCAAAACAGGGCTTTGGGCGCGGGCGGACATGGCTTGACACGCCCCGCGGCGTGGACTAGGATTGCCCTTGTACCTTGATTCTCAAACTTTACGACGGCCGCTCCGGGGTCGCTTTTTCAGCGTAAGCTGACGGGGAGGATAGTGTGTTCAATCTGTCCGACTACCTGCCGATCGCGCTCATGTTTCTGGTCGCGCTCGGGTTCGCCGCCGGCAACGTCCTGCTCTCGCAGCTCGTCGGCCAGCACAAGGCGACGCGCACCAAGACGATGCCCTACGAGTGCGGCAAAGACCCGGTCGGCTCCGCCCGCGAGCGCTTCTCCGTCAAGTTCTACCTCGTGGCGATGATCTTCATCCTCTTCGACATCGAGTTGATTTTCCTGCTCCCGTGGGCGGTCGTCTTCCGCGACTTCGTCACGCGCCACGGGCTGGGGCTGCTCATCTACGTCGAAATGATGACCTTCGTCGTGCTGCTTTTGGTCGGCTACGTCTACGTCCTGAAGAAGGGGCTGTTCGAGTGGGGCGACCGCGCGCGCAGGGAGGCCGAGGCCGAGGCGCGCGCTCTGCACCTGAAAGAGTCACGCGAGCGCGCGACGCGCGGAGCCGCCGTCGCTCCCCAACCCGCCCGCGCGGCCTGAAGACAAGGGGTTTTAACGTCATGGGCTTAGAGAATTTCATCGCCGAGGCGCTGCCCGACATCATCACGACGCGGCTCGACTCGCTCGTCAACTGGGCGCGCAAGTCTTCGCTCTGGCCGGCGACCTTCGGGCTGGCCTGCTGCGCCATCGAGATGATGGCGACGACCGACTCGCGCCACGACCTCGCGCGCTTCGGCTCGGAGGTCTTCCGCGCCAGCCCCCGACAGGCGGACGTGATGATCGTCTCGGGGCGCGTCTCGCGCAAGATGGCGCCCGTCCTGCGGCGCATCTACGACCAGATGCCCGAGCCGAAGTGGGTCATCTCGATGGGCGCGTGCGCCACCTCGGGCGGCGTCTTCGACAACTACGCCATCGTTCAGGGCGTCGATAAGATCGTCCCCGTGGACGTGTACATTCCCCGCTGCCCCCCCCGCCCGGAAATGCTCATCCACGCCATCATGATGCTTCAGGATAAGGTGATGAGAGAGTCCCTGCGCGACCGCGACGACGTGCCGCCCGAGGAGGCATACGAGGCCGTCCCGCCGGGGACGCTCCCGGCGAGCGGCGTCTCGGCCACCAACGAGGCCGCCGCGCAGGAGTCGCCTTCGCGCCCCTACACCATCGCCTCGCGGCACGAGCGCCGCAGGTCGAGTTAAAACCTTGAGCCGCGAACCGTAAGCCGTGACAGGTCAGGGTTGGATTTGTCTCGTCACGGCTTACGGCTCGCGGCTCACGACTCAAGGTCACATATGTCTCAAGACATCGAGCGAGAGAAAGAGATTGCCGCCGGGTCGCGCCGCGCGGCCACGTACCCGGTGCCGCCGGCCGAACTGGTCTCGGCGCTCGGGCGCGACCACGAGGGCTGGGTCTCGGAGACGGTCGAGGCTTTCGGCGAGCTGACGCTGGTCGTGCCGCGCGCGGCGATTGCCGAGGTCTGCGCGCACCTGAAGACCGCGCCCGGCTTCGAGTTCGACATGCTCTCCGACATCACCGGCGCCGACCGCGGGCCCGAGGAGGAGCCGCGCTTCGAGGTCAACTACCACCTCTTCTCGACCAAGCGCTTCCACCGCCTGCGCCTGAAAGTTTTGCTCGACCAGGAGGACACGCACGTCCCGACCGTGACCTCGGTCTGGCGCACCGCCAACTGGCACGAGCGCGAGACCTTCGACATGTTCGGCGTCATCTTCGACGGCCACCCCGACCTGCGGCGCATCCTCCTGCCCGACGACTGGCAGGGGCACGCGCTTCGGAAAGACTTCCCGCTGCGCGGCTACGAGCCGTACAGTCTGACCTGATAGGGAGGCGCTAAAGTCTCGATGCAGAACCCGAACCAGGCGCAGTTCGGCGGCTCGTTCCAGCAGCCGCCCGCCGCACAACGGCCGAAGGGCTGCCTGGGACGGAACTGGAAGTGGATGCTCCCGGTCGGCTGCCTCGGGCTGATACTCGGCGTGGTCGCGCTGGTCTGCGGCATCTTCTTCTTCGCGATGTCGGCGATAAAGTCGTCGGACGTTTATCAGGGGGCGGTCAAGGCGGCGCAGGCGCACCCGGCGGCCGTCGAGCGGCTCGGCGAGCCGGTTAAAGACGGCTGGTTCGTCAAGGGCAACATCAAGGTTGACGCGGGGGGCGGCAGCGCCGACTTCGAGGTTCCGCTCTCGGGGCCGAAAAAGTCCGGGACGCTCTTCGTGAGGGCGGTCAACCCCGACGGCACTTGGATGTACGAGAGGCTCGACCTCGCCGTCGAGGGCGGCGAGACGGTCTCGCTGCTCGACCGCAACGTCGTCCATCCGCCGCCGGGCACGCCCGTCGATGTCGAGGAGGACGCCGACGACGCGCTGGCCGAGCCGGAAGAGGGCGAGCCGTCCGAGTCCCCTTCCCCCTCAGACGGCGAGGCGGTCTCGGGCGGCCTGCTCGACGGCAAGGCGGTCAGTAAGCCTGAGCCGCCCTACCCCGCCATCGCGAAGGCGGCACGCGCTTCGGGGAAGGTGACCGTGCGCGTGACGGTTGACGAGACGGGGCACGTCGTTTCGGCCGAGCCGGTCTCGGGACACCCGCTCCTCCACGCGGCGGCGGTCGCGGCGGCGAAGCAGGCGCGGTTCGCGCCGACGCTTCAGGGCGGGGAGCCGGTCAAGGTCTCCGGCGTGCTGACTTACAACTTCGTGCTCGAACAGTAGCGATTCAGGGAAGACTCGGCATGAGCGCACCAACGACAAACCTGCCGCCGGCCTTCGAGGTCGTAGACCGGCCGCTCGACACGCAGATGACCATCTCGTTCGGGCCGCAGCACCCGTCAACGCACGGCGTGCTCCGGTTGGAGCTGGTGCTCGACGGCGAGATGGTCGTCAAGTGCGTGCCCGACATCGGCTACCTGCACACGGGGATGGAGAAGCTCTTCGAGTACAAGAAGTACCAGCAGGGCATCGTCATCACCGACCGCATGGACTACCTCAACCCGCTCGGCAACAACCTCGCCTACTGCATGGCGGTCGAGAAGCTGCTCGGGCTGGAGATTCCCGAGCGCGCGCAGGTCATCCGCGTGATGATGTGCGAGTTGCAGCGCCTCGGCTCGCACCTCGTCTGGTTGGGCACCCACGCCTTAGACATCGGCGCGATGACGGTCTTCTTCTACTGCTTCCGCCAGCGCGAGAAGATTCTCAACCTCATCGAGGCCGCCTCGGGCGAGCGCATGACGCCGAGCTACTTCCGCATCGGCGGCCTGATGATGGACTTGCCCGCCGGCTTCGAGCGCCGCATCGGGCAATTCACCGAGGACTTCCCCGCGGCGGTCGAGGAGTTCCACGACCTGCTCTCGGGCAACCGCATCTTCCAGAACCGCACGAAGGGCGTCGGCGTCATCTCGGCCGAGGACGCGATCGACTGGGGTCTGACCGGCCCCAGTTTGCGCGGCAGCGGCGTCCCCATCGACATCCGGCGCGTCAACCCCTACTCGGGCTACGAGACCTACGACTTCGACGTGCCGGTCGAGAACGGCGGCGACGTGTGGTCGCGCTACATGGTGCGGATGCGCGAGATGGTCGAGTCGAACAAGATCATCCGTCAGGCGCTCGGACGCCTGCGCCCCGGCCCGACGAAGGCCGACGCGCCGAAGGTCGTGCTGCCCGAGCGCGAGGCGATGAAGACGCACATGGACGCGCTCATCCACCACTTCCTGATCGTCGCCGAGGGCTTCAACGTCCCGGCCGGCGAGGTCTACATGCCCATCGAGGGGTCGAAGGGCGAACTGGGCGTCTACATTAAGTCCGACGGCGGCCCGAAGCCCGCGCGCGTCCACGTCCGCGGGCCCAGCTTCGTCAACCTCTCCGCCCTCCCGCTCATGTGCGAGGGCGAGATGGTCGCCGACGTGGTCGCCGTCATCGGCTCGATTGACATCGTGCTCGGGGAAATCGACAGATGAGTCAGCAGTTCACACCGAACAACCCGCTGCCGCAGGAGGCGAAGGTGCCTCGGGAGATGGCGGTCTTCTCGCCCGAGGTCGAGGCGGAGATCGACCGCCACCTGGCGAAGTACCCCGTCAAGCGCTCGGCCATCCTGCCGCTGATGTTCGTCGTGCAGCGCGAGCGCGGCGGCTACCTCGACCCGCCGGGCGTGGCCTACCTCGCCGACCGGCTCGGCGTCCGCATCACCGACATCTGGGAGGTCGCGACCTTCTACTCGATGATCAACACCGAGCCGGTCGGGAAGTATCACCTACAGGTCTGCAAGACGCTCTCCTGCAAAATCATGGGCGCCGGCATGGTCACGGCGAAGTGCACGGAGCGGCTCGGCATCAAGCCGGGACAGACGACCGAGGACGGTCAGTTCTCGCTCTCGGAGGTCGAGTGCCTCGGGTCGTGCGGCACCGCGCCGATGATGCAGATCGGCTTCGACTATTATGAGAACCTGACCGCCGAGAAGGTTGACGAAATACTCGATAAGTGTAGCCGGGGCGAACTGCCGAACGGCGTGCGTTAACAAAGATTATGTTTATCGGTGCGATTGGCTGCGAGCCTTTACAACTGAGGCGGGTGTCGTTGGAGAACTCCGCTTCGCTCGACGTGTACCGCGCCAACGGCGGTTACGAGGCGCTGCGCAAAGTCCTCGACGGCATGTCGCCGGACGACGTGATCGCCGAGGTCAAGAAGTCGGCTTTGCGCGGGCGCGGCGGCGCGGGCTTCCCGACGGGGATGAAGTGGGGCTTCGTGCCCAAGGACTCGCCGAAGCCGAAGTACGTCGTCTGCAACGCCGACGAGTCCGAGCCGGGCACGTTCAAAGACCGCTACCTGATGGAGCGCGACCCGCACATGCTCATCGAGGGCATGTTGATCGCGGCCTACGCGCTCGGCGCGCGCACCAACTACATCTACACGCGCGGCGAGTACCGCTACCTCATCGAGATTATGGACGTGGCGCTCGAAGAGGCGCGCGCCGCCGGCCTGCTCGGCGAGAAGATTCTCGGCACCGACTTCAACTGCGAAATCTACACGCACAGCGGCGCGGGCGCCTACATCTGCGGCGAGGAGACGGCGCTCCTCAACTCGCTCGAAGGCTTGCGCGGGCACCCGCGGATGAAGCCGCCCTTCCCGGCGGTCGCCGGCCTCTACGGCTGCCCGACCGTCGTCAACAACGTCGAGACGCTGACGGCCGTCCCCGACATCATCAAGATGGGCGGCGAGGCGTGGCAGAAGTTGGGGACGGAGAAGAGCGGCGGGACGAAGGTGTGGAGCGTCTCGGGTCACGTCAACCGCCCCGGCGTCTACGAGCTGCCGATGGGCTACGCGCACATGGAGAAGTTCATCCACGAGGACTGCGGCGGGATGCTCGGCGGCCGGAAGCTGAAGGCGGTCATCCCCGGCGGCTCAAGCGTCTACATCATGCCGGCCTCCGACATCGAGGGCAAGAACGTGCTGATGGACTACGAGGGGCTGGTCGCGGCCGGCTCGATGGTCGGCTCGGGCGGCTTCATCGTGATGGACGAGACGGTGGACGTGTTCGAGTCCACGAAGAACCTGACCGAGTTCTACAAGCACGAGTCCTGCGGCTGGTGCACGCCCTGCCGCGAGGGCACCGACTGGCTGGTCAAGGTCTTCAAGCGCATCGAGGCGGGCGAGGGGCGCCCCGACGACGCGCAGCTTCTCTTAGACATCGTCGATAACATCGAGGGCAAGAGTTTCTGCCCGCTCGGCGACGCGGCGTCGTGGCCCATCCAGTCGGCCATCAAGAAGTTCCCCGAAGACTTTCGACGCAAGGTCGCCAACGGCAACGGCCATCCGAAGGACGGACTCCCGACGGCCTGAACACGAAATTTATGTCAGCAGAATCAATCAAGGTCACGGTTAACGGGCAGGAGTTGCAGGTCGAGAAGGGCGCGCGGCTCATCGACGTGTGCCGGGAGAACGGGTATTCGATTCCGTCCTTCTGTTACTACGCCGACCTCGCGCTCCAGGCTTCGTGCCGGATGTGTCTGGTGCGCATCGAGAAGATGCCGAAGCTCCAGACCTCCTGCACCATCACCTGCACCGACGGCATGGTCGTCACGACGCAGTCGGAGGAGATCGAGAAGGCGCAGCGCGGGATGGTCGAGTTCCTGCTGGCGAACCACCCGCTCGACTGCCCCGTCTGCGACCGCGGCGGCGAGTGCGAGTTGCAGGAGATGGTCTTCGACTGGGGCAACCTCGAAGAGCGCTTCACCGAGCGGAAGAACTACGCGCCCGAGAAGTTTCTCTCCCCCATCGTCGCCAACGACCCGCAGCGTTGCATCCTCTGTAAGCGCTGCACGCGCGTCTGCGACGAGTGGATGGGCGAGGACGCCATCGAGGCCGGCGGGCGCGGCGCGCACACCGTCATCGGCACCTACGGCGGCTGGCTCAACTGCTCGCAGTGCGGCAACTGCATCGAGGTCTGCCCGACGGGGACGCTCTTGGACGCGACGTACAGACACCAGACGCGGCCCTGGGAACTTTCGCGCACGACTTCGACGTGTTCTTTCTGCTCCGACGGCTGTCAGTTCTCGGTCGGCTCGCGGCGCGGCGAGGTGATGCGCGTCGTCGCGCGCGACCGCTACGTCAACGGGCACAACGGCGAGTTTCTCTGCATCAAGGGTCGCTTCGCGCACCCGTTCGTCAACCACGAGGAGCGCCTGCGCACGCCGCTCGTCCGCTACAAGAAGGGCGGCCGGCTCGTCCCCGCGACGTGGGAGGAGGCCGTCCGCTTCGCGTCGGAAAAACTCAAGGCGGTCATCGACGCGCACGGCGGAGGCTCGGTCGGCGTCGTCGGAAGCCCGCGCCTGACGAACGAGGCGAACTGGGCCATGCTCAAGTTCGCGCGCGAGGTCCTGGGCACCGACAAGTACACCGCCACCGAAGCGTTCTCGCTCGTCCCCTTCTTCGAGAATCTGTCCGCGCCGATTGCCACGCACCGCGACATACGCCGCGCCAAGACCATCGTGCTCATCGGCGGCGAGCCGGAGGAGTTGCAGCCGCTCACGGGGCGCGCCATCCGACAGGCCGTGCGCAACGACGGCGCCAAGCTCGTCATCTTCAACAGCACGCCGATTCGTCTGAAGCAGCAGGCCACGCAGTTCGTCCACCTCCGCCCCGGCTCGGAGGACGCGGCCGTGCTCGCGCTCGCCTCGCCGGGCGACGCCGACGCGGCGGCGCGCAAGCTCGGCGTCGAGCCGGACGAGATCGCGCGGGCGTCTCAACTCATCAGCGAGACGGCCGGAGACGTGGTCGTCCTCTTCGGCGGCGAGCTGTCGGCGGAGGCGCAGGCGGTGCTGGCGCGCATCCCTTCGACCTTCGGCGAGCGCGAGGGGCGCCGCTTCCTGCTCCACCCGCTGCCGCTCTTCAACAACAGCGTGGGCGTCCACGACCTCGGGCTGATGTCGGGCGCTTACAATCCGCTCGAAATCCTCGACGCCGCCGGCTCGGACGTGCGCGCGATGTACGTGGCGGGGGGCTTCCTGCCCGCGCACCTCGAAGGGCGCGCGGACGCGCTCTCGCGCCTCGACCTGCTCGTCGTCCAGGAGCTTTTCCTGACCGAGACCGCCGAGGCGGCCGACGTAGTCTTCCCCGCCGCCTCGTTCGCCGAAGTGGACGGGACGTTCACGAACAACGGCGGCCTCGTCCAGCGCGTGCGCCAGTCGATACCGCCCGTCCACCAGTCGAAGCCCGACTGGGCCATCACGTCGCAGTTGGCCTCCGCGCTCGGCCGCGACCTCGGCTTCCAGATGTCTTCGAGCAACATCTTCCTCGAAATCGCGCGCAACGTCGCGGCTTACGAGGGCCTGCGCTACCCGCTGCTCAAGGACGAGACGAACCCCGTCCAGGTGAAGCACGCGCGGGGCGGGGGCGGCGACGGCGCGTCATCGTTGGGCGCGCTGCGCGACGCGGTCGCCTCGCTCGAAGAGACGGCCGAGAAGGTCAACGAGACGCCGCCCGTCGGGCACGAGCTCTTCAAGCTCGGCGTCCTGACGAGCAAGGTGCCGCAGTTCCACCTGCTCGCCGCCGGCAACCCCGAGCCCGACAGCGTCCTGATTTCCCCCCTCTACCAGATAACGGTTGACCCCGCGCTGCGCCGCGAGGCGGCGGCCGGAGACTGAAAGGAAGGATGAAGGCGGAAGGATGGGGTAAAAGCAGCCGGGCTTTCTTCTCACCCTTCATCCTTCATCCTTCCGCCTTCATCCTTTAAAGATATGGACTGGCTTTCACAACAGATTGGGTCGGACTGGGCGCGGGCCGTGGGGCAGTTCGTCGGGATCAACGTCGGCTTCGTCGTCGTGCTGATGATCGTCGCCTACACGGTTCTGGCCGAGCGCCGCGTGCTGGGGTTCATACAGGGTCGTTTGGGCCCGAACCGCGTGGGGCCGGGCGGGCTTTTCCAGCCGTTCGCAGACCTCCTGAAGTTCATCTTCAAGGAGGAGATCACGCCCTCGGCCTCGACGCGCTTCGTCTACTTCCTCGCGCCCATCATCGCCATCACGGCGGCGCTGATGCCGATCATCGTCTACCCGTTCGGCCCGGCCGTCCGGCTGCCCTTCGTCGGCGAGTTCTCGCTCGTCATCGCGCGCTTCGACATCGCGCTGCTCTACGTCTTAGGCATCACCTCGGTCGGCGTCTACGGCGTGACGCTCGCCGGCTGGTCGTCGAACTCGAAGTACAGTTTGATGGGCGGCCTCCGCGCGGCGGCGCAGATGATCTCTTACGAGTTGTCGCTCGGCCTCTCGCTCGTCGGCGTCGTCTTGATGTCGGGGACGCTCGACCTCTACTCCATCGTCGAGCAGCAGGGCGGCTGGTACGGCCTGCGCTGGAACCTCTGGGACGTTTACCGGATGCCGCAGGTCATCGGGTTCGTCACGTATCTGATTTCGGCCATCGCCGAGACGAACCGCGTGCCCTTCGACCTGCCCGAGGCCGAGACCGAGCTGGTCGCGGGCTTCCACACCGAGTACTCGGCGCTCAAGTTCGCGCTCTTCTTCATGGCCGAGTACGTCAACATGTTCACGGTCTCGATGCTGGCGACGACGCTTTTCCTGGGCGGCTGGCAGGGGCCGTTCGTGGACGTCTTCCCGTGGCTCGGCGTCGTGTGGTTCCTGCTCAAGGTGACGTTCTTCCTGTTCCTCTACATCTGGCTGCGCGGGACGCTGCCGCGCTTCCGCTTCGACCAGTTGATGAGCTTCGGCTGGAAGTTCCTGCTCCCCGTGGCCATCTTCAACGTCGTCCTGACGGCGACCGTGCTCTTCTTCCAGTGGAGTTGATTCGGGGGCGGCTTCGCCGGCCGCGGCTTACGCTATGGATTGGTTACCCACGGTGACGCAACTGCTCTTCGTCCTCTTCGGCGGGCTGGCTCTGGGCTGCGCGGTCGCGATGGTCGCGCAGCGCAACCCGCTCTACAGCGCCATCTCGCTCGTCGGCGTCTTCGTCTCGCTCGCCTGCCTCTACATGCTCTTGCAGGCGCCGTTCATCGCGGCCATCCAGGTCATCGTCTACGCGGGCGCGATCATGGTGCTGGTCGTCTTCGTCATCATGCTCCTCAACGTCGAGGAGGAGGTGCGCAGGCCGCTGCGGCTGACCTACCTCATCCCGGTCGGGGTGCTCCTGGCGGCGGTGCTCGTCGGCGAGGCGGCCTTCATGCTCCAACTCGGCAGCGGCTCGGCGCGGGTTGCGCCCGCCGCGCCCGCCTCGTCCGACGTGGGGCTGACGGCGTCCATCGGGACGGGGATGTTCACGAAGTACCTGCTGCCCTTCGAGGTCACGTCGGTGCTCATCCTGATGGCGCTCGTCGGCGCCATCACGCTCGCGCGACAGACGCGCACGCCGCTTCTGGCCGCGCCCGGCAACGTCACGGAGGAGCCGCCGGTGCTCGCGGCCGGGGGCGGCTCGGTATTAAAGCCCGGCGACACGGCCGCGACGGGGCGTGCGTTTGCGCGCGAGCAGATCGAGCGTGGCGAAGCGGCCGTGCCCTCGGCCGGCGCGGGCGGTGCGGGGGAAAGGGGGGAGGGATGATCCCTTTGACTTGGTATCTGGCGCTCTCGGCCGTGCTGTTCACCGTCGGGGTGGTCGGCGTCATCGTCAAGCGCAACGCCATCCAGATGTTCATGTGCATCGAGCTGATGCTCAACGCCGTCAACCTGACCTTCGTCGCCTTCTCCAGCTACTTCGGCGACGTGACGGGGCAGCTCTTCGTCTTCATCGTGATGACGGTCGCCGCCGCCGAGGCCGCCGTCGGCCTCGGGATCATCATCGCCATCTTCCGCAACCGCGAGTCGCTCGACGTTGACGACGCGAGCCTGCTGAGACTTTAAAGGGTTATGACGAATCACCTGCTCTCCGTCGTCGTCTTCGCGCCGCTCGCGGGCGCGCTCGTCTGCTGGCTGGTCGGGCGCAAGACCCGCAGCGAGGCTCTCGTCGGCGCGGTGGCGTGCGGGTCCGTGGCCGTCTCGGCGGTGTGTGCCTTCCTCGTCGCGTTCACGGGCGAGGGCGGCGGCGCGCTGAGGAACCCTTCGGCGGCGCCCGTCTTCAGCCACCTCTGGACGTGGATTCAGGTCGGCGGCTTCCGCGCCGACTACGGCTTCGCGATGGACAGGCTCTCCGGCGTCTACGCCTGCTTCATCACGTTCGTCGGCTTCCTCATCCACCTCTTCGCGACGGGTTACATGCGCGGCGACCGCGGCTTCTACCGCTTCTTCGCCTACCTCAACCTCTTCATGTTCATGATGCTGACGCTGGTGCTGGCCGACAACCTGCTCCTGATGTTCGTCGGCTGGGAGGGCGTCGGCCTCTGCTCGTACCTGCTCATCGGGTACTACACGGACAGGAAGGAGGCGGGCGACGCGGCGAAGAAGGCTTTCGTCGCCAACCGCATCGGCGACTGGGGCGTCGTCCTCGGCATCATGCTCGTCTTCTGGCTGACGGCCGGCGCCGGCCACCCCTCGATCAGCTTCTTCGACAAGTCGCCGGCCGTCTTGGGCGGCGGCACCGACGCGGTCGTCAGCGCCCTGAGAACTATCGGCGCGATGCCGGTCGAGGCGCTCGACTGGCGGCTCATCTTCGCGGGAGGCATCACGTCGGCCGCCGTCCTGCTCTTCGTCGGCGCGACCGGCAAGTCGGCTCAGATACCGCTGTACGTCTGGCTGCCGGACGCGATGGCCGGCCCGACGCCGGTCTCCGCGCTCATCCACGCCGCGACGATGGTCACGGCGGGCGTCTACATGGTCGTCCGCTGCTCGGCCATCTTCTCGCACGCGCCGACCGCGCTCTCCATCGTCGCCTTCATCGGGGCGCTGACCGCCATCTTCGCCGCCACCATCGCCATCGCGCAGAACGACATCAAGAAAGTTCTCGCCTACTCGACCGTCTCGCAGCTCGGCTACATGTTCCTCGCGTGCGGGGTCGGCGCGTTCGTCGCGGCCATCTTCCACGTGATGACGCACGCCTTCTTCAAGGCGCTCCTATTCCTCGGCTCAGGCAGCGTCATCCACGGGATGCACCACGAGCAGGACATGCGCCGGATGGGCGGCTTGCGCAAGTACATGCCCGTCACCTTCGCGACGATGGCCACGGGCTGGCTCGCCATCAGCGGCTTCCCGCTCCTCTCGGGCTTCTTCTCGAAGGACGAGATTCTGTGGAAGACGTGGAGCAGCGAGACTCTCGGCACGGCCGGCGGGGGCAAGATTCTGTGGGTCGTCGGCATCATCACCGCCGGGCTGACGGCCGTCTACATGACGCGCCTGATGGTGATGACCTTCTGGGGCTCCGAGCGCTTCCGAGAGGCGCACGCCGGCGGCCAGGCCGACGAGGCGCACGCGCACGCGCACGACGAAGGTGAGAAGCCGCACGACGCACGGCTCGCGTCCGAGGGTGACCGCCCGCGCCACGCGCCCGGCGACGAGGTTCACAGCGCCGGCTTCGACGTCGGCCACGGCGCCGCGCACCACGCCGACGCGCACGGCACGGCGCATCACGCGGCGGCCGACCTCGACGACGAAGATGAGGAGCACGAAGAGCACCACCACGGCCCCGTCGAGCCGCACGAGTCGCCTTGGGCGATGACCGTGCCGCTGGTCGTGCTCGCCGTCCTCTCGGTCGTCGGCGGCTGGGTCGGGATCCCTTACGCGCTGAGCGGCGGCGCCGTCGCCAACTACTTCGAGCAGACTCTTGAGCCGGTCGTCGCGCACGCCCCCGAAGTCGGCGACGCCTCGCACGGCGCGGGCGCGGCGACGCACGCGGCCGGCGGAACGGCCGAGGCACCGGCCGCGCACGGCAACGAGGGTGCGGTGCCCCAATCGGTCGGCGAAGGCGAGGCCGGACACGGCTCGCCGACTGGGTCGGCCGCCACCGCGACGCACGGCGCGGCCACGGAGCACGCGCACGACCCGGCCGAGGTCGCGCAGGAGCGTCTGTTCACGGGCATCTCCATCGCCGTCGGCCTCATCGGCATCGGGATAGGCTGGGTCGTCTTCCGCCGCCGGCCGCTCTACGAGATGCCGCGGCTGCTTGAGAACAAGTACTACGTGGACGAGTTGTACGACGCGGCGCTCATCCGGCCCATCAGGGAAGGCTCGCGCGGGGTGCTGTGGCGCTTCGTCGATGTCGCGGGCATCGACGGCCTCGTCAACGGCATCGGGCGCGGGACGGCCGCGCTCGGCGGGGTGCTGCGCTACCTCCAGCCCGGCTTCGTGCGCTCGTACGCGGCCATCATCCTGATCGGCGCGCTCGCCGTCGTCGGCTACTTCGCCTGGAACGCCTGGCAGCTCGGGCAGCTCGCACGGTAAAAGGTCATGCAGCCATACCTGCTCACGATTCTGATCCTGCTCCCGTTCGCCGGGGCGCTCGCCATCGCGGCGCACGGCCTCTTCGCGCCGCACGCGGACAAGAGCCACTACCGCTGGGTCGCGCTCCTCTTCTCGGTCTTGACGTTCGCGGCCTCGCTCTTCATGCTGACCGAGCCGGTGGGCCTCGGGCCCGGCGGCGCGTTCCACTTCGTCGCCGACGTGCCGTGGGTCGAGTCCATCGGCGCGCGCTACCACGTTGGCGTGGACGGCATCAGCCTCTGGCTCGTCATCCTGACGACGCTGCTCGTCCCCATCTCGATTCTGTCGTCGTGGAACTCGGTCGAGAAGCGGCCGCTCGCCTTCTTCGCCTTCATGCTGCTCTTGGAGTCGGCGATGATCGGCGTCTTCGCCTCGCTCGACCTGCTGCTCTTCTACCTCTTCTTCGAGGCGTCGCTCGTCCCGATGTTCTTCCTCATCGGCGCGTGGGGCGGCGAGCGCCGGCTCTACGCGGCGGTCAAGTTCTTCATCTACACGGCGGTCGGGAGCCTTTTGATGCTCGCCGGCATCATCTGGGTCTGGTACCTGTACGCGAACGGCGCGGGCGGCGGCGTGGGCACGTTCGACTACGCGCTGCTGCTCGACGCGCTCCAGCAGGGGCGGCTGGGGCTGACCGAGAACGGCACGGCCACGCAGGTGCAGGCCATCCTGTTCGGCCTCTTCGCCCTCGCCTTCTGCATCAAGATTCCCCTCTTCCCGCTCCACACGTGGCTGCCGGACGCGCACACCGAGGCGCCGACCGCCGGCTCGGTCATCCTCGCGGGGGTGCTTCTGAAGATGGGCACCTACGGGCTGATGCGCTTCAACTTCGCGCTCTTCCCCGAGGCGTCGCGCGAGTTCGCGCCCATCTTCATCGTGCTCGCCGTCATCGGCATCATCTACGGCGCGCTGGTGGCGATGGTGCAGCCCGACGTGAAGCGGCTCGTCGCCTACTCGTCGGTGAGCCACATGGGCTTCGTCGTGCTCGGCATGTTCTCCTTCACCGAGGCGGGGATGCAGGGCGCGCTCTACCAGATGCTCAACCACGGCGTCTCGACCGGCGCGCTCTTCCTGCTGGTCGGGATGATCTACGAGCGGCGGCACACGCGAATGATCGCGGACTTCGGGGGCTTGTCGAAGCCGATGCCGCTCTTCGCGACCCTCTTCGTCTTCACGACGCTCTCGTCCATCGGGCTGCCGCTCCTTAACGGGTTCGTGGGCGAGTTCCTCATCATGTTCGGCTTCTGGAACTCCGACCCGGCCGTCCACAACGTCACGCGCTCGTGGCTGGTGACGATGCTGGCGGCGACGGGCGTCATCTGGGCGGCCGTCTACATGCTCTGGATGTTGCAGCGCGTGCTCTTCGGGCGGGTCACGCACCCGGAGAACCGGCGGCTCTCCGACTTGAACTGGCGCGAGATAGGACTGCTCACGCCGCTGCTCGTGCTGATGCTCTACATGGGCGCCTACCCGCGCCCGTTCCTCGCGCGCTCTCGCGCGAGCGTCGAGGCCGTGCGCGCGCGCGTCGTCGCCGGCGAGTCGCAGGGCGGCTTCCACGCCGAGGCGCGGGCGGACAGATAAACTCGGGGTTTTCCGATGCGGATATTTAAAAGAACCATCTTCGCGCTCACGCTCCTGCTCGCGGCCCTGTGCGCGCCGGGGTCGGCTCAGCAAAGCGGTGCGCCCGCGGCGCCGTCCGAGCCGTCCGACCCCTTCGCGGGCGACGGCTTTCGCCTGAAGGGGCTGGACGGGAAGTTTTACGACACCGCGGAGATGCGCGGCGACGTGCTGGTCTTCTCGTTCGGCGCGACGTGGTGCGTGCCCTGCACCTGGGAGCTGGTCGCCATCGAGGAGCTGAAGCAGGAGTACGCCGGCAAGCCCGTCCGCTTCCTCTGGGTCAGCATCGAGAACCCGAAGGCCGTCTCGAACAACCTGCTCCGCCACTACGTCAAAGAGCGGCGGCTGACGCTGCCCGTGCTGCGCGACCCCGGCGGCGTGGCGCTCGCGATGTACGAGAAGACGGGACAGCGCATCCCCGTCATGGTCTTCTTCGACACCGAGGGGAACTTGAGCGCGCCGGTTCACCAGGGCATGTCGCAGGACATCGCGCGCTACAAGCAGATGGTGCGCGGGCGCGTGGACGCGCTTCTGGCCCGGCGGGGCGCCCCGGCGGGCGCGTCCCCCGCGGCAAAGTAGAACAACCGGCCGGCCCCTTTTTGGTCGGGGCTTCGGCCGCCAGCGGGATTGAGAAGATGAACCTTGGCTTCGCCATCAACGCGGTCGCGCCCGACGTAAATTTCACGCTCCTGCTGCCGGAGATAATCCTGACGGTCACGGGCGTCGTGGTCATGATCGTGGACGCCTTCACGCGCCGCACCGGGCGGCGTTGGCTGACGGGCGGGGTGTCGCTCGCGGGGCTGGCGGGCGCGACCGCCGCGACGCTGTGGCTGTGGTCGGGCGCCGACGGCGCGGCGGTCGGCTCGGCGTGGGGCGGGATGGTCGTCTTAGACCCCTTGCGGCTCTCCTTCACGCTCGTCTTCATCGTCGTCGCGGCGCTCACGTTGCTCGTCTCGATGATCTGGGTCGAGTGGGAGGGCTTGCCGGCGGGCGAGTTCCACACGCTGCTGCTGTTCGCCACGGTCGGGATGATGCTAATGGCGGCGGGCAACGACTTGGTGATGATCTTCCTCGGGCTGGAAATCCTCTCCATCGCGACCTACGTGATGGCCGGCTTCCGCCGCAGCGACCTGCGCTCGAACGAGTCCTCGCTCAAGTACTTCATCCTCGGCTCGTTCTCCTCGGCCTTCCTGCTCTTCGGCATCGCGCTCATCTACGGCGCGACGGCGAAGGCGGTGCCGGCCGGCGCAGGCGCGCCGTTCTCGGTCATGCCCGGCACGACCAACATCGGCGAGATCGCCGAGCGCCTGAACGACAGCCTCTACCCGCCGCTCCTCTTCGCCGGGGCGGCGCTGCTGCTCATCGGCTTCGCCTTCAAGGTCGCGCTCGCGCCCTTCCACGTCTGGACGCCCGACGTGTACGAGGGCGCGCCGACGCCCGTCACCGCCTTCATGGCGGCGGGGCCGAAGGCGGCGGGCTTCGCCGGCTTCATGCGCGTCTTCCTCTTCGCCTTCCCGCTGGTCGCGGCGGCCGCGCAGGGCGTGAGCGCGGGCGCGCAACTCCACTCGGCGTGGCTCGGCGCGCTCTGGCTGCTGGCGATAATTACGATGAGCGTCGGCAACGTCGTCGCTCTCGTCCAGACGAACGTCAAGCGGATGCTCGCCTACTCGTCCATCGCGCACGCGGGCTACGCGCTCGTCGGGTTCGTCGCGGCGGGCGCGGCCGACGCCGCGCGCCAGCCCGACGCGGTGGCGGCCGTCGTCTTCTACCTGCTCGTCTACGCCGTGATGAACATCGGCGCGTTCGCCGTCGTCACGCTCGTCGCGCGCAGCGGCGACCGCCGCACGGATGTCGAGGACTACCGCGGCATCGGCTTCCAGTCGCCCGCGCTCTCGCTCACCCTCTCGCTCTTCCTGCTGAGCCTGCTCGGGGTGCCGCTGACGGCCGGCTTCATGGGCAAGGTCGTCGTATTCAGCGAGGCGCTCTCCCAAGGCTACCGCTGGCTGGTCGTCATCGGCGTGCTAAACACCGCGATTTCTGTATACTATTACCTGCGCCTGATCGTCGTGATGTTCTTCCGCGAGCGCACGACCGAGTGGCGCGCGCCGCGCGTCCCCGCGAGCATCGCGGTGGCGCTGGCGCTGACCGTGGCCGGCGTGCTCTACCTCGGGATCTTCCCCGGCCGGGTCATCAACGCCTTCCGCGCCGCGCAGTGGAACGTCGTCTCGTCGCTGCGCTGAAAGTCGGGGGCGTTCGCCCGAACCTTCCCCGCGCGGGGGGAGTTCGAGGGCTTGAAGTCCCCGGAGCTACAGCGCAGATGAGAGCCGCGGCCGAGACAGCGAAGGAGACGGCGGAGGGCGGAGGGCGCTCGGGCCGCGAGTCGCGCTCGGCATCGGTCGAGGGGCTGGTCGCCGCGCTCCGCGAGGCGTTGGGGGAGGAGTGGCCGCCGCGCATCTACCGCGAGCGCATCCTCCCGACGCGCACGCGCTCGCACAAGGTTCCGGCCGCGCCGAAGAACGCGGCCGTCGAGGTGCAGCACACGCTGCTCGGCATCGAGTTGAAAGTCGGACGGCGCCGCGTCTCCTGCCCCGATTTGGCGACGGCGCGCTACCTCTCGGTCTTCGCCCGCGCGGGGCTGACGGAGGTGGCGGTGCCCTACGACATCACGAAGATTTCGCGCCTCGCCGACGAGCTGGAATCCGCCTGGCAGCGTCTGCTGCTGCTGGCCGACCACGAGACCGCGGGCCGCGCCGCCGGATTCCGCACGCGCGTCCGCACGGCGGCGTTGAAGGAAGTGAAGCGCGAGATCGAGGAGGCGGGGGCCGGCGCGGCCGTCCCCCAGTTTAACCAGAACACCCGGCAGCGCCCGACGCGCATCTAAAGAGGCGGACGAAGAGACGGACGAGGGGGTTTTTAAGTTTTAGCGACATGACGCCAGAGATTAGCCAGCACACGCCGGAGGAGCCGTTCGACTTGCTCCCCTTCCCATACAGCCAGCGCCCCTACTGTCCCTACGAGCCTGTCGAGAAGCGGGTCGAGAAGATTCGCGTCCTCGTCGTCAACGACCTGCTGCGCGACGAGTCCGACCTCTCCGACCTCGCGCGCCGCGAGTGGGGCGAGTCGGCGGCCGGCAAGCTTGAGCGCGAGCGCTACATCTCGGGGCTCGCGCTCGACAACATCGTCAACAACATCAAGCGGCTGGTCGTCGAGCCGGAGGTGCACGTCGCGCACCTGTCCGAGGCGGTCGAGGCCGCCGAGGAGTTCCGGCCCGAGGCCATCGTGCTCTCGGGCACGCTCTCCGACTTCGACTACTACAGCCCGGAGATGCTCCGCCGCTTCGCCGCCTTCGCCGTCAAGACGACGACTCCCATCCTCGGCATCTGCGGCGGCCACCAGCTCATCGGGCTTTGCTTCGGCGTCGGCTGCGTCACGCTCGACAACGCCGAGCCGGGCGAGCGGCGCGACGGGCGCACCTTCGAGTACCAGTACCGCTTCATACGCATCACCGACCCCGTAGACCCGATCTTCCGCGGCCTCAACGAGCGCGTCGAGGGCGTGTGGCAGGACTACACGCCCGAGGGCGACATCCTGCGCGTCTGGCAGAACCACGGGCTACAGCTCCCGCGCCTGCCCGAGGGCTTCAAGCTCCTCGCCACCTCGTACCTCTGCCGCAACCAGATGATGGTCAAGCGCGACGGCGGGCAGCTCATCTACACCGTGCAGTTCCACCTCGAAAAGTCTTTTCAGGATTTGACGAGGAGTCTCCAGCGCATCGACCCGAACCTTCCGCCGGAGGAGCGCAAGCGCCTGCTGCGCGAGGAGGCGAGCGCACGCACGCTCTGGGCGCACCCCAACGAGTCGCGCGACGGCCGCATCCTCTTCGAGAACTTCCTCGCCCTCGCGCTCGAACACAACGGGGGCGCCGGAGACGGCCGCGGCGCCGGGGCGTAGGTCTCCCGCGGGAGCGCGCCGCCCGTGACTTCTCCCCGAGGTGCTGACCACCGCCATCGTCGTCCTCGCCGTCGCCGTCTTCGTCATGGCGGCGCTCTACTCTTCGGTCGGCCACGCCGGCGCCTCGGGCTACCTCGCGGCGATGGCTCTGGCGGGACTCGCGCCCGCCGTGATGAAGCCGACCGCGCTCACCCTCAACATCCTCGTCGCGCTCGTCGCCGCCGCGCGCTTCTACCGCGCGGGCTTCTTCTCCTGGCGCGTCTTCCTGCCCTTCGCGGCCAGTTCCATCCCGTTCGCCTTCCTCGGCGGCGCGCTCAGCTTACCCGGCTCGGTCTACCAGAAGCTGGTCGGACTGGCGCTGCTCTTCGCGGCCTTCCGGCTCTGGATGCACGCGTCGGCGCGCGCCGACGCCGAGGCGAGGCCCGTCCCGCTGCCGGCGGCGCTCGCGCTCGGCGCAGTTATCGGGCTGCTGTCGGGGATTACGGGCGTGGGCGGCGGGATATTCCTCAGCCCCGTCCTGCTGCTCGCCGGCTGGGCCGAGACGCGGCAGGCGTCGGGCGTGGCGGCGGCCTTCATCCTCGTCAACTCGGTGGCGGGCCTCGCCGGCCACCTCGCGAGCGTGCGGATGGTGCCCGAGTCGATCTACGTGTGGGGCTTGGCGGCTTTGGCGGGGGGCTTGGTCGGGACTGAGTTGGGACGGCGGCGACTAGCGACCGTCACGCTGCGCCGCGTCCTCTCGGCCGTGCTCGTCATCGCGGGGCTTAAGATGCTGTTGACGTAACAGCCCGCCGCCCTTAAGTGTGCGCGGCGTCTTCCTTCCACTCCTCGGGGACGTGCTCGATGGTGAGTTCTATCAGGCGGTCAACGACCGATTTGAGGTCGCCGGTCTCGGCGAAGACGCGCTGCTGCTCGTCGGCGGAGGTGCCGCGCTCAAGGATGGTGTGGATGTGCTCGACCTCCCGGCGCGAGTCCAGCTCGTCGAGGACTGGATCGACGAACTCCAGCAGCTCGCGGATGAGGTCGCGCGCCGGCACCTCCTTCTGCTTGCCGAGGTCAAGTAGCTTGCCGTCGAGGCCGTAGCGCACCGCGCGCCACTTGTTCTCCTGTATGAGCATCCGGCGGTAGAGGCGGAAGCCGAGGTTCTTCTCGATCAGCTTGTCGAGGCGGGCGACGATGGCCTGGAAGAGCGCGGTGATGGCGACCGTGTCGTCAACGCGCGTCGGGATGTCGCAGATGCGGAACTCCAGCGTGGGGAAGAACGGGTGCGGGCGCACGTCCCACCAGATTTTCTTCGGGCCGCTGATGCAGTTGGTGTCGAGCAGGAACTTGATGTAATTCTCGAACAGGGCGTAGGAGCCGAAGTGGTCGGGGATGTCGGTGCGCGGGAACTTCTTGAAGACCTCCGAGCGGTAGGACTTCAGCCCCGTGTCGATGCCGAGCCAGAAGGGCGACGAGGTCGAGAGGGCGAGGACGTGCGGCAGGAAGTAGCGCGCCGCGTTCATGATGTGAATCTGCCGCTCGCGGTCGGGGATGCCGACGTGGACGTGCATGCCGAAGATGAGCAGCGAGCGCGCGACCATCTGAAGCTCTTCGATGAGGAGCTTGTAGTGCGGGTCGTCGTAAATCTGCTGCTCGTTCCACTGCGAGATGGGGTGGGTCGAGGCGGCGACGATGTTCAGCCCCTGCTTGCGCGCCAGCCCGGAGACGATGGAGCGCAGCCGCGTGATGTCGCGGCGCGCCTCCTGGATGTTGCGGCAGATGCCGGTGCCGACCTCGATCTGCGCCTGAATCATCTCGGGTTTCACCTGCTCGCCCAGCAACATCCGCCCCTCGTCGAGCATCTCCGAGACGCGCGAGCGCAGCTCCCGCGTCTGCGGGTCAACGATCTGAAACTCCTCCTCGATGCCTAGCGTGTAGTGTTCTGGCGTCATCCCCGTCCTCTCCTGCCCCGCGCCCGCGCCCGCCGGCCCTAGCGCCCTTTCAGCGCGCTCTCCAGTTGCGCGCGGTCTTCTTCCGAGAGCCCCTGGAAGGTCACGCCGACGCCGCGGCCGGGGTTGCTGTAGACGACCTCGCCGTTGCAGACCACGTCGCGCCCTTCGAGCGGCAGCCGCAAGGTGAGCAGCGCGCCCTCGGGTATCTCGGCCTGCGTGTTCATGTAGAGGCCGCCGGGGCTGATGTCCTTCGTGCTGGCGATGCCGGTCAGGTCGTCGCCGTTGAAGAAGACGTCGATGATGAGCCGCGAGCGTTCGTGCCGGCGTCGCTCCTCCTGCGGCTCCTCGCTGTTAACAAAGTTCATTTGCTTCTGACTCCTCCGCTGTCGGCGAGTGGGAGACTTCCGACTCGCGCGCTCAAGACTTCTCGTCGATAATGAAGGTCGGCACCATCCCGCCGCCCGAAGAGACGTTGGCCAGCTCGGTCGAGGACAGCCGCGTGAAGGCCGAGCCGACGCGGCCGTTGAAAAGCATCGGGTCGAGGTCCACCAACTGCTCGGCGTACACGACCGAGCCGTCGTCCATGAGCGCCGGGAAGACCTCGCGCGCGGTCTTGACGCGCTCCTGCACGATGTAGTCGCCGTTTGTGAGCGCGGCGCCGAGCGCCTCGTCCCACGCGGCCGCGTCGCAGTTCCACCCGATGTAGATGCCGTGCCCGCCGTAGTCGTCGTTGGGCTTAAGGACGAGCCGGCCGCTGTTCGCTCTGATGAAGTCGAGCAGGTCGATCTCCGCGCCGCCCTTGTCGGTCTTGCCTTCGCGCACCATCCGCGTCCAGGGGACGTGGCGGCGGACGGCCTCGCGCTCCTCGGCGTTGAAGAGTCCGGCGTGGCGCTCGTCCGTGAGCACGGCGAAGAGCGCCTTCTTGTGAATCATCTTCGAGCGGAAGTTGTTGACGAGGCAGACGGCGCCCGCGCGGTAGGCTTCCAGCAGCGCCGGGTACTCCTGCATGATGGGCAGATACTCGTTGACGAGCAGGCGCTTGTAGACGATGTCGATCTCGAAGTCGCCGCAGCGGAGTCTGCCGCCGGAAAACTCCAACTCCTCGGGCGCGCAGATGGCGGCCGGGTGCCCCTGCGACTCGAAGTACTCTTTAAATAACTCGAACTCCTTCTGCGTCGGCAGCCCCTTCAAATCAATGATGGCGATGGAGGGCACGCCTTTCGCCGAGGCGCCCGCGTACTCGCGGTAGGCTTCGAGGAGTGTTGCGAGCAAGAGCGGCCGCCCGTTGAAGGTTCGCAAGCTGTAACGCTCGGCGAAGCGGCGCATGACCGGCAGTCCCGAGAAGATTTCGTAGGCGGCGTCGGCGTAGGCGATGCCGGCGGGGCTTTCGCCGTTCAGCTCGACGAAGCTGAACGCCTCGTCGGTGAGGAAGGAGTCGAGCCGCGCGGTGGGCGAGACGGCGCGGTAGCCGGGGTCTATCCGTACCAGCTCGCGCTCGATCTCGGTCAGCCCCAGTTCGTCGAGCACCGACGGGTCGGCGACGGCCGCGTCCTTCACCTTCTGGATGGCCGACCAGACCGTCTCGCAGATGCGCGTGACGCGCGCGAAATCGCGCTCGGTGACGAAGTGCGGGCGCAGGTAGGGCGACAGGCGGCGGCCGCCGAAGATGAGCTTGGCCCGCTCAAACCCCTCGTCGAGCATCCCCCGCGAGGACTCGGCGACCTCATTGTCTTCGAGCAGTTGGTGGTAGAACTCGACGGCCTCTTGCAGCATGGCTGTTTGAGAGCTTCCCTACGTTTAGTTGAACGAGCGGCGCGACAAGATTAGCACAGATGCGGGCGGGTGTGTAAAAAGCGGAAGCGCCCGCCGGCGGGGCGGGCGCTTCGACGACCAAGCGGTCGCGGCTGAAATCAGCGCTGCTGCTCGCCGCCGTACGAGGGCGAGAAGTTGACGCTCAGGCGGCGCCCCTCGCGGACGAGGCCGAAGGTGAGCGCCGAGGCGTCCGGCGCGCCGAGCAGCCGGCGCAGCTCGGCGCTCATCAGGGGCGCGCCGTTGACCGTCTCAATCACGTCGCCGGCGACGAGGCCGCTCGCGGCCGCAGGGCTTTCGGGGCGCACGGCGACGACGAGCATCCCGCCCTTCGCGCCGAACCGGGACGCGCCCTGCGGCGTCAGGCCGATGGCGTTGAGGCCGTACAACTTCAGGCGCGTCGCCGCCGCGTAGCCGTCGAAAGGCGGCGCCGTCGGGCGCGTCGGCAACTCGAAGCCCGGCCCGCGCGGAGCGTTGCCGTTGAGCCTCCACAGCGCCCTCCCGAGCTGCTCCCTGAGCCGCGCGTCCCGCGCCTCGGCCGCGGCGAGACGTTCGGTGACGCGCGCCAGCTCGGCCGTGTTCGCGCCGCGCAGTTCGCGCCTCAGACGCGACTGCTCCGCGCGTAGCTCTCTAATCTCGCGCGACGTGGCGAGCAACGCCTCGCGCACGCCCCCCTCCTCGGCCACGGCGGTCGCCAGCGCGGGGTTCCGCACGCCCTTCAGCTCGACCGACACCTTGACCGGCGAAGGCTCCAGCGCGCGCCACACCGTCAGGTCGAGGGTCGAGCCGACGGCCGCCTCCTTCAAGGTCATCGAGAAGTCTTCGGCGCCGCGCAGCTCGCGCGCGCCGACGCCGGAGATCAGGTCGCCGGGTCTGAGACCCGCGAGCGCGGCCGGCGTGCCCGGCGCGACCGAGGTCAGGAAGACGCCCCGCTGCTTCTCGATGAAGGGGCGCGCCGCCTCGGGCGTCCACCCGTAGCTGACCCACGCGTCGAGCGAAGACTGTAAGGCGGCGTCGGCGCGCGCGCCGAGCCACGGCTGCGGCGCGCTCCCGCGCAGCTTGAGCACGCGCTCGCAGGCGACCCTCACCGTCGCCATCGGCACGAGCTGCGTCTCGCCGCCGCGGCTCTGCGAGACGATGCCGACGACCTCTCCCAATTCGTTGGCCGCCACGGCGCCCGTCCACGCCTGCGACACGTCGGCGCTCATGACGACGCGCGAGGGCTTGCCCGACGGCGCGCGGCTGACCTCGGTCAGCAGACCTTCCTTCTGGTCGATGCTGAGGAGGATAAAGCCGGGCGTCGTGCCCGGCGGCGTCTTCGCGGCCGGGGCCGGCGTGTAGAGGCGCACGCGCTGGCCGACGGTCGGGTCATCAGTGTCGCCCTGATCGCCGGCGGGCGCGCCCGAGAGCAGCACCTCTTTGGCTTCGAGCAGCGTCAGCCCCGTCGAAGAATCCAGCCCGACGAACTTGGCCTCGACGCGCCGGCCGTCGGCGGTGACGAGCAGGTACTCCGGCTCGGGACTGGGCACGGCGCCCGACTGCGCGAAGAAGGGCGGCGGCGTGCGCGGCAGCGAGAACGCTTCGAGGTCGATGTCGGCCTGCGGGAGCCGCGCCACCACGCTGCGCCCGTCGTCGTAGATGTAGCCCGCGACGATGTTGGTGTGCGCGTCCGTCGTCGAAGGCAGCTCGTCGAGTTCGACCGAGGGCGGCCCGCTCGTCGCGAGCCACGCCAGAAGTTTCCAGCCGGTCAGTCGGTGGACGACCGTCACGACCTCGCGCGGCGGCACCGCGGCAGGCGCGGGCTTTGCGGGCGGCGGCGCGACCTGCGCGGGCGCGCGCGGCGTGACGGCCGGCGCGACCGGCGCCGTCCTCGGCGCTCGCGGCGAGACGTTGACTCGTGGCGCGCGTGGCGAGATTGTCTGAACGGGTCGCGCGGCCGGGGGCGTCGGCACGTCCGGCGCGGGCGCCTGCGCCGGGGCGGGAGCAGGGGCGACGGCGGGAGCGGTCTGCCGCGCCACGGCCGACGCCGGAAGAGAGACGCAGGCGAGCAGCAGCGCGCCGCGAAGGATACGGCCCCGCGTCAAGCCCGTCGGTTCATGGTCAAAATACTTCATCGACCGACTACCAGACCCCTTCGTTCTCGGCGGCAGACGCCTGCCGGCTCACGCTCTCGCGCGCGACCATCTCCTGTGAGCCGAAGCTCACGGCGCGCATCGGCACGACCCGGCCCGCGCCGCGCTCGTCCCTCAAGACCACGCGCAAAGGCGTCTGCAACGGGATGGTCATGCCACCCCCGGTGATGACACGCGCGGCGGTAAGGCTCAGAGTCTCGCTTCTCTGCCCCCCACGCTCGGCCGAAATCTCGGCGACATCCCTCGACTGAAGCGATGCGGCGCGCGGCCTGTGAACCGCACGCCGCGCTTTGAAGACGGCCGGCGCCGGCGCGACTTCCACGGCGCGCCCGCCCGTCTGCTTCGACTCCGCGGCCGCGCCGACGGCGGGAGTCGCCGCCGCGCGTTCGGCGCCGGCGTTCCGCTCCGGCTGGGAGACTCTGGCCACCAGCGCTTCCGCCGGGGTCGTCGTCGCGGCCTGTCTGAGGTAGAGCGCGCTCGCGACGACGAGGAAGCACGCGGCCGCCGCCACGGGCGCGAAGGCATAGACGAGCCGCAGCCCCCTCAGGGGCAGGCGCCGCCCGCCGTTGCCGTTGGACGCCATCCGGGCGCGCAGCCTGTACTCGAAGTCGGCCGGCGCCTCGACCTTGCCGAGGCCGCGGACGAGCGCGCGCAGACTCTCGCGCCCGCGCAACTCGTCGCCGCAGGCGCGGCACGCGTCGGCGTGCGCGCGCGCGACCGGACTCAACGCGCCGTCGAAGGCTTCGATGATCTCGTGTCGGTACTCTTTGCAGTCAGCCATAACACACTTCCCTTACAGGTACGCCTGCAACTTCTCGCGTAGGAACGTCCGCGCGCGGTTGATGCGCGACTTCACGGTGCCCTCGTTCATCCCGAGGATGCACGCGATCTCCTCGTAGCTGCGTTCTTCCACGTCGCGCAGCACGAGCGGCGCGCGGTACTTCTCCGGCAGCGTCGCAATCGCCCGCGCGACCGCCGCCCGCCGCTCGTCCTCCGCCAGCGTCACGTCCTGAAGCGGCCCCGTGTCGGGCATCTCAAGCTCGCAAGAGTCCGAGGGCGACTCGCGCTCGCCGAAGAAGGAGGAGAGCGAGACGAGCCGGCGGCGCTTGCGTCGGCGCAGCTCCGAGATCGCCAGGTTCGTGGCGATGCGGTAGATGTAGGTCGAGAACGCGTAGCTCGTCTGGTAGCGCTCGGCCGCCGCGTAGACCCGCATGAACGTCTCCTGCGCCAGATCGACCGCGAGGTCGTAGTCGTTCGTCATGCGGTAGACGTAGTTCGTAATCTGGTTCCGGTAGCGCCGCACGATCTCGGCGAACGCCGTGCCGTCGCCCGCCTTCGTCTCCTCAAGCAGCCGGTGGTCGGTCATCTCGCCGACCGGCTCGTCCGCGCGCACGGGCGCCCCCGCCGATGCGACGGAGAAGACCAGCTCGTCGGTGGTGGAGATCGCGCTCATCCGGGAAAGTGGGGCTCTTCCTCTCGTAGTTCGGGGGCTCGCGGAAATTATACATTCATGCCCGCCGACTCGCTCGTTTTACACGCCGCGCCGCGCCGCCGGGTTCCAAAAAAGCAAATTTTAGGGTTTTCGGCGGCCGATGCTATAATGCCGACTCTTTTCGTCAGCCGTCACGCCCTTTCGCAGCCTTCGTCGCGGGGTTTTTCGCCCCACTTGAATACTTTTCAAACGCCGGGGGGCCATGCCCAAAGAGATCAAGAAGCACCAGACCATGCTGGAAGCGATTCGGAGCGTGGACATCATCTCCGACCTGCTCGAACAGCACGGCGGGCATTTCAAGCACGAGTTAGACCTCGAAGTCATCGCCTACGGCCGCAACTACAACGGCAAGAAGGTCGGCCCTTACGTCCGCCTCTACGAGTTCGAGGCCGGCGAGGAGGTCGTCCGCGAGGGCGACTGGGGCGGCAACACCTTCTACGTCACCGTCGGCGGCAACCTGGACGTTTACGTCCGCGACCGCGATTCGGACGAGGATCGGAAGGTGGCGGAGCTGCCGCCGGGCGTCAGCTTCGGCGAGATGTCGATTCTGGCGGGCGTGCCGCGCAACGCCACCGTCCGCGTCCCCTCGGGCGGGACGGCGCGCGTGCTCGAAGTGACGCGCCCGGCGCTCCGGCTGCTGCGCAAGCTGCCGCAGTTCGGGCAGATGCTCGACGCCACCTACCGCAAGCACGGGCTGAGCCGCACGCTCATCGACGTGGAGCAGGCGACGAGCGACGCGTTCGACAAAGGGCTGCTCGAACGTCTCGGCAAGTCGGCGCGCTTCATGGTCTACGCCAAGCACCACGTCCTCGGCCGCGAGGGCGACCCCATCGACCGCGTCGTCTTCGTCAAGAACGGCTGGGTCAGACGCGTGCGGGGCCTCGGCTACGGCGGCGCGGTGGGCGAGCTGCTGGCCGAGGGGCTGACCGACGACGTGGGCGTTGACTTCCTCGGCGCGGGCAACTGCCTCGGGCTGGAAGGCGTCGGGGACGAGGGGCGCTGGGGCTACACGGCGGTCGTCTTGCAGCGCACCGAGGTGCTCGAAGTCGCGATGCCGAGGCTGCGCGCCGACACGGAGCTGCGCGAGGCCGTCGTGCGCGCCTTCTCCGAGTTCTCGCTGGCCGACGACGACGCGGGCGTGTCGTCGCGGCTCGACAAGCGTCTGGTCGCCGCCACCGAGCGCGAGATCGCGACCGGGGTCGTGGACGGCACGAACCTGCTCGTGATGGACATGGACAAGTGCGTGCGCTGCGGCAACTGCTCGATGGCCTGCCACCAGGTGCACGGGCAGTCGCGGCTGCTCAGGCGCGGCATCCACATCGAGCGGCCGAAGAATTACGGCGGCGTCTCGGGCGAGAAGATTCTCGTCCCCTCGGTCTGCATGCACTGTCAGGACCCGGAGTGCCTGACGGGCTGCCCCACGGGCGCCATCGGCCGCTTCGGGAACGGCCAGATCGACATCGACCCCAAGACCTGCATCGGCTGCGGCGACTGCGCCACCCAGTGCCCCTACAACGCCATCACGATGATCCCGCGCAAGCCCGAGGCGCCGAAGCCTCAGACCTTCGCGGGGCGGCTCAAGGGCTGGGTGAGCCTGACGCCGCAGACGCCGCCGCAGCCGGTGACGGCGACCGAGAACCTGCTCGCGACCAAGTGCAACCTCTGCGCCGGCACCGCGCTCAACCCGCCGGGCGCGAAGTCACAAGCCTTCTCCTGTCAGGAGAACTGTCCGACCGGCGCGCTGGTGCGCGTCAACCCGCGCGAGTACTTCGCCGAAGTCAACGGCCGCATCGGCCTCGTCTTCCGCGACCAGACGCACGCCATCGGCCGCAACATCCACCGGCGCGACCCGCTCGCGCTCCTCTGGCACGTCGTCGGCATCCTGCTCACCGTCGGCCTGGCCGCGGCGACCGTCTGGGCGCTCGCGCGCTACGGCATCGACGAGCGGCTGGGCGGGACGTGGCTGACGGTGCGGTGGGTGACGGGGCTTGTGGGTCTCGGGGGCGTGGCGGCGGTGATGACGTACCCGCTGCGCAAACAGGTCTACCGGCGGCGCGCGGGGGCCTTGCGCTACTGGATGCTGGCGCACGTCTACGTGGGACTCGCGGCGGGGCTCGTGCTGCTGCTGCACGGCGGGAGGACGACGGGCGGCTTGCTGACCTCGCTCCTGATGGTCTCGTTCGACGCGGTCATCGTCACGGGGTTGTTCGGCGTCCTTGTCTACCTCGTCGCGCCGCGCGTGATGACGAGCATCGAGGGCGAGCCGCTCCTCGTCGAAGACCTGCGCGCGCGGCGCGACGAGCTGAGCGAGACGCTGGCGGAGATCGGCCAGAGCAGCAACGAACACCTGCGCGAGTTCATCCGGCGGAAGGTGCGCGGGCGCGTCTTCTCCTTCCGCTACCTGCTCCGGCAGTACCTCCGCCGCGAAGAGCTGACGGCGCTCCTGGCCGCCGCCCGCGAGACGTACGAGGCCGAGGCGCGGAGCCTCGACCCCGACTCGCGCCAACTCCTGCTCGAAGCCGTCGAGGCGACGGTCACGCTGAGGCGCGTTGACTCGCTCATCTACCTCCACCAGCTCCTCAAGCTCTGGCTCGCGCCGCACGTCGTGGCGACCTCTTTGATGCTCGCGCTCATGCTCGTCCACGTCCTACAGGTCGCCTTCTTCGCCGCCCGCTGAAAGACGCATGCAGACACAGGCCAGCAAGTTCCGCATCGTCCGCGAGGACATCGACGTTGACCCGGTGACGCTCGTCACCGACGGGCTGAAGATCGGCCGCCAGCCGAGCTGCGAGCTGGTGCTCAACCACCCGACGGTCTCGCGCCTGCACGCCGGCGTCAACCTCGCGGGCGGCCGCTACTACCTCTACAACTTCAGCAGCTCCAGCGGGACGACGCTCAACGGCCGCGTCGTCGCCACCGAGTCGGGCGAGGTGCTCGCCGACGGCGACGTGGTACAGGTCGGCCCCTTCTTCCTCAGCATCGAGCGCGTGGGCGACGCGCTGACCATCGTCGTCACGCTCGAAGTCACGACGAACCTCTCGGACTCGCTCTATCGCGTCGAGACGCCGACCGCGCCGTCGCCGTTCAGGAATCCGGCCACGAAGCCGGACACGGGAGCGCCCGAGTTGTCGCAGGCGCTCAACGTCTTCTGGGAGAAGCGCAAGCGCGAGGCGGGCAAGATGCAGCGCGTCTCGCCGCTCAGGCCGCAGAAGCCGGCGCGCGTGCTCGGCAAGGCGCGCTTCAACTGGACGCCGACGCGAGACCTCGTCCGCCCGTGGCCCTTCTCGGTCTTCGTCTGGGGCACGGCGCTCGTCGCGGCGCTCTCGTTGGTCGCGGCCTACGTCTACGCCGAGGCGTACGCGCCCGCACCCGTCTCGAACGCGCACGCGGCCGCCTCGATGCGCTCGCAGCCCGCCATCGCCGCGCGCGCCAACGCGGGCAGTTGCACCTCCTGCCACTCTCTGACGGCGAGCGTCGAGTCGAACTGCTCGTCCTGCCATCAGGCGCCCGGCTTCAAGGCCGCCGTCACCGAAGCCCACGCGCGCGCCGGTGTCGGCTGCGCCGACTGTCACGTCGAACATCAGGGGACGGAGTTTCGCCCGGCGGTCGCGAGCCTTCAGACCTGCACGACGTGCCACAGCGACTCGAACAAGAAGAACTACAACGGCCGCGCGGTGCACACGCCGCACGGCGGGACGTACGGCTACCCCGTCCGCGACGGCAAGTGGGTCTGGAAGGGTTTGGCGGACGAGGAGTGGGAGCAGAAGTCGCCCGCGCTCCGTCAGCTGGTGCTGAGCCTGCGCGGCCCGCTGCTCGTCGGGCGCAAGCCGTCCGAGCGCGACCCCGACGACCTGCGCCGCAGCGCCGAGTTCCACTCGCTGCACGTCAACCGGGTCAAGCTCGTCGGCGACTTGAAAGGCTCGCGCGACGGCGAGATGAGCTGCCAGACGTGCCACGCGCCTCTGCCGTCCACAGACCTTGAGACGCCGCGCAAGACCTGCGCGCTCTGTCACAACGGCGACCGCGGCGGCAAGTTCGAGAAGATTCTGGCCGACGACCGGCCCAACTGCGTCTCCTGCCACGTCCAGCACCTTCGGGCGCGCCGCGAGTGGGGGCGCGCGCTCCTGAACGACCTCTCGGCGGCGCCGCCGAACCTGCAAACCGTCGGCGAAGCCCCGCGCTGACGAACGCGTGAGCCGCCCCCGTTTCGAGACGATGAAGAAATCACAGCTTATCGTCACCGTCGCGCTGCTGGCGCTGCTGGCGGCGGTCAACCTCCTGACGAAAGACCCGAGCAAGAGCTTCTTCGGCGGGCTGCCTTGGTGGGGCTGGGCGGGGACGGGACTCTGCCTGCTCGTCGCGGGCTTCGCCTTCGCGCTGCGCGACTCGCGCCGCGCGCTGCACCTGCTCGAAGAGCCGCTCCCGCCCGCGGCCGAAGAGGACGACGGCCGCATCCGGCTCACCCAGGAGCAGCTCGAACAGTACGACCCCGAAGGCCCCTCCTACCCGCACCCGGTCGTCATCACCGAGCGCTGCATCGGCTGTCACGCCTGCGTGGACGCCTGCCCGCACGACGTGCTCGCCATCGTGGGCGGCGTCGCCACGCCGGTCGCGCGCGACCAGTGCATGGAGGACACCGCCTGTCAGGTCGAGTGCCCGGTCAACCCGAAGGCGTGCATCGTCGTCAACACGACGAAGAAGATTCCGCCGCGCAAGGTGCCCAACCGCGACGCGCGCTTTATGACGGACGTGCCGGGCTGCTTCATCGTCGGAGACGTGTCGGGCACGCCGCTCATCAAGAACGCGACGAACGAGGGCGCCGACTGCGTCCACTTCATCCACGAAGAGCTGCGCAACGGCGCGCCGCCGGAGCCGAAGGCGGACGTGGAGGTCGTCATCGTCGGCGTCGGGCCGGCGGGTCTGTCGGCCGCCATCACCGCCGAGCGGCTCGGCCTCACCTACGCGGCCATCGAGCAGGACAAAGTTTTGGCGACCATCGAGGCGTACCCCGCCAACAAGTACGTCTTCTTCAAGCCCGAGACGATGGAGACGCGCGGCGGCGTCCGCCCCGAGGGCGCGGGCGCGCAGCGCGAGGCCATCCTCAAAGACTGGACACGCGCGCTTAGCGAGGCCGGCGTGAGAGTCAACGAGTCGGAGAGTTGCAAGTCGGTCAAGCGAGCAGAGGACGGCGACTACTTCGTCGTGCAGACCGAGCGGGGGCTTGAGAAGGAGGGCGTCACCTACAACGCGCGCCGCGTGGTGCTCGCTCTGGGCAACCGCGGGACGCCGATGAAGCTGCGCGTGCCGGGCGAGGCGCTGAAGGTCACGCGCGACGGGCGGACGGAGGACAAGGTCAGGTACAAGCTCACAGACCCCGAGGCTTACAGGCGCAAGCGCATCGTCGTCGTCGGCGCGGGCAACTCGGCCGTCGAGGCGGCCGTGGATTTGGTGGCGACGCGGCAGGGCGACAAGATAACTTTCCGGCCCGACTCGGAGATTAACGACGTGACGCTCGTCATCCGCTCCGACATGAAGAACGACCTGAAGTTCGGCAACAAGCTACAGGTCTACGACTGCATCGACGAGGGGAAGATTAAAGTCTTCTTCGGCACGTCGATTAAGGAGATACGCGACGACGAGGTCGTGCTGATGAACGCGCGCACCGAGGAGGTCAGGGCGACCGTCCCGAACGACTTCATCTTCGCCATGATCGGCGGCGACCGCCCGACCAAGTTCCTCGAAGCCATCGGCATCAAGATCGGCTGACGGCTCCGGCGGAGCATACGCCGAAAAAGAAGGCGCCGCGCTCGACCGAAGTCGAGCGCGGCGCCTCTAACTTTTCCCGCCCGCGGGCCCGCTTACGGCTCGTCGTTCAGGCCGTTGTCGGGAATGGGCTTTTTAACCGAGTAGGTGTAGATGTCTTCGATCTGCTTAATCTTCTCTTTCGCTTCGCCGTTGCCGGCGTCGTAGCGCAGGACGCGTCGGAAGTCGCCGAGGGCGAACCTGTAGAGCATCGGATTGCCGGCCGCGTAGTAGAAATTGCCGCGGGCGAGGTAGGCTTCGGCGGCCGCCTTCTTGTCGCCGGCCGACGCCCCCGCCGCCTTGGCCTTGGCGGTCGCCTTCTCGATCTTGGCGTCCAGTTCGGGCGTCTCGACGGGCGCCTTCGCGGGCGCGGACGAGGCGGCGCCGGCCGCCGGGGCCGCGGGCGCGCCGCCGCCGTGCGACGAGGCGACGCCGAGGTTTGCCGACGGGCTGACGCCGTGCCCGATGCTCGTCTGCGCGTTGCCGGCCGCCGCGTTCGAGTTCTGTTTTGCGGCCGTGGGCGGGTTGGCGCCGCCGCAGGAGGCCAGCAGGAGGGACGCGACGACGAGCAGCGACCCGGCGAAGAGCTTTTGCATCAGTGGGACTCCGTTGTCGAAGATTTGAGCCTGACGATGATACACAGAAACGCCCGCCGAAGTCACACGCGACCGGCGGGCGTTCTCGCTGCGGAAGTTTCAGACGGCGCTCACTTCCCCGTGTGACACTTGATGCACTCGCTGGTGGTCGGCGCGGTGGTCAGCTTGCGCTTGGCGACGGCCTCGTCGTGGCAGACGTTGCAGTTGCGGTGGTACGCCTCCTCGTTGGTCAGCACCGTCGGGTCTGTGTCGCCCTCGTAGGTGACCTCGGGGATGGCGGCGCCGACGGCGGGCTTCGCGCCCTCCTGCGCGTGGCAGGCGCGGCAGGTCTCGACCTTCGGCGTCTTAGCGTCCTTAGCCGTCTCGGCCGTGAGCGTCACGGTGCGGTCGGCCGGGTGAGCCGTCTTGAGCGGCGGGTGCTTGGCGGCCTCGGCGGCGGGCTGGTCTGTGTGGTGGCACTCGGCGCAGCCGATGGGCCGGGTGCCGTCCACGCTGTAGTTCTTGGTCGAGTGGTTGAGGTGGCTGAACGGGACGGAGAGGCTCTTGGTCTTGTCCTTCTTGGAGTCGGTCGAGAGCTTGTACTCGTCCTTCGGCGTCTGCCCGCCCTGCGCGGCGAGCGAGGCCGAGCCGGACTTGAGCGCCCCGGAGTTGCAAGCCGTCACGCACAGGAAGCAGGCGAGCGCGACCGACGCGATTAAAAGTTTCATGGCTGAGTGTCCTCGAAGGTACTGGTCCGGGGTTGCCGAATCATAGACGCGCCCCCCACCCATGTCAATTTTTTTCCTTTAGAACCGGAAGGTCTGGCCCTTGTGGCAGCGTTTGCAGTCGGCGAAGTCGTCGCCGCCGAAGGCGCGCCGGTTGTTGTGGCAGGTCATGCAATTCTGCGCGCGCCCCGAGCCGAAGTGCTGCACGGGGCGCGGCGCGGTGACCTGTCGTCCCTGCCCCTCGCCGGCGCGCACCGCGTGACACTCGTCGCAGCGAAGCCCCTGACGCGGGCCGTGCGCGGCGTGGCCGAAGCTGACCGAGTAGGCGCGCGAGCCGGTCGGCGTGCGGCGGTAGCCGCCCTGCGCGTGGCAGGTCGCGCATGAGGAGATGTCGCCGCCGGCGCCGCGCGCGTCCGGCGTGTGGCAGGCGTAGCAGTTGGCGTGCGCGTCGGCGCCGGCCGGGATGGTGAGCGCGACGCCACGCCGCGCGGGCCGGTGGCAGGAGGCGCAGCCCTCCGCGGGGCGCCCGCCGCCCGCGGCGTGACGCGCGTGGTCGAAGCGCATGTTAAAGCCCGACAGGCCGGGGAAGGCTTTGACCGGCGGGTTGTTGCCTTCGAGGCTGGTGTGGCAGTTCATGCAGACCTCGCCGCCGCGCGTCACGAACTGCGGGGTGTGACACTCCATGCAGGAATCGTGGTAGGGCCAGCGCGGGCGCGGCGAGTTGTCTTCGCGCTTGTGGCATGAGGCGCAGGCGAGTTGTGCGTGGCGCGGCGTCGAGTGCGAGAACTTCGTCGCGCCGCCGTCTTGCGCGGCCGCTCGAATGAGCGATGTCGAGACGAAGGCGGGCGAGGCGGCGGGCGCGCGCCGGCCGAAGGCGTAGACGCAGGCCGTCGCGGCGAGGCACAGCGCCAGCAGCGCGCGAGCCTTCCTGTTATGACTTCCCTTTTTGCCGGGCGCGTCCATCAACGTCTATTTTCCGACCGCGTCGAGGTGCGACTTGGGCGTCTTCTCGCCGCCGAGGTTGACGTGGCACCGGGTGCACTTGAAGTTGGCGTCGGCCAGCTTCTTGTCCACCTCTTCGTTGAGAATCTTTTTCGGCCGCGCGCTGATGTGGCAGGACGAGCCGCCGCCGCCGCAGGAGAGGACGGGGACTTTGAGCGTCGAGGCGTCGAGCGTGCTGATCGCCTGAATGCCCGTGTGGCAGCTCACGCAATCCCTCGAACGATGGTTATCTTCGTCGTGCGCGAAGTTGACCGCCTCCCGGCGCAGAAGCTTTCGGACGACGAACGGGTCGGCGAAGCCCGCGCGCGCCGCGAGCCCCGCGTCGGCGTCGCGCCCGGCGGGCGGCGCGGGCGGCAGAGCCTTGGGCAGGAGTTTGTGACAGCCGGCGCAGTCGTTGGAGAGCGGCTTCTCGCCGCCGTCCTGCCAGTGACAGTTGAAGCAGGAGTCGTGGCCCGTGGGCGTCGTCTTCAAGAGTCCGGCGGGCAGCACGGGCGACGCGACGGCCGCGCCCGTTGTCGCGTCGGGCGGGGCCGGCGTCGGCGTCGCCTCGCCCGGCCGCCTGTAAGTCTCGTGGCAGAGCGAGCAACTGTTAGGCTTCGCGGGCTTCGGCTCGCCTTGCGCGAAGGCGGCGCGGACGAAGCGCGGCGCGCCTTCGTCAACGTCGGAAGGCGCGCGCGCCATCACGTCCTGATGAACGTCGTGCGGGAAGACGAGCGCGAACTCGCCGCGACTCGTCTTCGCCTTCGGGGAGCGCGCGAAGGCGTCGGCGGGGTTGGCGAAGGGGTGGCGCCCGCCCGCGCGTGGCGAGACGACCGTGTGGCAGACCGTGCAGATCGGCGGGCGCGCGCCGTTGAAGAACTGCTGGCGGTGGCAGCCGAGACAGGACTCGTGCTCGGGGTAGTCGGTGATGTCCGGGAAGGCCGCTTCGCGCGCGCGCACACGCGCCCAGTTCTCGCTCGGGCTTTTGTGGCAGGAGTCGCAGGCGTCCTTGCGGTGCGCGGGCGTCGAGTGCGTGAACTTCGTGTAGTCAACCCGAGGGCGCGAGGGCGCGCGGCGCTGCGTCGGGGGGCGACGCCTCTGCGGCTCGGGCGCGGCGGCCGAACTCCCGGCCGGGCGCGGCCAGACGAAGGCCGCGGCGGCCGCGAGGGTCAGGAGTGCGGGCGAAAGTTTTCGGTGCTTCATCCGTCAGCCGAACGCGGGTTGTAGCATGGAAGTCGAAAGCCTGACAACACAAATCCGTCAGGGCGCGGCCGACGGCGCGCGCGCGGGCGCTGAGAGCACGTAGGTGAGCGCCCACATCTGCCTCGGGTTCGGCGGCAGCGTCGTCACCTTGCAGTCCCAGACGGCGCCGCCCTCTTCGACGGGGAAGAGGTTCGAGATGTAGTACGCGCCCGGCGCGAAGCCCGACAGCACCGCGCGCCCCCTCTCGTCGGTCATGAAGGAGACGACCTTGCCCGTCCGGCGCCCCGCCTCTTCGAGCCACGCGCGCTTGCGCCGGAAGTATTCGCTGCGGACGTTCTTGAGCGGGAAGTTGACGGGGAGCCACTTGAGCGCGAGCCGTTGGCTGCGGTACTTGCGCAGCCCCGCCTCGTAGGCGGCCTTGAACTCGGGGACGGTCTTGACGGCGTCGGCGAACTCCGCCTCGAACTCGGGGCAGTAGAGCGAGTCACAGTCGTGACGCGCGAGCCATTCGCGAAGTTGCTGGCTCGCGCCCCGTAAGAAGTCGGCGCGCTTCGGCAATGCGGCCCAGTCGGGCCCGCCCTCGCCGAAGGCGCTTCGCCGGAGCAGGAAGAGTCGTTTGCGCGCGAGCGGCTTCTTGTCCGCGTCGAGGAGGAAGACGCGGATGCCGCCGGCCTCGGTTGGGATGACGCTTGCGGAGTTGGCGGCGGCGGTCGCTTCCGCCTTGAGGGCGACGGGCGTAGGACTCGGCTGGCAGGTCGCGGGCGTCGGCGCCTGTGCGCGCGCCGACGCGGCCGCGAACAGGCAGAGGCAAGACAGCAAAGCGGCCCTCGGAAGGAGTGTGCGCCGTTCGGTCCTCATCGTCTTCGTCTTTCGGGAATGAACCGGAAGCGGCGGGCGCGGCCGGCGCCCCACACGCCCTTTCAAACAAAAGACTCTGGACTTCAGTCGGTCGGAGATTTCTTCCGGGCGTCGCCGGCGCCGGGCGCAGCGCCCGCCGCGCCGGAGCGCGCCTTCTCCAACTCGCCGCGCAGGCGCGGCAACTGTTCGTAGGTGGGGTCGGCGCGTTCGAGCCTCGCGAGCACCGTCTCGGACTCGGCGTACTGCTTGGTTTCGAGCAGCATGAGCGTGAGGTTGTGCAGGCTCGGGACGTGGTCGGGGTTGATTTCGAGCGAGCGGCGCAACTCGGCGACCGCCTGCTCGGGCTGGCTCGGCTTGCGCATGTAGTAGGTGAGCGCCAGCTCGGAGCGCGTGTCGCAGTCGTCGGGCTTCCGGGCGAGCGCGGCCGTGTACCAGCGCGCCGCGTCCTCGAAGCGTCCGGCCGAGGAGTAGACGTTGCCGAGCTTGACGACGGTGTCGTAGTCGTCGGGGCGCAAGCGGTTGGCGCGCGTCATGAAGTCGATGGCGTCCTCGAAGCTGCCCGCCTCGAAGAACCCTTCGGCCGCCCTCAGTTGCGCGGCGAAGTCCTGCGGGTTCTCGCGCGCCGCGCGCGCCTCCTCCTCGGCGGCCTTGAGCAGACGCTGCCGCTGGCCCGCGTCCGCGCCGCCCGCGGCCGGGTGGTCGGCCGGCAGCCCCTCGGCCGCGACCGCGGCCGCCGCCGCCGGGGCGCCCTGCGTCGCGTGACCCTGATTGACGTAGACGACGAGGTGAAAGGCGACGACGTAGCCGATCAGCAGCCCGACAACCGAGAAGAGGATGTTCTCTCTGTTCATAGAAAATCGCGTGAGCCGTAAACCGTAAACCGTGACCAGAGAAAGCCGCTGCTCTTTCTCGTCACGGTTTACGGTTTACGGCTCACGACTCACGCGTAAGAGTGCAGGCCGGGCAGCAGGTAGCTGACGCCGAGGTACGTGAAGACGATGAGCAGGAAGGCGACGATGGCGAAGTAGGCCGAGGCGCGCCCCGTCCAGCCGCGCGAGATGCGGACGTGGAGGAAGCCGCCGTAGGTCAGCCACGCCACGAACGCGCCCGTCTCCTTCGAGTCCCACCCCCAGTAGCGCCCCCAGGACTCGTTCGCCCACACCGCGCCCGTCATCAGCAGCAGCGCGAGACCCGCGAAGGTGACGCCGCCCGTCTTGTACATCAGGCTGTCGATCTTCTCCTTGTCGGGGAGCGCCGCCCGCAGCTTCTCCGTGCGGAAGCTGAAGAGGATGACGAAGAGCGTGCCGGCGAAGGCCGTAATCAGCGCGGCCAGCTCGACCGGGTTGGCGTTGAGGCTCAGGAAGAATTCGCCCGCGCGGCCGCGCACGAACTGCTCGCCGGCCTGGCTCAGACGCTCGGCCGGGAGCGCCGCGATCTGGTCGGGGCGCAGCCCCTCGTTCTCGGCGATGAACTGGCCCGCGCGCTGGAACTGCGACGGCTTGATGCAGGCGGCGGCGGCCGGACGCTCCGCGCCCTCGGCGCAGACGGCGACCGCCTGAATGTTCCTCACCTGATAGGAGATCATGCAGACGGCGAGCACCTGCGTGACGAGCGCGGCCTTCAGGACGTGGTGACCCAGACGCCGCGCGCGCTCGTCGCCGGCGTAGAGGTAGCGCAGGAAGAGCACGACGACGCCCGCGAGCAGCAGCGCCGAGCCGAAGAGCAGCCAGCCGACGTAGGGCAGCTCCGCACGCAGAGGCAGGGGAAAGCGCGGCGGCAGGAAGACGGCCGAGCCGTACGAGCCGACGGTGCCGCTCAGGCCCCAGAAGACGCTCCCGAGCGCGAGCACGCTCCCCTTGCTGACGGTGGCGATGACCATCAGCGCGAAGGCGCTCGACCAGACGGCCATCGACTCGGTCTTGACGCCGTCCTTCAGAAGGTAGACGACGGCGACGGCGAAGCAGACGAGCGCGATGCCGTAGGAGAGCGCGGCGATGCCGACGTGGATGGGGCGCCAGTAGGAGTCGAGCACGGGCTGTAAGCCCACGATGTCGTCGCCGATGAAGCGCGCCAGAACCAGGATGAGCGACGCGAGCGGCAGGCTCACCGCGCCGAGAAAGCGGAAGTTGCGGCGGTGAGCGATGAGCAGCGTCGTGATGCCCGCGCCGAAGGCGAACGCGAGCGAGAGGTCGTAGAGGTTCGCGAACGGGATGTTGCGGAAGAACCAGGGCCACTCCGCCTCGGGCTTACCCTGTTGGAGCCAGATGGCCACGTCGTGCTCGCGGTACGCGATCCAGCGGACGAGCCAGCTCCCGAAGTTGAGCATCACGCCGAGGGTGGCGGTCGTGATGCCGATCTTCTCGAAGAGGCGCGAGGGCGCGTAGAGGTTGGTCAGGTAGAAGACGGCCGCGATGAGGTAGGCGGCGAGCGCGCACAACATCAGCCCGCCGTCCGACCTGACTATCCCGGCGGGGCCGACCTGAATCCTCAAGAGCATCAGCGCGACCGCGCCGACGAGCGCGATGGCCGCCGGGAGGTACGACGACAGCCGCGCCCCCTTCAGGTTGATCTCGGGCGCGCCCGCGAGCGCCGGCTGCTTCATTACTTCGCTCATGCCTTTTTCACCTCAACGGGCTCGCCGCCGATTGCCGCGACGAGCTTCCTGAAACGGTCGCCGAAGCCCAGGTGGTTACGGTTGGTGTTCCCGCCCGCGACGACCTCGAACCGGCCGTCGCCCTTCTCCTCGACGAGCGCCCACACGCGGTCGTGCGAGAAGAAGAAGACCGCGCCCAGCGTCATCGCCAGCATCGTGAAGCCGACGTAGACGACGGTCGCGCCGGGGTCTTTCTGGATGGCGAGGATGTGCGCCTGCGGCGCCTTCTCGTAATCGACGAGTCGCCACGTGTAGCCCGCGACGGGCTGGCGCGCGAACGGCGCGCGCTCGGCCATCTCGGGCGTGAAGGCGACGGCCTTGACGGCGCGCGCGCCCGGCGCCGTCACCGCCAGCGTCGCCGCCGGGTTGTCGTAGGCGCCCTCGCCCGCGTCGTCGTCGGCGCCGCCGACCTTGAAGTTCGCCGCGAAGTCCTTGAACTCGACGCGCGTCCCGTCGGCGAGCGTGGCCGCGCCGCCGCGCGGGATTTCCACGTCGCGCGGCTCGCCGCCCGCCTCGGGCGTCACGCGCAGATGTATCTCGCGCGCCTTGCCGTTGGGGACGAAGCTGGCCTGGAAGAAGCGGTAGCCGCGGTAGTCGAAGGGCGCGTTGAGGTGGACGAGCGCCTCGGTCTCGCCGCGCTCGGGGTCTTTAATCCTGATGCGCGTCAGCCAGTCGAGCGTGTTGTCGGCGGTGATGCGCCCCTCCTTGCGGATGAGCTTCTGCTCGATGTCGGTGCACACGACCTCGAAGGGGAGCTGGCGGACGGAGCGCGAGAGCTGGTCGATGTTGAAGACCGTCTCGGTCAGCTCGTTCGACGCGACGCCCGGTTCAAGCGGCATCTGGCCGCCGACCGTGAACATCGAGGTGAGGAAGCCGCCGGTGAAGATCGTCAGCAGCGCGACGTGGACGGCGTAGGCGCCCAAACGGTTCCACGCGCCGCGCTCGCCGAAGACGTAGAGCTTCTCCTTCTTCTCGGTCACGACCGTCTTCATCCGCGAGGAACGGAACGCCGCCTCGACTTGCCCCACCGCGGCGTCGCGGCTCGCGGCGTCGATGCTGAGCGTCGCGCTCTGCTCCTGCCCGCGCAGCCAGTGCGCCGAGGCGTCGAGCTTCTTGCGCGAGACGTAAGTCCAGGCGCCGGGGAAGCGGTCGATGGAGGCGAGCACGATGTTGAGCGAGAGGACGAGCAGCAGCGCGTTGAAGTACCACGCGTGGTAGATGTCGAAGAAGCCGAGGCTGCGGTAAAGAAACTTCTGCGCCGGGGTCAGCGCGGCGAAGTACTTCTCGAACCCGTCCACGTTCTGCTGCACGATGAGCATCCCGACCATGCAGGCCGCCGCGAGCAGGACGAGCAGCGAGACGCCGAAGCGCACCGAGCTCAAGGTGTCGAGCGTCCGCTTCGCGCCCGCGGCGCAGACGACCGCCGTCACCAGCAGGACGACGACCGTGAAGGTCGGGCTGTAAAAGCCCGCGCCGGCAATGTCGAGGCCGAGCGCCTCCCTCAAACCGCTCTGCAAGAGCCTGTCGAAGACCCAGGGCAGGAAGGCGACGGTCACGCCGAGCGCCGCGATGACGGCGCGCTCGGTCGTCGAGGGGGAGTCGCCCGTCGCGGTCGTGCCGCCGGGCGGACGTACGTTGGTCTCTTGGATTGCTGACATGGCTATGGACGAATGCGGTAAATCAACAACGGGCGAAAGCAAGGATTGCGTGGGGCAATTCAGGACACCTCTTGTAGCTGCGCCCGCATGATAACGAAACCCGACGGCGGCGGCAACCTATTCCACGTTGAAACAGTGTCGCCCGCGCCGCCCCTGATACACCCCGCGTCGGCCGGCGCGGCGCGGCGCCGATTTCGCGGGCGGCCGTGCTATCATCCCGACACAGTCGTGCGGCGGGTTTTCGCCGCGAAATCATGTTTTTTACTCCCGTCCCGCCGGGATTTGACGGCGGCTTTATTTCCGAAATGCCCAAAAATCTCCTCCTCTGCGTGCTCGGCATCTTCGTCGGCTTCGTCGTCGGCTTCGTCATCACCGACAAGGTCACCAAGCCTTTCGCGGGCGGCTCGCCCGCCGCGAGCGCGGCCCCGGCGGGGGCCGACGCGCGCCCGCTCAGCCCCGATCAGATGGACGCCGAACTGCCGCCCGGACACCCGTCGGTCGAAGGCGGCGCGGGCGCGGGCGGGGCCGGCTCGGCCGCTTCGACCTCGGCCGAGGCGCAGGCGGCGATGGAGAAGGCCGACCGCGCCCCGAAGGACTTCGCGGCGCAGTCCGAGGCCGCGCGCGTCTTCTACAAGCTGCACGACTACGACAAGGCCGCGCTCTACGCCGACCGCGCGCTCAAGCTCAAGGGCACGGACTTCGACGCGCTCGTCCTGATGGGCAACGCCAAGTACGACGCGAAGGACTTCGCCGGGGCGGCCGGCTTCTACGAGCGCGCGCTCGCGGTCAGACCCGCCTCGCCCGACGTGCGCACAGACCTCGGCAACACGCACTTCAACCGCGGCGACTACGACCGCGCGCTGGCCGAGTACCGCAAGTCGCTCGCCATCGACCCCGACCACCTCAACAGTTGGCGCAACATCGCCGCCGCCTCGCTCCAGAAGGGCGACAAGAAGACGGCCGAGGAGGCCGTGGGCCAACTCTCGCGCCTCGCCCCGCAGAGCGAGGAGGTGGAAGCCTACCGCCGGAAGCTGGCCGAGATGCCCTGACCGCTCGGACTCACGCAATGAATAACAGAAGTCGCACGCGCTCACTGTCAGCGGGCCGACACTCCCGCGCCACGGCCGACGCGCCCGACCTCAAGCTCCCCGCCGCCCGCAGCTAACCCGAAGCCGAAAAGAAGCCTCAGTCGAAAGACTCCATCCACCCGACGCACCGCTCAAGCTCGGCGCGCATCCGTTCGGGCGTGTCGTGGTGTATGCGGCCGTGGCCGGGCAGAACCCACTCGAAGCGGTGGTCGAGAAGTTTACGCATCGAGCGCGTCTGCGCGGGCCACGAATACCAGCAGGCCGAGCGGAAGGCGGTCAGCCCCTCGCGCGCGGGCGACCACGCGAGGTGGTCGCCGGTGAAGAGGTACTTGTCGCGGTAGAGCAGGACGGCGTGGCCGCGCGTGTGGCCGGGCGTCGGGACGGCGACGAGGTCGCCGTCTAAACGCACAGCCTCTTCGCCTTCGAGGACGTGCTCGACGCCGTAGCGCGCGGCGCCGTCGTCGGCGTGCATGACGCGCCGGGCGCCGAAGTGTTGCGCGAACTTCGACTGGTCGGCCACGTCGTCGCGGTGCGTGAGGAAGATGGTGCGGACGCCGCCCAGCGCCTCGATGCGTCGGACGAGCGGGCGCGTGAAGCGCGGCGAATCGACGAGGACGTTGCCGCCCTCGCCCTCGGGGCGGACGACGAGATAGCTCCACGCGCCGAAGCTCGACTCGGAGGTGAAGCCGCAGAAGTAGACGTTCCCGTCCAGACGCTCGGGGAAAGCCTCGACGCCCTCGCGCGCGTCGTAGCCGCGCGTCGTGCCGATGGAAGAGGTCGGGCAGGCGACGAGCGCCATCAGCGCGCGCCTCGCATCGGCGGGCGTGGCGGGCTGGCGGAAGACGCTCGACTGGTCGCCGTGGTCGCGGAAGACCGCGGGCGCGATCTGCCGGCACGCGTCGCAGTCGATGCACGACTCGTCAACGTAGAAGTCGCCCGGCGCGTTCTCCGGCAGTCGCTTGGAAGGATTCGCCACGCCCCGAGTTTAAGACTCCGGGTCGGGAAAACCCAACCGGGGCGAGTCACCTTCCCCGCGCCCGCGCCGGAAGTTTGACGGCCCCCGCGCCCGCGACTAAAGTATGCGAAACCGCTATACGTTCGGAGAAGCCCTCGCTTGCAGAACACCTTTGCCGAAGACATCGACGCCGTAGCGCGCATCGATGTGGTGCCCAAAATCCTTGAGGTCGTCTGCCGCTCGACCGGCATGGGCTTCGCGGCGGTGGCGCGCGTGACCGAGGAGCGCTGGGTCGCGTGCGCCGTGCGCGACGAGATTAACTTCGGCCTGAAGCCCGGCGGCGAGCTTCAGGTGGCCACGACCATCTGCGACGAGATACGCGCGAGCGGCCAGCACGTCGTCATCGACCACGTCTCGGAGGACGAGGCGTTCTGCCACCACCCGACGCCGCAGATGTACGGCTTCCAGAGCTACATCTCGGTGCCCATCATCCGCCCCGACGGGCGCTTCTTCGGGACGCTCTGCTCCATCGACCCGCGCCCCGCGCGCCTCAACACCCCCGCGACCGTCGGCATGTTCAAGCTCTTCGCCGAGCTGATCGCGCTGCACCTCGACGCGCAGGAGCGGCTGCGGCTGAGCGAGACCGCGCTCCTCGACGAGCGCGCGACCGCGCAGCTTCGCGAGCAGTTCATCGCCGTCCTCGGCCACGACCTCCGCAACCCCTTGAACGCCGTGCGCGGCGGCTCCGAGCTGCTCCAGTTGATGCAGCTCGACGAGAAGGCCGCCTCCGTCGTCACGCTCATCCAGCGGAGCGCGGCGCGCATGGCCGGGCTGATCGACAACGTCCTCGACTTCGCGCGCGGACGCCTCGGCGGCGGCCTCCCCATGAACCGCGCCGCCGACCCCACGCTGGCGACGACGCTCGAACAGGTCATCGCCGAGGTCAGGACGGCGTGGCCCGGCCGCGTCGTCCTGAGCGAGATCGCCCTCGCGCGCCCCGTCTGCTGCGACGGCGCGCGCGTCGCGCAGATGTTCTCCAACCTGCTCGCCAACGCCCTCACGCACGGCGACGCCGCGGGGACCGTCCGCGTCTGCGCGCGCAGCGACGACTCGGCCTTCGAGCTGTCGGTCGCCAACCACGGCGCGCCCATCCCGCCCGAGACGGTTGAACGCCTGTTCCGCCCCTTCTACCGCGGCGGCGACCGCCCCGGCCGGCAGGGCCTCGGCCTCGGCCTCTACATCGCCTCCGAGATCGCGCGCGGCCACGAAGGCGCGCTCGAAGTCGAGTCGTCCGACGCCGAGACGCGCTTCACCTTCCGCATGCCCAACCGCGCCTCCTGAAAGCCCGCGCCGCGCGCGACCCCAGCCCAAAGAGAGGTCGCCCCGCCAACTCGCCTCGCGGGTCAAAATGGTTATAATGATTTTCTGCCCGTCGGAACGGAAAGTGTCGGCGGCGTAAACATACTTATGAGCAAACAGATGTCTTCCGCGTTTTCTCCCGAAAAGAGGGGCGAGCTTGAGCGGATGCGGCACTCCGCCGCGCACCTCATGGCCGCCGCAGTCCACGCCATCTGGCCGCAGGCACGGTTCGGCGTCGGCCCCGCCATCGAGAACGGCTTCTACTACGACCTCGACCTCCCGGAGTCTCTGACGCAGAGGGACCTCGACAGGATCGAGAAGAAGATGCGCGAGCTGAAGAATAAAAATCTTAAGTACGAGCGCGTCGAGTTGCCCGTCGATGACGCCATCGCGGAGATGGAGCGGCTGGGCCAGACTTACAAGGTCGAGCTTTTGAAGCTGCTCAAGGAGAAGGGCAGCACGGCGGTCGCCAAGGAGACGGGCGACGACGACGCCGTCGGCGCCAGCGAGAACGGCGGCGCGTTGACCATCTCGCTCTACAGGACCGGCGACTTTGTAGACCTCTGCCGCGGCCCGCACGTCGAGGCCACGTCGGAGATCGGCGCGTTCAAGCTGATGAGCATCGCGGGCGCCTACTGGCGCGGCAACGAGAAGAACCCGCAGCTCCAGCGCGTCTACGGCGCCGCCTTCGAGTCGAAGGAAGACCTGGAGAAGCACCTGTGGCGGCTTGAGGAGGCGAAGAAGCGCGACCACCGCAAGCTCGGGCAGGAGCTGGAAATCTTCACCTTCTCGGACGACGTGGGTCAGGGGCTGCCGCTGTGGCTGCCGAACGGCGCGGTCATCCGCGAGGAGTTGGAGAAGCTCGCCAAGGAGGAGGAGCGCAAGGACGGTTACGCGCGCGTCTTCACCCCGCACATCACGAAGGACAGCCTCTACTACCGCTCGGGACACCTCCCCTTCTATAAGGAGGACATGTACGCGCCCATCGACATCGAGGGCGAGCCGTACTACCTCCGGCCGATGAACTGCCCGCACCACCACCAGATTTACGCGGCGCGCCCGCGCAGCTACCGCGAGCTGCCCTTCCGCATCGCGGAGTACGGGCAGGTCTACCGCTACGAGCAGAGCGGCGTGCTGACGGGACTGATGCGCGTGCGCGGCTTCTCGCAGAACGACGCGCACCTCTACTGCCGCTACGACCAGGCGCGCGAAGAGTTCCTGAAGGTGATGCACCTCCACGCGCGCTACTACGAGATGTTCGGCATCGAGGAGTACTACATGCGCTTCTCGAAGCCGGATTTGGACAAGCTCGACAAGTACGTGGACGCGCCCGACAAGTGGATCGAGGCGATGAACATCATCAAGGAGGTGATGGACGAGTCGGGCTACCCCTACGTCGAGGCCGAGGGCGAAGCCGCCTTCTACGGCCCCAAGATCGACTTCATGATTCGGAGCGCCATCGGCAACGAGTACGCCATCTCGACCAACCAGCTCGACTTCCTCGCCTCCGAGCGCTTCAACCTGACCTACGTCGGCGACGACAACAAGGAGCACCCGGTCTACGTCATCCACCGCGCGCCGCTCGGCTCGCACGAGCGCTTCGTCGCCTTCCTCATCGAGCACTACGCCGGCGCCTTCCCGACGTGGCTCGCGCCCGTGCAGGCCGTCATCGTCCCGATTGCCGACCGGCACAACGAGTACGCGCGGAAGGTCTACGAGCAGATTTTCAACACGCCGGTCTCGAACGCGCTCGGCGGCATCAGGGTCACGGTGGACGACTCGCGCGAGTCGATGCAGAAGAAGATTCGCAACGCGCAGGTCAAAAAAGTCCCGTACATGCTGGTGGCCGGCGACCGCGAGGCCGAGGAGGGCAAGGTCTCCGTCCGGCTCCGCAGCGGCGTGGACCTGAAGTCGATGCCGGTCGAGGCCGTCATCGAGCGCATCAAGACCGAGATCGAGCAGCGCCGCGACACGCGCGACGCCGAGGCGGCGCCGGCAAGTTAGCCGCGTGCGTCGTCGTCAAGCGTGTGCCGGGATTCAGTCAAGGGGGAACCAGAAGGCTCTAACATCTTTGTGACCGAGGAGGCGGTGTGATGGCGACGCAGAGGTTCGGCAACACTTCGCTCATGGTGTCCGTCGTCCTGTGGGGGACGCTGCTCGGTGGGATCGTCTATTCCCACCTCATCTTCTTTCCCGTCTACCTGTCGGCGCTGCCCGACTCGGCGGTGGTGGTCACGGGGACTTACGGCCTGCACGAGGCGAAGTTCTGGATGCTCATCCACCCGCTGCTCATCCTCTCGCTCGCCGCCACGCTCGCGTTGAACTGGCGTTCGCGCGCGCGGCGCTGGCTCGTCCTCGTCAGCTTCGTGCTGTACGCGGCGGTGATCGCCGTCTCGGCCGTCTACTTCATCCCGGAGTTGATGGCCTTCGAGCGCAGCCCGCAGTCGGGGCTGCCGGCCGCCGAGTGGTTGGCGCGCGGCGAACGCTGGCAGAGGTTGAGCTGGGTGCGCGGCGCGTCCATGTACGCGGGAATCCTGCCGCTGCTGCTCGCGCTGACGAGGCCGCGTGCCGTCCCGATAGAGACGACGGCGACCGAGACGACGGCGACGGCCGCCGTTTAACCGCCCGTTACTTGCCCAGCCCCTCGATGACGAGTTCGGAGAGGCGCGACATGAGGAGGTAGGCGGGGTTGTCCGGCGTCCACTCGGGCGCGGGCATGTCGTCGCAGGTGACGGCGAGGACGATGCGGCCGCGCGGGTGGTAGATGATGCCGACGTTCGAGCGCAGGGCGTCGAGCGCGCCCGACTTGGTCGCCTTCGGCACGCGCCACTGGCCGCGCCAGATGCCGTTCGTGCCCTGCTCGCGCTTCAGCAGGTCGATCATCTCCTTCGAGGCGGCGGGGCTGACTATCTCGCCGCGCTCCATCCTCTCCAGCAGCGACGACAGCTCGCGCGGCGTCGTGCGTCCCAGCCCGAAGCGCTTGTTGGCCTCGATCTTCCCTTCCCGGCTCTCGCCCCCGCCGCCGATTCGCCGCATGATGCGCGTCTGAGTCAGTCCGAGCGACTGCATCCTGTCGTTGACCGCGTCGGTCGAAAGGTGGTCGAGCACCATGTTGGTCGCCGTGTTGTCGCTCAGCTCCATCATCAGCGTCACGGCGTCGCGCAAGCCGAGCCGCAGCCCGTCGGTCAGCTCGTTCAAGACGCCCGAGCCGCCGTAGCGCGCCGCCTTACTCAAGACCAGCTCGTCCGACCACTTCGACTTCCCCTCCGCGACGCGCGCGAACGCCTCGACCATCACGGCGACCTTGATGGTGCTCGCGGTGCGGACGGCCTCGTCGCCGCCGAGGCTGTACTCCGCGCCCGTGTCGAGGTTCTTCGCGTAGAGGTAGACGTTGCCGTTGAAGCCCGCGACCTCGGCGCGCACGCGCCGGTCGAGCCACGTCGCCGCGGGCTTCGGCGTCGCTGGCGTCGGCACCGGCGTCGGCGTCGCCGCGGGCGCGTTGCCCGCCTGCGCCTGCGCGGCGGCGGCGCAGATGAGTAGCACGAAGGCTGCGGCCAGAATCATTCTCGGCGGAATCATTCTCATCGGACGGCTCTCCTGTTGTCGGCTCACAAGTCAGTCGGCGTGACGGACGAAGTCGCGCGTGCGCGGGTCGCGCGGGTCGTTGAGTATCTGCGCGGTGTCGCCCAACTCCACGGCCTCGCCGGCCTCCATGTAGAGGACGCGGTCGGCCACGGCTTCGAGGAACTTCATCGAGTGCGTGACGATGACCATCGTCTGCCCCTGCTCGACGAAGCCGCGCAAGCTGACGGCCAGTTCGTTCGAGCGGCGCGGGTCGAGCGCGCTCGTCGGCTCGTCGAAGAGCAGCGCCTCGGGCTGCATCGCCAACGCGCGCACGATGGCGACGCGCTGCTGCTCGCCGCCCGAGAGCGACTCCGGGTAGCGCCGCGCCGACTTGCCCAAGCCCACCGTCTCAAGCAGTTCGAGCGCGCGCGCCTCGGCCTCCGCGCGCGGCCGCCGCAGAACCTGGACGGGCGCCTCCGTCACGTTGCCGAGCACGCTCAGGTGCGGGAAGAGGTAGAAGTGCTGGAAGACCATCCCGACCTGGCGGCGGAGCTGCTTCACGCGCCGCTGATACTCCTTCTCCTGAAGCGAGGCTTCGAGCCGCACGCCGCCGGCTTCGAGTGAGCCTTCGGTGATCCGCTCGAAGCCGTTCATGCAGCGCAGCAGCGTCGTCTTCCCCGACCCCGACGGGCCGATGATGCCGAGCACCGTGCGCGGCTCGACCGTCAGACTCACGCCGCGCAGGATGCGCGTCTCGCCCGCGACCTTGCCCAGACCCTCGACGCGTATCATCCCGCCACCTCCGACTCGACGGCGCGCAAAGCCTGACGGCGTTGGAGCCTCAACTCAAGCCGCCGCGCGAGGTGCGCCAGCGGCAGGCTCATCAAAAGGTAGAAGGCCGAGACGATGGCGCCGAGCAGCATGAACTCGCCCGACGCGTTCGCGAGCTCGCGGTAGGCCGTCGCCAGCTCCCAGACCGAGATGGCGAAGGCGACCGACGTGTCCTTGAAGAGCGAGACGAAGTCGTTCGTCATCGGCGGCAGCGCGATGCGGAGCGCCTGCGGCAGCACGATGCGCCGGAACGCGAGCACGGGACTCATCCCCAAAGCGTACGCGGCCTCGTACTGACCCTTCGGGACGGCTTCGAGCGCCGCGCGGTAGACCTGCGACTCGTAGGCCGCGTAGTTCAGCCCCAAGCCGACGAGCGCCGTCAGCCAGCCCGGCATCGCGAGGCCGAGGCGCGGCAGCCCGAAGTAGAGGAACAGCAGTTGGACGAGGACGGGCGTGCCGCGGAAGAACTCGACGTAGACGGTCGAGAGGAAGCGGAGCCACGCCGGGCCGCGCGTTTGTCCGACCGCGAGCGCGAGGCCCAGCGTGACCGCGATGACCATCGCGCCGAGCGAGAGCAGCACGGTGACGAGCGCCGCGCGCGTCAGGCGCCAGACGGCCTCGCCCCAGTTGAACGAGGTCGAGGTGACTTCGTACTTCAACTCTTCGGGCCGCTTCTCTCCCTCGGCCACGTCCGTCCGCGCGGCGGCCTTCAACTCTTCCTGCGCGTCGTTCCAAAGGTTCCACTTGCGCAGGATGCGTTCGAGCGTCCCGTCGCGCACGATCTTGTCTATCCCCGCGTCCACCTCCGCCTTCAAAGCCTCGTCGCCCTTGCGGAGGCCGATGACATACGCGCCGCGCATGAAAGGCTCGCCCGCCGGCTTCAGGCGCGGGTTCGGCCGCGCGTAGAAAGCCTCCATCGGCACGTCCATCAGCACGGCGTCCACGCGCCCCAACTCCAAATCCCTGTAAGCCCCGACCGGGTCGGCGTAGCCCTTAAACGGGATGCCCTCCTTCTCCATCAGGCGCGAGGCGGCGGTGTTGCCGAGCGTGCCCACCGTCCGCGTGCGGCAGTCTTCGAGCTTGTTAATGCGCGTCTCGTTTTTGCGCACGGTGAGCTGGAGCTGGAAGACGTAGTACGGCTTGCTGAAGAGGATGACGCGCGCGCGGTCCCCGGTCGGCTCAAGGCCGTTGACGACCACGTCGAACTCGCCGCGCTGGAGCGAGGTGACGATGGTCTCCCAGTCGGTCGGGACGAACTCCGGCCGGCGGTTCATCGCCGCCGCCAGCGCCTCGACCATCTCCAGCTCGTAGCCGATATATCTGTCCGGGTGCGCCGGGTCGGAGAAGACGTAGGGCGCGCCGCCGCTCGGGTCGGCTCCCCAGCGCAGGACGTTTTGGGCGCTGGCGGTCGCCGGGGCGAGCAGCAGGCAGAGGAGAAGGAGGGGCAGCGCGCGTCTGGTCATTTTTCGGGGCGGACGGATTCGCGGATGAATTGGGCGAGCGTGTCAATATACTTCTCGCCGCCGACGATGGAAAGGTCGTTGTGCCCCGCGCCCTCGACGACGAGCAGGCGCTTCGGCTCGGGCGCGGCCTCGAAGAGCCGGCGCCCCTGGCGGGCGGGGATGACCTCGTCGCGGTCGCCGTGCGCGACGAAGACGGGGCAGCCGACGCGGGCGAGCTTGCCGGCGGTGTCGAGCTTGTTCCTCGTCAGCCCACGCAGGAAGCGCGGCATCCAGGGGAAGATTTCGCCCGCCATGTCGGCGGCCGAACTCAACCCCGATTCGAGGACGAGCGCGCCGCACGCGCGCCGCGAGGCCACGTCGCCCGCCGCCGCCGTCCCCAGCGACTGCCCGTAGAGCACGACGCGGCGCGCCTCCGCGCCGCGCGACTTCGTCACGAAGTCGTAGGCGGCGTCGGCGTCGGCGTAGAGCTTGCGCTCGTCGGCCGACTCGCCCTCGCTCCGGCCGAAGCCGCGGTAGTCGAAGAGCAGCACGTCGAAGCCGCGCCCCGCGAAACTCTCCCCGACCCAGTCGCAGTAGCTCAGGTTCCCGCCGTTGCCGTGGAAGTAGACGACCGTCGCGGCGGCCGGCCGTGAAGTCGAGTGGAAGAGCCAGCCGTGGAGCTTCACCCGGTCGGCCGTCTCGAACCAGACCTCCTCCGCGCCCGCCGGCACGCGCCACAGGCCGCCGCGCGCCGCGCGCTCCGGGTGAAAGATGGTGGACGCCTCGAACCGACGCAACATGAAGTACCCGACCGGCAGGCCGATGAGGGCCAGCACCACAATCGAAATCACGAAGTATCGCACCGCCAGCGCGCGCTCGCCGCGCCTGAGCGCCCTGTAAGAGTCGGTGAAGAACATCCGCGCCTCCCCGGCGAAAACTCGTCGGGACTTACACGAACACTTCCGTCCGACCGTTCCCGAAGTCGTGTTCGGAGACGAGCCGCACGATGGCGCCGGCGATCTTGGCCCCGCCCGCCTCGGAAGGCTCGATGGGGTTGGCGTAGTCTTCGTCCTCGTCGCAGACCAGACGCAGGTCTACGAGCGGCACGCCCGCCGAGAAGGCGGCGCGGATGATGGCGTCGTTGAAGACGGTGAGCGCGGTGACGGCCAGCCTCTGCGCCAGCGGGTCGGGGAGGCGCGGGTAGTAGACGGTGCAGACCGCCGCCGGCCTCCCAGCCGAACGCACGGCTTCGAGCATGCGGCGGTAGCCCGCCTCGAACCCCTCGGCCACGTCGGCGAGGCGGCCCAAGACCTCTGCGGACGAGCCGGCGCGCTCGCCGAGGATGTTCGAGTGGAGCAGCGCGTCGTTGCCGCCGGCGCTGACGACGAGGTGCGTGGCCCCGGCCGGGACGCGCCCGAGTTGCGCGTGGACGCCCTCGACGACGCTCCCGTCCACGGCGAGCAGCGTCGCGCCCCAGCCCTCGGGCGCCAGCCGGCGCAGGTGCGTCAACACGTCCGCGCCGCCGCGCACGTAGGCGGCGTTGTCGAAGATCGAGTCGCCGAGGAGCACGACGTGCGTCATCGCCCGCCCGCCCGCCCTCGCCGCGCCCGCGTGGCGTTCGAGGTAGTCGAGGACGACGTTCGACATCACCTTGACGCCGACGACGAGGCTCTCCTCGTCCACGTCGAAGCCTTGCGTGTGCCAGCCGGCGGTGATGCCCTTCTCTCGGTTGCCGACGCCGAGGAAGAAGAAGAAGCCGGGGGAGAGCTTCTGGTAGGCGGAGAAGTCCTCGGCGGGCATGAAGGGCTTGATGGCGAGCGCGTTGCCCGCGCCGACGACGCGGCGGATCGTCGGCAGCGTCTCCTCGACCAGCGCCGGCTCGTTGTAGGTGACGGCGTTGCCGTCGCCCATCTCAAGCTCGTAGGTCGCGCCGTAGGCGGCCGTCACGCTCTGGAGCGTCTCGCGCATCAGGGCGACGGCGCGCTCGCGCACCTGATCGTTGAAGGTGCGCATCGTGCCGCTCATCTTCACCTGGCCGGCGATGACGTTGAAGCGGTCGCCCCCCTGAATCGTCCCGACGGTGATGACGAGCGGCTCCAGCGGGTCGATGCGGCGGCTGCGTATGTTCTGGAGCGCGAGCACGGCCTGCGAGGCGACGACGATGGAGTCCACGCCGTTCTGCGGCTGCGCGCCGTGCGACGCCTTGCCCTTGATGGTGATGTAGAAGGTGTCGGACGAGGCCATCGCCGGCCCCGAGTGGTAGCCGATCTGCCCGGCCTGCACGTTCGGCTCGGTGTGGAGGCCGAAGATGGCCTGCGGGCGCGGGTTGTCGAAGGCGCCCTCCTTAATCATCAGCTTCGCGCCGCCCTCCTCGCCCGGCGGCGCGCCCTCCTCGGCCGGCTGGAAGAGGAACTTGACGGTGCCGCGCACCTCGTCGCGCATCTTGCTGAGGACTTCGGCGACGCCCAGCTCGACGGTCGTGTGCACGTCGTGGCCGCAGGCGTGCATGACGCCGGGCGTCTGCGACTTGAAGGGCTTGTCGTTGACCTCTTCTATCGGCAGCGCGTCCATGTCGGCGCGCACCGCGACGACGGGGCCGGGCCTTCCGCCGACGAGCAGCGCGGTGACGCCGTGCTTGGCGACGCCGGTCTTCACGTCGGTCAGCCCCAGCGCGCGCAGCCGCTCGGCGACGACGCGCGAGGTGCGCTCCTCGCGGTTCGACAGCTCCGGGTGCATGTGCAGGTCGCGCCGCGTCTCGACCAGCCGCCCGCGCAAAGACTCGGCCGCCGCCGCGACCTTCTGGTCGCGCGCCGCGTCCGCCGCCGCCGCGCCGCCCGTCCCCGCCGCGCGCTGCCCCCTCGGCGCGAACGCGGCGGACGCGAGCAGCAAGCCCGCCAGCAAGAGTGTGATGAAGAGTCTCAAGGTGCTTCTCCGCTTTGAAATCTCGAATCTCGAATTTGAAATCTTTAAATGCTTTCAGTCCGCGTACTGCCGCTGCGTGCGACGGTAGAGCGTGAGGCCGAACCAAAGCTCCCAGAAGATGGCGAGGACGACGAGCGCCGAGACGACCGAGACGAGTTGCGACTCGGTCACCTTCTGGACGACGACGTACACGTCGCCCGCCAGCCCGAGCGCCAGCGGGACGAGCGCCGCGACGAGTATCTTCGACGCGAAGCGGTGGAAGTGTTCGGTCTCCTCGCCCTGCTCGACGAGGCGGTGGTAGGCCGCCGGCGTGATGAGCAGCACGATGGTCAGCGCGTTGAGGCCCAGCGCCGCGAGGTGGATGTACTTCGAGAGGTTCGGCAGTTTGTCGAAGCTCTCCGTCAGGACGCAGATGAACTGGAAGCCGAGCAGCGCCTGCGAGCCGGGCAGCACCACGCGGCACTCGGTCAGCACGTGCTTAATCTTGTCCGTCAGCTTGGTCTTCCCGTCCTGTCCTTCGCCCATCTCTTCCTCCCCGCGCTTCCTTTCGGCGGCGATCTCGTCGGCGCGCTCGCGCCGCATGTAGAACCCCAGCAGGTACCAGAACGACGCCGCGACCAGCGCGCCCAGCAGTCCCCCCGTCGCGCCCAGCTTCCACCCGAAGACCTTCTGCGTCGCCACGAAGAGGTCAACGCCCAGCCCGAGCGCGAACGGCAAAAGCGCCCACGTCATCAGCTTCGACGTGTAGCGGTGCTGCTCCTCCGTGTCCTCGCCGTCTTCCACCAGTCGGTGATACGCCGACGGCGAGATGATGAGCCCGACGACGATGAGCAACAGCCCCAGCCCGATGAGCTTCAGGAACTGCGTGGGAATCGGGAGCGAGTCGAACCCCGGCTCGAAGATTGAGCGGAACTGGAAGCCGACGAGCACCTGCGCGCCCAGCACCAGCATGCGCGCCTCGTTGAGCGCGTTCGTGACCTTGTTCTTAATCTTTGCCATAGGACTAGCGACCGCCTGCCGTCTACCGACCCCGCCGCCAGAGCGCTTGCAGCTCGCGCTTGAGCACCTTCCCCGTCGGCCCCTTCGGGAGCGTGTGGACGACGCGGACGGTCTTCGGGCACTTGAAGTCGGCGAGGCGCTCGCGGCAGTAGGCGGCGACCTCTTCCCCGCTCGCCTCGCGCCCCTCCTTGAGCACGACGAAGGCCGCGACCTCCTCGCCGTACAGCGCGTCGGGCACGCCGAAGGCGGCGGCCTCCGCGACGGCCGGGTGTCTGTAGAGCAGCTCGTCGATCTCGCGCGGGTAGATGTTCTCGCCGCCGCGGATGATCATGTCGGACTTGCGGTCGATGATGTGGAAGAAGCCCTCGGCGTCGCGGTAGCCCACGTCGCCCGTGTGGAACCAGCCGCCGCGGAAGGCGCGCGCCGTCGCCTCGTCGTTGCGGAAGTAGCCCTTGAAAACGTTCTCGCCGCGCATGACAATCTCGCCCGCCTCGCCGTCCGGCAGCTCGCGGTCTTCCTCGTCCACCACGCGCATCTCGTTCCCGATGGGCATCCCGCACGAGCCGGGTCGCCGCCTCGTGTCGGGCGGGTTGAAGGTCGAGCGACAGGTTGACTCCGAAAGCCCGTAGCCCTCGACGACGAGGCAGCCGAAGGTCTCCTCGAAGCGCCGCATCACCTCGGCCGGGACGGGCGCCGAGCCGCACATCGCGAACCGCAGCCGCTCGGTGCTCAAGCCTTCGGGGACGCCTCCGGGGTAGTTGGCGAGCAGCATCGAAAGCATCGTCGCCACCGAGCCGAACGAAGTGACCCCGTAGTCGCTGACCATCTGCCAGTGGCGCGAGGCCGAGAAGCGCGGGCTGACGACCGTCGAGCCGCCCGCGTAGAGCGCGCTCGCGGTCGTCACCGACACGGCGTTCATGTGGAAGAGCGGCATCACCGTCAAAAGCCTGTCGTCCTCCGTGAAGCCGAGCCACTCGACGATCTGCCGCGCGTTGGCGAGCAGGTTGCCGTGTGTGAGCAGGCAGCCCTTCGGCCTCCCCGTCGTCCCCGACGTGTAGATGATGATGGCCTCGTCGTCGCGCGTCGGTCCGGTCTCGCCCCATGTGCCCGGCACCCCTTCCCGGCCGGCGGTCGCCGCGCGCTCGTCGTCGAAGACGACGGCCTCGGCGAGCGTCTTCACCTCCGAGCGCAGCGCCGCGACCTGTTCGGCGAACTGCGAGCTGTAAAGCATCAGCTTCGCCTCGGAGTTGCCGACGACGTAGGCCATCTCATCCGTCTTGAGCAGCGAGTTGACGGGGCCGGCGAGCGCGCCGAGCTTGAAGCAGGCGAAGTAGGCGATGACGTACTCCGCGCCGTTCGGCAGCAGCAGGCTCACCGCGTCGCCGCGCCCGACGCCGCGCGCGTGGAGCAGGTTCGCGGCGCGGTTGACGGCCGCGTCGAACTCGCGGTAGGTGAAGCTCCGCCCGTCGGCCTCCGAGAGAAGGAAGACCTTCTCGGGCGACGCGGCGGCGCGCCGCTCCAACAGCTCACGCAGATTCTCGTAGCTCACTCGTTCGTCTCGCACGGCGCGGGTGTCCGGGCGGCCGCAGGTTTTCAGAAAGGACGCCCGACATCATAGCGGAGGTTTACGAAAATTGGCTAAGCCGCCCCTCTTTTTTCGCGCGGCGCGCGCCCGGCGTGTGTTATATTTTCGCGGTCTCCGGCAGCCGCGCCCGTAGGCAGACGCTTCCGCAACGGGCGCCGAAAATTCAAATTTAAAAGTCACCGCATGAACACCTACCGCAACTTCATCAAGGGTGAGTGGGTCGAGTCGTCTTCTCCGAGAACGGCGGAGAACGTCAACCCCGCGAACACCGAGGACGTGCTCGGCACCGTCAGACTCTCGACGCGCGAGGAGGCGCGGGGCGCGGTCGAGGCCGCCGCCGAGGCGTTCCGCGGCTGGCGCTCGACGCCCGCCCCGGCGCGCGGCCGCATCGTCGCCCGCTTCGCACGACTGCTCGAAGAGCACCGCGACGAGTTGGCCGCGCTGCTCACGCGCGAGGAGGGCAAGACGCTCTCCGAGTCGCGCGGCGAGTTGCAGCGCGCCATCAACGTCGCGGAGTTCTGCGCCGGCGAGTCGCGCCGCATGAACGGCGAGACCATCCCGTCGGAGCTGCCCTCGAACTTCGCCTACACCATCCGGCAGCCGCACGGCGTCGTCGCAGTCGTCACGCCGTGGAACTTCCCCGTCGCCATCCCGGTCTGGAAGCTCGCGCCCGCGCTCGTTGCCGGCAACACTGTCGTCTTCAAGCCGGCGACGAACACGCCCGCGACGGCCGTCCGCCTCGTCGAACTCTTCGCCGAAGCGGGCATCCCCGCCGGCGTCCTTAATCTCATCCTCGGCTCCGGCTCGGAGGCGGGCGACGAGATCGTCAGCCACCGCGCGGTGCGCGCCATCTCCTTCACGGGGTCGAATCAGGTGGGCGTCGCGCTCTACGAGCAGGCGGCGCGGCGCGGCGTGCGCGTCCAGTGCGAGATGGGGGGCAAGAATCCGGTCGTCGTCCTCGAAGACGCAGACCTCTCGCTCGCCGTCGAGTCAACGGCGCAGGGCGCCTTCGGCGCGACGGGTCAGCGCTGCACGGCGACGAGCCGCGCCGTCGTCGTCGAGTCGGTGGCCGACGAGTTCGTCAAACGCATCGGCGAGCGCGCGAAGGCGCTTCGGCTCGGCGACGGCGCCAACCCCGAGACGGAGGTCGGCCCGCTCGTTGACGCCAGCCAGTTCAAGACCGTCCTCTCCTACATGGACGTGGCGCGCGAGGACGGCGCGGAGCTCGTGTGCGGCGGCGCCCCGGCCGACGGCGCGGGGATGCGGAAGGGCTTCTTCGTCCAGCCGACGGTCTTCGACCGCGTCACGCCCGACATGCGCATCGCGCGCGAGGAGGTCTTCGGCCCCGTCCTCTCGGTGCTGCGCGTGAAGGACTTCGACGAGGCGCTCGTCGTCGCCAACGACAGCGAGTTCGGCCTCTCGTCCTCCATCTTCACCAACGACGCGGGCGCCGTCTTCCGCTTCGTCGAAGAGATCGAGACCGGCATGACGCACGTCAACTCGCCCACCACCGGCGGCGAGGCGCACGTCCCCTTCGGCGGCATCAAGTCCACGGGCGTCGGCGCCTTCGAGCAGGGCTCGACCGCGCTCGACTTCTACACCGAGCTGAAGGTCGTCTACGTCGATTACACCGGGCGCAAGCGCGAGGGCAACCTCTACTAGCGCCGCCCCCTTGACGACACGCACATGAGCACCAGCGCGAGCCCCAAGCCGGTCACCGTCAACTGCCCGGCCTGCCAGACCGTCAACCCCGACGCGGGCGTCAACTCCCTCTGCTCCTCCTGCGGCGAGCCGCTGGGCGTGGCCGTCTTCCAGCACAGCCTCGACGAAATAAAGAAGCTCACCGAGCGGACGCGCGAGCTGAACGCGCCGTCGTTCAAGTCCTTCAACGGCTTCGGCACGACGCTGCTCGACTACCGCGAGCGCGAGGGCGCCGACTGGGAGGCTTCGCGCTGGGTCATCGCCGCGGGGCTGCCGCTCGTCCCGCTCGCGTCCTACGTCATCCGGCCGAAGCGGCAGGAGTCCGGCTACGGCCGCATGGAGTCCTACTTCGAGATTCTGGGGCGCGTGCCGCTCTCGCCCGCGCGCATCCTCCGCGTCTACGCGCTCGTCATCGCGGGACTCGCGCCCGTCGTCCTCGGCTTCATGAATTCGAGGTGGGTCAACCGCACGCTCGGCGGCCCGCTGGCCGCGCTGGCGATGCTGGCCTCGATCGTGTGGGGCGTCTACGTCATCTTCTTCCTCATCAAGAACGACACGAAAGCCTACAAGCGCGCCGGCAAGGAGGCCGGGACGGTCTGAGACTTTTCGAGGGAATCACTTTCAACTGTCACCGACGGAGAAACGAAACATGAGCACCGCCGAACCGCAACTCAACGCGACCGAGACCGCGCCGACCAACTCCGAGACGGTCGAGAAGCACAAGCAGTTTCTCTTCCCCGCCGTCGCCATGTACTACCAGGAGCCTCTGGCGCTCGTGCGCGGCGAGGGCGCGTACGTGTGGGACGACAAGGGCGACCGCTACCTCGACTGCTTCGGCGGCGTGCTCACCGTCAGCGTCGGCCACTGTCACCCGAAGGTGACCGACGCGGTCGTCGAGCAGGTGCGGACGATGCAGCACACCTCGACGCTTTACGCCAACAAGCCGCAGTCCGACCTCGCCGAGAAGCTCTACCAGATCACGCCCGGCCGCCTCAAAAAATCCTTCTTCACCAACAGCGGCACAGAGGCAGACGACACGGCCATCCACGCCGCCAAGACCGCCACCGGCCGCCACGAGATCGTCGTGCTGCGCCACAGCTACTCGGGACGCTCGGCCACCGCGCTCTCGGCCACAGGACACTCGACTTGGCGGCCGCTCCCGCCGCAGGTCGCCGGCATCGTCCACGCGCGCGCGCCCTACTGCTACCGCTGCCCGTTCAAGCTCTCGCCCGAGAGCTGCGGGCTTGAGTGCGCCAACGACATCGAAGAGTTGATTATGACCTCGACGACGGGCGAGATCGCGGCCTTCATGGCCGAGCCGATCCTCGGCGTCGGCGGCTTCATCGTCCCGCCCAAGGGCTACTTCGAGCGCGCGGTCGAGATCACGCGCAAGCACGGCGGCCTCTTCATCGCCGACGAGGTGCAGACCGCGTGGGGGCGCACGGGCGACAAGTGGTTCGGCATCGAGCACTGGGACGTGGAGCCGGACATCATCACCTCGGCCAAGGGCCTCGGCAACGGCGTCCCCGTCGGCATCACCGTCGCCACCCCCGAGGTCGCCGACAAGTTCCCCGGCCTCACCTTCTCGACCTTCGGCGGCAACCCCGTCTCGATGGTCGCCGCGCTGGCGGTGATTAACGTCATCGAAGAGGAAGACCTCCGCCGCAACGCATCGGAAGTCGGCGCCTACTTCCGCCAGCGCCTCGAAGAACTCAAAGACAAGTACACCATCATCGGCGACGTGCGCGGCCTCGGCCTCATGCAGGCGCTCGAACTCGTCAAAGACCGCGAGACCAAGGTGCCCGACCCCCAATCCGTCCTCAAGGTCTTCGAGGAGACGAAGAAGCGCGGCGTCCTCATCGGCAAGGGCGGCCTCTACGGCAACGTCATCCGCACCGGCGTCATGCTCAACTCGACGAAGGACACGATTGACGAACTGATAACCGCGCTCGACGCGGCTTTCGCAACCCTTTAAGGAAAAGTTGATGAGGACATTGATTCGCAACGGGCGCGTCGTCACGGCGGTCGATGATTACAGGGCCGACGTGCTGATTGAGGGCGAGACGGTCTCGACCATCGGGGCGAAGTTGGACGTGGAGGCCGATGTCGTCATCGACGCGGCGGGCAAGCTCGTCATCCCGGGCGGCATCGACCCGCACACGCACATGGAGTTGCCGTTCGGCGGGACTCAAGCCTCGGACGACTTCCGGACGGGGACGATAGCGGCGGCGCACGGCGGGACGACGACGATTATCGACTTCGCGGTGCAGTACAAGGGTCAGGCTTTGAGGGAGGGCTTGGACGCGTGGCACGCGAAGGCGGAGGGGAAGGCTGTCGTTGATTACGGCTTCCACCTCGTCGTGACCGACCTTGAAGACGGGCGCGTGCCGGAGCTTTACAAGGCGATGGACGAGGGCGTGTCGAGCTTTAAGCTGTTCATGGCCTACCCCGGCGTCTTCCTCGCCGACGACGCGACCATCTTCCGCGCGATGTCGGCGGCGGGCGGGCGCGGCGGCCTCATCTGCATGCACGCCGAGAACGGCATCGTCATCAACGAGATCATCAAGCGCGCGCTGGCCGAAGGAAGAACCGCGCCGAAGTATCACGCGCTGACTCGGCCCACCATCGCCGAGGCCGAGGGCGTCCACCGCGCCATACGCCTCTCGGAGATGGCCGAGGCGCCCGTCTACATCGTCCACCTCTCCTGCGCCGACTCGCTCAACCAAGTCCGCGAGGCGCGCGACCGCGGCCTGCCCGCCTTCGCCGAGACCTGCCCGCAGTACCTCTTCCTTTCGATTGACGATTACGGCGAGGGCTTCGAGGGCGCGAAGTACGTGATGACGCCCCCCTTGCGCGAGCGTTGGAATCAGGACGAGCTGTGGAAGGGCTTGAAGACCGACGACCTGCAAGTCATCTCCACCGACCACTGCCCCTTCTGCATGAAGGAGCAGAAGGAGCTGGGGCGCGACGACTTCTCCAAAATCCCGAACGGCGCGCCCGGCGTCGAGCACCGCATGTCGCTCATCTACGACGGCGGCGTCGCGGCGGGGCGCGTCTCTTTGAACCGCTTCGTCGAGCTGACCTCCACCGCCGCCGCCAAGATGTTCGGCCTCTTCCCGCGCAAGGGCACCATCGCCGTCGGCTCGGACGCCGACATCGTCGTCTTCGACCCCGAGCGCGAACAGACCATCAGTGCCGCGACGCACCACATGAACGTGGACTACTCGGCCTATGAGGGGCGCAAGGTGAAGGGCGTCGTGGAGACTGTGCTCTCGCGCGGGCGCGTCGTCGTCGAGGGCGGCGAGTTCAAGGGCAAGGCGGGCGACGGCCGGTTCCTCAAACGCGGGACGTGCGTGACGATGTAAGAGCCTATTGGCGCCGACACGCCCGGCCGCCGCGGAAGGAGATGATCAGGATGCTTTCCCCCAAACATCTACTCGGAGCGGCGCTCCCGCTGCTCGCCCTGGCGCTGTCGGCGTCGGCGCAGCAGAAAGCCGACCTCCCGCTCATCACGGTCACGGGTCAGGCCGAGCTGCGCGTCGCGCCCGACGAGGCCGTCCTCGACCTCGAAGTCGAGCGACTCGACAAGGACATCAACGTCGCGCGGCAGCAGACCGACGACAGCGTCGCACAGATTTTGGCGCTGGCGCGCCGCTACGGGGTGCCGCCGCAGAACGTGAAGACCGACTTCATCTCGGTCGGGATGAGGTACAGCACGGATTTCGTTGACGACGACGACGAGGACGCGAAGAAGGTGAAGCGCGAGTTCGTCGGCTACGTGGTCTCGAAGTCGGCCAAAGTCCGCCTGACCGACCTCGCGCGCTTCGAGGGCTTCTTCGCCGAGGTGCTGAAGGCGGGGGTGAGCAGGGTCAACCGCGTCACGTTCCACACCTCGCAGCTCAGGAAGTACAGGGATCAGGCGCGCGCGTCCGCCATCCGCGCGGCGCGCGAGAAGGCCGTCGCCCTCAGCGCCGAGATCGGGCAGACGATAGGCAAGGCTTACAAGATTGAAGAGGACGCGCCATCGCGCGACTCCGCCAGGTCGAACAGCCTCGGGGTCATCGCCGGCAACTACTCCGACGACGAGTCCTCTTCCTTCGCGCCCGGCACGATCACCATCACCGCGAACGTCACCGTCAGCTTCCTTCTCAACTGAGCCGGCGCGCCAAACAGATGACCACCGAAGCCACCAACAACGCCGCCGACGCGCCCCGCGACTTCGTCGAGCTGAAAGAGGACGTGTCGGGGAGCCCCCTGTGGAACCGCGACCTCGCGCCGACGACGCTGCGCGAGCGGACGTGGACGACGTGGAACATCGCGGCGCTCTGGATCGGGATGAGCGTGGTCATCACGACCTACACGCTCGCGGGCGGCTTCATCGAGCAGGGCATGAACTGGTGGCAGGCGATGCTCACCATCCTGCTCGGCAACACGGTCGTTCTCATCCCGATGATCCTGAACGCGCACGCCGGGACGAAGTACGGCGTCTCTTTTCCAGTGCTCTGCCGCGCGAGCTTCGGGACGCGGGGCGCGAACGTCCCGGCCGTCCTGCGCGCGATAGTCGCCTGCGGCTGGTTCGGCATCCAGACGTGGATCGGCGGCACGGCGCTCGACGCGCTCTTCGGCCGGATGTGGGGCGGCTGGGACGCGCTCGCGGGCGGCGCGTCGTTGATGGACGTGGCGCTCCACACTTGGGTCGCCTTCTTCCTCTTCTGGGGCATACAGGTCTTCATCATCGTCAAGGGCGTCGAGGGCATCAAGCACCTTGAGACGTGGTCTGCGCCGCTGCTGCTCGGCGGCGGCGCGGTGCTGCTCGTCTGGGCGGCGTGGCGAGCCGGCGGCCTCGGGCGCGTGCTTTCGGAGTCGGCCGCGCTCCAGAAGGAGCGGAACAACTTCTGGGCCATCTTCCCCGGCGCCCTGACGGCCTCGGTCGGCTACTGGGCGACGCTCAGCCTTAACATCCCCGACTTCACGCGCTACGCGCGCTCGCAGCGCTCGCAGATGTTGGGGCAGGCTTTGGGGCTGCCGCTGACGATGACGGCCTTCGCCTTCATCGGCGTGGCGGTGACGAGCGCGACGCTCATCATCTACGGCCGCGCCATCCCCGACCCCGTCGTGCTGATGAAGGAGTTCGACAGCGTCGCCGTCATCCTCTTCGCCACCGCCGTCATCTTCGCCGCGCAGCTCACGACCAACATGGCCGCCAACGTCGTCTCGCCGTCGAACGACTTCTCGAACTTGAACCCGCGGCTCATCTCCTACGTCACGGGCGGGCTGATTACGGCGCTCATCGGCGTGCTGATGATGCCCTGGAAGCTGATGAGTTCGGTCGGCTCCTACATCTTCACTTGGCTCGTCGGCTACTCGGCGCTGATGGGCGCCATCGGCGGGATTATGATCTGCGACTACTGGGTGCTCCGCCGGCAGAGGCTCGACCTCGCCGAGCTGTTCCGGCCGGGCGGGCGCTACTCGTACTCGAACGGTTTCAACTGGCGCGCGCTCGTCGCCTTCGTCGTGGCGGTGGCGCCGGTCGTGCCGGGCTTCCTGCGCGCCGCCCGGACGCCGAACTTCGCGGGGCGACTCCCCGACCCGACGCTCTCGGACACGCTCTACACCTACGCCTGGTTCGTCACCTTCGGCATAGGTTTTTTCCTATACTACGTTCTGATGAACGGCCACCAGAGTTTGAAGGAGGAGTAATCAAGGCCATGCCACGCACCGTCAAATGTGGTCTCATCCAGGCCACGAACGCCGCGCCGACCGACGCGCCCATCGAGGAGATCAAGCGGCTCAACTTAGACAAGCACCTCGAGCTTATCGGGGAGGCCGCCGCCCAAGGCGTGCAGATTCTCTGCATGCAGGAGGTCTTCACCACGCCCTACTTCTGCGCCGAACAGCAGACGCGCTGGTACGAGGCGGTCGAGCGCATCCCCGACGGGCCGACGGTCAGGCTCATGCAGGAGGTGGCGAAGCAGCACGGGATGGTCATCGTCGTGCCCATCTACGAGGAGGAGATCGCCGGCATCTACTACAACACCGCGGCCGTCATCGACGCCGACGGCAAGTACCTCGGCAAGTACCGCAAGAACCACATCCCGCACGTCAACCCCGGCTTCTGGGAGAAGTTCTACTTCCGACCGGGCAACCTCGGCTACCCGTGCTTCGACACGGCCTACGCGCGCGTCGGCGTCTACATCTGCTACGACCGACACTTCCCCGAGGGCGCGCGCGCTCTCGGCCTGAACGGCGCGGAGATCGTCTTCAACCCCTCGGCGACGGTGGCGGGACTGTCCGAGTACCTTTGGAAGTTGGAGCAGCCGGCGCACGCCGTCGCCAACGGCTACTTCGTCGGCGCCATCAACCGCGTCGGCCACGAGCAACCCTGGAACATCGGCGAGTTCTACGGCCAGAGCTACTTCTGCGACCCCCGCGGCCAGATCGTCGCCGAGGCGCCCCGCGACCGCGACGCCCTCGTCGTCGCCGATTTGGACTTGGACAAAATCCGCGAAGTCCGCAACACCTGGCAGTTCTTCCGCGACCGACGCCCCGACACCTACCAGTCGCTCGTCGCCGACTAAGTCAGTAAAACTATGTCAGAAACTTTGACACCCACGCTGCCTCGCGAAGAGATCGAGCGGAACTTTCGCGAGATCGCGCCGGCGCTGACCGAGGCCGAGGCGCTGTTCGAGGCGAACCGCTGCGTCTACTGCTACGACGCGCCGTGCACGCACGCGTGCCCGACGCACATCGACGTGCCGGCCTTCATCAAGAAGATCGCCTCCGGCAACCTCGTCGGCTCGGCCCGCGTCATCTTCGACGCCAACCCCATCGGCGCCACCTGCGCGCGCGTCTGCCCCGTCGAGGTCTTGTGCGAGGGCGCGTGCGTCGAGAAGACGCTGATGCACAAGCCCATCGAGATCGGGCGGCTGCAACGCTACGCCACCGACTTCGCGCTGGCCGCCGGACTCGACGTGCTGAAGGCGGGCGCGCCCAACGGCAAGTCGGTCGGCGTCGTCGGCTCCGGCCCCGCCGGGCTTTCCTGCGCGACGTATCTGGCGCGGCTCGGCTACGACGTGACCGTCTACGAGCGCAAACAGCTTCCCGGCGGCCTCGACACCTACGGCATGGCCGAGTACAAGATGACGCAGCGCGTCTCGATCGACGAGGCGCGCGCGGTAGAGCGGCTCGGCGTCAAGTTCCGCCTCGGCGTCGAGGTCGGCCGCGACGTTTCCTTCGACGAGCTTGAGGCGGCGCACGACGGCGTCTTCCTCGGCGTGGGACTCGGAGAGACGGGGCGGCTGGACATACCGGGCGAGGAGTTGGAGGGCGTCTACGACGCGCTCTACGTCATCGAGCGCATCAAGTCGCGCCGCTGGGAGACGGTGCCGCTGGGCCGCACGGTGGCGGTCGTCGGGGCGGGCAACACGGCCATCGACGCCGTCACGCAGGCGCGCCGGCTCGGCGCCGAGCGCGTGATGCTCGTCTACCGGCGCGGCCCCGCAGAGATGCCCGCCTACGAGTACGAGTACACGCTCGCCAAGCAGGACGCCGTCGAGTTCCTGTGGCAGACCGCGCCGGTCGGAGTGCTCGCCGACGAAGGCGGGACGAAGGTCGCGGGGCTGCGCTGCGTCCGTACGGAGTTGGGCGAGCCGGACGCCTCGGGGCGTCGCTCGGTCAGACCCGTCGAAGGCTCGGAGTTCGACGTGCCGGCCGACACGGTCATCAAGGCGACGGGTCAGCAGAAGATGCGCGAGTTCTTCTCAAACATCCCCGGCGTCGAGGTGGATAAGGCCGGCCGCGTCGTCGTCGAGCCCGAGACGATGCGGACGGGCCACCCCAAGTTCTTCGCGGGCGGCGACTGCGTCAACGGCGGGCGCGAGGCCGTGGACGCCTCGCAGATGGGCAAGCTCGCCGCGCAGGGCATCCACCTCGCGCTCACCGGCGAGCGCGTCGAGTTCGCGGGCGCGCGCGTGCCGCTCCACGAAGAGACGCAGAACCTGAAGGCGCACTGATGTCGAGAAAGTGGTTCCGCTTCCTCGTCCTTTTGAACTGGGTGCTCGCCGCGGCGGCCCTCACCCTCTTCTACGTCGAGAAGCGTTCCCTGTCCCCCGTGCTGGTGTGCTACCTCGACGCGAGGGAGAGCGCGCCGCTCACCGCCCCCGGCCTCGTGGTCTTCTACTACAGTCTTATGTCCCTGTGTCTCGCCGTCGTGAACACCGTGGGACTCTACCGCTTCAGGCCGTGGGCGCGGCCCCTCTACCTTTGGTGGCTCGTCACCGGCTACGCGCTGGCGCCCTTCATCATCGGCGAGGCGACAATCACGCCGAGGCTCATGTGGCTGCCGTCGTCGCTCAACGGCGCGCTCGCGGGCTTCACGCTGGCGCTGCTTTACTTCTCCCCCGTGGCGCGTTACTTCGAGAGAGACTCTTCCGTCTGAGTTAGAGGAGATTTCCAAGGCATGGCTGACCTGAAAGTTAACTTCGCGGGCATCGAGTCGCCCAACCCCTTCTGGCTGGCCTCGGCGCCGCCGACCAACATGGGCTCGATGGTCGAGCGCGCCTTCGACGCCGGCTGGGGCGGCGCCGTCTGGAAGACGCTCGGCGAGCCGATCCGCAACGTCTGCTCGCGCCTCGCCTCGGTGGACATGGGGCCGCAGCGCATGATGGGCCTCAACAACATCGAGCTCATCACCGACCGCCCGCTCGACGTGAACCTCCGCGAGATTCGCGAGGTCAAGCGCAAGTACCCGAAGCACGCCGTCATCGTCTCGCTGATGGTCGAGTCCAAGCGCGAGGCTTGGCACGACATCGTCAAGCGCGCCGAGGACACCGGCTGCGACGGCTTCGAGCTGAACTTCGGCTGCCCGCACGGGATGAGCGAGCGCGGGATGGGCGCGGCGATGGGGCAGGTGCCCGACTACACCTGCATGGTCACCGAGTGGGTCAAGGAGGCGGCCACGCTCCCCGTCATCGTCAAGCTCACGCCCAACGTGACGAGCATCAACCCGCCGGCGCGCGCGGCCGTCCGCGGCGGCGCCGACGCGCTCTCGCTCATCAACACCATCAACTCGGTGATGGGCGTCAACCTCGACACGCTCGTCCCGCACCCGAACGTCAACGGGATGGCGGCGCACGGCGGCTACTGCGGCCCTGCCGTCAAGCCCATCGCGCTCAACATGGTCTCGGAGCTGGCGCGCGACCCCGAGGTCGGCGTCCCCATCTCCGGCATCGGCGGCATCTCGACGTGGCGCGACGCGGCCGAGTTCATCGCGCTCGGCGCCTCGAACGTGCAGGTCTGCACCGCGGTCATGCACTACGGCTACCGCATCGTCGAGGACATGATCGACGGGCTCTCGAACTACCTCGACGGGAAGGGCTTCGCCTCGGTGCGCGACTTCGTCGGCGCCAGCGCGCCGCGCGTCACCGACTGGGGCAACCTCGACCTCAACTACAAGACGGTCGCGCGCATCGACCACGCCAAGTGCATCCAGTGCAACCTCTGCCACGTCGCCTGCGAGGACGGCGCGCACCAGTGCATCCCGCTCGTCCAGTTGAAGGCCGGGCGCTACCCCGTCGTGGACGAGCACGAGTGCGTCGGCTGCAACCTCTGCTACTTGGTGTGCCCCGTGCCGGGCTGCATCTCGATGGTCAGGCTCGACGACGGCACACAGCCGCTCACATGGCGCGAGCTGACCACGCGCCAGCCCGCGACCATGACGGCCGACTGAAGCCACGCGGGAATCGGAGTTAACCGCGGAGACGCGGAGACAAGCTTTAATCTAAAAGCTGTGTCCCCACGTCTCCGCGGTTAACTCTTATTTACCGGGCGCGGCGTAGTCGCACAGCAGGCGTTCGAGACGCTGCTCGCGGATGCCGTAGAACTCTTTGAGGGCGCGGAAGTCGGCGAGGGCCGAGGCGGCGTCCGGGGCGGCGTCGCGGCGGACGGCGGCGATCATGGTGTTCTTGCGCGTGTGCTCGGAGTTGACGAACTCGAAGACCTTGACGCGGTAGCCGGCGCCTTCGAGCAGCAGCGCGCGCAGCGAGTCGGTGACCGATTCGGCCTCGCGTTCGAGCAGGTGGCCGTGGCGCAGGACGCCGCGCAGCGCCTCGGGCGCGCGCATCTGCGGCCGAACCTCCTTGTGACAGCACGGCGCGGTGACGATGACCGACGCCCCGGCCGCGACGCCCTTGTAGATGGCGTCGTCGGTCGCCGTGTCGCACGCGTGCAGCGCGACGAGGATGTCAGCGCCGGGAAGTTCAAGGTCGTGGACGAATCCGGTCTTGAAGCTCAGCCGCCCGAAACCCGCGCGGCGTGCCACGTCGTTGCACAGCCCGACCAGCTCCGCACGCGCCTCGACGCCGGTGACCGAGGCGCGCACGCCGCGGACGTTGTTGAGATAGTCGTAGACCGCGAAGGTCAGGTAACCCTTCCCCGACCCCACGTCCACCAGCGAAACCTCCTCCCGCCCGGCCAGCGGCGAAGAGTCGTAGAGCCCCGCGACGATCTCGACGAACTTATTTATCTGCCTCAGCTTGTCGCCCATCGCCGGGCGCACCTCGCCGCGCTCGTTCGTGACGCCGAGCGCGTGGAGGTAGACGCTGCCTTCGGTCTCGACGGCGCGGCGCTTCCTTCGGTCGTGCTCTTCGGTCGTGGGTGACGAGAAGGTCGGGGGCGTTTTGACGAGGCGCGCGTCGCCCTTGCGGCTGATTTCGAGCCGCAGGTCTTCCGACGTGGTGAAGAGGTGGCCGCTCGCGAACCCCTCCGCGAGCAGTTCGCGCGCCAGCCGCGCGCCCTCCCCGCGCGTGTGGTTCTTGACCGCGTCGCGCGTGCGGTAGCGGTAGAGGAAGGAGAGCCGCCCGCCGCCCTTGAGCGCGACGGGGCGGACGTAGACGTTCTTCAGCCCCGCCTCCTGCCCCCGATACTTCGAGAGCGTGAGCTTGACGAAGCGGCCGCCGTCCAGACTCTCGTCCAGCGCGGCGAAGAACTGCTCCCGGTCGTCGTCTGCCATGCCGGGATTTTAAAACAGCCTCGCTCGCGTGCGTGAACGGCGGGACGCGCGCGCCGCAGATTACCGAAACGGTTTAGGCTTAAACTCAGGCGCGCTTGACCGCCTTGTCCTTCTCGGCCTTGTCAATGAACCTCTGACAAACCAGCTTCGTGCCGGTCATGCCGGCGTCCTTCCAACCGCGCGCGTTCTCGCGGTGCGCCGGCCAGATCGAATACCTGTCCTCCCGGTTGACGACCACCTTGTAGATCGCATCGTCAGCTTTGTCGTCGTTCGCGCGTTTGCTCATCCGTTTCTTCTCCTTCTCCGGTTGTTGAGAATTCAGCCGCCCGACAGCTCCGACATCAGCGGCGGGATTTCGGCGGGCAGCTCGCGCGCGAGGAAGCCGAGCAGCCCCGCGCGGCGCGACAGCCGCTCGCCCGCCAGCGCGTGCAGGTGGACGCCCCACGCGGCGGCGTGCAAGGCTTCGGCGCCGCGCGCGACGAGACCCGCGATGACGCCCGCGAGCACGTCGCCCGAGCCGGAGGTGGCAAGCCCCACGTTCCCCGCGCGGTTGACGTAGGCCGCGCCGCCGGGCGAGGCGATGAAGGTCTCGCGCCCCTTGAGCACGACGACCGCGCGCCACTCCTCGGCCGCGCGGCGCGCCGACGCCAGACGGTCGTCGCCGCCCGCCGTCTCGTCGCCGTAGATCAACTCAAGCTCGTCGGCGTTCGGCGTGACGACGGCGCGGCCTTCGAGCGCGTGAAGCAGCCCGCGTCCGCCGCCGCCGAGGCACGCGACCGCGCCCGCGTCGAGTACGACCGGCACCTCTCCGCACAGGCGCAGCGTCGCCTCGACGAAGCGCGCGACCGACTCGTCCTCCATCAAACCCGGCCCGAGCAGGACGCATTGCGCCTTCGACAAGTGCTCTTCCAGCTTCGCGCACGCGGCCTTCGAGAGTTTCCCCGCGCGCGTCTCGGGCAGCGCGAAGACGCGCGCTTCGGGGAGCGCCGAGGCGACCAGCGCGGCGTTCGACGCGCCCGTCGCCACCTGCAACTTGCCCGCGCCCGCGCGCAGCGCCGAGGTGCCCGCGAGCACGGCCGCGCCCGGCGTCTCGCGCCCGCCGCCGACGACCAGCACGCGTCCGCGTTCCTCCTTGTCGCCGCCCCGGTCGGGCATCGGCAGTGGGATTTTGCGCAGAACTTTCGCGTTGATGAGGGTGGCTTCTCTCTCCATCTAGTCGATGCGTCGGTGCGGCGGCAGTGGGGTTCTTCAGCCCTGAGCGAGTTCGTTGTTGCGGCGCGCGGCCGACTCCGTCAGCGCCGTCAGCACCGAGGGAGCGAGCGCCGACTCGCTCTCACGCCCCTTGGCGCGCGCGCGGCCGATGCCGCCGGGGCCGGGCAGGAGGCGGTTGACGACGCCGAGCAGGTCGGCCGCCGCCTCGGGGAAGAGCGCGCGGAACTTGACGGCCAGTTGCGCCTGCGTCGTGATGACCAGTTCGGCGCGCCCCTGCCGGCACGCGTCGATGATCTGCGCGGCGGCGCGCTCGGCGTTGATCGAAGAGACGGGGAGCGAGTCGCTGATGGCGAACCAGGCGTACTCGGCGCGGTGCTGCCCCTTGAAGGTCGCGTTGCGCGGGCTGCCCGTCCGCATCAGGCCGGGGAAGACCGAGGTGACGACGACGCCGTCCTTCGCCAACTCCGCCCGCAGACCGTCGGAGAGTCCGGCCAGCGCGAACTTGCTCGCACTGTAGGGGACGAGGTGCGGGACGCCGATCTTGCCGCCGATGGACGAGACGTTGACGATGCGCCCCTCGCGCCGCGCGCGCATCTGCGGCAGCACGGCCAGCGTCGCGTAGAGCGGCCCCCAGAAGTGGACGGCCATCGCCTGCTCGTAGTCCGCGAGCGTCATCTCCTCGACGGGGCCGACCTGGATGACGCCCGCGTTGTTGACCAGCACGTCGATGCGCCCGAAGTGGCGCGTGACGACTTCGACCGCCTCCCTGACCTGCGTGCGGTCGGTCACGTCGCAGGGGATGGCGAAGGCTTGGGCGCCGCGCGCGGAGAGGTCTGCGCGCGCCCGCTCAAGCTCGCGCGGGTCGCGCGCGCAGACGGCCACGCGTGCGCCCTCCGCCGCGAAGCCGCGCGCCAGCACCAGCCCCAGCCCGCGCGAGCCGCCCGTGACGAGCACGGTCTTGCCCGCGAAGTCGTACCCTTTAAAACGCCTGTAGACGGCGCGCGCCGCCAGGTAAGCACCGGCGCCGGCGGCGGCGAGCTTCAAAGCGTCCTTCAAGCCCTCGTTCATCTCGTCCCCTTTAATTTCAAATTTCAAATTTGAAATCTCAAACCTTCAAGCCTTGGCGAACTCGGCCAGCACCGGCGTGTGGTCGGACGGCCGCTCCCAGCCGCGCGGCTCGCGGTCGATCCACGAACGTTTGCAGCGCGCGGCCAGAGGCTCCGAGACCCAGACGTGGTCGATGCGCAGACCCGTGTTGCGGCGGAACGAGCCTTGACGATAGTCCCACCACGAAAAATGTCCGCCGCCCGGATTGTGCAGGCGGAAGGCGTCGGCGAAGCCCCACTCCCTCACGTTCTCGATGGCCTCGCGCTCGGGCTTGCTGAAGAGAATCCGGCCGCGCCAGAGCTGCGGGTCGTGCACGTCCAGGTCTTCGGGCGCGACGTTGAAGTCGCCGCAGATCAGCACGTCGTCGTCGGCCCAGTACTCTTCGTCCAAGTGCGCGCGCAGACGCGCCAGCCATTCGAGCTTGAACTTGTACTTGTCAGTCCCGACCGCCTGCCCGTTCGGGACGTAGACGTTGACTACGCGGACGCCGCCCACGGTCGCCGCGATGACGCGCGCCTGCGCGCCCTCCTCGTCGCCGGCCATGCCGCGCCGCACGTCCTCGATTTTGTGACGCGAGACGATGGCCACGCCGTTGTAGGTCGGCTGGCCGTTGACCGCCGAGTGGTAGCCGGCCTCCTCCAGCTCCGCCGCCGGGAAGCGCGCGTCGGCGCACTTCACCTCCTGAAGGCAGAGCACGTCGGGGCGCGCCTCACCCAGCCAGCGCAGGACCAAGGGCAGGCGCGCCAGCACCGAATTGACGTTCCAGGTCGCGATAATCACAGTGGCCGTATCATAGCCAACTCGGCGGCGGATTTGTAGGGGGTCGGCCGCGGCGTGTTATAAATTCAAGAAAGGCGGGAAGAATCCGAAGCGTTTACGAGGGGGGCGGGAGTTGAGCGGGGCCGCGCAACGCATTTTAATCGTGGAGGACGACGAGAGGCGCTGCGCGTGGTTCCGCGAGCGGCTGGCGGGCAACCAGCTCGACGTGACCTGCGACGTGCGCCAGGCCGTCCGCTGGCTCTCGGAGCACGACTACCGCGCGGTGCTCCTCGACCACGACCTCACACAGGAGCACTACTTCTCCGACGAGCCAGACGACGAGCACACCGGCTACGCCGTCGCGCTCTGGCTCGCCGAGAACCCTACGCGGCAGCGCGACGCGCTCATCGTCGTCCACTCGCTCAACTACACCGGCGCGCGCCGCATGGTCGATGTCCTCCGCAACGCCGGCCGCGACGCCGAGCACATCCCCTTCCACTACCTTGAGGGCGGTCTGAGGATGTGAAGGAAGAAGTAGGCAGTAGACAGTAGCCGGTAGATGAAAAACGGGCGGCGCGTCTTCGGCCATCAGCCGGGATGCGCCGCCCGTTTTTCATCTACTGTCTACTGTCTACTCTCCGCCGGCTTCGGCGGCGCCGGGACGAAGAGCGCGTTGAGGACGCCGGCCATGCGGTAGCCCGCGAGCGCCAGACGCTTGCGCACGAGCTTCTGCGCCGCGTCGGTGTAAGCCTTCGAGGGCGCCTGGTTCTCCGTGATGTTCTTGTAGACGACTTGCCGCGCGAGCGTGTTGCTCTCGACGACCCACGTGTGCGGGTCGAGGTCCTGCCACTCGGGCATCGACTCGGCCGGGAACTCTTTCATCACTGACTCGGCTACCGAAAGAATGTTCGCCTTGCCCGCCGCGTCGAGCGGTCGCTTCGGGCTGTCGCCGAACTGGTTCGCCCCCGCGTCCCAGAAGAAGTGGAGGCTGGAGCTGCGATTGTCGGGGGGAAGCTGGATGCGGAAGCCGTTGCCGCCCGCGTCGCCGTTCGGGTTGGCCGCGCTGTAGCGCGTCGCCGCGTGCAAAGGCTGGTGCACGTCGCCGACGAGGTGGTAGAGGAAGCCGAGCGTCTCCGCATCCGTCTTGGCCGAGCCGGTGCTCTTGCGCAGCGTGTTGATGGCCCAGTTGAGGCGCGAGAGCACGTTCTCGGGCTCGGCTCCGACGTTGCTGCGTTCGGGGATGCCGTCCCAGATGGGGCGGAAGTCGATGTAGTGCCACGGCGCGTAATCGTCGGTGAGCGAGTCGCCGCGGAAGTCGTCCATCCAGACCGCGATCTGGACGGGGTCGTAAGTCTTCTCGCACGTCTCGGGCGTGTAGTAGCCCGCGCAGAGGTGGATGAGCGGGCGGCGACCCTGCGGCGTGACGAGCAACGCGTCCACGCGCGCTTTCGCCGCCGGCGTCAGGCGCAGGTAGGCGACCTGCGCCACGACCATGTGCCCCGTGTCGTGCCACGCCAGCGCGACGGCCGGCGCGGCCGCGAGCAGCACGAAGGCGACGAAGACTCTACCGATAAGGCGCATCGTTCTTCTCCTCTAAGATTGCCCGAAAGCTTATTTGTAAAGCAGCGCGCGCGTGCGTGCGCGGCGGAACTCGGCGAGGCGCGTCTGCCACGCGCGCTCGATCGACTCCGGCTCGTCGGCGCGCCTCACTCGTTCGAGCGTGTCGGCGTTGACGAGCAGGCGCGCGTACGAGTCCACCTTCCAGTCGCTCGGGTAGAGCCGCCGGAGCGCGACCGCCATCTCGATTCCCGTCCGCACGGGGCGGAAGAGCGCGCGGTCGGTGACGACGAGGTTGACGCCGCCGCACTCCTCGCCCTTGAAGACCGAGGCGCTCGGCTTAAAGCGCACGGGGACGAAGCGCACGCCGGCCAGCCCCCTGCCGTTCAAGTGCGCCGCCAGCTTGCGGCCGTCGATCCACGGCGCGCCGACCAGCTCGAACGGCGTGTCGGTGCCGCGCCCGACCGAGACGTTGGTCGTCTCAAGCAGTCCCACGCCGGGGTAGAGCGTCGCCTCGTTCAAGCTCCGCATGTTCGGCGAGGGGTTGACCCACGTCTGCCCCGTCGCGTCGAAGCCCATCACGCGCCGCCAGTTCTCCATCTTCACGACGCGCAGGTCGCACCCGATCTTGCGCTGCTCGTTGAAGAGGCGCGCCAGCTCGCCGACGGTCATCCCGTGACGGACGGGAATCATGTGATACGCGGTGAACGAGAGCTTGTCGTCGTCGGCCACGGGGCCTTCGACATCGACGCCGCCGATGGGGTTCGGGCGGTCGAGGACGAAGACGGGGACGCGCGCCTTCGCCGCCTCCTCCATCGCGTAGCCGAGCGTGGACATGTAGGTGTAGAAGCGCACGCCGATGTCCTGAATGTCGAAGACGAGCGCGTCGAGATTCTTCAGATGCTCAGGCTTCGGCCGCCGCGTCTCGCCGTAGAGCGAGTAGACGGGGAGGCCCGTCTTATCGTCGGTCGTGTCGGAGAACTTGTCGTCGAGCTGACCGCGGATGCCGTGCTCGGGCGAAAAGAGCGCGACGAGCTTGACCCCCGGCGCCTCGCGCAGCACGTCGATGGTCTGGCGCCCCGCGAGGTCGCGCCCCGTGTGGTTCGTAATCAGCCCGACGCGCAGGTTCTGTAACTCTTTGAAGCCGCCGCGCGCGAGCACGTCAATGCCGCTCAGGACTTCCGCCTGCTCGGGCGCGAGCGTGCCCTCCTGCTCGGCCCTGCGCGCCTCGCTCACCTGCGTGGAGAACTTCGCGAGGCCCGCGAGCATGTCCTGCACGTACTGCGTCTGCTCCGAGTGCGCGCGCGCGGCCGCCGCCGTGTCGGTGATCGCGCCGGCGACGACGTTGGCCACGCGCGCGCGCAGAGGCCCCACGTCGCCCCTGCCGTCGGGGTGGACGCGGTTCGAGAGGAAGACGACGAAGGTCTCGCTCGCCGGGTCGATCCAGACCGAGGTGCCGGTGAAGCCCGTGTGGCCGAACGAGCCGGCGGGGAAGAGGTCGCCGCGGTTGGTGGAAAACGTCGTGTTCACGTCCCAGCCGAGGCCGCGCGCGCCGCCGTCGTCGGTCACTTGTCGCGGTCGCGTCAACTCGGCGACGCCGAGCGGGCTAAGTATGCGCGCGCCGTCGTACTCGCCGCCGTTCATAATCATCTGGCAGAAGACGGCGAGGTCGTCGGCGGTCGAGAAGAGTCCGGCGTGGCCGGCGACGCCGCCCATGCGGTTGGCGGTCGGGTCGTGCACCTGACCGCGCAGCATCACCTCGCCCGCACCGTCGGCCTCGGCCGTCCCGCCGAGGTAGCTGTTCATCGCGCGCACGGTCTCGGTCGGCGCGATGCGCGCGACGGGCGCCGAATCACTCCCCGCCGGCTCCCGTCCGATGCGCCGGAAGCCGGTGTCATTCATCCCGAGCGGCCGGAAGATGTTTTTGGCGGCGAAGGTGTCGAGCGGCTCGCCCGCGACGCGGCCGATTATTTCGCCGAGGACGATCATGCCGATGTCGCTGTAGACGAACCGCGCGCCGGGCGCCGCGCGCAGAGGCTCTGTGTAGAGCCGCTTCAGCATCTCTTCGTGGCCGCGCCAGCGGTCGCTCAGGTCGAAGTCGGGCGCGTAGCCAGAGCGGTGCGTGAGCAGGTGCTCGATCGTGATGCGTTCCCTGCCCTCGCCCTTCAGTTCGGGGATGTAGCGCGAGACGGGGTCGGCCAGACGGAGCTTGCCGCGCTCGATAAGTATCATCGCGCTCGTCGTGGTCGCAACGACTTTCGTCAGACTCGCCACGTCGAAGACGGTGTCGGCGGTCATCGCCTCGCGCGCGGGGACGAGGGCGCGCGAGCCGTAGGCCCTGCGCCAGACGACGCCGCCGCGACGCGCGACGAGGACGACCGCGCCGGGCAGTTCCTTCCTCTCCACGGCCTCGGCGACCGCCGCGTCGATGAAGGCGAGCCGCTCGGCCGCCATCGAGACTTTCGCGGGCTGGACGGCCGGCAGCGCCGCCGCCGACGCGTTCGTCGTGACGGCGAGCGCCAGCAGCAGCGCGGCCTTCACGCGAAGGCGCTTTGATTCTTTCCGAAAAAATTTGTTCATCTGTCGGTCGCGGCTCCGGCGGCGTTTGGGGCGGCGGGGGCGGCCTTCAAACGGATACCCGTGCCGCGCGGGTAGAGGCCGGGGAGTGTGATGGGCAGGCGGCCGCTGAAGCCCGCCTGCCCCAGCAGCGCGCGCGCCGCTGCGCGTTGCAGGCTCGGCATGTCGCCGTAGGCGACGACGTACGTGCGAAGTCCCTTAAAGTTTTGCAGCAGGTACGGGTTCCCGAAGCTGACGCCGACGACCGGCGCCTTCTTCTCAAGAAGCGCGCCCAGCACGCGCGCGCCCTGCTCGGGGAGGCCGACGCTGTTGGTCGCGCCCGAGCGCACGCGCCCGTACATCGCGGCGACGACCACGTCCGCCTTCTGCGCGCGCTCAAGGGCGTCTTTGACTTCTTCCTCGGTCGAGCGCGAGTCGAGCACGACCGCCTCGGCCCTGCTCCCCGAACGCGCCAACTGCGAGACGAAGGGGTTGGCGATCCAGAAGCGGTCTTCGCCGTTCGTGATGCCGAGGACGAAGACGCGCGAGCCGGGGCGCAAGCCCGCGCCGCCGTCCTCGCGCGCGACGAGCTTGGCGTCGTCGCGGACGAGCGTGACGGCGTCGGCGGCTATCTCGTCGGCCAGCTTCAAAGTCTCGGGGCCGGAGACGAGCCGGTCGATCTCTTCGAGCGGCGTCACGCGCCGGCGCGCGAGGCCGAGGTCGTACTTAGCCGCGAGTATCCGGCGCGCCGACTCTTCCAGACGCTTCTCTGTGAGCCGCCCCGACTTCACCGCCGCGACCAGACCGCGCAGCATCGCGTCCGGGTCGGCGGGCTTAAGGAGCATGTCGGCGCCCGCGAGCACGGCGCGCACCGCCGCCTCGTCCTGCTTGAAGTAGATCGTCAGCCCGCTCATGTCCATCGCGTCGGTGACGACTAGGCCGTCGAAGCCGAGGTCTTTGCGCAGCAAGCCCCCGGTGATGACGGGCGAGAGCGTACCGGGCAGCACCGCGTTCTCGACGAAGACCTCGCGCTCGGCGTAGCTCGGGCGGACGATTGCGTCGCGCGGGAGCGGGCTGACCTGCGTCGGGTCTATCTGCGGGAGCGCGATGTGACCGGGCATCACCGAGCCGACGCCCGACTTGATGGCCGCGCGGAACGGGACCAGCTCGACCGCGTCGAGCCGCGGGCGCGCCACGTCGATGACGGGCAGGCCGCGGTGCGAATCCGTCGCCGTGTCGCCGTGGCCGGGGAAGTGCTTGGCGGTGGCGATGACGCCGGCCCCCTGCGCGCCCTCGACGAAGGCCGAGACGAAGCGCGCGACCTCCGCCGGGTCTTCGCCGAAACTACGGACGTTGATGACGGGGTTGCCGGCGTTGTTGTTCACGTCGGCGACGGGCGCGAAGACCTGCTGGACGCCGAGCGCGCGTGCCTCGCGCGCGGTCAGCTCGCCCTGCCGGCGCGCGTAGTCGGGGTTGCCCGTCGCGCCGAGCGCCATGTTCCACGGCAGGTTGACCGTGTCCTCGAACCGCATCCCGGCGCCGGCTTCGAGGTCGGCCGAGACCAGCAGCGGCACGCGCGCGAGCTGCTGCATCCGGTTGACGATGTGGACGGACTCGTAGACGGGGCCGCGGAAGAGGATGATGCCGCCGACGTGGTTCTGCTCGACCTGCCGGCGCAACTCCTTGAACTCGGCGCTCTCCTGATTGAGAAAGCGCGCGTTGATGCCGACCGAGATGAGCTGCCCGGCCTTCTCTTCGAGCGACATCTTCTTCAGCTCGGCGTCGGCCCACTTGAGCGCATCGGCGCTCGGCTTCGCGCGGTAGGGGTCGAAGGGCGCGACCGCGGCCGTCAGCTTCACGCTCGGCGGGCCATTGGCGAGCAGCTTCCCCGTCCTAACATCCTTGAGCGGATGGCACTCCTGCGAGTGTGTCGTCCGCCCCGCGACCGACACGAGGAGCAGCAGCCCGGCCAGCGAGCTTTTCAAACTACTGTTAAAAAATTTTCTAATTCTCATCCCTTAACCGTTTCTTCAATTCGCTTCTCAGTCGGCCGCGCCGGGGGCCAGCTCGTCCCGCCGCTCGGCCGGCGCGGGCGCGAAGGCGAAGCTGGCAAGCCACGCGACGAAGAACGTCACGGCGCTCCCCAGCAGCACGTACCAAGTCCACGCCAGCGGCGTGTAGAAGCGCACGTAGAGCATGACGACGATGCTGGCGACCATGCCGACGAGCGCGGGCGGCTCGCTCACGCGCCGCAGGAACGTGCCGACGAGAAAGACGCCGAGCACGGGGCCGTTAATCAGCGACGCGATTGAGAGCGCCTGGTCGAGCGCCGAACGCCCCTGCCGCATCGCTAAGACCGCCACCAGCACCTGCACGACGCCCCACAGAAGCGTCAGCCACTGCGAGACGCGCAGGTAATGTCTGTCCGGGCGACCCGGCCGGAAGGGCTTGTAGAGGTCGTTGACGGCCGTCGCCGCAATCGAGTTCAGCGACGACGAGAGCGCGGCGGCGAAGATGGCCGCGACGACCAGACCCGACAGACCCGAAGGCATGTGGCGCGTGATGAAGTCGGGGAAGATGGTGTCGGTCGCGACCCTCTGGAACGCGCCGCCGAGGGGGAGCGTCGCCACGCCCGAAGGCAGTTGGCCGTAGGCCGGGTCGGCCTGCGGTCCGTAGAAGGCGAAGAGCAGCACGCCGATGAAGAGGAAGCCGACGAACTGCGCGAAGACCACGGCGCCGCTCGACAAAAGCGCGGCGGCCGCGCGGCGCGGGCGGTCGGTGCAGAGGTAGCGCTGGACGAGGTACTGGTCGGTGCCGTGCGTGCTCATCGTCAGGAAGCAGCCGCCGATGACGCCCGCCCAGAGCGTGTAGGTCTTCGTCAAATCGACCGGCAGCGTCAACTGCCACTTCGCGTCCGTGAACGGGAGGCCGAGCGTGTGAACCGTGTCGCGGAAGCCGAGGTCTACGAGGCTGAACTTCCCGAACTGCTCGCCGAGCGCGACCGCGCCGCCAAAGCCCCCGGAGATGTGCGACGCGAGGACGAACGCCGCCGCCAGGGCGCCCGCGATGTAGATGCCGAGCTGCACGACCTCGACCCAGATGACCGCCTCCATCCCGCCGTAGTAGGTGAAGATGAGCATCACGAGGCCGAGCAGAATGACGGAGGCGACGATGATGGTCGTCGCGTCGGCGCCGGGCTGGAAGGCCGTGTAGACGGCCGCGAGCACGATGGCGGTCAGGAGCAGCCGGATGCCGTCGGCGATGTTGCGCATGACGACGAAGAGCGCCGCCGCCAGCATCTTGATGCGGCCGCCGAAGCGCCGCTCAAGCAGCTCGTAGACCGTCAGCAGGTCGCCGCGGAAGTAGGACGGGATGAAGAGGATGGAGATGACGACGCGCCCCAGCATGTAGCCCAGCACGAGCTGTAGAAACTGGAAGTTGCCGCCGCGCGCGAAGGCGACGCCGGGGACGCTGATGAAGGTGATGGTCGAGGTCTCGGTGGCGACGATGGAGGCGGCGATGGCCCACCACGGCACGCTGCGGTCGCCGACGAAGTAGTCCTCGGTCGTCTCCTGCTTGCCCGCGAACCAGATGCCGAACAGCGTGATGCCGACGAGGTAGCCGAAGATGATGATCAGGTCGAGCGTCTGCATGATGTTCGGGGCGGCCTCTAGGGTTGAAGTGCGGGAGTGCGGTGGGATTCTATTTTCAAACCACGCCCCGAAGCAAATCGCCCAGGCGCCGTATCCGCGGGCAGGCCGCCTCCGGGTGCAAATCGAGCGGGTCGAGCAGCACCGCGCGCAGCCCCGCGGCGCGCGCCGCGAGCGCGTCGTGCGCGTAGGAGTCGCCGACGAAGACCGCCTCTGACGGCTCGACGCCGAGACGTTCGAGCGCGAGCCGGAAGATGGCCGGGTCGGGCTTCTTGCAGCCGACGAGGTGCGAGTCAACGAGCAGGTCGAAGCGGCCGCCCAGCCCCGCCGCCTCCAAGGAATCTTCGAGGCGGCCGTCCTCCGTGTTCGAGATGACGGCGACGAGCAGCCCCGCGCGTTTTATCTCATCGACGACGCGCGCCGCGTCGGGGTCTGTGCCGCACCAGATGTGTCGCGACGTGTGCTCCGCATCGATGCGCCCGACGAGCGAGTCGCACGCCGACTCGTCCAGCCCCAGCCCGGCGTACATCGCGCGGAAAGTCCAGTGGCGGCCGGTCTGGTTGATGACGCGGCCGCCCGGCTCCGTCGAGCCGACGCACTTCAGCATCTCGCCGAAGGCGCGCCGCATCTCGTCGGCGCTCAAGCGGCGGCCGGCGAACTCCTCGGCCAGCCCGGCGAGCCGCGGCCAGTCCGGGTGGACGAGCGTCCCGCCCGCGTCGAACACGCACGCGCGCGCGCCCTGAAGCGACGGGTGGAGCGTTTGGGATGACGGCGAGTTGATGCTCAAGGAACGTCCTCAAAAAAAGCCGCCCGCTAAATCTCCCTCGAAAGCTCGGCGGCGGCGCGCTCGACGACCCAGCCCGATGATTCGAGCGCGCGGCGCGCCTCTTCCGGCCCGCGCCCGGTCTTCGACATCACGAGCGCGACGCGGAGGTCGCCGCCCGCCGCTTCGAGCGCCGCGCGCGCGGCAGCTTCGTCAACTCCGGTTTCGGCGGCGAGGATGCGCTCGGAACGCGCGCGCAGCTTGACGTTGCTGGGCCGCATGTTCGTCATGCGGTTGCCGGTGACGTAGCCTAGCCTGACCATCGCCGCCGTCGAGACCATGTTCAGCACCATCTTCTGCGCCGTCCCCGCCTTCAAACGCGTCGAGCCGGCGACCACCTCCGGCCCGACTACGGGGACGATTGCCACCTCGGCCGCGCGCGTGATGGGCGAGCCGGGCGCGCACGTCACGGCGGCCGTGAACGCGCCAAGCCCGCGCGCGCGCTCGACCGCGCCGATGGTGTAAGGCGTCCGACCCGACGCGGCGATGCCGACCAGCGCGTCGGCGCCCGACACGCCGCGCGCCTCCGCGTCGCGCGCGCCCGCCTCGCGGTCGTCCTCCGACGCCTCGGTCGCGCGGTAGAGCGCGTCGTAGCCGCCCGCGATAATCCCCTGCACCAGCTCCGGCGGGACGCCGAAGGTCGGCGGGCACTCCGACGCGTCGAGCACGCCCAGACGACCCGACGTGCCCGTCCCCACGTAGAAGAGGCGGCCTCCCGCGCCGAGCCGCCCGACGACCTCATCGACCACGCGCGCCACCTCCGGCAGCACGCGCGCGACCGCCGCCGCGACGCCCGCGTCCTCCTCGTTCATCAGACGCAAGACCTCCGCGGTCGGCAGCCCGCTCAGCCCGCGCGTGCGCGGGTTCTCCTGCTCGGTGACGGGAAGGTCTGTCGGTATATCTGAACTCATCGGCGCGGGCGAAGTTTTCTGACTCGGGAAAAACTGGGCCGGGATTTTAGCCGGCGAGCGCGAGCTGCAACTGCTCGCCGGCCATGCGCGCGGCGGCTTCGGCGGGCGCGAGCAGCGGCGGGCCGACGAAGGCGCGCGGCGCGACCGCCGACAACTCCTCGGCCAGCGGGCCGAGTATCAAGGCGCCCGCCGCGAAGACGCCGCCGACGTAGGCGACCTGAAAGCGCTCGCGCTCCATGCGAAGCTTGCGTACGACGGCCACGGCCGCGCGCGCAAGCTCGCGCCCGGCGGCCTCGACGATCTCGCGCGCGACGGGGTCGCGCTTCTTCGCGGCCTCGACGACGCGGCCGGCGTAGCCGGCGATGCGGCTGTTCGTCACGTTCGGCGCGTAGACGGCGGTCGAGAGGTCTTCCGGCTCAGACACGTTGAAGTATTCGCAGGCCGCCTCGGAGAGCGCGGTCTTGCGCCCGCGCCCGTCGGTGGCGTGCGCGACGGCCTGTAGCGCGCGGCGCGCGATCCACGAACCGCTCCCCTCGTCGCCCACGACCGGCCCCCACCCGCCGGCGCAGGCGCGGCGGCCGCGCGCGCTCACGCCGCAGCAGATCGAGCCGGTGCCGGCGATGATGACGAGGCCCGCCTTGCCGCCGGTCGCGCCGTAGAGCGCGATCTCGGCGTCGGTCACGACCTCGACCGTCCCCATCCCCAGCTCGGCGACGGCCGCGCGCATCCGCTCGCGGATGTCGGCGCGCTTGACGCCGGCGAGGCCCACCTCGGCGGCGACGATGTCCGCGCGCCGCACGCCCGCGTCGGCGCAGGCGCGGTTGGCCGCGTCGCGGATGGCCGCGACCGCGTCGCCGACTCCGACGCGCAGGGGGTTCGACGCCCCCGCGAGCCCCTCGCCGAGCACCGCGCCGCCGCCGTCGGCCACCACGGCGCGCGTCTTCGAGCCGCCGCCGTCCACGCCGAGCACGAGCTGGCCCGCGGCGAGTTGCGGCGCCCGCTTTGGCTGTAGTTTGACTGGTCGGCGCTTGGCCTTCATCGGGGAAAAGGGGCAGCGGCGGCGGGACTTCAGACCCGCGCCCTAAAAAATTTGTGCAATCCTAGCGGAAGTTTGATTATAATCAAAACTAAAAGATTTTATTTCTACGATAACCGTTACTGATAGCGGAGACTTTAGGATGGAGATCAGACAGCTCAAGGCGTTCGTCGCCATCGCCGAGGCGCACACGTTCACCGCCGCCGCGCACCGCATCCACTACACGCAGGCCGCGCTCAGCATGCAGATCAAGCAGCTTGAGAAGGAGGTCGGCGTCCCGCTGTTCACGCGGATGCCGCGCCGGGTGGTGCTGACGGAGGCGGGCGAGCGTCTGCACGACCGCGCGCACCGCATCCTGCGCGAGCACGACGCGGCGCTGGCCGAGCTGGCCGAGCTGGCCGGCGCCAAGCACGGGCGGGTGCGGCTGGGGAGCGCCTCGGGGATGGTCAGCGCCGACTCGCTCCCGCAGATTCTGAAGCGGCTGCGCAAGTCGCACCCGAACGCGGAGGTCTCGGTCTCGTCGGGGACGAGCGAGGAGCTGGTCAAAAAAATCCTCGCGGGCGAGATCGACGCGGCCTTCGTCTCGCTCCCCGTCCAGGCGAAAAACGTCGAGACCGAGCAGCTCAGCCGCGACGAGCTGGTCGCCATCGCCAGCCCGCGCCACGCCCTGGCTTCGCAGAAGGTGGTGAGCGCCTTCGCGCTCGCGGGCGAGAAGCTCATCCTCGGCGAGCGCGGCGGGAACACGCGGCGCCTCATCGACGAGTTCTTCGCCGAGGCGGGTCTGAAGCCGACGGTGGCGATGGAGCTGAGCCGGCAGGCGGCCATCCGCAACATGGTCGCGGCCGACATGGGCGTCGGCATCGTGCCGCTCTCGGTGGCGCGCGAGGACGTGGAGCGCGGCCGCCTTGTGCGCTGGTGGATCGAGGGCGCGCGCATCAACTGGGAGATGGGGCTGGCGCGGCTGAACGGCGGCTACCTCTCGCCCGTCTGCCAGACCTTCGTAGACCTCTGCCGCGAGCATTTCGCGGCTGCCGCCGCCGCCCAGAAGGCCGAGCGGCGGCGGGCGGCGAAGAAGACGGGCGGGAAGAAGTCTGCGGGGAAGTCGGCGTCGAAGCGCGCCGCGAAGTCTAAGAAGTCGCGCGGGTGAAGGGCGGCGGGCGGGGTCAGGCGAGGTATCGTTTCATCAGGTCGTCCCAAAGCCCCTGCGACTTGAGAATCAGCTCGCAGACTTCGCGGACGGCGCCCGCGCCGCCGGGCAGGCGCGTGACGTGGTGCGCGGCGGCGAGTGTGTCGGGCGTGGCGTCGGCGACCGCGACGCCGAGCACGCAGCGGCGCATGAGCGGGATGTCCACCACGTCGTCGCCGACGTAGGCCGCCTGAGCAGGCTCGACGCCCGCCTCGGTGAGCAGGCTCTCGAAGACCTCGACCTTCCTGAGCGCGCCCTGCCGGACGAAGGAGATGCCGAGGTCTGCGGCGCGCAGCTCGACGAGGCGCGAGGTGCGACCCGAGATGATGCCCGAGCGCAGCCCCGCGCGGTGGAGCATGACGAGTCCGTGACCGTCGCGCGTGTGAAAGCTCTTCAGCTCTTCCCCGCCCTCGACCGGGGTGATGCGCCCGTCGGTCAGCACCCCGTCGCAGTCCAAAAGCAGGAGCCGCACCTCCGCCGCGCGCCTCTCGACCTCTCTCAACTCTTCCATTCCTGATTTTAGCGCACCTCGAAGATGGGAATCTCGTAGAGCTTCCAGCCGGCTGGCGTGCGCGCGAAGACGTAGACGGCCGGCCCCTCCTGCCCGCGCCCGAGCGTGCGCGCGGTGAGCGTCACATCGGCCGCGACGCGGTTGGGGTCGAGCTGCTCGGTGCGGAGCACGCGCGTCTGCCAGATTTCGGGCTGCGTGCCGACGATGCCCTTCGAGAAGCTGGTCAGCTCGCCGCCGACGATGAGCGCCTCGATGCCCGCCTTCTGGCCCGACTTGATGGCGGCGTCCAGGTTGGCGACCGCCGTCTTGATCTGCTCGTCCACGGGCGGGGCGGCGCCCGCGGCCGCCTCCGCGCGGATGCGCGCCGCGCGCGCCGCGAGCGTGGAGGCGTACTCGGCCTCGGCCCTCGCCGCCGCGTCGAAGAGCTTGGCGGCGTCGGCGGGGCGGTTGCGTCGGAGCGCGACTTCGCCCAGCCCGATGTCGGCCCACGCGAGCGTCGAGGGGAGCGGGAGCGGCGCGTCCGATGCGGCGCGGAATTCGCGCTCGGCGTCGTCGAGCCGGTTCTGTTCGAGGAGCGCGCGCGCGAGCACGATGCGCGCCTCGCCGCCCGACGGGGCGCGCGCGAGGAGTTCGCGCGCGAGCTGTTCGGCGCGCGCCGGCTGCTGGCCGAGCTGGATGCGCGCCTGCTCGACCGCCTCGACGAGTCCCGGTCCCTGCGGCGCCACGTCGTTGGCGAAGTTCGTCTGCGGGTAGAGCTTCTCGGGGTCGATCTCGACGCGGGCGATGCGCGCGGCCGTCCTGAACTGCGCCTCGCCGAAGTCCTTCGCCGGGACGCGCGCGGTCGTCGTCAGACGCTCGCCCGCGTCGGTCAAAGCCTGCACCGTCACCTCCACGTCGAACGAGCCGGTGTTGCGCAGGTTTGAGACCCACGCGCCCGCGCGCTGCTGGGGAAGCCCGACGAGGAGGTCTGTGTCGGTCGGCAGGTCGAAGAGCGAGGCCATGAGCCGGCTCACGCGGTCGCCGCCGGCGAGCGCCAGCCGCTCGCGCAAAGAGGCGAGCGAAAGCCTCCGGCCGCCGTCGGGCGCGGCGAAGGCGCGCAGCACGCCCGCGAACTGTTCGCGCCCGGCGGCCGACGCGACGATGCGCCAGACGAGCGCGCCCTTGTTCGCAGACGAGTTGAAGTAGGTGTCGAAGACCGGCGTGAGTTTGGCGAGCGGCGGGTCGCGCTCGGCCACCGGCGCGTAGAGCAGCGCCATCCTCATCCACTCGGCGTCGGCGACCGGCTTGCCGAACTGCTTCTCAAGAAAGAGCGCGGCCAGATAACGCGGCAGCCCCTCGCGCACGGCGCCCGCGCCCTCGCCCTCGACGCCGACGGCGCCGCCGACCCACAGGCGCGCGACCGCCTCGGCGACCTGCATCGCCGTCACCGAGTCGAGCTTGCGCCGGCGGAAGACGGCGTGGTTGACGAGCAGCGTGCCGCCCGTCTCGAAGCCCGCGCCGCGGCTGACGCCGACGAGCCGGACGGGCGTGTCGGGCGTCGTGCCGAACACAGAGGCGTAGAAGGCGCGCGCCGCCCCGGCGAGGTTGACGAGCGACTCGGCGGCGCGGCGCTCGTCGTCTCCCGCACCCGCTTGAAGCATGGCGCTGACGCCGCGCGCCTCGCCCGCGCCTTCGACCGTCAGCCAGCGCCCCGTGACGAAGAAGGGCTGCGAGTTGAACGCCTGCTCGAAGCCGCCGCCCGCCGCCTTACCCGTGGCGACGAGCGTCTCGCCGGAGGCGAGTCCGGTGACGGCCAGGCGCACGGGCGCGTAATCGGCGCCGCGCGGCGCGAAGGGCGTGTTGGGCGTGGGGTACCAGTTCGAGAGCGGGAGGAACTGTAGCCCGAGCGGCGAGACGGCGGCGAGCCCCGTGTTCTCGGCGACGGGCAGGCGGTAGTCGAGCGCGGCCGTCAGCGTCCCGCCGACGGGGACGGGCGCGGGCAAAGTGATCTGCGCCGTCTGCAACTGCGCGCGCGCGTCTCTGCCAGAGGTGAAGCGCGCCGACTGGCCGCCGACGCTCGCCGCCTCGACCTTCGCCGAGGGGCTGATGCGAAGCGTCAGCGTCCGGCCGGGCGCGCCGCCGACGTTGCGCGCCACGATGGTCGCGCGCGCCGAGACGGCACGCTCCGCGCCGTAGGCGCCGGACGCGTTCACGTTCACGTCGAACGTCGTGACCTCCCAGGCGGGGCCGGCCTCGGGCGTCTGCCTCGCCCGCGCGGGCGCGTGGGATGAGAGCGCGGCAAACAGAAGAAGCGTGGTGATGAATGTTCTCATACTCGGGCGCGTCAAGGCGCGGCGGCCGTTCAGTCTTTCTTGAGGCTGTTGCCGAGCCAGCCGTATGGCTTGTCGATCTGGAAGTAGAACTTTTGCTGCTCGTTCGTCTTCGGGTCAACGGCTTCGAGCATGTCGTAGCGGTGGCCGCCGCCCGCCATCAGCGACTGGCCGGCCGGGCGCAGCCCCATCAGGTTCAAGAGCGCGTACTCCTCGTCGGTCGAGATGACGACGAAAGCGGTCTCCATGCTCTTGCCGTCGCCGGAGCCGCGGACGGATTTGACCAGCCCGTCGAGGACGAACTTGTGGAAGGCGGCCTTCTCCGCGTCGCCCTTGCGTGCGTTGGCGACGTGGGCGCCGAAGTGCGCGTTGATGTCCACGTAGTTCTTGTCGAGAATCTTCGCGGACTGCTTGAGCGCCGCCTCCCAGTCGCCCGCCCTCAGGGCGGCGAACATCGCGCCGCGCGCCTCCCGGTCGCCGCCGTAAGGGCTGTAGTCCTTGCTCTCGGCGTAGGCCATGCGCAGCTCGCCAAGGTCAACCGTGCGGTCGCCCTTCTTGAGTCTTTGTAACAGCTCTTCGTAACGCCCGGCGCCGGGCCGCTGCGTCTGCGCGGCGCCGGCCTTCGGCGCCTCCTGCGGGGCGGAAGCCTGCGCGGGCTGAGGCGAGCCGGTCGCGGACTGCGTCGGCGCGTGCGCGAAGGCGCAGAGCAGAAGAAGCGAGGCTGTCAGCATCCTGTTTTTCATCCCGACCTCTTTGTTCAGCCGGCGGCGGCGGCGCGCGCGCCGACGAGCGAGTGTATGTCGCCGAGCGTCGCGAGCAGCGCCGCCATGCGCGCGAGCGGGAGCGCGTTGGGGCCGTCCGAGAGCGCGCGCGCGGGCGCCTCGTGGACCTCCATGAAGACGGCGTCCACGCCGCAGGCGACGCCGGCTCGCGCGAGCGGTTCGATGTACTCCGACTGCCCGCCCGTTGCACTGCCCAACCCGCCGGGCAGTTGCAGGCTGTGCGTCACGTCGAAGACGACCGGCGCGCCGAAGCTCCGCATGATGGGGAACGAGCGCATGTCCACGACCAGATTGTTGTAGCCGAACGTGAAGCCGCGCTCGGTCAAAAGCAGCCGCTCGCAACCGACCGCGCGCGCCTTCTCGACGATGTTGCGCGCGTCCGAGGGCGCGAGGAACTGACCCTTCTTGACGTTGACGGCGCGCCCCGTCGCGCAGGCGGCGACGATGAGGTCGGTCTGGCGGCAGAGGAAGGCGGGAATCTGCAACACGTCGGCGACGCGCGCCGCCTCTTCGACTTGGGAGATGTCGTGCACGTCCGTCAGCACGGGGAGCCCCGTCTCTTCCTTGACCGCGCGTAGCGCCTCAAGCCCCTCGCCCATCCCCGGTCCGCGGTACGAGGCGTGCGACGAGCGGTTGGCCTTGTCGTACGAAGCCTTGAAGACGTAGTCGAGCCCGGCGTCGCGCGCGCGCTTCTGGCACTCGCGCGCCATCCAGAGCGCGTGCTCGCGCGACTCGACCACGCACGGGCCGGCGATGAGCGTCAGGCGGCCGTCGCCGAAAGTCGCCTCTCCGACCTTGAAAGGTTTTATCCGCTGCGTCTCGGCACTCACTGTGGTCTGTCCCCCTCGCGCGCGGCCTTGCGGCGCAGGTCGCGCAAAGTGTTCTCGGCGCGGTGGCGGTTCTCGTCGCCCGGCGCCTGCTCAAGGTAGGTCTCGAACTCCTTGATGGCCTCCCGCGTCCGGCCGGTCTGCTGGTAGAGGAGCCCGAGGTTGTAGTGCGCGAAGGCGAAGTCGCCGCCGCGCTGGTTGATCGCCTCGCGGAACGCCGCTTCGGCGCCGTCGAAGTCCTTCTGCTGGACGAGCGCGAAGCCGAGCCGGTAGTGCGCCTCGGGGTCGCGCCCCTTGTTCTGCTCGATGGCCTTGCGGAAGGCTGCGGCGGCCTCGGCGGCGCGCCCGGGCGTCTCAAGGAGGATGCTGCCGGTCTGGTAGAAGGCGTCCGGGTAGACGCCGCCGTTCGACTCGGCGGCGGCGCGGTAGGCTTCGAGCGCCTGCTCGTTCTCGCGCTGCTGTTGGAGGACGAAGCCGAGGTTGTACTGCGCGGTCGGGTAGTTGCCGCCGCGCTGCCCGACCGCCGTGCGGAACTCTTCGGCGGCGGCGCGGAACTGCCCCTTGCGCATCAGCGCGCGCCCCAGACGGTTGTGCGCCTCGGGGAAGTCGGGCTGTAGCTCGACCGCGCGGCGCAGGTCGCGCACGGCCGCGTCGTAGCTGCGGATGGAGAGGAAGTAGGCGCCGTTCTCGTAGAACTCGGCGGCGGTGCGCGGCTGCTGAACCTGCGAGCCGCGCGGCGCGGAGTCTTCGGAGGTGAAGGTGCGGCCGAGCGTGTCGTCCGCCTCCTCGCCCGACCCCGACGCGCCGCCCAACGCCGTCAGCGGCGAGCGGCCGCGCGGCGAGCGCCGCAGCATCACGCCGCCGAAGACGAGCAGCAGCGCCGCCGAGATGATGACGACGAAGGTCAACGGCTGCGTCAGCCACTCCTTCCAACTGCGCGCAGGGCGCCGGCGCCGCCCGAGTCCGGCCGCGAGCTTCCAGTCAACCCCTTCGTCGGGATTGACGGCCCTCGCCTCATCCGACGGAGTTGCGTTGCGATTCTCGCCGGCGCCCGCCGCGTTCCCCTGCGCGTCCGGGTCTGCCTGACGTGCGGACGCGGGACGGCCCGCGGTGTCGGGCGCGTCTTCTTCGGAGGTCGTGAGTCCCGCTTCGCCGGTCTGCGTGGCGGCGCGGCTGCGGCGGAGCCTTTCGATGTCGATGACGAGGCGGCCCGAGGGCGTCTCGGTGCCGGCGTCGCGCAGCGTCTCGATGGTCGGCGCGCTAAAACCCGCGGAGTGTTCAAGCCCGAGCCGCTCGGCCACCGCGTACAGCTCGCGCCGGAACTCGCCCGCGTCCGAGGGGCGCTCGTCCGCGCCCTTCGCCAGCGCGTGGAGCACGACGGCTTCGAGCGCGGGCGGGATGGTCGCCACCAGCTCGCGCGGCGGGCGCGGCACCTCGGACGAGTGCGCGAGCGCCAGCGCCAGCGGCGAGACGCCCGAAAACGGCGTCTGCCCCGTCAGCATCTCGTAGAGGATGACGCCGAGCGAGTACACGTCCGAACTGGGCGTGAGCTGCGCGCCGTCGCACTGTTCGGGCGACATGTAGCGCGGCGTGCCGATCATGACGCCGGTGCCGGTCAGCGTGTCGTGAAAGCTCAGCTCGCCGCCCGCCTCGTCGGCGGTCGCCAGCTTGGCGATGCCGAAGTCGAGCACCTTGACGATGTAGGGCGAGTCGGGGCGCTGGACGAGGAAGATGTTGCCGGGCTTGAGGTCGCGGTGGATGATGCCGGCCTCGTGCGCGGCCTCGACGGCCGCCGCGATTTGCAGCATCAGCGAGACGGCGCGCGCCGGGTCGAGCGGCGCCTCGCGCGCGAGCACCTCGCGCAGCGGTCGCCCCTCCAGAATCTCCATCACGAGGTAGACCAGCCCGTCCTTCGTCTCGCCGAAGTCGGTGACGGCGACCGCGTTCGAGTGCTGGAGCCGGCCGGCGGCGCGCGCCTCTCGGCGGAAGCGCTCCTTCGCCGTCTCGTCGGCGACCAGACGCGGGTTCAAGACCTTGACGGCGACGTGGCGCTCGATGAGCAGGTGCGTCGCGCGGTAGACCGTGCCCATGCCGCCCTCGCCGAGCCGCTCGTCGAGCCGGTACTTGTCGTCGAGGACAAGCCCGAGCAGTCCGTCGGCCGGCGCCGCGGGCGGCGCGGGAACCGGGTCGGCGACGGTCGCCTCCGCCCCGAGCGGCGTCCCGTCCTCGGGGCACAGGGTCACGCCCGCGTCGAACCGCCGGAGACATTTCGGGCACTGGAGCATAAGCGTGACGGGGAGAAGTAGCGTGCTAACCGCCCCCGGATTTTACCGCAAAGCGCGCGGGGATGTCGCCGGGGGCGCAAAGTTTTCCCTGCGACCTGCGGCGACATCCCCGCGCGCTCACTGTGTCGAAAGAACGGCCGACGCCTCACTCGGTGTTCGGGTTGACCTCTCCCTTGACCTCGGTCGTCTCTTCGCGCTCGACGCCGGGCATGGGCGAGCCCTCCGGCACTTCGCCGTGAATCTTCGTGTTCGGACTTTTGATTTCGGGCTTCTCGTGCTCGCCCGTCATCGTCCCCAGTCCCAAATCTTCGGCCATAAAAAAACCCTCCTTGAATACGCTCAGTCTTACTCAGTCTTAATCGTCGCCGGCCAGCGCCTGTGCGCGCCCCTGCGGCGCGTGCGCCTGCGGCTCACCCGCCCCCTCGACCGACGTCTCGTCGCGCATGCGATTACGGTACGCCGCCCGGACGAAAGACGCAAACAGCGGCTGCGGCGCGAGCGGCTTCGACTTGTACTCGGGGTGGAACTGGCAGCCCACAAACCACGGGTGCGCGTCGCGCGCCAGCTCGACCATCTCGACGAAGCGGCCGTCCTCCGAGACGCCGCTGAAGACCAGCCCCGCCGCTTCGAGCTGCGCGCGGAACTCCGGGTTGAACTCGTAGCGGTGGCGGTGGCGCTCGCTGACGGTGGCCGCGCCGCCGTAGACCTCGCGCGCCAGACTCCCCTCGGCGAGCCTGCACGTCCACGCGCCGAGCCGCATCGTCCCCCCCATCTCCTCCACGTCAACCAAGTCGCGCAGCTTGAAGATGACCGGGTGCGGCGTCTCGGCGTCGAACTCGGTCGAGTCCGCCCCGCTCAGGCCGCAGACCAACCGCGCGTACTCGATGACGGCCGTCTGCATCCCCAGACAGATGCCGAAGTAGGGCGTGCGCGTCTTGCGCGCGTAGGTGATGGCGCGAATCATGCCCGCGACGCCGCGCTTGCCGAAGCCGCCGGGGACGAGGATGGCGTCGAAGTCCCGCAGCCGCTCCTCGTAGTCCTCGTCCATCAGACCCTCTGACTCTACCCAGCGCACGTCCACCTTCAAGTTGTTCGCCACGCCGCCGTGCGTCAGCGCCTCGCGCAGAGACTTGTAGGAGTCCTCCAGCTCGACGTACTTGCCGACGATGCCGACGGTGACGTTGCCCTTCGACGGGTCGCGGATGGTCGCGACCAGTTCGCGCCAGCGCGTCAGGTCTGCGCCCGGCGCGCGGTCTTGCAAGCCCAGAGAGGAGACGATCTGGTCGTCCAAACCCTGTTCGTGGAAGGCGAGCGGGACTTCGTAGATGGTGTCCACGTCCTGCGCGGCGATGACCGCCTGCTCCTTGACGTTGCAGAAGAGAGCGATCTTCGAGCGGATGTCGCGCGGCAGCGTCCGGTCGGAGCGGCAGAGCAGGATGTCAACCGCGATGCCTATCTCGCGCAGGTCGCGGACGGAGTGCTGCGTCGGCTTCGTCTTGAGTTCCCCCGCGGCGGCGATGTAGGGGACGAGCGTGAGGTGGACGAAGATCGCGCCGTTCTGCCCGTTCTGCCGCTCCTCGTTCCCCATCTGGCGGATGGCTTCGAGGAACGGAAGACTCTCGATGTCGCCGACCGTGCCGCCGATTTCGACGATGACCACGTCCGTCTCGTCCTTCTCGGCGACCGAGCGCACCGCGCGCTTAATCTCGTCCGTGATGTGCGGGATGACCTGAATCGTCTTGCCGAGGTAGTCGCCCCTGCGCTCCTTCTCGATGACCGAGAGGTAGATTCTCCCCGTCGTCCAGTTGTTCGAGCGCGACAGCTTCGCGTGCGTGAAGCGCTCGTAGTGGCCGAGGTCGAGGTCGGTCTCGGCGCCGTCGTCGGTGACGAAGACCTCGCCGTGCTGGAACGGCGACATCGTGCCGGGATCGACGTTGATGTACGGGTCGAGCTTGACGCAGGTGACGCTCAGGCCCCGCGCCTCAAGCAGGCACCCGATGGACGAGGCCGCGAGGCCCTTCCCCAGACTCGAAACCACCCCGCCCGTCACGAAAATATATTTAGGCATCGTTCTCCCCTTCGTCAGTCGGCCCCACACCCTTCCCCTTCGCGCCGGGCCCGTCGCCCTCGCCCTTCTTCTCCTCGTCGTTGTAGTAGCCCGCCTGCAAGTCCTTCTGCTTCTCGACGGCCTCGACCGCCTTCGGGTTAATCATCTTGTTGAGCGCGTTCATCCCGGCCAGCGCGGCGGCGCGCGTCGAGCCCCGCGCCTCCGCGACGCGCTCCTCGTACTCTTCGGGTGTGAGCGGCTTCGGCTTCCTGCCTAAATAGGAGACGCCGACCAGCGCGCCGACGACGACGAGCACGATGATTCCCAGTCCGATCCAGTCGCCCATAAGCTTTAGTTCAACATCTCGCGCACGCGCCGGAGGTCGTCTTCGGTGTCCACGCCGACTGACGGCGCGGCTGCCTCGACCACGCGGATGGCGTGCCCGCGTTCGAGTATGCGCAGTTGTTCGAGCGACTCGGCGCGCTCTAACGGCGTCTGTGGCCAGCGCGCGTATTCTAACAAAAAGGCGCGGCGGTAGACATAAAGCCCCGTGTGCTTGCGGAACGTGGCGAGCAGGCGCGGCTCGACTTCGAGCGCCGCCGCCAGCCCCCCGTAGCGGCGCGCCGCCTCGCGCGGGAAAGGCACGGGCGAGCGCGAGAAGTAGAGAGCGCGCCCGCGCCCGTCCACGACGACCTTGACTACGTCGTGGCTGAGCACGTCGGCCGCCCGCTCGATTGGCTCGGACGTAGTCGAGACGGCCGCGCCCTCGTCTTCGAGCAGCGCGGCCGTCGCGACCTCAATCGTCTCGGGCGAGATGAGCGGCTCGTCGCCCTGCACGTTGACGACGATGTCGCAGTCGATCTTCGCGGCGGCCTCGGCGAGCCGGTCGCTGCCCGAGGCGTGCTCGGCGCTCGTCATCAGGGCTTCGTGCCCTGCGTCGCGGACGGCCTCGTAAATCCGCGCGTCGTCGGTGGCGACGACCGCGCGCGAGACCGAGCGCGCGGCGAGCGCGCGCTCGACGACGTGGACTATCATCGGGCGGCCCTGAATCAAAAGGAGCGGCTTACCGGGCAGACGGGTCGAAGAGTAGCGTGCCGGGATGATTGCGACGACCGTGGGATTTGAAGAGGGCGGGCCCGTGTGATTCACGGGACTACAAAATAACCTAAGCGACGGCGGGTGACAAGGGAAAAGACGTGAGCCGTTCTCACTTGTCACCCGTCACCGCGCTGGGCTACCATCGGGCCGCTCAACTTTCATGGCCACGCCGTCACAAATCGAGAACGCAGGCAGCGAGAGGGCGCCGCTGCGCCCGGCGGAGAGCATCCTCGAACTGGTCGGCCGCACGCCCCTGCTGCGGCTTTCGAGGTTCGCGCCGCCGCCCGCGGCCGAGCTGTTCGCCAAGCTCGAATACATGAACCCCGGCGGGTCGGTCAAAGACCGCGCCGCGCTCGGGATGATTCTCGACGCCGAGCGGCGCGGCGTCTTGCAGCCGGGCGCGACCATCGTCGAGCCGACGGCCGGCAACACCGGCATCGGGCTGGCGCTCGTCGGCGTGGCGCGCGGGTACAAGGTGGTGCTCTGCGTGCCCGAGGGCTACTCGCGCGAGAAGATGAAGATCATGGAGGCGCTCGGCGGGCGGGTCGAGTACGTCCCTGCCGAGCAGGGGATGGAGGGCGCCGTCCGGCGCGCGCGCGAGCTGGCCGAGGAGACGCCCGGCAGCTTCGTCCCGCAGCAGTTCGAGAACCCGGCCAACCCGCGCTTCCACGAGGAGACGACCGCGCGCGAGATCGTCGAGCAGGCGGACGGGCGCGTGGACGCCGTCGTCCTCGGGTGCGGCTCGGCCGGCACGTTCACCGGCATCACGCGCGCGCTCAGGCAGGTCAACCCGGCGCTGCGTTGCGTGCTCGTCGAGCCGGAGGGTTCGATTCTGGGCGGCGGCGACCCCGGCTTCTACCGGCTCGAAGGCATCGGCCAGCGCGAGTTCATCCCGCCGAACCTCGACCGCGACGCGGCCGACGAGATCATCGCCGTCTCGGACGCCGAGGCGTTCTCGACCGTCCGCGAGCTGGCGCGCACGGAGGGCGTCCTCGGCGGCGGCTCGACCGGCGCGGCGGCCGCCGCCGCGCGAAAGGTGGCCGAACGACTCGGCGCAGGCTGTCGCGTCGTCACACTCTTCCCCGACGGCGCCGAGCGCTACATGAGTCAGGGAATCTTTGATTGAGTAGATAGAGTTATGGGCTTCTCAACCACGGCAATTCACGCAGGCAACGAGCCAGACCCGACGACGGGCGCGGTGACGGTGCCGATCTACCAGACCTCGACCTACCAGCAGGAGGCGCTGGGGCGCCCGCGCGGCGGCTACGAGTACGCGCGGACGCAGAACCCGACGCGCGCGGCGCTCGAACGCAACCTCGCGGCGCTCGAAGGCGCGCGCTTCGGCTACTGCTTCGCCTCGGGGATGGCAGCCATCGACGCCACGCTCCGCCTCGTCAAGGCGGGCGAGCACGTCGTCGTCTCCGACAACACCTACGGCGGCACCTTCCGCCTCTTCAGCCGCGTGCTCGCCGACTACGGCGTCGAGTTCTCCTACGTGGACACGACCGAGCCGACCAACGTCGAGTCCGCTCTCAGGCCCAACACGCGGATGGTCTTCGTCGAGACGCCGACCAACCCGGTGATGATGATCACCGACCTCAAGGCCGTGTCTGATTTGGCGCACGCGGCCGGCGCGCGCGTGGTCTGCGACAACACCTTCATGTCGCCCTACCTCCAGCGCCCCATCGAGTTCGGCGTGGACATCGTCGTCCACTCGACGACGAAGTATCTGAACGGACACTCGGACAGCGTGGGCGGCTGCGTCGTCCTGAACGACGAGCGCGACGCCGAGCGGCTCGGCTTCCTCCAGAACGCCGTCGGCGCGATACTTTCGCCCTTCGACTCGTGGCTCGTCCTGCGCGGGACGAAGACGCTCGCCGTGCGGATGGAGCAGCACGACGCTTCGGGGCGCGCGGTCGCCGCGTTCCTCGAAGAGCACCCGAAGGTGACGAAGCTCTACTACCCCGGCTCGCTCTCGCACCGGCAGTACGACCTCGCGAAGCGGCAGCAGCGCGGATTCGGCGGGATGGTCGCCTTCGACACGGGCTCGCTGGAAAACGCCCGCACTGTGTTAGAATCCGTCCGCCTCTGTACGCTGGCCGAGAGCTTGGGCGGGGTCGAGACGCTGATCTCGCACCCGGAGACGATGACCCACGCCTCCGTGCTCCCCGAGACGCGCGCGCGCCTCGGCATCACCGGGGGGCTGGTGCGCATCTCGGTCGGCCTCGAAGAAGTTGAAGACATCATCGCCGATCTCGATCAGGCGCTCGGCAAAATCAAGTGACAGTTTTAGGTTTTCGGTTCGTAGCTTTCGGTAAAGCGAAAGCTTCCGACTGAAAACTGGCAACTGAACCCCGAACACTTCTTACTCTCTTATGCTCGTAGAGCTATATGCCAAGACCAACGTCGGCCGCGTCCGCTCGGGCAACGAGGACAACTTCCTCGTGCTCGACCTCTCGGCGCCCAAAGCCTGGACGGGGACGGACGGCGACGCGCCGCCCGAGGGCTTGAGCCGCTTCGAGGTCGGCGAGAAGGGCCTCGTCCTCGTCGTCTCGGACGGGATGGGCGGGGCGCTCGCCGGCGACGTGGCGAGCCGCATGGCCGTCGAGACCGTCCGCGACATGCTCGCGGGCGACGAGGACGGCGGCGACGACGCGGACCTTTGCGACCCCGAGGCGCCGCTCGTCGAGTGCCTGCGCAACGCGACCGACTACGCCAACTTCGCCATCCACAAGCGCAGCCAGGAAGACCCGCGCTGCTCCGGCATGGGCGCGACGCTCACGGCGGCGGCCGTCGCCTCGGACGGCGTCAGCCTCCTCCAGGTCGGCGACAGCCGCGGCTACGTCATCCGCGGCGGCCAGATCAAGCTCGCCACCAAAGACCAGTCGCTCGTCCAGCAGCTCGTGGACGTGGGGCAGATCAGCGAGCAGGAGGCCGAGACGCACATGTTCCGCAACGTCATCCTCCAGGCGCTCGGCGCGCAGGCCGAGTTGCAGCCGGTGACGGGGCGCGTGCGCGTCTTCCGCGGCGACATCCTCCTGCTGTGCAGCGACGGGCTTTCGGGTAAGCTCCGCGCCGAGGACATGCTCCGCATCGTCGCCGGGTCCGACGGCGACCTCTCGCGCGCCTGCGACCAACTGATCGACGAGGCCAACGAGCGCGGCGGCGAGGACAACATCACCGTCGTGCTCGCGCGCCTCACGGGCGAAGACCTCCCCGAGCCCGACACCGACCGCATCACCGTCGAACTGCCGCCGTCCGACGCCGACGACACCATCGGCCACGAAGACGACATCACCGAAAGGCTGTAGAGGACGCCCCGAGGCCAATGAAGTCCCGCCCCTTCCCCCGCGCCGCGCGGCGGCTGGCGCCGCCGGCGCTCGCCGCCCTCGCCCTGATCTTTCTGGCGCTCGGCGCCGGCGAGTCGCTCGTCCAACAGCGCCAGGACGACTACGTCCGCGCCGCCACGCGCGAGGCGCTCGAAGGCTCGGCGGGTCAAGACCTCGACTCGAAGGTCGCCGCGCTCCGCGACTACGTCCGCACACACGTCCGCAACGTCAACTTCAGCGCGAAGGGGCGCCCCTTCCTGCGCGACTCGGCCGCCGACACGCTGCGCTCGGGGCGCGGCCGCTGCGGCGAGGCCACGCGCGTCTTCGTCAACATGGCGCGCGCCGCCGGCATCAACGCGCAGCGTCTCTACCTCGAAGGGAGCCGCGCGCACGTCGTCGCGGCGGTCGAGGCCGGCGACGGGCGCACGCTGGTCGTGGACGCCACCGAGCGCTTCTACCTGCCGGAGGTCGAGACCATCGACGGCCTCTCGCGCCACGCAGAGTTTGACACCTACTCGACCTTCGGCTGGCGCCGTCTGGGACTGCTGCGCGCGCTCCCCTCGAACTTCGTGAGCCTCGGCGCGCTCGCCTACGTCTTCGAGAACCCGCACGCGCTCGTCGCGGGCTTCTGCTACTTCTCCGCGGCGGCCGCGCTCCTGCTCGCGGCGCTGCTCCGCCGCCGGCTCCCGCGCCGCGCCGCCGCCGACGCGCGCGAAGGCTTCGTCGTCCCGGCCGCGCTCGAAGGCGAGGGCGCTTAGCCGCAGAGAGTTCGACGCGAAGGGGCGGGGCGGGAG
>DASVQX010000046.1:0-17055 GCA_036388915.1 Pyrinomonadaceae bacterium
GGAAGGGAAGCTCGCGTGGACGGACGCGCTCGCGGAGTTCTACGAGAAGTTCGCGCGCGACCTGAAGGCGTTCGAGACCTACGTCAAGGGGCGGAAGCAGCAGGCCATCCCGACCGACGAGATTTGCGAGAACTGCTCGTCGCCGATGGTCATCAAGCTCGGGCGCTTCGGACAGTTCCTCGCCTGCTCGAACTACCCCGAGTGCCGCACGACGCGCGAGGTGGCGAAGCCGCAGGGGGACGGCGACGGCGCGAAGGCCGGCGCGCCGGGCTCGGCGGACGGCGCGGCGGAAGAGGTCGCGGAGACGTGCGAGCTGTGCGGCAAGCCGATGGCGATGAAGCGCGGGCGCTTCGGCCCGTTCCTCGGCTGCACGGGCTACCCCGAGTGCCGCAACATCCGCCGCGTCTCGAAGAAGACCGGCGCGGTCGCCCCCGCGCCCGTGCCGATTGAAGGCGAGACTTGTCCGGTTGACGGCGCGCAACTCGTCCGCCGACACGGCCCCTTCGGCGAGTTCGTCTCCTGCGCGAACTACCCGACCTGCAAGTACATCAAGCGCGAGACGACCGGCGTCATGTGCCCGAAGGCCGGCTGCAAGGGCGAGATCGTCGTCAAGAAGTCGAAGCGCGGGAAGTACTTCTACGGCTGCTCGGAGTACCCGAAGTGCGACACGGTCTACTGGGACAAGCCCGTCGCCGTGCCGTGCCCCGACTGCAACGCGCCCTTCATGCTGGAGAAGACGACCAAGAAGGGCACGACGCGTTCGTGCGTCCGCGAGGAGTGCGGCCACAAGGAGGACGTGCCCGAGACCGGCGCTCAGCCGCCGACTCCTCCGACCGGGCGCGACGCCGACCGCCTCGCGAGCTAAAACGTCTTCGAGACTCGACCCACGCGGAGGGGCGGGCCGGCTGTGCCCGCCCCTCCGTTTGTGTTTTCACGTCCGACACTTTAAATTTTATCCACTCTGTAAGAGCCCTTCCTGACCGAAGCCACGGCCGAGCGGCCCGGCGGAAGTCAAAAACTGTCACAGGAGACCCGCCCGATGATGACGAGACGCAAGTACGCGGCGGCGCCGCTCTGCGCGCTGCTGCTCTTCGCAAACGTGCCCGCGCGCGCGCGGCAGAACCCGGCCGCGCCGGCCGCGGACGCCCCGGCGCAGACGACGACGCCCGCCGCGCAGCAGTCGCCGCGCACGCGCCTGGCGCCCGACCCGAATGACCCCGTCCAGCGCATACGCGACGAGGCACTCAACCGCTCGCAGGTGATGCAGACGCTCTCGCACCTGACCAACGTCATCGGGCCGCGCCTCACGGGTTCGCCCAGCATGAAGCGCGCCAACGAGTGGACGCGCGACAAGCTGACCGAGTGGGGCTTACAGAACGCGAAGCTCGAACCGTGGGGTGCGTTCGGGCGCGGGTGGGTGCTCCGCAGTTTCACGGCCGCGGCCGTCGAGCCGCAGCCGTTCCCGCTCAACGCCTACCCGAAGGCCTGGTCGCCCGCGACCGCGGGCGCGCTGACGGGCGAGGTCGTCTACGTGGACGCGAAGGACGAGGCGGGGCTCCAGAAGTATAAGGGCACCTTGCGCGGCAAGGTCGTCCTCAACGGCGCGGTGCGCGACCCCTCGGCGCACTTCGAGCCGGAGGGGACGCGCCGGACGGAGAAAGACCTACTCGACCTCGCCAACGCGCCCGACCCGGCGACCGCGCCGCCGCGGCCGCGCCAGACGCCAGACGCGCGCACGGCCGCGCGCTTCGGCGCCGTCAAACTCAACTTCTTTCAGGAGGAGGGCGTCGCGCTCGTCGTAGACCCGAGCCGCGGCGACGGCGGCAACATCTTCGTGCAGGGCGCGTCGGTGCCGCAGCCGCTCCCGGCCGACCCGCGCGCACAGGCTGCGCTCTTAGAACGCGCGCCCGACGCGCCGCGGCAGGTGCGCGCGTGGGACAAGGCCGCGCCCAAGTTCGCGCCGCAGGTCGTGCTCTCCATCGAGCACTACAACCGGCTCGCGCGCATGGCGCAGGCCGGCGAGCGCGTCCGCGCCTCCTTCCAGATCGACGCGCAGTTCCTCGACACGGACCCGACCGCCTACAACACCGTGGCGGAGATTCCGGGGACTGACTTGAAGGACGAGGTCGTCATGCTCGGCGGCCACCTGGATTCGTGGCACGGCGGGACGGGCGCGACCGACAACGCGGCCGGCGTCGCCGTCGCGATGGAGGCCGTGCGAATTTTGAAGGCACTCAACCTTCAGCCGCGCCGCACCATCCGCGTCGCGCTGTGGAGCGGCGAGGAGCAGGGACTGCTCGGCTCGCGCGCCTACGTCGAGCAGCACTTCGGCAAGATCGAGACGCCGCAAGGTACGCCGCAGCCCACCCCGCCCGCGGAGGCCGAAGGGCAGCCCGCCGCGCAGCCGACCCCGGCGCCGCGCGGCCGGCTGGTGACGAAGCCGGAGTACGAGAAGTTCTCCGCCTACTACAACCTCGACAACGGGACGGGGCGCATCCGCGGCGTCTACATGCAGGGGAACGAAGCGGTGCGCGCGCACTTCCGCCGCTGGCTCGCGCCCTTCGCCGACCTCGGCGCGCAGACGCTGACGCTCGGCAACACGGGCAGCACCGACCACGTCCCCTTCGACGCCATCGGCCTGCCCGGCTTCCAGTTCATACAGGACGGCGTCGAGTACAACACGCGCACGCACCACTCGACGCAGGACACCTATGAGCGCCTACAGGCCGACGACATGAAGCAGGCCGCCGCCGTCATGGCCGCCTTCGTCTATCAGACCGCCATGCTCGACGAGAAACTCCCGCGCAAGGCCGCGCCGGGAAGGTGATGGAAGAAGTAGACGGTAGGCGGTAGTCAGTAGACGGTAGAAAACCCGTGGGCGGCGCGCCTGAGTCATATGTCGGGCGCGCCGTCCGTCTTTCCTACTGACTACCGCCTACCGTCTACTATTCTTCCGATGAAACTTTACCGCCCCGCTCGGGGTATACTCACACTCCCTCGGTCAAGCACTAAACGACAAGCAGGACGGACGGACATCCTTCAGGAGAACTTTGCCCATATGACGAGACGCCACGCAGCAGCCGCGCTGCTCCTCTTCGCACTGCTCGCGCCCGCGCCGCGCGCGCAGCAGCCCGCGACGACGACGCCGCAGCCCGCGCAGACACAAGCCCAGCCCGCCCCGACGCCCGACGCCGTCGAGCGCATCAAGGAGGAGGGCTTGAAGCGCTCCGAGGTGATGCGGACGCTCTCGCACCTGACCGACGTGATCGGGCCGCGCCTGACCGGCTCGCCCGCGCTCCGCCGCGCCAACGAGTGGACGCGCGAACGTCTCGCCGCGTGGGGCTTGCAGAACGCGCACCTCGAACCGTGGGGGCCGTTCGGGCGCGGTTGGACGCTCAGACGCTTCTCGGCCGAGGCGGTCGAGCCGCAGGCGTTCCCGCTGCTCGCCTACCCGCGCGCGTGGTCGCCGGGACTGGACGCGCCGCTCACGGCCGACCTCGTCGTCGTCGAGGCCAAGACCGAGGAGGAGTTGCAGAAGTACAAGGGCACCTTGCGCGGCAAGATCGTCCTCGCCGGCACCGAGCGCGAACTCAAGCCGCGCTTCGAGCCGACGGCGACGCGCCTCACGGAGAAGCAACTGCTCGAACTCGCCGACGCGCCCGACCCCGCCCTGATACAACGCCGTCCCCGGCCGCCGCTGAGCGCCGAGCAGATCGCCGCCCAGCGCTTCGCCGACCGCCGCACGCAGTTCTACTACGAAGAGGGCGTCGCGCTCCTCGTCGGGTCGAGCTTGGCGGGCGACGGCGGCATGCTCCAGTTCGTCCAGTCGGCCTCGGTGCCGCTGCCCGCCGGCACGCCGGCCAACGAGCGTAAGAGTCCGTGGCAGCAGGACGCGCCCAAGCTCATCCCGCAGATCGCGCTCTCGAACGACCACTACAACCGCCTCGCGCGCATGATCCGGCAGGGCGAGAAGGTGAGACTCAGCGTCAACCTTCAGGTCGAGTTCGACGACACGGACCTGATGAGCTACAACACCGTGGCGGAGATTCCGGGGACTGACTTGAAGGACGAGGTCGTCATGCTCGGCGCGCACCTCGACTCCTGGCACACGGCGACGGGCGCGACCGACAACGCGGCCGGCGTCGCCATCATGATGGAGGCCGTGCGGATTCTTAAGGCGCTTAACCTTCAGCCGCGCCGCACCGTCCGCATCGCGCTGTGGAGCGGCGAGGAGCAGGGCTTGCTCGGCTCGCGCTTCTACGTCCGCGAGCACTTCGGCCCGGTGCCCACGCCGACACCGACGCCGACGCCGGCCGCGCAGCCGGCGCCCGCCGCCCCGCGGCCCAAGCCCGCCCCGGCGCAGGCGCGCTTCAAGCCCGAGCACGAGCGTCTGAGCGTCTACTACAACGCGGACAGCGGCGCGGGCGCGGTGCGCGGCGTCTACCTGCAAGGCAACGAGGCGCTGCGCCCCATCTTCCGACGCTGGCTGCTGCCCTTCAGCGAGTTCAAGGTCGGCGCGAACACCTACACCGCCACGACCGTCACGGCCGCCAACTCAAGCGGCTCGGATTTCCTCGCCTTCGACGCCGCGGGCCTCAACGGCATCGACTTCCTACAGGACGAACTCGAATACGGTTCGCGCACGTGGCATTCGAGTCAGGACAACTACGACCGCGCCGTCCCCGAAGACCTCATGCAGGCGGCGGTCGTCGTCGCCGCCTTCGCCTACAACTCCGCCATGATGGACGCGCGCCTCCCGCGCAAGCCCTACCGCGCGCCGGGGCAGGGGAGGCAGCAGGGGAGTAGTCAGTAGCCATTAGACAGTAGGAAAACGAAGGCGGCGCGTCCCGGTCATCGGCCGGGCGCGCCGCCTCTCTTTCTACCGGCTGCTGACTGCTGTCTACTGCTCTGGAATGTGTGGCTGGAGGCCCGTGCCGCCTTCGTCGAAGGTGATGCCGGCGGCGACCTCTTCGGGGAGGCGCTCCCAGCCTTCGGGGGTGTGGCGGAAGGTCTCGGCGTTGGCGCGCGCGAACTGGCCGGCCTCGGGCTGCCAGACGCGCCGCTCGACCTGTATGTGCGGGTGCTTGAGGCGGATGACGTTGAAGGAGTTCGACTCGCCGCGCACGCGGTTCGAGGTGGCCGTGCCCGCCTGCACGACGAGCGCGGAGTGGCCTTTAATCTTGTAGCGCTCGGCGGTGCGCCCCGTGTGGCCGACGTGCATGTGGCCGGCGAGCAGGAGGTCGGCGCCGCACGCGGCGAGCGCCTCCATCGCCATCTGGGCGCGCCCGACGATCTCGCGCTCGTCCGCCCCCTCGGGCACGTCAAACGGGTGGTGCGTGACGACGACCTTTAACATCTCGTCCGGGTACTTACACAGGCGCTCGCGCAAGTTCGCCATCTGCCGCTCGTTGACGCGCCCGAACTTGCGCGTCAGCGAGCGCGCGGTGTTGACGCCCGCCACGATCATCTCCTCGTCCTCGTAGACGGGCTCGACATCCTCCGAGATGTGGCGGCGGTACTTGTCGAGCGGGCGCGCGAAGCGCTCCAACACGTCGTAGAGCGGCACGTCGTGGTTGCCGGGCACGACCACCTGCGGCTTCGGCAGGCGGTCGAGGAAGGCGCGCGCCTCCGCGAACTGTTGCGAGCGCGCGCGCTGCGTCAGGTCGCCCGAGACGACCACCAACGAAGGCTCGGCCGCGTTCACGGCCTCGACCAGCGGCTCGACCACTCCCGCGTCGATGCGCCCGAAGTGCAGGTCTGAGAGGTGGACGATCTTTTTCATGACTTCAGGCTCCGGGCTCCTCCTTCGGGACGATGACCTTGAGCGCGCCGGGGCGGACGCGGTAGTGAAGCGGCGTCGTCATCACCGTGACTTCGCCGTCGGTGGCGACGGCGATGCGGCGCGGCCGGCGCGTCTCGACCCAAATCTCCTGCGCGCCGAGCGCGTCGAAGTCCTCGGCCTCGCTGAGCCGCCCGAAGAACGCGCTCAGCGCGAGCCGCAGCAGGCCGAGCCGCCCCGTGCGGTGCGCGACGTAGAGGCTCAGCAGGCCGTCGTCGAGCCGCTCGCGCCCACCCAATTGCAGGCTCTCCATCCGGTACTCGTTGTTGCCGACGAAGACGAAGGGCGTCCGGCGCACGATGCGCTGGCCGTCCGCGTCGAGCCGCACGTTCAGGAACGTGTAGCGGCGCAGCACCGCGAGGCTCGCGCGGAAGAAGGCCGACCACTTGCCGCTCCCGTCGCGCTCGCGCAGCTTGTCGCGCCGGCGCACGATGCGCGGGTACAGCCCGAGGCTCGAATTGTTGACGAAGACCTGCCCGTTGACCTCGCCCACGTCCACCGAGACCTCGCGCCCCTCGCAGACGTTGCGCGCCGCCGCTTCGAGTTCGAGCGGGACGCCGAGGTCTTTGGCGAAGTGGTTGAGCGTGCCGAGCGGCAGCACGCCGAGCGCCGTGTCCGTGCCGGCCAGCTCCGCCGCCACCGTGCCGACCGTGCCGTCGCCCCCGCCCGCGACGACCGCGCGCGCCCCGCCTGAGACGGCGCGCCGCGCCAGCTCCGCCACCCCCGCGCCGTCGCGCGCCAGGGTGACGCGCGCGCGCGCGCCGCACGCGGCGAAGGCCGCCTCGACCTCGCGCGCCCGCTCGTCCTCGACCGAGCCGCCCGCCGCCGCGTTGATGATGACCTCGAAGACGCCCTCCGTCATCACGCCCGAAGAGAAAGCGGGCGGGCCGCCGCTTCCGCGACCGCCCGCCCGCTCGGAATTTAAGGATGAGGGATGAGAGATGAGGGATGAAGGAAAGAGTGCCTGAGCTTCATCCTTCATCCTTCATCCCTCGTCCTTCGATTAAGAGGCGCCGTAGCCCTCGGTGCCGCCGGCCGCCGCGCGCGCGTTGGTGCCGGCCGGGTCGGACGTGCCGGTCGCGCCGCCCTCCGCCGCGCCGCCCTGCGCCGAGCCGGAGCCTTGCGAAGGCGAGCCGCCGGGGTAGGCCGAGCGGAACGGCTGCTGCGAGCCGCCCCCGCCGCTGCCGGCGCCGCCCGCGGCCGGCTGCCGCTGCTGCTGCTGGCCGCCGCCCTGACCCGAGAGGTCGAGGCCGATCATACCCTTGAGCTTGGCGAGGAGCGCGGGCACCACGACGTTGCGCGCCGTGCGCGAAAGCTCTTCGACGGCGCGCTCGCCGAGCGTGGACAGCTCCTCCTGTAGGCGGTCGTAAGCCTTCGTCTCCTTGAAGCGCTCGATGAGGCCGGGGCCTTTCGGCTCCTCCTCCTGCTCCTCCGACGCCGAGGCGGCCGAGGACGAGGCGTAGGAGGCGAGCCCCTGCGCCTGCGGCGCGGCCGCGGCCTGATAGCCGCTGCTGTAGGACGGGCGCGTCTCCGGGCCCACGTCGCCGCTGTAGTCGTCGCCGCCGCGCCCGAAGACTTCGGCGCTCTCGGTCGCCGCGTTCGACTCGGGGCGCGAGGTGCGCTGGTAGGCTCCGGCGCCCGCGCCGCCGAGGACGGGCTGCGCCGCGTAGGAACGCTTCGAGCCTTTCAGCCCGCGGTCGAAGCCGGCGTCGATGCGGTCGAAGCTCTCATCCTCGTCGTAGTCTTCGTCGCCCTCGCCCTTGAAGGCGCCCATGACGGTGTAGCCGACGAAGGTGCCGACGGCGAAGGCCGTCAGCGTGAAGGGGAGCGTGTGGCGCTTGTACTGCTCGCGCCAGTCGAGCGTGTCGCTGATGTTCTCTCTCACCTGCTGGTACTGGGTCACAACCGTGTCCTTAATCTCCGTGACGGTCTGCGTAATGGATTCGCGCGCCTCCTCCATGCGGCGCTGGAGCGCCGCCTTGGTCTGGTCAACGTCGTCGTCGGCTGACGTGTCGGTCGTGCGCGCCAGACCTACATTTCGTTCTTCAGCCATTGCTTGTCCTTTCTAATCTCGTCGAGGCTCGTCGTGGGCGCCGGGTTGTACGCGCCGAGCTTGTTCTTCATCAGGAGGGCGATGACGCCGCCGATGACGACGTAGATGACGCCGGTGATGAGGAACCCGAGGCCGTAGCTCGTCGGGCCGAACCTCTCGGCCGACGCCGCGTCGTTGGCGAAAAAGTTCGAGATGAAGAACGCGACCGCGACGTTGACGAGCGCGAACCCGATGAGCGCGATCATCGCGCCGACCGCCATGAAGGCGCCGTTGCGCGCGTAGAACGACGCGTCCTCCTTCAGCTCGACCTTGACCAGGCTGAGCTTGGTATCGACGAGCCGCATCACGTCGTCGCTGAGCTTGCCCAAAAGCGTCGGCAGGTTCTCAAGATCGACGCCCGACTGCGCCGGCGCGGGCACGTCCGCCCGCCTTCTCTCAACTTCGGCCATCGTTACCTCCTCGGTAGTCCATAGTTCAAAGTCCAAAGTTTAAAGTTCGAGGCCACCGCCCGTCGCCGCCGGCCGCGTTCAGGGGCTCAAGGTGCGAAGACGGCCCGCCGGCTTCGCACCTTGAGCTTTGAACTTTGAACCTGCGACCTACCTGCGCCCGCTGCGGACGAGGAGGCCGATGACGAAGCCCGCGGCCGCGGCGACGAGGAGCGCCTGACCCGGATTCTGCCGCGCGTAGTCCTTCGCCTGGTTGGCGTACTCGGCGTAGTCCACGTCCTTCAGCCCCGAGAGCTTGTCGCCGACCACCGAAGCCTTGTCGGTGATGAACTCGCGCGCCGTCGAGGCCGCGTCGGCGACCGTCTGCCCGTACTCCTTGGCGCGCGCGCCGATGCCGCCCGCCGAGGGGGCCGTCGCCGTGCCGGCGGCCGTGCCGCCGCCGCCCGTCGTCGTGCTCAGGCCGCCGCCGGTCGATCCCGCGCCGCTGCCCGTCCCGCCGCTCGCGCCGCCCGAGCCGGTGCCGCCCGACGCGCCGCCCGAACCCGTGCCGCCGCTGCCGCCGCCGAAATCGCCAGTCTCGTTACCAGGTCTGTTCTGTGACATAGTCTTTCTCTCCTCACAAGGATGATTAAAGTCCCAACTAATGAAAGCGCGCGAGAGTTCGCTTCCAGAAAATGCAATTCCCACCGCTCGGGAGCAAGCGACGTGCCGACTCGGCTCCCGCAAGCTCCGTGCGAGGGAAAGGCCGGGGAAACGGCCGAGCCGGACGCCGCCCCGAAGAATCAGTTTTGTTGTGAAAATGTACGGGCCGAATGTAGCACAAGGCTCGGAACAATACATCACGAAATTTTTACCGTCTTGACTTGACTCTGTCTCGCGACTCATGTAAGTAAGTACTTACTTTTAATCGCAGGCCGGGAGAGGCGGGTCAGAAATGAGTAAACAGACCGAGGCGGAGCGCGGCGCGGAGTCGTCGCCGCCGGCGCCACAGGCGGGTGCGGGGCACGCGGGTGGGCGGATGTGCGCCGACGACCGCCGCCTCCAGATCGTCCAGGTCGCGCTGCGGCTCTTCTCGGAGCGCGGTTTTCGCGGCACGACGACCAAGGAGATCGCGCAGGCCGCCGGCGTCTCCGAGGCCATCATCTTCCGCCACTTCGCCACGAAAGACGACCTCTACACGGCCATCATCGACTACAAGGGCTGCGGCGGGGCGGGCGCCAGCGCCGCCGCCGGGCGGCCGGAGCAGCCCGCCGTCATCGACGAGGTTCGCGGCTGCGTCGCCGAGGCCATGGAGGCGTCGGACGACCTCGCGGTCTTCCAGAACGTCGCGCTCCACATGCTCGAACACCATCAGGGCGACCCGGACTTCCTGCGCCTGCTGATGTACGTCGCGCTTGAGAACCACTCGCTCGGTCAGGTCTTCTGGGACAAGAACGTGCGCGTGCTCTACGAACTGCTCGGCGGTTACGTCCGCCGCCGCCAGCGCGAGGGCGCCTTCCGCGACGTTGAACCGTACGCGGCCGTGCGCGTCTTCCTCGGCTCGGTCATCCACCACTCGCTCGTCAACCTGCTCTGGGACAAAGACCCGGCGCGCCGCATCTTCGGCGTCTCGAACGAAGAGGCCGCGCGCCAGTTCGCCGAGATACTGCTGCGCGGCATCGCCGCCGACTGCGAACCCGAAGTTTCCGACAGCCAAAGATAAGAAGAGTTGAACGCCATGATTCCCCGCACCCAAATCAAGACGTTAATCGCGCTGGCGCTCGTCGCCGCGCTCGGCGCGTCGGCCGCCTCCTGCGGCGGCTCGCGCGCGCAGGCCAACAAGAAGGAAGAGGCGACGGCCGCCGCGCAGACGCCGCAGGCCGTGGATGTGACGACCGCGCCGGCCGTCATGCGCGACCTCCCGCGCTTCGTCGAGGCGACGGGCAGCCTCGCCGCCGACGAGCAGACCGACGTGGCGCCCATCATCGGCGGCCGCGTCGTCTCGGTCGGCGTAGACCTCGGCAGCTTCGTCCAGAAGGGGCAGGTCATCGCGCAGCTCGACGCGGGCGACGCGCGGCTCAAGCTCGAACAGGCGCAGGCGGCGCTGGCGCAGGCCAACGCGGGCGTCGCGCAGGCCGAGGCGCGCATCGGGCTTCGCGCCGGCCAGCGCTTCGACCCGACGCGCGTCGCGGAGGTCGGCGCGGCGAAGGCCGCCTACGACCTCGCGGAGAAGAACCTGCGCCGCCACGAGCAGTTGCTTGAGTCGGGCGACATCTCGCGCTCGGCCTACGACCAGCAGCGCGCGCAGCGCGACCAGTTGCGCGAGCAGTATCAGGCGGCGCTCGCGCAGGCCAACCAGTCGTACGCCGGGGTGCAGACGGCGCGCGCCGCCGCGCAGGCCGCGCAGGTCGCCGTCCAGCAGGCGCAGAAGGGCGTCCGCGACGTGACGATCTACTCGCCCATCAGCGGCTACGTCACCGAGCGCACGGCCGACGTGGGCGAGTTCGTCTCGACCAGCATGAAGATCGCCACGGTCGTCCGCACCAACCCCCTGCGGGTCCGCATCGACGTGCCCGAGCAGGCCATCGCGACCGTGCGGCCGGGGCAGAGCGTCTCGGTCTCGGTGAGCACGTACCCCGACCGCAGCTTCTCGGGCCGCGTCGCGCGCGTCTCGCCGAACGTCTCGGCGCAGTCGCGCACGCTCACCGTCGAGGCCGAGGTGCAGAACAGCGACAACCTGCTCAAGCCGGGCCAGTTCGCGACCATCCGCGTGCTGATGTCGCAGTCCGACCCGGCCGTCCTCGTCCCCGTCCGCGCCCTGCGCACCGACGGGACGACCGCGCGCGTCTTCGTCGTCCGCGACGGCGTCGCGCAGGAGCGGCTCGTCTCGACGGGCCGGCAGGAGGGCGACCTCATCGAAATCAAGGGCAACGTCGCCGCCGACGAGCTGGTCGCCACCTCGAACGTCGAGCAGTTGGCCGACGGCGCGCCGGTCAGGCAGTAGTCGGGTTGATTCATAGGACAAGTCTGTCATGCAGAAACTAGCCGAAATTTGCGTCAGGCGCCCCGTCTTCGCGACGATGCTGATTTTGTCGCTGACCGTGGTGGGGCTCTTCTCGGTCACGACGCTGGGCGTCGATCTGTTCCCGAAGATTGACCTGCCGACGATCACCGTGACGGTCGTCAACCCCGGCGCCAGCCCGCGCGAGATCGAGACCGAGGTCACCGACAAGGTCGAGGCGGCGGTCAACACCATCAGCGGCATCGACGAGTTGCGCTCGACCTCGGTCGAGGGCGTCTCGCAGGTCTTCATCACGTTCCTCCTCGACAAAAACGCGGACATCGCCGCGCAGGAGGTGCGCGACAAGGTTGACCTCATCACCGGCGACCTGCCCGAGACGGCCGAGCAGCCCATCATCCAGAAGCTCGACACCGACGCCGCGCCCGTGCTCCGCATCGCGGTCTCCGCCAACAAGTCTCTGCGCGAAGTCACCGACATCGCCGACAAGGAGATCAAGAAGCGCATCGAGTCGCTGAACGGCGTCGGCAACGTCGCCATCGTCGGCGGCGCCACGCGCGAGATACACGTCTTCGTCGATCCCGACAAGATGCGCGCCTTCAACATCACCGTCCCCGAGGTGGTGGCGGCCGTCCGCTCGCAGAACATGGAGGTTCCGGGCGGGCGCTTAGACGAGGGCACGCGCGAGCTGACGGTGCGCACGATGGGGCGCATCACCAACCCGGCCGACTTCAATAACATCGCCGTCTCGACGCGCGGCGGCTACGCGGTGAAGGTCTCTGACATCGGCTACATGGCCGACGAGTCGGAGGAGCAGCGTTCGAGCGCGCGCCTGAACGGCCAGCCGGCGGTGACGCTCATCGTCGCGAAGCAGTCGGGGCAGAACACCGTGCAGGTGGCGGAAGGGGTCAAGGAGCGTTTGCGCGAGCTCGAGCCGGCGCTCAGGAAGAAGGGCGTGCGGACGCAGATCGTCGGCGACCAGTCGGTCTTCATCAAGGCGGCGGTGGACGCCATCAAGACGCACCTCGTCGAGGGCGGACTGCTCGCGGCGCTCGTCGTCTTCCTCTTCCTCTGGAACGTGCGCTCGACCTTCATCGCCGCCATCGCCATCCCGACCTCCATCATCGCCACCTTCGGCTTGATGGCCGCGATGGGCTACACCTTGAACCAGATCACGATGCTCGCCTTGACGCTGATGGTCGGCATCGTGATCGACGACGCCATCGTCGTCCTTGAGAACATCTTCCGCTTCGTCGAGGAGAAGGGCTACGGCGCGTTCCAGGCGGCCATCGAGGGCACGCGCGAGATAGGTCTGGCCGTCATGACGACGACGCTCTCGCTGCTCGCCGTCTTCCTCCCCGTCGGCTTCATGGGCGGCATCGTCGGCCGCTTCATGTCGTCGTTCGGCTTCACGTCGTCTTTCGCCATCGCGGTCTCGCTGCTCGTCTCGTTCACGCTGACGCCGATGCTGGCGGCGCGTCTCATCAAGCGCGAGGCGCCGGCCGAGGGGCCGGGGACGGCCACGCCGCCGTCCGAGGGCGACGCGCCCGCGGGTCTCGCCGACGAGTCGAAGGTCATGGCGGGCGAGCCGGGCGCGCTCGCCACCTCTTACGAGACGGCCGCGCAGGAGGCCACCGACGCCCCGCCTTCGGAGGAGGTCGCGCGGCCCGGCGCGGGGCGCGAGCTTCACGCGCAGCACACTTCGAAGGAGTCGCGCTGGTATAGGCCGGTTGACCGCACCTACACGGCGATGCTGCGCTGGTCGATGGGGCACCGCTGGGCGGTCGTCCTCGCCTGCGTGCTCGTCATCCTGAGCATCGTGCCGCTCTTCAGGCTCGTCGGGAAGAACTTCCTCCCCGTGGACGACCAGTCGCAGTTCGAGGTCAGCGTGCGCGCCCCCGAGGGCTCGACGCTCGCGGCCACCTCCGCGCTGGTCGAGAAGATCGCCGCCGACATCCGCCGGCTCCCCGGCGTCACCGACACGCTCGTCACCCTCGGCGGCGGCCAGCAGGAGACGGTCAACGCCGCCTCCATCTACGTCAAGCTCACCGACGTCGGGGAGCGCCAGCACACGCAGGACGACCTGATGCGCGACGCGCGCGCGGTGCTCACGCGCTACCCCAAGGAGCTGCGCACCAGCGTCCAGCAGGTCGCGGCCATCTCGGGCGGCGGCTTCCGCAACGCCGACATCATGTACGTCATCGGCGGCCCCGACCTCCAGAAGCTGACCGAGTACTCGCAGCAGCTTCTGGAGAAGATGAAGACCATCCCCGACGTGGTTGACGTTGACTCGACGCTCATCCTCGGCAAGCCCGAGGTGCAAGTCCACATCGACCGCGCGCGCGCGGCCGACCTCGGCGTCAAGGTCGGCGACGTGGCGCAGGCTTTGAACGTGCTCGTCGCGGGCCAGGACGTTTCGACCTACAACGAGGGCACAGACCAGTACGACGTGCGCGTCCGCGCCATCGGGCAGGCGCGCACCAGCCCCGAGGCTCTGGAGAACCTCTTCGTCCAATCGACGAAGGTCGGCTGGACGAACCTCTCGAACCTCGTCCGCGTCGAGGAGGGGACGGGCCCGTCGGCCATCGACCGGCTCAACCGCCAGCGGCAGGTGACGCTGCTGGCGAACGTCAAGCCGGGCGGGTCGCAGGCGGCCGTCATCGACCAGATGAACCTGTTCGTCAAGGAGCTGAACGTCGATCCCTCGTACACGACCGGCCTCGCCGGCCGCTCGAAGGAGTTGGGGCGCGCGGGCTACTACTTCATGCTCGCCTTCGTCCTCTCGTTCGTCTTCATGTACATGATTCTGGCGGCGCAGTTCGAGTCGTTCATCCACCCCATCACGATCCTGCTCACGCTGCCGCTCGCCATCCCGTTCGGCATCCTCTCGCTGCTCTTGACGGGGCAGACGGTGAACATCTTCTCGGGGCTGGGACTCCTCCTGCTCTTCGGGGTGGTGAAGAAGAACGCGATTCTTCAGATCGACCACACCAACGAGCTGCGGTCGCACGGGATGGAGCGGCTCGAAGCCATCGTGCAGGCGAACCGCGACCGGCTCCGCCCCATCCTGATGACGACCGTCGCGCTCGTCGCCGGCATGCTTCCGCTCACGCTCTCGACGGGGCCGGGCGCGGGCACGAACCGCTCCATCGGCGTGCTCGTCGTCGGCGGCCAGAGCCTGTGTCTGCTGCTGACGCTGCTCGCGGTTCCGGTCTTCTACTCGCTCTTCGACGACGTGGGGCGCAGCCGCGTCCTCTCGCGCGCTTGGTCGCGCGCGGCGGTGCCGTTCCGCCGCCTGCGCCGCCGCGCCGCCGCCACCGCGCAGACGCTCTTCGGGATGTTCGGCAAGCACTAATGGGTTCGCAATTTTCAGGTGTGAGGATTATGTCCACGCGTAATCACAAATCGATTTTAAGTCTACTGGCGCTCGCGCTGGCCGTCGGCCCGGCGGCGGCGCCGCTCCGCGCGCAGCAGACGGCGAGGCGCGAGGCGCCCGCGACGCGGTTCACCGGCTCGATGTTCGGCGACGCGAAGAAAAGGGACGCGGCGGCGAAGCCCTCCGCGGAGAAGGTTGCCGAGAGGGTTGAAGAGAAGGTTGACGACGCCGCCGTCGAAGGACGCGACGCCGCGCCCGCGGCTTCGCCGGTCGCGTACGTGACGATGGTGTCGAAGCTGACGCCGCGCGCGGCGGACGCGGCGCAGGCGGGCACGACGCAGCAGCCGGCGCCTTCGTCCAACAACCCGCCGGCGCAGACGGGCGCGCCCGCGCAAGGGCCGCAGACCGCCTCGCCGACGCAGTCGCAGACGCAGCAGTCCACCAACCCCGCCGCGCCGGCCCAGGCGCCGCAGCCCGCGCAGCCTTCCGTCCCGCAGACCGCGCCGGCCGACGCGAATCTGCCCGCGCCGCAGGCACCCGCTCGCCCCGCGGGGACGCAGACTCAGCCCGGCGCGCCCGGCGGTCAGGTGCAGTCGCCGGCGGGCCCGCCCGCGCCCGGCCGCGAGAGCGTGCCGACCGCTCCGGCCGACACGCGTCTCAGCGTGCCCGAGATCGCGCCGGACTTCCGCGCCGAGCAGGGGCCTTTCCCGGCGCTCGAACGCGTCGGCGTGGACATGGGCGAGCAGCGCGCGCTCACCGTCCGCGAGGTCATCGAGATGGCGCTCGCCAACAACAAGGACATCGAGGTCGCGCGCGAGAACGTGCGCGCCGCCGAGTTCGACTTGCAGGCCGCGCGCGGCGTCTACGACCCGCGCTTCCTGACCAACTCCTACTACGAGCGCACCGAGCAGCCCACGGCCAGCTTCCTCTCGGGCAGCGCGACCGGCTCGGTCACGCAGTCCGGCCTCTTCAGCCAGTCGTCCGTGCAGGGGCTTGAGCCGAAGTTCGGCGGCGGCTACCGCGTGGACTTCGTCAACAACCGCGTCACGACGAACAACCAGTTCGCCGCGCTCAACCCGCAGTACCCGACGGCGCTCACCTTCAGCTACACGCAGCCGCTCCTGCGCGGGCGCTCCTTCGACCAGAACCGCCGCCTCATCGAGATCGGCAAGAAGAACCTTTCGCTCACCGACGCGCAGTTCCGCCAGCGCGCCGTCGAGACGATCACGGCCGTCCAGCGCGCCTACTGGGATTTGGTCTACTCGCTCCGCAACCTTCAGATTCAGCGCGAGGCCGCGGGCGACGCGCGCCGCCAGTTGGAGCACAACAAGCGGCTCGTCCGCGAGGGGATGCTCGCGCCGATCGACGTGGTGGCGGCCGAGGCGCAGGTCTCGGGCTTCGAGCAGAGCGTCTTCTCGGCGCTCGACGACGTGGGGCGCGCCGAGAACTACCTGAAGAGCCTCGTGGCGGAGAACCGCGACGCCTCCATCTGGCGCGTCGCCATCGTGCCGACTGAATCCGTTGACCTCGCGCCGCCGCAGGTCGCGCTCGAAGAGGCGATGCAGGTCGCGCTCAAGTCGAGGCCCGAGCTACAGTCCTCGGACGTGGCGCGCGAGATCAACGAGATCGAGCAGCGCTTCGCGCGCGAGCAGACGCGGCCGCAGGTTGACCTCGTCGCCTCCTACGGGCTGGTCGGCTTGGCCGGCGCGACCAACACGTCGGGCACCAACCCGCTCACCGCCTCGAACCTTGAGATACGCAACCGCATCAACCAGCTCTCGGCGGCGGCCGGGCTCGACCCGCTCCCAGACCCGCCGGTGCAGTCGGTGCCCGGCGCGCTCGTCGGCGGCGAGGGTCAGTCGCTCGTCAACCTCGCCGCGAACCGCTACACCAACTTCCGCGCGGGCGTGACGGTCAACCTGCCGTTCCGCAACACGACGGCGAAGGCGCAGTACGGCCGCACGCTCGTTGACGCCGAGCGCATACGCACGCAGCGCGAGCAGTTGGAGCAGCTCATCCAGGTGGACGTGCGCAACGCCTTGCAGCTCGTCCGCACGGCCGAGTCGCGGCTGCGCGCGGCGGCCACGGCGCGCTCGGCCTCCGAGCAGCAGTACGCCTCCGAGCAGCGCAAGCTCGACGCCGGCCAGAGCACGGTCTTCCTCGTCCTCGAACGCCAGACGCAGCTCGCCACCGCGCGCGGCAACGAGCTGCGCGCGCAGACCGAGCTCAACAAGGCCGTCGCCGACTTGCAGCGCGCGACCGGCAACGCGCTCGAACAGAACCGCGTCGAGATTCGGTTGAAGTAAGAAGCAATCAACTACAGAGACGCCGAGGCGCGGGTAA
>DASVQX010000047.1:0-31056 GCA_036388915.1 Pyrinomonadaceae bacterium
GGGGGGCGCGCGGCCGCGTCACTCAAGCTATTCGACGTTGCCAGAAGCATCTTCGGCCTCGTCGTCGGCTAGTGTTTCAACCGTCGCCGGCTCGCCCTCCGAGGGCGCGCCCGGCTCCGAAGAATTTGTCACCTCGGGCGCCGACGCTTCCGAAGCGAAGTCGCCGCGCGGCGAGATGGGCGAGTCCTCGTACGCCTCGTCCGACATCTGGACGGCGCCGCCGGGGACGCCCTGACCTTCGGCGTCGAGCGTCGAGGGTCGCTCCTCTTCGACGAAGGAGCCGGTGCTCTGGATGACGGCGGCCTCGGTCGAGAAGATGTCGGGCGCGGGCGTGATCGTGTCGGGGCGCAGGTCGCGACCCGCCCCCTGAAGGATCAACTCGTCGGCGGACATCTGCTCGACCTCGGTCATGGCGACGGGGTCGGCCGACTCGCTGGCGAGGATGTTGTTCGCCGAGAGGTCTTCGGCCATGAACGGCGGGCGCGTGCGCGCCGCCTCGTCGTAACCTTCGGCGATGGACGCCTCGGACGGCTCGACCTCGCGCTGCTCCGCGTTCGGGTCGGCCTCGACCGACGCCGCGTGCTGCACGACCGTTTGACCCTCTTCCTGCTCTCCCGCCATGCCGCCCTCCGCTTCGCTCGCATCGCCCGTCGCGGCTCCGCCTTCGGCGGAAGCTTCGGCAGACACTTCCTCGCCGCCCTCGGCACCTTCGCCTTCGCCCGCCGCGGCTTCGGCCTCGGCGGACGCGCGTGCGCTCTCGACGACCGCGCGTGCGCCCGAGATGAGCGCCTCGGCCTGGTCGATACTGACGTCGAGGAACTCCGCGATGTCGTCCACGGTCGCGGTGGCGAGTCCTTCGATGTCGGCGACGCCGTGGTCGGCGAGCGTCGAGACCATCGCCGGGTTCATGCCCTGCAACCGCTCAAGCGGCACGGACTCGCCGGAGGCGATCATCGCGCCCATCTGCGCGGCGACCTCCTTCTTCAGCTCTTCCTCGCTGCGGATGTCGATGTTCCAGCCGACGAGCTTGGTGGCGAGCCGGACGTTCTGACCGCGCTTGCCGATGGCCAGACTCAGTTGGTCTTCGTTGACGATGACCTCCATCTGGCGGTGCTCGATGTCGGTGATGCGAACCTGATTGACCTTCGCGGGCGACAAGGCGTTGGCGGCGAACACGCTCGGCTCGTCCGACCACTCGATGATGTCGATCTTCTCGCCGCGCAGCTCGCGGATGATGGCCTGGACGCGCGAGCCTTTCATGCCGACGCAGGCGCCGACCGGGTCAACGTCGCGCTCGGTCGAGGCGACGGCGATCTTGGCGCGCTCGCCCGGCTCGCGGACGGCCGACTTGATGACGACCGTGCCGTCGTAAATCTCGGGCACCTCCATCTCGAAGAGGCGCTTCAAAAGCTCGGGGCTGGTGCGCGAGACGACGACCTGCGGGCCCTTCGACTCCTTCGACACGTCGTCGATGACGACGCGGATGCGCTCGCCCTGATTCCACTGCTCGCCGCGCGACTGCCCGCCGCGCCCGAGCACGGACTCGACCGTGCCCAGATCGACGATGATGTCGCCGCGCTCGAAGCGCTTGATGTAGCCGTTGACGAGGTCGCCGACCTTGTCGATGTACTGCTCGTAGACGTTGGCGCGCACCGCGTCGCGCACCTTCTGGAAGAGAATCTGCTTGGCGGTCTGCGCGGCGATTCGTCCCATGTCTTCCATCGGCATCGGCAGTTGCAGCTCGTCGCCGACCTCGACCTCGTCGCCGGCCAGCTCCTTCGCCTCGTCCAGAGACAGCTCGCGCCCCGGATTCTCGATCTCCTCGACGACGACCTTGGAGGCGAAAATCTCAAGGCCCGTCTCCGGCGTCCACTCGACCTGAATCTCCTCGCCCGACTTGAACTGCTTGCGCGCCGCCGCCTTGACGGCCTCCTTGACCGCCTCGATGACGATGTCGCGGTCGATGCCGTGCTCCTTGCAGACGGCGTCAATGCTCTGACCGATGGTTGCGCTCATAAACTTTTTCGTCTTCGACTCCGGCCGCCCCGCCCTCGCCCATCTGGCGCGCGGCGGCGTCGCCGGCTATTCAGTTGTTATTCAGTTGTCGTTGGCGCCACTTTTCGGGCGCGCTCCCGTTCCTCCGCGAGCCGGAACTCCTCTTCCACGTCGATCTCCAAGTTCGCCTTCGCGATCTCGGAGAAGGGGACGCGGACGCGCCCCGAAGTCTTGTCGTCGAACAGGACCTCTTCGCCCTCTACGCCGACGACGCGGCCGCGGAAGTTGCGCTGGCCGCCTACCGCGCCCCGCGTCTGCATCTTCGCCATCTTCCCGGCGAAGCGCTCGTAGTCGCCGAGCGCGTAAAGCCCGCGCTCCAGACCCGGCGAGGAGACTTCGAGCGTGTACGTGCCGGGGATGAAGTCCTCCACGTCGAGCACGGTGCCGACGTGCGTGCTCACCCCGGAGCAGTCGGCGTGGGTGACGCCGCCCGGCTTGTCGATGAAGATGCGGACGACGTGCGGGCGCGGCCCCCCGGCGAATTCGACGTGGACGAGTTCGAGGCCGCGCTCTTCGGCGACACGGCGCGTGATCTCGCGCACGCGCGACTCGACTGAAACCTCTCCGCCCAACGCCCCGCAGCCCCCCCTTTTCAAAACCCTCGGCCCAAAAGAAAAAGTGGGCCGAAAACCCACTGGCAACGCCACCGCGCTCCGAGCAAGAGGCGGATTATACGGGATGTGTGCGCGCGTGGCAACCCGCCAGAGGGCGGGCGCTGGGCGGCGGGCGGCGGGCGATTTTCGGGCGATTTTCGCGTGCGCCGCGGGGCTTTTAACGCCTCGCCGCCCGCGGCTCACCGCCTACTGGAGCTTGCGTTTAACCGCCTCGCTGACCGCGCGGCCGTCGGCGTTGCGCCCGGCCAGACGCGCCTGCGCGGCCTTCATCACGGCGCCCATCTCCTTCATCGACGACGCGCCGGTCTCGGCCAACGCCTCTTCGACGGCGCGCTCGATCTCCTCGGCCGACGCGGCCCGCGGCAGGTACTCCTCGATGACGGCGATCTCGGCCCGCTCCTTCTCGGCCAACTCCTCCCGCCCCGCCTTCTCGTACTGCTCGACCGAGTCGCGCCGCTGCTTAACGAGAGACTGGAGAGCCTTCGTCAACTCCTCGTCCGACAGCTCGCCGCCCTTCTCGATCTCGCGGTTCTGCACCGCCGCCTTCACCATCCGCAGAGTGGACAGACGCCCGACCTCCTTCGCCTTCATGGCGGCCGTCAAGTCGCTCGTGATGCGTTCCTTCAGACTCATGCCGTCGAGCTTACCGCCCGGCGCGCTTCTTCTCAACCGCGGCGCGGAGGTCGTCCCAGGTGGTTGACGGGCCGTGGACGGCGGCGACGCGCGTGACTTCGAGGCCGGACTTTGTGACCCAGTCGAAGAAGTGGAGCGTGGTGTCGTTGACGGTCGAGGGCAGGTACTTGCCCGAGTTGGGGAGGTTGACGAGGTCGCCCTGAAAGATGAGCTTCTCCTTGGGGAGGTAGGCGACGAGCATCTCCTCGGCGTGGGGGCTGGGGCCGATGTCGATGACTTCGACGGTCTGCTTGCCGTCGGTGAAGACGCGCTTTTTGTCGCGGACGAACTCGAAGAGCGCCGGGCGCGGCGCGCGGGTCTGGTCGTCGGGCGCGAGCGTGAAGGTGGACGCCGCCATCCGCTCGAAGTACTTCTGGTTGGCGGGCGTGGTGACGACGGTCACGTCGTTGGCGACGTAGCTGCGCAGGCCGCCCGAGTGGTCGTCGTGGTGGTGCGTGACGACGACGTACTTGACGGGCTTCGAGGGGAACATCTCGCGCGCCTTGTTGATGGTGGGTTTCGGGCCGCGCCCGCCGTTGTAAGGCTCGACGACGAGGACGTAGGCGTCGAACTCGACGACGAGCGCGTTGGCCGCGCTCTCGAAGAGGTAGACGCCCTCGGCGAGCTTGGTCTCGCGAATGGGCGGCGGCGGGGCGGGGAAGGGCAGCTCTTCAAAGCCCTCGGGCTTGGCGAAGGCGGCGTCGGCGGGCTTGGTGTTGAAGCGCACCTCGGTGTACTTCACGTCCTCGATGAGGTCGCCGCCGCGCCGCGTCTGCCGGCCGGCGGGAATCATAATTCCCTCTACGGCGTGGTAGCCGTTGAAGATCGTCTCCTGCACCACGTCGCCGTCCACGGGGTCGGTGACCATCTGCTCGTACTTCGAGAGCAGGTTGGTCTTCGCGTCGAAGAAGAGGCTCGCCAGCGCGCCGTTGGCGGCGGCGAAGGAGACGACGCGGTGCGGGCGCCCGTCGAAGCTCTCCTCGCCCGCGTAGCGCAGCGTCGGCGTGCGCTGTTCGAGCGCGTAGGAGACGAGGAGGTGCGGCACGCGTCGGACGAAGTTGAGGACGCCGTTGGGGATGTTCGACGGGTTGATCGTCTGGACGGTGCGGTCGCGCTCGTTGACGAAGAAGACCTGACCGCCGCTGATGACGTTCTTGCCGCCGAAGACGAAGCCGCCCGGCAGCGGGTCGCGGTTCTCGAAGATGAAGCGCCCGCGGCGCGCGTCGGCGAAGAGCGTCTCGTCGCGCGTCATCTTGTCCCACGGCTGGCCGACCTTCAAACTCTGGTTGCGCGCCCACGTCGAGCCGCTCGCCTTGACCCACACGTCCCCGGCCGCGCGCAGGGCTTCGGCGGTGCCGAAAGCCTTCAAGCCCGCCTCGGCCGTCTCGAACGCCTTGCGGTAAGAGCCGGCGGTTCCCGTCGCGGCCGGCGCCGCCCTTTGCGCGACGGCGTCGAACGCGGGGAAGAGAAACAGACAGGCAAAGAGCGCGGGCCTCAAGCATCTCGGCATACGAAATTTTCTCCCTTCGGACAGGATTTTGGACGCGGGCGTTGGTGGAATGTCAGAACTACGAATGCAGACAGCTATACGTCGCGGCGGCGCGCAAGGTTTAGCGGGGGCGCGGGCCTAAACGCCGGGGGCGCGGTCATCCCTGACCGCGCCCCCGGCAGAAATGGCTCGGGTTAGTCGGCGGCCTTGCGGTGGCCGTTCGAGCGCGCGAGGTGCGCGGCGAGGAAGCGGCCGGTGTGCGAGTCGGGCGAGCGCATGACCTCTTCGGGGGTGCCGGTGGCGACGAGGCGCCCGCCGGCGTCGCCGCCCTCGGGGCCGAGGTCGATGAGGTAGTCGGCCGTCTTAATCACGTCGAGGTTGTGCTCGATGACGAGGAGCGAGCCGCCCGCCTCGACCAGCGTGCGGAAGGCCGCGAGCAGCTTGTTGATGTCCTCGAAGTGCAGGCCCGTCGTCGGCTCGTCGAAGATGTAGAGCGTGCGCGCGCCCGTCCGCTTCGAGAGGTAGGCGGCGAGTTTGACGCGCTGCGCCTCGCCGCCCGACAGCGTCGTCGCCGACTGGCCGAGACGCAGGTAGCCGAGGCCCACGTCGTCGAGCACGCGCAGGCGGTTGGCGATGCGCGCGGTGTCGCGGAAGAAGTTCATCGCCTCGCGCACCGTCATGCTGAGCACGTCGTTGATGTTCTTGCCGCGGTAGCGCACGTCCAGGACCTGCGGCTTGAAGCGCGTGCCCTTGCACTCCTCGCAGACGAGTTCCACGTCGGCGAGGAACTGCATCTCGACCGTCACCGTCCCGTCGCCCTCGCACACGTCGCAGCGCCCGCCGGGGACGTTGAAGGAGAAGTGCGAAGGGTCGAGGCCCTTCCCCTGCGCGTCGCGCGTCTGCGAGAAGACCTCGCGGACGGCGTCGTAGACCTTGATGTAGGTGACGGGGTTCGAGCGCGGTGTCCGCCCGATGGGCGACTGGTCTACGAGCACCACGTCGTCAACGTGCTGCCCGCCCGCAAGCTCTCGGAAGGCGCCGACCTGCCCCTGCCACTCGCCGCGCTGCTTCTTGATGCCCGCGTACACCACGTCGTGGACGAGCGTTGACTTGCCGGAGCCGGAGACGCCGGTGACGCACACGAGCATCTCCAAAGGGATGTCCACGTCAACGTCCTTCAGGTTGTGCTCCGACGCGCCGCGCACCGCGATCTTCTTCTTCTTGGCGGCGCGTCGCTGCTTCGGCTCTTTGATCTCGGCCTCGCCGCGCAGGTACTTGCCCGTCAGCGTCGCGCCCGATTTCAAAAGCCCCTCGAAGTCGCCCTCGTAGATGACCTTGCCGCCCAGCTCGCCCGCCGCCGGGCCGATGTCGAGGATGTGGTCGGCGGCGCGCATCATCTCCTCGTCGTGCTCGACGACGAGGACGGTGTTGCCGATGTCGCGCAGGTTGTGCAGCAGCTTGATGAGCCGCTCGGAGTCGCGCGGGTGCAGCCCGATGGAAGGCTCGTCCAAGACGTAGAGCGCGCCGACGAGCGACGAGCCGAGGTTGGTGGCGAGCTGTATGCGCTGCGACTCGCCGCCCGAGAGCGTCGAGGCGAGGCGGTCGAGCGTCAGGTAGTCGAGCCCCACGTCAACGAGGAACTTCAGGCGGCGCCGGACTTCAAACAGAACCTTGTCGGCGATGGCCGACTGCTCGGGCGAGAGCTGCAAGGAGTCGAAGAAGACCGCCGCGTCCTTAATCGCGAGCGAGCTGACTTCGGGAAGCGTGCGGCCGCCGACCTTCACGTCGCGCGCCTCCTGACGCAGACGCCCGCCGCCGCAGTCGGGGCAGAGCGTGTAGCCGCGGTACTTGGCGAGGAAGACGCGGACGTGGAGCTTGTACTTCTTCGTCTCCAGCCACTCGAAGAAGCCGCGCACGCCGCTGAAGCCGCCCTTGCCTTCGACGACGGCGCGCTGCTGTTGCTTCGTCAACTCCTGAAACGGCACGTCGAACGGAATCTTCTCCTGCTTGGCGAAGCGCTTCAGCTCGGTGCGCGCCCATTCGTATTGCGGCTTCGTCCAAGGCTCGACGGCGCCCTCCGAGAGCGAGAGCGCGGGGTTGGGGATGACGAGGTCTGTGTCGAGGCCGATGGTGTTGCCGAAGCCCTGACAGGTCGGGCACGCGCCGTAGGGGTTGTTGAAACTGAAGAGGCGCGGCTCGGGCTGCGCGTAGATGGTGCCGTCGTACTTGCACTCGAAGCGCTCGTTGAACTTGAACGTGCGCGGCCCGTCTTCGGAGGTCTCGACCGTCTGGACGTGCGCGGCGCCGTGCCCCTCGATGAAGCAGGTCTCGAAGGAATCGACGAGGCGCTCGCGCACGTCGGCGCGCGCGACGAGGCGGTCAACGAGGACGTAGACGCCCTCGAAGTCGGGCCGCGTGTAGTCGTCGGGCGAGCGCAGCTCGACGGTCTCGCCGCCGGCGAAGAGGCGCGTGAAGCCGCGCTGCATCAGGCTCATCACGTGCGCCGTCACCGTCCGCCGGTCGGGCGCGGACGGCGCGGACGCTTTGGGCGTCTTCTTCTTCGTCTTCGACGCCGACTTGCCGTTCTCCTCGACGCGCAGGCCGGCCTCGGCGGGGAAGAGGACGTAGAAGCGCGCGCCCTCGGGCAGGGCTTCCAAGACTTCCTGCGCGGCCGACTCGGGCGAGTCCTTGTGCACCTCGCGGCCGCAGACGCGGCAGAAGGTCGTCCCGACGCGCGCGTAGAGGAGCCGCAGGTAGTCGTAAACTTCCGTCTGCGTGCCGACGGTCGAGCGCGGGTTGCGCGTCGAGTTCTTCTGCCGGATGGCGATGGCCGGCGGGATGCCGAGGACTTCGTCCACGTCCGGCTTGTCCATCCGTTCGAGGAACTGGCGCGCGTAGGCCGAGAGCGACTCGACGTAGCGGCGCTGCCCCTCGGCGTAGATGGTGTCGAAGGCGAGCGAAGACTTGCCCGAGCCGGAGACGCCGGTGACGACCGTCAGCTTCTCGACGGGGATGTGGAACGAGACGTTCTTCAGGTTGTTGACGCGCGCCCCGCGCACGATGATCGCTTCTTGGCTCATGTCTGTCTGGAATACACGCCGCCGCGCACTGTGGACTTTCGGGAGTTGCGGCGAACCGCCAATGATACCCTGTTTCGCTTCGGAGGCGAAACGGGGGCGCGGCGGTGAACGTTTCGGGGAGAAATTTTAACTTTTCGACACGGGGCGAGCAGAGCCGGCATCTAAAATCCGACAGTTTCCGGCGGCACGTAAATGACACGGATGACGGCAAAACCTGAGAAGAGAACCGCCCCACGGCTGGGGCTGGTCTGCATCACGCACTCGGACGAGGTGAGGTACAGGACGGTCACGCGCAAGCGCCTTTTGCAGTTCCCCGTGGACGAGCAGAAGCGCATGCTGCGCGAGCTGTACGCGGCGAACCTCGCGCGGCTGAACGGCGCGCTCGACTTCTGCGCCGGGCGGGGCTTGAGCCTCTACCGCATGACCTCGGCGCTCTTCCCCTTCGCCGACGACGAGGCCGGCTCCGACGTGCTCGAAGAGTTCGCGGAAGAGTTAAAGGGGGCGGGCGCGCGCGCCGGGGAACTAGGGCTGAGGCTCGTGCTGCACCCCGACCAGTTCGTCGTCTTAAGCTCCGACTCGCCGCAGACAATCGCCAACAGCGTCAAGATTCTCGAATCGCACGCGCGCGTCATGGACATGCTCGGCCTCCCGCGCAGCCCTTGGGCGCTCATCGAGATTCACGGCGGGAAGGGCGGCCGGAGTGAACGGTTAATCGAGCAGATCGGCCTGCTGCCGGAGGCCGTGCGCTCGCGCATCGCGTTCGAGAACGACGAGTACATCTACTCGGCGGCGGAGATTCTCGACGTGTGCCGGCGGGCGGGCGTGCCGATGGTCTTCGACGCGCACCACCACGTCGTCCGCGAGGGGCTGGACTCTTACGACCACCCGAGCGTCGGCGAGATGGTCGATGCGGCGCGCACGACCTGGGAGCGGCCCGAGTGGCAGCTCGTCCACATCTCGAACGGCCGCGAGTCGTTCCGCGACCGACACCACAGCGACCTCGTCAGCCGGATGCCCGCCGCCTACCGCCGCGTGCCCTGGATCGAGGTCGAGGCCAAGCACAAAGAGCTGGCCATCGAACGGCTCAGCGCCGACTGGCTCGCCGACTAGCGCGCCGCCGCCGTGCGGGATTTGGAGAAGGTGGTGGGGATGAGGCAGACTCAAAGCATGAGGTTTTTTCTACTCGCAATCATCCTTTTAAGTTCGTGCGGGGCGGCGCTGCCCGTGCAGAAGCCGAAGCCGGCGGGGGAAGAAAGTTCGGCGAAGGCCGAAGGGAAGCCCGCGCCGCCGGCGTCGAAGAAGTTGGACTCGGCGCGGCTGCTTGAGGACGTGCGCGTGCTGTCGTCGGACGCGATGGAGGGGCGCGGGGCGGGGACGCCGGGCGGGGCCATGGCGCGCGCGTACGTCGCGCGGCGGTTCACGGAGGCGGGACTTAAGCCGCTCGGCTCGTCGTTCGAGCAGCCCTTCGAGCTGCCGGCGCGCGCGGGGGCGGCGAAGTCGGGCGTCAACCTCGTCGGCTACGTCGAGGGGCGCGCGCACCCCGAGCGGTTCGTCGTCGTCACGGCGCATTACGACCACCTCGGCGTGCGCGACGGCGTGGTCTACAACGGCGCGGACGACAACGCCTCGGGCGTCGCCGTGCTGCTGCAACTGGCCGCGCGCTACGGCGGCGGGCACGGGGCGCCCGAAGTGAAACGCCCCGAGAACTCGATCATCTTCGCCGCGCTCGACGCCGAGGAGTTGGGGCTTTTAGGCGCGCGCGCCCTCGTCAAACAGCTTCAGGCGGAGAAGCGCCGCGTGGCGCTCAACGTCAACCTCGACATGGTCAGCCGCAGCGACCGGGGCGAGCTTTACGCCGCCGGGGCGCACCAGACGCCCGCGCTCCGCCCCGCGCTCGAACGAGTCGCCGCGCGCGCGCCCGTCAAGCTCCTGCTCGGCCACGACCGCCCCGAGCAGGGGCACGACGACTGGACGAACCAGTCCGATCAGTTCGCCTTCCAGCGCGCCGGCATCCCCTTCGTCTACTTCGGCGTCGAAGACCACAAGGACTATCACAAGCCGACCGACGACTTCTCGGCGCTCACCACCGACTTCTTCATCCACGCCGCCGAGACCATCCTCGACGCGCTCGAAACGTTGGACGCCGAGCTGTCGAGCGTCGCCCCGCAGAAGGCGCGCGCCGCCGCCTCGCCGCTCAGAGGCCGAAGAGGTCTTTCGTGATGACAACGTCGTAGCGCGCGCCGAGCCTCTTGACCTTGTCGATGAGGTGGACGGTGCCGCCGGGGCCGTCGCCGGCCTCGCCGTCCCAGAGCGCGATGAGCGTGATGTTGGGGTCTTCCGACCTGGGGCCGCACGCCTCGTCGAGCGCGTTGTAGAGCATCCAGAGGTTTGTGCGCTCCCAGATGCCGTAGCCCGGCTTCGGGCGCAGCCACGCGGGCAGGTGTTCGCTGCTGTCCTTCACGTCGGCCGCGTTGCTCAGCACGCGCACGTGCCCCGCGGCCTCCCGCGCGTTGTAGATTCGCCAGAAGCGTTCGACCCACTTCCCGCCGGCCCTCTCGACCGAGGCGAGGACGTACTGCTGCGGCCGCATGGCGAGGTAGAGGCGCGTCTCGATGCCGAGTTCTTCGCAGACCTCCAGAAAGAGTATGTCGCCGCCGCTCGCGCCGCCCGCGTAGCCGGAGGCGACGCCCGCCCCGGCGGCCATCTCGCGCTCGACGGCTTCCTTTATCTTCGCGCGCGCCGCGCCCTCGTTCTCCGCGGGGAAGCGCGGCGACTCGCGGCCGGGCGCGTCGATCATGTGGCCGGTGAAGATGAGGACGCGCGGGCGCTGCGGGGTCGGGAGCGGGATGGGGCCGGGGGCGGGCAGCGGCGGCGGGTTTCCCACGACCTCGAAGACTTCGGCGAGGTTCGCGCCGAGCACGCCGAGGTCGCGGTACATGGCGAGCTGCCTGCGCACGGACTCGGCCGCCAGATCGGGCGCGTCGGCGAGCGCGTCGCGGTAGGCGGCGGCGACGGAAGGGTGCGGCTCGTCGGTCGTGAGCAGGCGGTGGTCGGCGACGCCGACCTCGTCCCACACGTCCTTCCCGCCCTCGCGCTCAAGCCGCTGCGCCGCGGCCGCCAGCGACAGTTCGACCGCGCCGGCCAGCTTGCCGGCCTGCTCCCTGTACTCTTCGAGCGCGTCCTCGGCCTTCGAGGCTTTTCTGAAACGCTCGGCCCACACCGCGGGCAGCGCCTCGGCCAGCCCGAGCATGACCTTGAGCATCGCCAGCGCGTTCAGCCCGGAGTAGAAGTGGTTGAGGTCTTCGTAGAAGGCGCGCTCGTAGTTCTCGAAAGATTCGAGCAGGTGCGGGGAGCGCAGCGCGGCGGCGGCGCGTTCGCCGGGCGGCCGGACTTCCCACTCGCGGCGCCAGTGCGTCTTGGCGTTGCGCGCCATGAGCGAGTACGCCTCGGCGCGCTCGGAGGGCTTGATGCCCTTGTCGTCGATGGCGCGTTCGAGCGCCTGCGTCGAGCGCGCGAGGTCGCCGAGCCGTTCATAGACAGTGCCGAGCCGGAGGTTCGCCTCCGTGTCGTCGGGCTCCAGAGTGCGGACGCGCTCCCACGTCTCCTTCGCGCCGGGCCACGCCTTCAGGCTGAACTGCGCGCGGCCGATGACGCGCCAGCCGCCCCTCTCCCACTCGAAGCCCTTCGCCTCGTAGGAGAGCAGCGCGAGGTCGCCGGCGAGCTTGTCGCCGGCGTTGCGCGCGACCTCCTCGCCGAAGTCCTGCGGCACGATCATGAACTGCAAGGGGTCCGGCTCGGTCAGGTTGGGCAGCGAGGCGAAGACGGGGCTGTCCTTCACGGCGGCGTTCTGCGGCGCGGCCTCCGACATGCGCCGCAGCGCGTCGGCGAGCGCGGCGACGCTCGCCGACGGGTTCGCCCTGTCGTAGACGAAGTAGCGGTCGGTCTGGAGGTCGAAGGGGAAGCGGTCGGCGTCGCAGCGCAGCATGAAGGTGCCGTGCTCGCGCAGCGCGTGGCGGATGCCGAGTTCGTAGAAGACGTTCGCGTTGTGGATCGAGAGGTCGGCGACGACGAGGTCGGCCGTGAGCAGGCGGCGGAACATGTCCGTGCGGATGTTGCCCGACTCGACGATGTCCAGCGTCTCACGCCCCTTGGCCCCGACCGCTTCGAGCGCCGGCGCGATGAGCACGCGCGCGACCTCGTCGAAGTCGATGCCGTCTTTAGTCCCGAAGGGTCGGATGATGAAGGCGCGCATGTTTGCTCCTCAGGCTCCCTCGAAGCGGCCGAAGTGTTCGAGGCAGAAGTGCCCGGGTTTGACCTCCTCGGCGAGCTTTTGGCCGACGCGGACGAGGTCGCCGATGTGCTCGACCGAGTCGAGCTGCGAGACCTTCGCGGCGTCCACGTCGCCGAGGCCGTGCGACGAGAGCCACGCGGCGGACAGCTCGGCGTTGTAGCGCGCGTAGACGAAACGGCGGCCGAGGTCTTCCGAGACGGGGACGGGGTCGCCGGCCGCGTCGCGCGGGACGAGGTCGCCCAGCTCGCGGTCTAACGGCGCGCCGTAGACGCAGCGCCCGACGGTGCGGCAGTTGATGTCCTGATCGACTTGCGCGCCGTACATCAGCGCGGCGGGAATCCCGGCGGCGTTCGAGAGCGCGGTCTTGCCCGACGAGTAGACGGCGGCGTCCACCTTCGGCGCGGAGCCGGTGCCGACCGACATCACGAGGAGGTTGCGCTCGCCCGCCGCCCAGCCGAGGTTGTACTCGGGCATCGTCGCCATCCGCGCGAGCAGAAAGGCCGGGTTGTTGTAGGGCGTCAAGCCGCCGTCCTCGAAGACGAAGGTCTTCGACGGGTTCTTCGGGTCCCACTGGATGACCTCGGGCGCGAAGTAGATGGGCGCGGCCGTCGAGGCGCGGACGAGCTGCCAGAGCGGGATGTTGAGGTTGGAGTCGGCGCGGCCGGGGGCGTTGTACCTGGCGAACGGGTTGCTGCTCACGGGCCACGGCGAGTCGGTCGTGACGTTGCGCGTGACGACGAGCAGCAGGCTCTTGAGGTGCTCGGGGGCGAGCGTCGTGTTCGCGCCGAAGGTCTCCTGCAACTTCTGCTTGAGCGGCTGCGACTCGTAGAGGCGGCGCAGGCGGAAGAGGATGAACGACTTGTCGAACATCGCCGGCCCGGCCTCCATGTAGAAGTCCGAAAGCTCCTTCGCCGACATCCCGCGCGCCAGCCCGGCGGCGATGATCGCGCCGGTGCTGGTGCCGCCGATGTAGTCGAAGAAGTTGCACAGGCGGAACCCGTCGCCCTGCCCGCTCGCCCCGCGCAGGACTTCCTCCATGCGGATGAGCACCTGAAGCGTCAGCACGCCGCGGATGCCGCCGCCGTCGAGCGCCAGCAGCCTGCGCGGCCGGTCTTTCGTCCCCGCGCCGAAGCGCTTTTCGAGCGGCCCCCATGTGGGCTGTTCAGTCTCCGCCATCTATCGTCTCCTCAGGTTGTGTTTGTTCGGGCGCGGGCCGCCCGGCGCGGGCCTTGTGGCGCGGGCTGCGGCGGCGGCGCTCCGACGTGTACACTTGACCGTCGCGGCGTGTCAATGAAATTCTGAGGGCGGCGGTCTTAAACTGAAGGGTGACGCAAACGGACGTGGAGACACTTTTGAACGAGAGGGAGGTGCGCGTCGTCGGCTCGCTCATCGAGAAGCAGGTGACGACGCCGGACTACTACCCGCTGACGATGAACGCGCTGGTGCACGCGTGCAACCAGATTTCCAACCGCGACCCCGTCGTGCAGTACGGCGAGCCGGAGGTGGCCGACGCGGTCGAGTCCTTGCGCGCGAAGAATCTGGTCTACATCTTCTACGGCGCCGACAGCCGCGTCCCGAAGTACAAGCACATGGCGCGCGAGGTCTACGGGCTTTCGCCGGCGGAGCTGGCCGCGCTCTGCGTGCTGATGCTGCGCGGGCCGCAGACCGTGGGCGAGGTGCGCGGCCGCACGGGGAGGCTCCACGAGTTCGCCGACCTGCGCGAGGTCGAGGAGACGCTCGAAGGCTTGGCGCGCAGGGACGAGCCGTTCGTCGCCAAGCTCCCGCGACAGGCGGGTCGCAAGGAGGCGCGCTACGCGCACCTGCTCTCGGGCCAGCCCGTCGTCGAGGACGAGGCGGAAGGCCAGGCTTCCGCTCCGTCTCGCGCCGCCACGTCGCGCGGCGCCGACGGCGAGCGCGTCGCGCGGCTCGAAGCCGAGGTCGAGCGGCTGAGCGGCGAGTTGGCCGAGATGCGCCGCCAGTTTGAAGAGTTCCGCAGACAGTTCGAGTAGATTTCCCGTGCGCAGCCCCGTCGGATCAGTCAAACTCGGACGAGACTTCTACGCCCGCGCGGACACGCTGGCGGTCGCGCGCGAGCTGCTGGGCAAGCGGCTCGTCGTCCCTTCGGAGACGGGCGCGCGCGTCTCGGGGCGCGTCGTCGAGGTCGAGGCTTACCTCGGCGTCGAAGACCGCGCGGCGCACTCGTTCGGCGGGAGGCGCACGCGCCGCACCGAGACGATGTACGCCGTCGGCGGCGCCGTCTACGTCTTCTTCGTCTACGGGATGCACCACCAGTTCAACGTCGTCGCCGGCCCCGAGGGGCAGCCGCACGCCGTCCTCGTCCGCGCCGTCGAGCCGGAGGAGGGAATCGAGTTGATGAAAGAAAGGCGGCCGGTCTCGAAAGAGCGCGAGCTGACCAGCGGCCCCGGCAAGCTCTGCCGCGCGCTCAAGCTCGACCTCACGTACGACGGCGAAGACCTGACCAAGAGCCGGCGCGTGTGGCTCGAAGACGCGGGCGCGAAGCTCGCGGCGGAAGAGATCGCCACGGGTCCGCGCATCGGCGTCGATTACGCCGGCGAGGACGCGCTCAGGCCGTGGCGCTTCTGGGTCAAGGGCAACGAGTACGTGAGCAGGAAAGGCTGAGGCGGGGGAAACGTTTGCGGATAACTTTTCTCGGAACGAGTGCGGGGGTGCCGACGCGCGCGCGAAACGTCTCGTGCGTGGCGCTGCGTCTGCCGCAGCGCGGCGAGGTCTGGCTCTTCGACTGCGGCGAGGGGACGCAGCACCAGATTCTTCGGAGCGACCTCAACATCAGTCAGGTCACGCGCGTCTTCATCACGCACATGCACGGCGACCACGTCTACGGGCTGATGGGGCTGCTGGCGACGTGCGGGATGGCGGGCGGCGCGCGCGCCGTCTCGGTCTACGGCCCGCGCGGCATCTCGGAGTACGTGCGCGAGGTGAGCCGGCGCACGCAGCTCCACACCTCCTACCCGCTCGAAGTCAACGAAGTCTCCGAGGGCGCGGTCTTCGCCGACGCGGAGTTCGCCGTCACCTGCGCGCCGCTCAAGCACCGCCTGCCCGCCTTCGGCTACCGCGTTGACGAGAGCGACCGACCCGGCCACTTCGACGTGGAGCGCGCGAGGGCCGAGGGCATCCCGCCGGGGCCGCTCTACGGCAACCTGAAACGCGGCGAGCGCGTCACGCTCCCCGACGGCCGCGCCTTCGACGGCGCAGACTTCTGCGGCCCGACGCTCAAAGGCCGCAGCGTCGTCTACTGCACCGACACCATCTACTGCCGCTCGGCCGTCGAACTCTCGCGCGGCGCCGACCTCCTCATCCACGAGGCGACCTTCGCCGAGGCCGACGAGGGGCTGGCGGTGCGCTCGACGCACTCGACCGCGTCGATGGCCGCGCGCGTGGCGAAGGAGGCCGGCGCGCGCAAACTCTTGCTGACGCACTTCAGCCCGCGCTACTTCCCCGGCAACCAGACCGGCCCGGAAGACCTCCTGCGCGAGGCGCGCGCCGTCTTCGCCGAGGCGGAGTTGGCGCACGACTTTTTGAGCGTTGACGTTGAGCGTCGCGAGTAGTAAACCAACTGGGCCGCCGCGCCGACCTTCCGGACGCGCGGCCACCTGAGACAAAAGCGGCCGGCCCGCCGCGGGCCGGTCAGAACCGGGCGCAACGTGCTTTACACGGCCGCTGTTACGTGTGATACGATGTGCCGTATTTGCAACGCCGCCGGGCGCGTGTGCGCCGGCGCGGCGGGAGAAGGCGAACGGAGCGAGAGAGAAATGTCCTATAACAAGATCATTCTTATCGGCAACCTCGGGCGCGACCCCGAGTTGAGCTACACCCCACAGGGCACGGCGGTCTGCAAGTTCTCGGTGGCGACCAACGAGCGGCGGCGCGACAAGGCCGGCGAGCAGCAGGACATCACGACCTGGTTCCGCGTCTCGGCTTGGGGCAAGCAGGGCGAGAACGTCTCGCGCTATCTGACGAAGGGTCGCAAGGTCTACGTCGAGGGGCGCCTCCACGTCGAGGAGTGGACTGACCGTGACGGCAAGCCGCGCCAGTCGCTGGAAGTCAACGCCTCCGAGGTGCAGTTCATCGACGGGCCGGGCGGCGCCGGCGGCGTCGAGGGCATCCCCGTCCGCTCGCAGCAGGGCGGCGGCGCCGGCAGTCCCGGCGGCGGCGGCTCACAGTCGCGCGGCGGCGGCGGTGGCGGAGGCGCGCGCCCCCCGGCCGGCGGCGGCGGCGACGACATCGAAGACGACGAGATTCCTTTCTAAGCAAGAGCAGCGCGGGCGCCGTCTCCCGTCGGCGCCGCTGCGTCATGTGACAGTGAATTCACATGGATGGGCAGGATTGACAGGATTTGAAATTTCAAATCTGAAGTCGCTTTATCCTGTTCGTCCTGTCTATCCATGTGAATGATTCCTTCTGACAGTTCAGGGCGGACGGGAGCATGGGCGAGGAGTTCGACGGGCGGGAAGAGACGGGGCGGGCGCTGGTGGCGGTCGAGCGCGCGCGGTTCATGCCGGCGATGACCATCGAGTCGGCGGTCGAGCGCTACAACGCGGTGACCGAGTTCGTCAGCCGCGTCCTGCGCAATGACGTTGACTACGGCGTCATCCCCGGCACCGACAAGCGCACGCTCCTCAAGCCGGGCGCGGAGAAGCTGACGACCTTCTTCGGACTCTCCACGCGCTTCGAGCTGCTGGAGCGCATCGAGGACTGGACGGGCGAGGCGCACGGCGGCGAGCCTTTCTTCTACTACCTCTACCGCTGCCGCCTCATGCGCGGCGACGCGGCCATCGCCGAGGGCGACGCCTCCTGCAACTCGCGCGAGACCAAGTACCGCTGGCGCGAGTCGCAGCGCGCCTGCCCCGCCTGCGCCCAGCCCGCCATCATCAAAGGCCGCGAGGAGTACGGCGGCGGCTGGGTCTGTTTTAAGAAGAAGGGCGGCTGCGGCGCCAAGTTCGCGGACGGCGACCAGTCGATTGAGAGCCAGCAGACCGGCCGCGTCTTCAACCCCGACATCGCCGATCAGGTCAACACCATCCAGAAGATGGCGCAGAAAAGGTCTTTGGTCGGGGCCGTCCTGCTCGCGGTCAACGCGTCGGAGTTCTTCACGCAGGACTTGGAGGACTTGCACTTCAACGCGGCGGCGGTCGCCCGCGAATCTTCGGGCGAGACTGACATTGACACCGAGATACGCGCCGCGTGCCGCGCGCTGGGGAAGACCGAGGAGCAGATGGCCGGCTGGCTCAGGAAGAAGTACGGCGCGGACGGCGTCGCGCAGTTGACCGACGCCGACCGGCGCGAAGTGCTCACGCTGCTGCGGGGGATGCTCTCGAAGCGCGCCGCTTAACTTTCGACCCCCGAAACCTCGCGCGCGACTGCGACCCGGCCCACCTCAAAAGATGAACGAGACGACGCTCGTCCTCCGGTTCGACGCGGGCACGCTGCTGCTCGACGGCGCGGGGGCCGAGGCTCGCGTGCCGGGGGCCTTCCGCTGGGACGCGCGTGTGATGCGCTGGCGCGCGCCCGCGTGGGAGTACCGGCAGGTCGTCAAAGAGTTGGTGCGCGAGAAGACTCCCTACGAAGACCACGCGCGCGCCTACCACCGCTTCGACTTCCCGACCAAGTTCCTCGCCGAGCCGCGTCCGTACCAGCAGGAGGCGGTCGAGGAGTGGAAGAAGTCTAACTACTGCGGCGTCGTCGTGCTCCCGACCGGCGCGGGCAAGAGCCTCGTCGCGCAGATGGCGATTGAGATGGTGAAGCGCTCGGCGCTGGTGGTCGTCCCGACGCTCGATTTGATGAACCAGTGGTACGACCTTCTGCTCTCCTGCTTCAACGCCGAGGTCGGCCTCATCGGCGGCGGCTACTTCGAGCAGGGCGCGCTGACGGTGACGACCTACGCCTCGGCCTTCCGCTTCATGGAGCGGCTCGGCAACCGCTTCGGCCTCGTCATCTTCGACGAGTGCCACCACCTGCCTTCGGGCGTCCACCGCATCGCCGCCGAGATGTGCATCGCGCCGTTCCGTTTGGGCCTGAGCGCGACGCCCGACCGCGCGGACGGCGAGGACGTGCTGCTCGAACGACTCGTCGGCCCCTTCGTCTACCGGCGCGAGACGCATGAAATGGCGGGCGAGTATCTTTCGGACTACACGGTCGTCCGCCTGCGCGTCGAGCTGTCGGCCGAGGAGCGCGCGGCCTACGAGCGCGAGCGCGAAGTCTTCCGCGCCTTCCTCAAACAGAAGGGCATCGGCCTGAGTTCTTTGCGCGGCTGGCAGATGTTCGTCGCAGCCAGCGCGCGCTCGCAGGAGGGGCGGCGGGCGATGCTGGCGTACCGCGAGTCGAAGCGCATCGCGCTCGGCACCGACTCGAAGCTGCGGGTCTTAGGCGAGCTGTTGCAGCGCCACCGGCGCGACAAGGTTCTGGTCTTCACGGCCGAGAACGAGATGGTCTATCGCATCTCGCGCCGCTTCCTCGTCCCGGCCATCACGCACGAGACCGGCGTGAAGGAGCGCCGCCGTTGGCTCGAAGCCTTCAACAAGGGCGCGGTGCTGGCGCTCGCCACCTCGAAGGTTCTGAACGAGGGCGTCAACATCCCGGACGCGTCGGTCGCGGTCGTGCTCTCCGGCTCGGGCTCGACGCGCGAGCACGTCCAGCGCCTCGGGCGAATCTTAAGAAAGCTCCCCGGCAAGGAGGCGACGCTCTACGAGGTCGTCACGCAGGACACGACCGAGGAGCACATCAGCCGCCGCCGCGGCGCGGGCGAACAGTTTAAGGGGCAGCGCAGGGAGCCTGAGGAGCCTTCGCTGATTTGAAGAGATGCTGACCGCAGACCTCGCGATGAGCTGGCAGCGCGGCGACCAGATTCGGCCGCGCTACATCGACGCCGAGGACGAGGAGTGCCTGCGCGCGGCCGAAGACCTCGTCGCGCTCTTCGCGTCTCACGCGGGACGGGCGCGCGCCGCGCTCGAAGAGTCTTTGGCGGAGTACGTGGGGACGGGGACGGACTACCGAATCCTGCGCGGGCTGATTAAGCTTCTGACCGACCGCTGCGAGTTCGAGACCTCCGCGCCGGCCGAGCCTTCGGAGATACGCCGCGCGCTCTTCCTCAAGGCGCGCTCGCGCCACCCCGTCGCCACCGAAGAGGCGCGCGCCGAACTCGTCGCCGAGGCCGCGCGCGAACTCTCCTGCGACGCGGGCGCGCTCGCCGACGCGCTCTACGCAGACCTGCCCGAGAACCAGCGGCTCACGCACTTCGAGCACATCACGCCCGCCGAGCTTTTAGACCTCTACAACGTCGCGCAGGCGCAGGCGCTACTCTACCGCTCGGTCGAGATGCGTCTGTGGCTTGAAGCACAGGCGCCCGAGGGGTTCCGCGAGCTGTTCGGCTCGATCAAAGCCTACCGCCTGATTCACACGGTGAAGGGGAACTCGACCGCGGGCTACGAAGTGCGACTCGACGGCCCGGCCTCGATCTTCCAGCGTTCGCAGAAGTACGGCATCCAGATGGCGGTCTTCCTGCCCGCGCTGCTGCTCTGCAAGGGCTGGCGCATGAGGGCCGAGATTCAGGCGAAGCAGAACCGCGTCGTCTACTTCGAGCTGACGAGCGAGCAGACGCTGCTGCGCTCGCACTACCCCGAAATCACCGCCTACGAGAACCCCGTCACCGACAAGCTGGCCGCCGCGTGGCCGCGCGCCGCGACCGCGTGGGGGCTTGAGCCGAGCAGCGAGGTGATCGACCTCGGCGACTCGGCGTTCATCCCCGACTTCGTGCTGCGCCACGCCGAGACGGGCGCGCGCGTCTTCCTCGAAGTCCTCGGCTTCTGGACGCCCGAGCACCTGCGCGAGCGCCTGCTCGAATTCGACCACGCCGGCCGGCGCGACTTCATCCTCGCCGCCTGGGACGAGCTGCGCGGCACGCGCGACCCCGTGACGAACGTCCCGCCCAACACGATTGTTTTTAAGAGGAGTTTAGACCCGGCGGCCGTCGCGCTGATGGCCGACGAGTTGACCCGGAAGGGAAGTTGAACCCGCCGCCTTAACTCTTAACCGAAGACTTCGACCTTCCACACTTCTTCGGTCAGTTGGGTGGCGGTGATTTCGACGGGGAGGAATTTTTTGACGACCTCGATGTTGGTCGTCGTGTGCGGGGTGGGCGTGACGGTCGTGAAAGAGCCGCCGCCCGCGAGCGCCATCGGGATGAGGAGTTGGTCGGCGAGGTGCTCGCCGACGGGCGCGCCCGCGGCGAGGTAGCTTTGCGCCTCGTGGACGACGCGCGCGGCGATCTGTTCGGCGCGCACGCCGCGCTCGCCGACGCCGGTGAAGACTTCCGTCAAATTTTCGCTCTCCACGTCGATGGTGAAGACGTTGCCGGCGCTGATGGCGTTGTCGGAGATTTCGAGGTCGAGCTGGTCGGGCACCAATCCCATCTGCTCGCTCGCGACCGCCAGCTCGCGCTCGCCGACGTGCGCCGGCAGGTTGACGCACAGCGCCCGCGCGCGCTGCGAGAGCACCGCGCCGCGCTCCAACAGGTCTAAACGTGTGAGCCGCCGCGCCGGCTCGACGTAGACGTTGAAGCGGCCGCCGCCCGGCGGGTAGAAGCCGTAGCGCTGAAGCTCGACCGTCACGGTCGGCCCCGTCTTGTTGACGAGCGGCAGGAAGCTCTTGCGGATGAACTCGAAGGGCGGCGCCTTGACGTTGTGCGTGCCGCCCTCGAACAGCAGCAGGCTCGGCGCGTCGGCCAGCATCAAGGGCGGGAGCACGGCCTGAAGGACGAGCATCGTGCTGCCGGCCGTCCCGATGGTGAACTTGTATTCGCCGGGCTGGATGGCGCCCGGCTCGAAGGTGAACTCTTTGGAGCCGATGTGCGCGCCATCGGCCTTCGCCGTCCCGATGGCGGCGGCGGCGGTGACGGCCGTCAGGTGTTGGCGCTGAAGTCCCGGCTTGTCGCGCCGCGCCCTGACGTTGTAGACGCGGAAGGGCTTGCCCGTGATGAGCGAGAGCGCCAGCGACGTGCGGATGATCTGGCCGCCGCCCTCGCCGTATGAGCCGTCGATGCAAAGCATAAGTAGTTAACACGCGTGCACGCGCGCCGCAGTCTTTTACCACAGATGCCGCGCGTCACAAACGTCGGGCCGTTTGTGACGCGCGCGCGCGGCGTGTTGTAATCGAAAAAGAAGAAATCCGAGATGGCGCGGGGGGACATCGGAAGCGTGACTCGCACTTTGGTCGTCGGCGATCTGCACGGGTGTTACGACGAGCTGCTGGCGCTCGTCGGGAGCGTGTCCCTCGGCGCGTCCGACCGCGTGGTCTGCGTGGGCGACCTCGTCTCGAAGGGCGAGAAGAGCCGCGAGGTGCTCGAACTCTTTATGAGCGACGCGCGCTTCTCATCCGTCATCGGCAACCACGACCGCGCGCTTTTGGAATACTGGAAGGGCCTGCGGAAGAAGAAGGAGCTGAAGCCGGCGCAGCGCAAATGCGCCAAGCAGCTCAAGGAGGGGCGCGAGCGTTTCGCCGCCTACTTTGAAAGTCTCCCCGCCTACATCGACCTCGGCTCGCACGTCGTCGTCCACGCCGGGCTGCGCCCCGGTGTCCCGCTCGCCGAGCAGTCGCTCGACGACCTGACCGCGCTGCGGACGCTCGGCCCCGACCGCGAGAGCCGCCAAGGCACGCCCTGGTACGAGGCTTACGACGGCGAGCTGACGGCGCTCTTCGGCCACTGGCCGGCCGCCGAGCCGCGCAGGGGCCCGCGCGCCATCGGACTCGACACCGGCTGCGTCTACGGGCACCGCCTCACCGGCTACGTCGTCGAGACCGGCGAGTTCCACAGCGTCCCGGCGCTGCGCGCGTACGATAGTAAAAGTTAGAGGTTTTAGGTTGGTGGTCGCGCCTCGCGGCGTCACTCCCCGAGAGGCGAGGGAGGGCGCGTGTGGAGGACATAAAACCGGGGGGCGTGGCGTGCCGCATGGCGCGCCGCGCCCCCCGACCTTTTCCCCTTGCTAACGTGACGGAAGTTTAGAGACGCGCGCGCGGCGCGTCTGTACGTTGGGAAACTCTGCGCGAGCGGTGTCGCGTTGGCGGGCCGCGCGAGTTCCGTTGTATAAGTGTGAGGGCCTTAATCCTGCTCGAAATCGTCCGCGTCGGAGAATTTATGAACTACCAAGAGAACATCCTCCAGCTCATCGGCCGCACGCCGCTCGTCAAGCTCAACCGCATGACCGAGGGCATCAGGGCGACCGTGCTGGCGAAGATGGAGAGCCTCAACCCCGGCTACTCGGTCAAGGATCGCATCGGCGTCTCGATGATCGACGCCGCCGAGCGCGACGGCTCGCTCAAGCCCGGCGGCACCGTCGTCGAGGCCACCTCGGGCAACACCGGCATCGGGTTGGCGCTCGCCGCCGCGGTGCGCGGCTACCGCTGCATCTTCGTGATGACCGAGAAGGCTTCGGTCGAGAAGGTTCGCTACCTCAAGGCGCTCGGCGCCGACGTGGTCGTCGTCCCGGCGACGGCCAAGCCGGGGACGCCCGACCACTACGTCGAGACGGCGCGCCGCATCGCGCGCGAGACGCCGAACAGCTTCTACCCCGATCAGTACTCGAACCCCAATAACCCGGAGGCGCACTACCGCACGACCGGCCCCGAGCTGTGGGAGCAGACCGAGGGGCGCATCACGCACTTCGTCGCGGGCCTCGGCACGGGCGGCACCATCTCGGGGGCGGGAAGATTCCTGAAGGAGAAGAACCCGCACGTCCGCATCGTCGGCGCGGACCCTTACGGCTCGGTCTTCAAGACCTACAAGGAGACGGGGCGGACGCACGAGGCGACGCCGTACCTCGTCGAGGGCATCGGGCAGGAGATCGTCCCGCCCAACGTCCACATCCGCTACGTGGACGAGATCATCAACGTCACCGACCGCGACTCGTTCGAGCTCTCGCGCCAGCTCGGCCGGCAGGAGGGCATCTTCTGCGGCGGCTCGACGGGGACGAACCTCGCCGCCGCGCTCAAGGTCGCGCGGGACTTGGACGAGACGGGGCTGGTCGTCTTCATCGTCTGCGACACGGGCGAGCACTACCTGACGAAGCACCACTCGGACGAGTGGCTGAAGGAGAAGCGACTGCTCGAGCCGCAGCGGATGAACGCCGGGCTCATCAGCTCGACGAAGGCGGCGGGCGAGCGGCCGCGCGTGCTCTCGGTCGCCCCGGGCGAGACGGTCGCCGAGGCGCTCGCGCTGATGGACAAGCACGGCGTGACGCAGATGCCCGTCGTCGAGGAGGGCAAGTCGGTCGGCTCGGTGCGCGAGAACCGCCTGCTGGCGAAAGTCCTCGGCGACCGCGACCTGCTCACGTCGCCCGTGAGCCAGTCGATGGAGCCGGCCTTCCCCGTCGTTGACGTGGACGCCACCTCGTCCGAGGTCACGCGGCTGCTGCGCCGACACCCGGCCGTCCTCGTCGAAGAGTTCGGCCGCATCGCCGGCATCATCACACGCCACGACATGCTCGACGTGCCCTCCTTCGGCGGCCGTTAAATCGAGCTCTGGCTTTCGCGGCGCGGGCGGGGTAGAATGTGCCAGCGATTTCGCTCACCCCTCGAAGGTTACCGAAACCCCCGACGGCCCTCGCACCTCGGCAGGAGGCAGCTTTGGTTCAAGCACTCAGAAACGACGAGTCCGCGCGCGGCGCGGCGGCTGGCGACAGTCGGCGCGCCTCCGCGGGCGAACTCGCGCCGGGTTCGGGGTGGGGCGCGGAGGGCGGCGGCGAGCACCTCGTACAGTTCTACGAGTCGGACGAGTTCCTGCTCGACACGCTGGCCGCCTTCCTCGACGAAGGTCTCTCCGGCGGCGACGCCTGCCTCGTCGTCGCGAAGTCGGGGCGGCGCGAGGGGCTTGACGCGCGTCTGCGCGCGCGCGGGCTCGACACGGAGGCGGCGTGCCTCGGCGGCCGGTTCGTCACGCTCGACGCGGCCGAGACGCTCTCCGAGTTCATGGTCGGCGATGCGCCCGACCCTTTACGCTTTGAAGCGGTCGTCGGCGGGCTGATCGGGCGCGTGGCCGGCGAGGGCCGGCGCGTCCGCATCTTCGGCGAAATGGTCGCGCTGCTCTGGGCCGAGGGGAAGCGCGACGCCGCGCTCCGGCTCGAAGCCCTCTGGAACGACCTGCAAAAGTCCCGACCCTTCCTGCTCTTCTGCGCCTACCCGATGGGCGGGTTCGGCGGCGACCCGCACGCCGGCCCGCTCGGCCACGTCTGCGCCTCGCACACGCGCGTCATCCCGGCCGAGAGCTACACGGCGCGCGCGGGCGCGGACGAACGCCTGCTCGCCATCGTCGAGCTGCAACGCAAGGCCGCCCTGCTCGAAGCCGAAGTCGCCGAGCGCCGGGAGGCCGAGGCGGCTCTGCGCCGTCTGAAGGATGACTTGGAGCGCGAGGCGGAGGAGCGGCAGCGTTTGCTCGTCCGCGAGAGCGCGGCGCGCGCCGAGGCGGAGGAGGCCAACCGGCTCAAGGACGAGTTCCTCGCCACCGTCTCGCACGAGCTGCGCACGCCCTTGACGGCCATCATCGGCTGGTCGCACATGCTCCGCCAGTCGGGACTCGACGAGGCCACGGCGCGGCGCGGGCTTGAGACCATCGAGCGCAACGCGAAGGCGCAGGCGCAACTGGTCGAAGACATCCTCGACGTTTCGCGCGTCATCACGGGCAACCTCCGCCTGAGCATCGCGCCGGTCGATCTGGCGTCGGTCGTCAACGCCGCCGTCGATTCCGTCCAGCTCGCGGCCGAGTCGAAGGGCATCAAGCTCGAAGTGACGCTCGACCCCACGGCGCGGCGCGTCTCGGGCGACGCGGGCCGACTTCAGCAGGTGGTCTGGAATCTTCTCTCGAACGCCATCAAGTTTACCGAGGCGGAGGGCGCGGTGGGCGTGCGTCTGAGGCGCGCGGGCGGCGAAGCGGAACTGCTCGTCGAAGACGACGGCTGCGGCATCGGCGCGGACTTCCTGCCCTTCATCTTCGACCGCTTCCGGCAGGCCGACGGGACGAGCACGCGCCGCCACGGCGGGCTGGGACTGGGCTTAGCCATCACGCGCCAACTCGTCGAGCTGCACGGCGGGACGGTCAAAGCCGAGAGCGAAGGCGAGGGGCGCGGCACGACCTTCACCGTCAGGCTCCCGCTCGTCGGCGCGAGGCCGGCGCGTCGTCCGCGGCGCTAGTGGTGCGCGCCCGCCTGCCACTCCTTAATCCAGTCCAACGGGTAGATGAGCATCACGATGTTCAGCAGCAGGCTGTCCCTGATGAGGACGAGCAGCGCCGCCTCCACGACGACGACCAGCAGGATTGAGCGGCGCCAACCCAGACGCCACGCCAGCACCAGACCCAGCGCGCAGGCCACGATGTCGCCGACCGAGTTGACGACCGTGTCGCCCTCGTAGCCGAGCGAGGCCGTCGCCTCGCGGTAGCGCCGGATGACGAAGCTGGAGTTCTCGATCACCTCCCACCCCGCCTCCAACAGGACGCCCAGGAAGAGACGCCAGACCGGCGCCAGTCGCGGGACGACGAGCGCCAGCAGGCCGCAGAACATGACGCCGTGCAGCAGGTGCGTAAAGCTGTAGGGGTCGAACAGGTGTTGCGAGGTGTCGGAACTCCACGCGTCGCCCGCCCAGAAGAGGACGCGGCCGCTCGCGCTCCGCCACAGACGCCCCTGAAGGTGCAGCACCACGGCCGCCGCCGCGACGACGGCCACCATCCCCGCCCACGGCAAAGGCTGCTTCCACTTATCTCGTTCCATGGGTGTTCACGTGAGGCGCCGGCGGCCGAGAAAGTCGTTGCCGCGCCCTCTGAAGGGTAAACTCTGCGTCCCCGGCGAGGCTCAGGCTTATATAACAGAAGCCGTTTCCTCCCACAAGACCGATTTACTCAGCCCCCGCGCCGCGTCAAAATCGCAGGAACTTGTCTGATGCTTCGTCCTTTCCGGCGGCCTGTGTAGAATCGCCTTCGGGGCGCCATCACTCAGGAGGAAGCCGAGGGGTGTCAGGGCGAACAGAGATGAAAGATGAGCTTCGGCCCGAATACGAGCTGAGCAGCGTCCACGGAGTGCGATGGGTGAAGGGATAGTTGGCAGGGAGTTGGCCGCTCGGGTGGAGAGGCTTGTCGGCGCGAGGGTCGAGTCGTATCGGCGTGTGGAGGGCGGTTATACGCCGGCGCTGCGGTTGGTGTGCGAGACGGGCGGCGGGGGCAGCTTCTTCGCCAAGATAGGGGTGACGGAGGGGACGTGCAAGAGTCTGAGCCGCGAGATTCGCGTCTACAATTCTTTGAGCGGCGACTTCATGCCGCGCCTCGTGGCGTCGGAAGACAGCGAGTCCGAGCCTATCCTCATCATCGAAGACCTCTCGCGTCAGCACTGGCCGCCGCCGTGGGACGAGCGGCGGGTGGAGATGACTCTGGCGCAGATAGACGCGCTGCATAAGACGCCGTCGTCTTTGGAAACTTTCGCCGAGACGCACGATGCGGTGGGCGCGAGCTGGCGGGCGGTCGCCGAAGACCCGGAGCCGTTCCTGTCGCTCGGGCTGGCGGACGCCGTGTGGCTCGGGGCGGCGCTCCCCGCCCTCATGCGGTATGAGGAGGAGTGTCCCACGGCGGGCGACAGCCTGACGCATTGCGACCTGCGCAGCGACAACATCTGTCTCAAGGCGGAGCGCGCGGTGTTCATTGACTGGAACTCGGCTTGTCTCTCCAACCCGAGACTCGACCTCGGCTTCTGGCTGCCGAGTCTGGCTTACGAGGGCGGGCCCGAGCCGGAGAAGATTTTGCCCGACGCGCCGGAGGTCGCGGCGTGGGTCAGCGGTTATTTCGCCGCGCGCGCCGGCCTGCCGGGCATCATCGGCGCCCCGCGAGTCCGCGAGGTTCAGCGTCGGCAGTTGGAGACGGCCTTGCCTTGGGCCGCGCGGGCTTTAGACCTGCCGCCTTTAAAGTTCAAGGGGTGAAGCGGAAGAGAAGAGTTAACCTTCGCGCTCGTAGAAAGTGACTTTAAGCCCTTCGCCGAGGTCGCGCGTGTCGCGCGGGGCGAAGCCTTCGAGGAAGTCCGTGGGCATGAAGGTGTCGGCGCCCTCGACCGCGAGGGGGACTTCGGTGACGAGCCAGCGGCCGATCTCCCCGCGGAACATCTCGAAGATTTGCGCGCCGCCGATGACGAAGAGGTCGCACTTGAGGTAGTCGCCGAGCGAGAGCGCCGACTGCTTGTCCCTCAGCCACACGACCGACTCGCGCGGCTCCACCTCGGCGCGGCGCGTCAGCACGACGTTGAGACGGCCGGGCAGCGGCCTCTTCAACGTGAGCCACGTCTTGTAGCCCATCACGACGGCGTTCCCCGTCGTCTGCTCCCTGAAGAACTTGAGGTCAGCCGGGTAGTGCCACGGGAGTTTCCCGTCCTTGCCGATGGCCCCGTTCCTGTCAACCGCCACGATGGCTGTGATAGTCATTCCCTTTTTCTAAACCGCGACCGGCGCCGCAATCTTCCCGTGCGACTTGTAGCCGACGAGGTCGAGGTGTTCGTAGCGGAAGGCGAGTAAGCCTTCCAGCCCGCGCAAGCGCCCGCCCTCGTCGCGTATCTCAAGCCGCGGCAGGGGCAGCGGCTCGCGCGCGAGAAGCTGCTCGACCTGCGCGAGGTGATTTTTGTAGACGTGCAGGTCGCCGAAGGTGTGGACGAACTCGCCGACTTCGAGCCCGCAGACGTGCGCCAGCATGTGCGTCAGCAGCGCGTAGGAGCTGATGTTGAAGGGGACGCCGAGGAAGGCGTCGGCCGAGCGTTGGTAGAGCTGACAGTGGAGCACACGGCCGCGCTCGACCTTGAACTGGAAGAGCGTGTGGCACGGCGGGAGGTCAACCGAGTCTGCGACGCGCGGGTCCCAGCCGGTGACGACGAGGCGGCGCGAGTTGGGCCTCTGCCGTATCTCTTCGACGAGCCGCGCGATCTGATCCACGCCGTCGCGCGCGGGGTAGTGGCCGCCGAAACTTCGCCAGAGGTAGCCGTAGACGGGGCCGAGGTCGCCCTCCTCGCGGCCGAAGCGGGAGGTGTGTTCGAGGTCGGCCCACTCCTTCCAGATGTCCACGCCGGCCGCGCGCAGCGTCGCCTCGTTGGTGTCGCCGGAGAGGAACCAGAACAGCTCTTCGGCGATCCAGCGGAAGGGGACGCGCTTGGTGGTGACGATGGGGAAGCCCTCGCGCAGGTCGTAGCGCGTCTGGTAGCCGAAGTACGAGACGGTGCCGACGCCCGTCCGGTCGTCGTGCCCGACCCCGCGTTCGAGGACGGTTCGGAGAAGTTCCTGATACTGTCTCATCTACTGTAAGAGGAAGTCGAAAGACTCTTCCGGGGCCAAGTCGCGCGGCCCCTCGCCTTTGAGGAGGTGGCGCGCGGGCTTGCCGCCGAGGAGGTTGATTCGGTCGCCCTCGACGCGGAGCATCGTCCCCTCGCGCAAGCCCACGACGCGGACACCGGGGTTCATGTGGGCGAACTCAGTCAAACGTTCGTCGCGCGTCTCGCCCATGTGGCCGGGCGGGTGAAAGTCGGTGTAGTGCGGGTTGAGCTGGAAGGGGACGAGCGCGAGCGCGTTGAAGGAAGGCGGCTCGACGATGGGCATGTCGTTGGTCGTGCGGATGGTCGGGCAGGCGACGTTCGAGCCGGCGCTCCAGCCGACGTAGGGCATGCCCGACCGTGCGCGCTCGCGGATGAGTTCGACCACGCCCGCCTCGTAAAGTCCGCGCAGCAGCTTGAACGTGTTCCCGCCGCCGACCGCGACGGCGTCCGCCGACTCGACGGCCGCGCGCGCGTCCCGCACTTCGTGCAGAGACTCGACCTCGTAGCCCAGCGGGCCGAAGTGCCTGCGCACCTTGTCGCGGTAGCCGTCCTCCGAGTTGATGACCGCCGCGAAGGGGACGAAGAGCACACGCTTCACCGACGTGCCGAGGAAGTCTTTCAGCGCGCCGTGAAAGAACTCGCTCGGGTTGTCGCCGATCAGCTCCGAGCCGTTGCTGATGAGTAGAAGTCTTCTGTTCGTCATCGAGGCGAGATGATATCACCGCTTCCGTCCTCGCCGGGAGTTCCCATGCGATCTAACGCGTCGCGGAGCGCGCGCCGCTCGATGAGCAGGCGCAGGAATAGTTGCCGCCGGCTGAGCAGTAGCAGCAGCGCCTTGAACCACCCGCGCATGTCGTACAGTTCTTCGAGCGAGCGCAGCGCCACGTAGCCGCAAACAACCGCGAGCGGCAACGCCACAAACGCCGCCGTCCAGCCCCAACGCACATACGCAAAGACTGAGACGGCGAGCCACGTCAGCGGCATCAGCAGCATCGCCGCGAGAATCTTGACCGTCGGCGCGATCTCGTCAACGCCGTGGCGCGGGAAGAGTCGCGCGAGCAGCGTGCAGAGGAGGTACGCCGGCAGGTGGAGCAGCGCGCCGACGACCGTCAGCGGCGAGAGCGCGAGCAGCACGGCGGCGCGCAGCAGGAAGTGCCGCGCCACGTACCAGCGCGAGTGTCTTGAGAGCGAGAGGTTCTCGGGCGCTACGCCCGTGCGCGCCAGCTCCGCCTCGTGACGCAGTATGCGGCGGCGCAGCTCCTCCGAATCCCTCGCGGCCGACAGCCGCGCGAAGAGCTGAGCGGAGAGCTTGCGCAGGAAGTCGAAACGCTCAGCCAGCGGCACCCTCATGTTCAAGCCTTCGTAGACCGACGAGAAGAGCCGCTCGGCCTTGCGCGCGGCGTCGAGCTGCTCCTCCGACTCGACGTTCAGAGTCACCGCGCGCAGCGCCGCCTCGATGCGCGCCGAGAGCTTCTGCACGGCCTCGCGCGGCGGCTCGCCGTGCTCGTCCGGTTCGACCGGGGGCACGTCCAGCGGCTCGCCGAAGCGCAGCAGCGCCTCGCCGCGAAACGAAGTCTTCGAGGTGTAGTAAAGCCCGACGGGGACGACCTTGAGGCCGGGCACGGCCGCGCCGAGCGCGATGCGCGCCGCGCCGGTCTTGACCGGCAGAAGCTTCGTCGCGTTGTGCGAGACGCCCTCGGGGAAGAGCGCGATGCAGCGGCCCCGGAGGAGCAGGCGGCGGCACTCCTCGAACGTGCGTGTGTTCTGCGACACGTCCTCGCCGGGGTCGGCGCGTCGGTAGAGCGGGAGCGCCTCGACCGTGCGCAGGAGCCAGCCGATGACGGGCAGGCGGAAGAGCGTTGACTTGGCGAGGAAGGAGATGCGACGCGGGAGCGCCGCGAAGACCAGCCCGGGGTCTATCAGCCCGTTCGGGTGGTTGAGGACGAAGACGAGCGCGCCCGAACGTGGCACTAAACGGTCGCGGCTCGTCTCGATGCGCCGGAAGAAGAGGCGGAGCGTGACGCTGATGAACGCCTGGACAAGCCCCTGCGCGGGCGACCCCTTCCGTCGCAGGATCATGTCGCCGAGGCGCAGGACTCTCGAATCCTCCGGCATCGGACTTCATCCTCGCAAATACGCACGCCGGACACAAACCGCGCGCCGCCCGATTTATAGACGGAAAGCGGAAGCCCCGGCGGCCAACCTTGACCGCCGGGGCTTCCCGTCCAAATCCGTTAGAGCTTCACTCGCCGCTCAGGCCGTCGGCGTCCGTGCCGCGACCCTGCGCCTCGACCTCTTGCCGGTGGTCAGGAGCGTCCTCAGTTTCATCCGGGCCTTGTGGAGCTGTGACTTGGAGGTGCCGACCGAGCAGCCCAGGAGCCGCGCCACCTCCTCGTGCTCATGCCCCTCGACGTCGTGGAGCACGAACACGGCCCGGTACCCCGGCGGCAGCTGCGACACCGCCTTGTCCAGCGCGATGCGGTCCACCACCGGCATCTGG
>DASVQX010000048.1:0-39660 GCA_036388915.1 Pyrinomonadaceae bacterium
CCCCCCCCCCCCCCCCCCCCCGCAGACACTTACGACAAGCTATTGCCCGAACCTCTTCCTGTACTCGTCGGCGCTGAGGAAAGCCTTGACCATCTCGGCCTGGATGAAGTTGCCGCCGAACTCGTTGAGCTTGCCCAGCCAGAAGTTGTAGCCGGAGAAGTCCGTATCCGGCGCGGCGTCGGGGTCACGGCGGAGGTAGCCGAAGTACTGCATCAGCACGAACGAGCGGTTCCGCTCGCGCGCCTGGAACGCGGTGTTATCGACCACCTGCCGGAGCACGTCGGCGCGCCCCTGCGTCGTGTTGTTCGCCGCGAGCTGCGCGACGAGGTCGTTGCGCTGCTGGTTGGCCAGGGAGTTCCCCGTGTTCGCGTTCAGCGCGTCCGCGAACTGCGCGGGCGTCATGCTGTTCGGGTACTGGGCGGTGAACGCGGCCCGCTGGACGAACTGGAGCAAGTAGACCTGCTTGTTCGACTCCAGCAGCGCCTCGGCGCCCGCCTGGCCGATGACAACCCCGCTGCCGACCTGCTGTGCGTCGGGCAGGAACTCCTGCAACGTGAGCGGCACGGTCGAGCCGATGCGCGTCGGGCCGAAGGCGGCCGTCCACGTGCGATAGACGAACCCGCCCGTCCCCTGGAACTCGATGGAGAGGAAGAAGGCGGCCGAGACGTTGATGCGCTTGACCTCGCGGCACCCGCGGTCGATGCCGCACTGCTCGATCTCGTTCGTCCAGAAGGCGAGGCCCGAGGCGTCCGCCTCGCGCCCGAGGAAGTCTCGGTAGTGCTGCGCGACGAAGAATGATGTCTCCTCGATCGGATTCGCCTTCACGGCCGTCACGTCGCCCACGTCGAGCGCGGACGTACCCACCTGGATGGGGAAGCCGGTCGGCGTGAGCGTGTAGCCGGACTTGACGAAGGCGAGCGCGTAGCCCCGGCTCACGCCGACGCTCGCGAACGTCCAGCGGCCGTCGGCGCCCGTCGTGGTCTGCTGGAGTAGCGCGCCGCTGTCGTCGTAGAGCCCGACGAACACGCCCGCCAGCCCTTGCGCGTCCTCGACGACGCGGCCCGTGACGGAGACGTTGAGCGGCTGCGTGATCGTGGAAGTCCAGTTGAGTTTGACTGAGCCGTACGCGCCGTTCCAGCCGTCCACGTCGATGTAGTAGACGGTGCCGGCCGTGGTGTCGAAGGTGACGCGGCTGGACCGCGTGGCGCTTTCCGCGTCGTCGTTCTGGCAGCCCGAGCAGGCCGTGAGCGTGCCCACGGAGTTGCCGGTGTAGACGCCGAGCGTGGTGTCATAGCTGCTGCCCTCTGTGTCGAAGGTGGCGGTGCCCGTCGCGGGCGCAGTCCAGGCGAACCAGACGGATTTGTCGCCCGTGAAGCCGGCCTGCGTCGGGGGCTCGCCCGCCTCGCGCGTGGCCCAGGTGCTGTCGCCCTGGGCGCTGCCCGAAGCCCCGGCGGCGACGGCCGCGTTGGCGAAGCTGTCGTTCGAAGGGCGCGGGGGGGCGAAGACGACCGAGTAGCCGATGAGGTCAACCGTGCGGATGTCGTTCTCGGTGATGGTGCGGCGGATGCCGAGCGAGAGCGTCTGGTCCATGATGCCAATGAAGGGGCGCGTGGAAAAAAGCTGGTCGTCCTTCCAGTGGCTCGACTGGCGGCCGTCGTCGGTGTCTCCCGGGGGCGGGTTCGGGCCGCCGGTCGAGAGGCCCAGCTCCTGCGAGGCGAAGGTGCTCGTGAAGTTGCCGAACATGACCTGCGTGCCGCCCTTGGTGAGCACGCGCAGCGCCGAGCCGAAATTGCCGGCGTTGGCCGTGCCGGGGCGGAAGCGGAACAGGTCCCAGATGGTGAGCGCCGCGCTGCTCGAACCGCCGTTGGCGGAGGCGAAGCCGAGCGCGTGGCCGATCTCGTGGGCGGCGGCGGCCTCGAAGTCATGGAAGCCGGCGGTGATGCCGTCCGCAGGGTCGAAGTCGAACTTCCCGCCGTTGGCGAAGTTCGAGTTGAAGCCGATCCGCGCGTCGGGGCCGGGGGCGACGTTGAAGCCGAGGGCGCGCGCCTGCGAAGTATTGAGGATGACGTTCGAGACGTTGACGGTCGAGCCGTTGAACTCGGCCGGGACGGAGTCGGCCGGCAGCGCGTTGTAGAGCTGAAGCTCGGAGGCCGTCGGGTTCGAGTTGTTGATGAGGCGGCCGCGGACGGAGGCGAGCGACTGCACGACGCCGAAGGATTCGGTCGAGCCGGCGATGCCCGTGCCGGCGTAGTTCTGCCCGAAGAACTGCGGGCCGTAGTCGACGCTGAGCGTGATGGTGACGGGCGTCGAGATGATCGACTCCCAGCGGTTGGCGGCGACGATGAAGGCGTTCCTGGCCACCGGGTTCGCTTCGAGCTGCGCCGTGCCCTGGAGCACGATGGTCAGGCCCGCCGAGGGGAGCAGCGCGAGCCCCGACGTGTCCTGCGCGGAGTTGTATTCGAGAACGTCGTAGCCGTACCCGGTGACTTTGCGCCGGACGGGAGCGCCGCGGTAGATGACGTGTGTGGCGCCGTTCGCGCCGATGCGCTCGCGCTCGGCGGGCGTGGCGACGCGGCAGGCCATCTCGCCCTTCTCGTTCTGGTAGAGGACGAAGGAGTCTTGGAGGACGCCGGTCAGCACGGGTTCGCCGCCCGCCTGCGCGCGGGCGGGGCCGACGAAGGAGCCGGCGATGGCGAAGATGAGCGCCACGAGGCAGGCGGCGAGGCTTTTCTCTTTACGCAAAATTCCTACTCCTGGCTGCGAGGGGCGGCTCGGGTGCGCCCGAATGTTTAAGTTGACTTGACTGCGGTTGGCGCAAACTTCGCGCCGGTGTGGTGGGGTTTCGAGCCAAACGCGCGGTGAGTGCTGGCAGTGCCCGACGGCCGCGAAAACGCCCGGCATCACCCGACGACCGCGCCGTTGCTTTATGGGCTGCTCGTGGCGGCACAAGGTTTAACCACAGAGACACAGAGGCGCAGCTTGAAGTCATAATACCTCAAGCTGCGCCTCTGGGCCCGTTTTCATTATCACGACGGATAATGGTCATTATGGTTTTGAGAGGCAAAAGCGAGAGGCCGCGCGTGTTATTTATCACCGGCGGCCTCTCGCTTTCAAGCTAGGGTTTAGTTACTGTCCGAACCCCTTCCGGTATTCGATGGGGCAGAAGAGCGCCTTGCCCGACAGGGGTGCCGCAGAACTCGTCGAACTACGAGAGCCGGAAGCTGAAGCCGGGGAAGTTCGCGTTGGGCGCGCCAAGCGCATGCATTCGGCGCGCCCAACGCGCGGGGTCATTGATTCTTACGGTTGCCGAAGTAGATGTTTGTGACAGGGGGCGTGGCCGTCGTGAGCGTGACGGTCTGCGTGGCCGGCGTGGTCGCCACCCACCCCGGTTGCAGAATCTCCGTGATCGTGGTCGCGCCTATGGGGAAGGCGCGACACATCCCGCCGCCCGGGCCGGTGGTGACGGTGGTGCTCACTGCCGTCGAATCCGTAACGGTGAATGACCAGTTTGAGAGAAGCGTCTCATTAAACTCTCGGGCGCCGTTCCCATTCCGGTCGTGGAACTTATAGATGCAGAGTTCGCGTTTCTGAACCTCGACGCGCCTGTTGCCGAACGAGAGCGTGGCGGACTGGCCGGCGGCGACGTTGGCGGTCTGCGTGGTCGGCGTGGTCGCGGTCCAGCCGGGCTGTAGCGTCTCCGTTGCCGTGTAGCTCCCCGAGAAGAAGTCTGCGCAGGCGTCGCCGTTGGCGTCCGTGGTCAGCGTCGCTCCGGCGCACGAGCCCGACAGCTGGAAGGCCCAGTTCGGGAGGCCCGGCTCGCCGGGGTCCTGTATGCCGTTGCCGTTCAGGTCGTTGAACTTCCTGACGCAGACGCGCCCCGTGCACGACTCGATCTGGCAGTTGCATTCGAGCCCGGAGCCGCCCGACTGGTGCTTCTTCCCGCCGAACATCAGGTCGAGCCCGGGGCCGCCCCACAGCTCGTTCGTGCCCCCGCCGCCGAACATGATGTCGGCGCCGCCGCCGCCGTCGAGGTTGTCGTCGCCGTCCCCGCCCCACATCATGTCCGGGCCGTTGTCGCCGAAGAGCAGGTCGTCCCCGTCGTTTCCGAAGAGCAGGTCGGCGTGGCTGCCGCCGTGGATGCAGTCGGCGCCCGAGTCGCCGAAGACCAAGTCGGGCCCGTCGTCGCCGTAGAGGCAGTCGTCGCCGTCGCCGCCCCAGATAAGGTCTGCGAAGTCGTCGCCGTGAATCAGGTCGTTGCCTTCGTTGCCCCAGATGAGGTCGAGCCCGGCGCCGCCGCTGATGGTGTCGCTGTTGCCTCCGCCGAACAGTAAGTCAGGCCCGTGCTGTCCCTCGATGTGATCGACGCCGGGGCCGCCCCAGATAAGGTCGGGCGCGCTTCCGCCCAACAGCGTGTCGCACCCCTCCTCGCCGAAGATGAAGTCGACCGAGAGCACCTGCCACCAGTTCTGCGGGTCGCCGACCGCCGTGTCGTTGCCGCTGCCGGCAAAGATGAAGTCGAGGCCGTTGCCGCCGTCGATGGTGTCGTCGCCCTCCTCACCGAAGATCACGTCGTTACTGACCCTGATGGGAGTGCTGTTGTCTCCCAGCATCCGGTCGCAGCCGCGCCCGCCGAACATCAGGTCCCAGTGGTTGCCGCCGTCCATGTAGTCGTCGCCATCGTTGCCCAGCATGATGTCGCCCGACATCGGCTGCCAAATGTAGTTCGAGTCGCCGAGCATTTGGTCGTTGCCGTTGCCGCCCAGGAGTATGTCGTGGGCGTCGCCCCCGTTAACGTAGTCGTTGCCGTCACCGCCGAGCACGATGTCGGAAGAGATGAGGCCGGGGTTCTCGTTGTCGCCCCAGAGCTTGTCGTGCCCCGACCCGCCGATAACTACGTCGAGGCCGTTGCCGCCGTCGCCCCAGTCGTCGCCGTCGCCGCCGACGAGCAGGTCGGTCGAACTGGCGAGCCAGAGTGCGTTGCTGTCGCCGCTCAGCACGTCGTCCTTGTCGCCGCCGAAGAGGAAGTCGCTGCCTTCGCCCCCGTACAGCTCGTCGCGTTCGGGGCCGCCGATGATGATGTCGTGGGAAGAGCGCAGGCCGACCTGCTCGCCGTCCCCGTACAGCTTGTCCTCGCCTTCGTTGCCGATCATCAAGTCGATGTCGATGGCCGTGAGCTGTTGGAAACTTCCGTCGTAGCCGTGGGCCTCGTCGTCGCCGCCCTGACCGATGAACACGTCGAGGTCGCCGCCGGCCCACATCTCGTCGTTGTCCGGCCCGCCGACGAGCAGGTTGCCGATGCGGACGGGGATGCCGTCGATGACGCAGACGGTGCCGCCCGAGTCGGCGCGCATCAGGTCCCTGTCTTTGCCGCCGAACATGAAGTCGATCTGGTCGCCGCCTTTGAGTGTGTCCATGCCGGGATTGCCGAGGATGACGTCGATGCCCGAACCGCCTTTGACGGTGTCGTCGTCGTAGCCGCCGAGCAGGAGGTTGCCGAGCTCGACGGTCGTGTTGCAGAAGGGGAAGCTCTGGCCGCCGCCGCCGTCGATGGTGTCGCCGCCGCCGTTGCCCTCGACGAAGTCGATGCCGCCGCCGCCGTCGATGATGTCGCCTTTGCCGGCGCTGTTGCCGCCGCCCCAGATGAGGTCGGTGTCATCGCCGCCGTCGATGGTGTCGTCGCCGCCGGGCATGGTCTGACTGAAGATGTCCGGCAACACGTCGTCGCCGACGATGAAGTCCTTCTCCTGTTCGCCACGAAGTTCGTCCGCGCCGCCCGGCGTGCCGCCCGGCAGGTTGAGGAAGTTGTCGCCGACGATGAAGTCGAGCCCCTTGCCCCCCCAGATGCAGTCGTCGCCGGTGATGGACGCGATGTCGACGGCGAAATCGCCGAAGAGGAAGTCCGTTCCGTCGTCGCCGTGAATCTGGTCGTTGCCGCCGAACCCGAACACCCAGTCGTTGTCGTCGCCCCCGCGGATGTCGTCGTCCGCGAAGCCGCCGAAGAGGATGTCGCCGCCCGCGCCGCCGTTGATCGACCAGCTCTGCGTGGGGGACATGAAGGGGAAGAAGAAATCCATGCCGCCGCCGCCCGTGTATGAGTTGGACGTGACGATGGGCTTCAGGCATGGGCTCTTCGGCGGCTTCACCTTCTTCGCTTCGGGGATCGAAGACACGGCCATGCGTAACTCTGCGTCGAGCGCCGCCGCCACGTCGCGGAAGCCGCCCTCAAGCGACTTGAGTTCCCCGGCCGCCGCGGTCACGCGCTCGGCCGCGTCCGTCAGCTCCTTCTCGGTCCGGTCGGCGAAGGAGTTCGCCGCCGCGTTCAACTGCTCGGCGCTCTTCTCGGTCTCGGAGGCGCGCTTCTCAATCGAGGCCGTATCGCCTTCGAGGCTCTTCCAGGCGGCCTCGGCCTGCGCCCTCGCGTCTGCGGCGCTCTTGTCGGCGGCTTGGGCCAACTGCGTCGCGCGCGCCTGCGCGTCGGCCGCGCCTTTCTCCTCGGGCCGCGGCGCGGGCCGCTCGTCGTCGCGCTTGCCGTCCGCGGTGTTCGGCGGCTCGCGGTCGTCGTCCGGCGGCGCATTGCGTGCGGGCTGGTCGTATTGCTTCGTCATCAAATCCACGAACTCGGCCTGCCGTTTGGTGAACTCTTCGCTCCGCGCGACGAGCGAGGCGCTCAGCCTGTTGAGCTGCGGCTCGCTCCGCCCCAGCAGGTCGCGGGCCGGGGTGAACAACTGCCTCTCGGCGGAGGCCACGAAGGCTTTCGACGGCTCCGCGAGGCGCGTCCGCTCGGCGTCCACGAGCTCCAGCGTGGTGCCGGTGAGGGCCTGCGTCGCGGCCTCGGCGGCGCGCCGCGTGATGCCTTCAATCTGTCCCGCCTGGAGCTGCAACCGCATCAGCCGCCGCGCCGTCGCGGGCTCGAACGGGAGTCGCGTCACGGCGACGACGTTGTCGCCCTCGCCCCCTTCGAGTCTCATCGCCTTCTTCTGCGCGTCGAGCAGCCCCGCCGCGTCGATGATGTTGACGAAGTCGTTGCCGCCGCGCGCGTTGACCGCCAAGCGGTCGAACGCGTCAAGGCGGAAGGACTCCTTCCGCGGCGCCCTGTCCCCTACGGCGCTTCGGTATTCGACGGAGACGGACGCGGGCTCGCCGGACACCTCAAGGGTGATGGCCTCGGCCGCGTCCGTCCCCTCGACGTTGAGCGTGCGGCGACTATCGACGGACGCTCGGAAGGACGTGCCCTGTGCAGAGGTGACGGGGCTGAAAACAGGAGGAAGGGCGTTCACGAAGAGCTGGAGGAACGCGATCACGAAAAGGATTGTGTGCTTCATGAGGATGTCCTAACCGTATGGGCCGTCTGTGGCGGCCCGGTCGTCGGCAGTTGTTAAGGCGAGCCTCTCTGACTTGTGGAAACGTTCAGAGGGGCCCGGACGGGGAAAGAGGAATCGAAGGGGCCGGGCCGCACGGAGGCGAGTGGCCGGGTGAGCGGGGGCGAGCGGTGAAGGGCGCTCTGAGTAGTTCATCGACTCTGGGTTCGTCGCCCCCGGCGAATAAATGTTCCGCCCGAGAGAATCTCATAAGACCCTCCGCGCCTCTTCAGTAGTTACACCCACGCCTCGGATTCGGACGGCGGTTCGGCTCAAACGCCGAATCGCAGTCCTTACCTGAGAGTGGCTATATGCCGAAGAAACGTAACGCTGAAGAAAAGACTTTTTTAGTCTACTTCGCTCGCGTCGCGGTCATTACTTTTAAGAAGGGACGTAGGAGGGCGTCGTGAGGCGTTGGAGTATCTCCGACCCGCGCGCAGTCTTCGGCGTTAACGGTGAAGCGACCCCTCAACGCTGCGGGCGATTGATCGGTAAGGGTTCTTGGTATAATCCCCGCGTTCTATAATCATTATTACGGTTTAATCTATTTAGCTATTGCTGCGGAGAGAAATCCCGGAGGCGAGCGACCGTCGCGGCATCGAGCCGCTGGATGACGGCCACGACCAGATCAACCATCCGGTCGAAATCCTTACGGTTGATGACCCCGTTGTGGGCGTGCGTGTAGCGCGCCGGCACGACGAGGTTGACCGTCGGCACGCCGCCGTTACTCCTCTGAATCTCTGACGAATCCTCCCCGTAGCCATGAACCAAATCCAACTGCAACGGGATAGATTGCTCCTTCGCCACCTCTTTGATAAATGCCACAAACTTACGGTTGGGAAGCGCGCTCACGTCGTAGAGAAAAAGTCCCGGCCCGGCCCCTAATCTCGCCTGCGACTCTTCGGGTCTCGCGCCGGGGGAATCGCCCGTCACGCCGCCTTCGAGTGCGATGCCGATGTCGGGTTTGATGACCTCGCTGGCCGTCCGCGCCCCGCGTGCCCCAAGCTCTTCCTGCACCGTCGCCGCATAAAAGATTTGATTCGGATGCGGGGCGCGACTGAGACGGCGCATGGCCTCGATGATCACGGCGCAGCCGACGCGATCGTCCCAGGCTTTGCCGAGATAGTTATCCGTTCCGTTGAGTATGGCGAAGGGCGCATCGGGGACGACCGGGTCTCCCGGCTCTACGCCGAGCGCGCACCTCGGCCGCCGTTTTGGCTCCGACATCGAGAAAGATCGCCTCGCGCGGATAAACTCTGGTGCGCTCCTCCGGCGTAACCAGATGAGCATCCCTGACGCCCGTGATGGCGCGCACGGGCCCCTTCGAGCCGATAATCACCCACCTCTGGTTAACGAGTGCCTGATCGAGCCAGCCGCCGAGCATCTGCATACTCAAATACCCGTCAGGCGTAACGCGCCGGATCATCCCTCCCACTTCGTCCATATGCGCATCAATCATGACGCGTGGCCCCGTCGTGCCTTGGACGGCAATGACGGAGCCCAACCCGTCGTATGAAATCTTGTCGGCGAAGGGCTTCATCCGCCCGACCATGATCTGTCGGACGGGTTCTTCAAAGCCGGGGGGGCCGGAAGCATCAGCGAGAGTTTGCAGTAGTTGCGTAACCGCGTCAGGCTGCTGTGCGAAAGCGTTTTGGCCGACGGCAACCCATAAAAATAGGATTGCCGAGACAATGATACGTAGGATTTTCATATTTACGTTACCCGAAGCAATCTAACGCCCTGCGTCACCCGCCGCCCCAAGCCATTATCGAAGATGAGAACTGTCGTGTCGGCGGTCGGGTGCGTGCCGTTGTTAGGCGGCCCTCCGCCGCCGTTCTCTATCCTGCTTAACCTCTTCAATAATAGCTCTGGCTGAAACGTTGATGAACTTAACAAGCTCCCCCGCCTCGTCGGGAGAAATCGCCCGCCTCCCGTCCGGGGCGTCTATCTGCATCTTCTCCAATTCGACCTGCGCGCGGGTGGTGGCGTTCATGTGTGTCACCATCATATTGCGACTACTCACGCCGTCACGCGCGCCATCGATTTGCAGGCGGTAGTGGGAGATAAGAGATAGCTTCCATAAAGCCGATAACACCGCCCCCGCCTCAGGCGGGAGAGCAACCCTGATGGCCGTTGATTCGTCCTCCCCGGGAGGCGTGCTTTGCGAACGCGTCTGACCCGCCGCCGCCGGGAACGTTAACCATACGTCAGGGGCGGGGTGGGCTGAGAGGGAAGCTTCCAAGTCTTCACCTACAGGTTTGAAAGGCTGAACCTCGCCCGCGGCTTTGCCTTCGAAGGCGAGAGAAGGACGCACGACGCTCACAACCGCCGTATTGGTCACGGAAGCGGTATTACCATGACTCTCCCGAGACTTGATACACGACGCCGGGGTAAAGAGAGCAATTACAGAGAGAGTTGACACATATATTCTCGGACACGACATGTTCATCATCACCCTCCTCAAGAAGCCGCCCAACGCCGGAATTGAGCCGCCGCGCGCACAACCTTGAAACCATCCGAGTTCACGATGAGAGGCACGCTGACTCGCGGCCGGCTCGAGTGACTTGTTTGGTTGCGGCCATTGCCTTTAGCATTCGACCCTAGTCGATCATTAACTTCACAGTATTTTAAAGTAAGAGATTATAAGAGCTATGTAGGAAAGAGTTATGGCTGAACTGAAGAGGCCTATTTCTATGAGGCACGTCTTCCGGGCACAAGCTTTACCGAGCTTAAAAATGATAGCAAAGTAAAGCAGGGATACGGCAGTAAAAGAGACGATAATTATGAATATTACCTGTGCCAAATTGTCCTTAGAGAACTGATGACAAATAACCCCGCCCAAGCTCCCCACAATGAGCCCGACTGCCATAACGTACCAGCCCTCTCCGCCCACACCCGTGCGATCAACGGCCGCGAGCGCCATCCAGACGAGTGCGCCGATCACGACACCCACAAAGACCACATGCGTAATCGGTCTAAGACTGGCGGCCAGTTCTACCTTTCCGGTTGCAGTAGGAAGCAACACAATTGAGAAGAGCACCAGAACTATTGTGATGAAAATGTGGCTGCTGGCTAATACGAATAAGCGCCGCCCCAACGGTATTTGCGCGGGCGGTTTTCCTTCCGGTAGCCCTTGTCCGCCAAGAGTGAAGACCGCCGCCGTTTCCGCCATCATGTGAGCACCTACGAAACATGAGACCGTTGCCGCGATTAGGGCCGCGACTAAAAATAAACGAGCATCTGTTTCAGTCGATTCAGTCGATGCGGTTGTGGCAGAGCTCAAACCTAAAACCAGAGTAAGCACGGTAATACTGACGCCGCCGGCTGCTACGAGGAAGCTGGCGTACTGTTCAGATAGTTTCGCGAAATCTACATTTCCCATTCAGTTGCCCTTCCTCTCGATTGAAATGACACGCTACTAAATACGTAGCAGCCGGACGCCCGAATTAACCGGGCGGGGAGCATCTAACCAAGCCTTCAATCTTGCGAATGAAAGGCAAGCTATTTCCGCACCGGTTGAATGAGTTGTTATGCCACCCCTTTCAACGCAACGAGCCCCGAAGATGATGCAAAGGGTTTATATCGGCTTACAATCACCACATACCTTCAATATAATTATACTGCCCTCTTCTTCAATTCCACGTTGAAGCTCTCTCAAATCAGTTGAGCATATTTTCCTGCTCTTAGTTAGGCTACCCCATTCTTCCTTCATGATCTTCTGGCTTCCATTCCGTATCACCAACGTGGATACAAGACCCCGAACGGAGGTGCCCACGATGGAGAAGCCACCGCGCCAGGTTTACACACTAGAGTTCCGCCCCCGTCGCCTACGCGCGACTGTTCACGCGGCGGCGAGCCGCGGCGTGAGCGTCGCACGGCGTCCACTTTTGGCCGCCCACCTCACTCATCATAGAAACTTCCCGCCGAGGGCTTGTGTAGCTTTTACGCAAGTTTCTTGTTAAACTCTGCTCCCTTTCACTGTCGGGGCCTGAGCACACCAAGGGGCCTGACTTTTAAACCCGAGCCGCCCGACTCAAGGGAGAATCAAATGTGTAAAGTTCGACCCGTCGTCTTGTTTCTGCTGTTGGCGCACGCGTCGGTTGCTTCCGCCGTCGTCCTCCCGCGTGGCGTAACTCTCTATCAGCAGCAGGGGTCGGGCGTCGCGACAGTGTTGACGAACAGGGAAGTCGTGCTGCTCCTCAAGACCGACATCTCGCCGCAGGTCATCGTCGCCAAAATAAGAGCGTCGCGCACGAACTTCGACACTTCACCCGAGGCGCTTCAGCAACTCAAGAAGGAGGGAGTGCCCGACGACGTGCTGCTGGCGATGATTAACGCCTCCGCGCGCACGCCTGTGAGCGTCGGTCACGCCGCGGAAAGCCTGAAGGGCCGCGAGATTAAACTCGCCGACGGCACGCCCCTCGAACTCCAACTCGCTTCGAGCATCTCGTCCGAGACGGCCAAAGCAGATGACCTCATCACCTTCACCATCATCGAGCCGCTCATCATCGACGGGGTGCGGGTCATCGAGCAGGGCACGACGGCGACGGGGCGCATCGTCGTTGCGAAGAAGGCCGGGCGCTGGGGAAGGGCCGGTAAACTCGGGTGGGTCATGCAACACGTGGTCGCGGCAGACGGCAGTCGTGTTCCCCTCAGAATGAGTAATAAGATTGTCGGCGACAGCAAGGGCGGGACGGTGGCGACCGGCGCCATCGTGACGGGCTTGATTTTCTGGCCGGCGGCCCCGCTCTGGGGCATCAAGAAGGGCAAGAACGCGGTGTACCCGTTGGGCACTCGTTTCCAGGCGTTCGTGCACGGCGACGCGAAGGTCGGCGGGAAGGACGTGGGCACGACCTCGGCTCGCCAGTGACGTGGCGCGGGATGTCGGGAACCTGATCTTCATGTCCAAAAACAAGTACCCCCTGTGCTCCGTGTTGAGCGCCCGCGACGAGCAGAAGCGCGAGGCCGCCAGCCTCGTCGAGTCGCGCCGCGAGCAGTTGGCGAGCGCCGAGGCCGAGTTGGCGCTCCGCGTTCAGGCCGTCGAAGATTGCAGGAGCGAGCAGGCGACGGCGCAGGACAGAATGTTAGAGCAGATGACGGCCGGCGGCACCGCCCAGGCGATGCTCACGCATCACGATTACGTCTCGTGGCTGAAGGAGACGGAGCGCGAACTGTTGGCCCGCGTCGAGCAGCAGAGGCCGGTCGTCGCGCGCGCGTCGGGGGAATTGGAGCGAGCCACGGCCGCCCTTCTGGAAGCAGCCCGCGAACACAAGGTCGTCGAGAAGCATCAAGAGAAATGGCACGTGGCCCGCGCGCGCGAGGCCGAGCGCGCCGAGCAGAAGCAGCTCGACGAGATAGCCACCATCCTCTTCGCGCGGCGCGCCTCCGGTTGACGCGAGCCCCGAACGTAAGAACGCCCCATGCCCGCCCCTCCTCGCACATCACAGGGAAAGCCGTTGACCGCCGAGCGCACGCCGCCGCTCGCGTACCTCATCGCGGGTATTATCTGCCTCGCGAGCGCGCTGAGTTTAGGCTACGGTGCGTGGCGCATCTTCGCGCGCCGTGCCGCGGCCCCGCCCTCCGCCGCGACGGGTAACGAGCCGCCGGCCTCCAACACGGGGACTCGTATTGACGGGACGACTGTTACCCAGACGCCGCAGGCCGCGACCGATACCCCGCACATTCTCGAAGCCCTCCCCGTCACCGGGGGCGAGGTCGTCCTCGGGGGCGAAGACACGGAGCGGCCCGTCCGAAGGGTCTTCGTCGAGCCTTTCTTCGTCTGGGAAACCGAGGTGACGAACGAGCAGTACGCGCAGTTCGTCAGGGAGAGCGGACACCCGCCCCCCTCCGTCTGGAAGGGCGGAGAGTTCCCACCCGGAACCGCGAAAGACCCCGTGACGGGCGTGAAGTGGCAGGACGCCGCCGACTTTTGCGGTTGGCTCGGAGAGAAGTCGGGGGCGCCTGCGCGCCTGCCGACCGAGGCGGAATGGACGCGCGCGGCCCGAGGGGATCAACACGACAGCAAGTATCCCTGGGGCAAAGAATGGGACGCGCGCGCCGCGTCCAGTGGGGAGGCGCGCCCGCGCGCCGTCAAAAGTTACCCCGCCGGAAAGTCGCCCTTCGGCGCATACGACATGGCCGGCAACGTCTGGGAGTGGGTGGCCGACGACGACGAAGAAGTGATAGAAGATTCCGAGACGGGGCGGCCTCGACCAATCAAGGGGAAGGTCGTCAAGGGCGGCGCGGCCGAAGAGGATAAGGCCATGATTTCGGCGGTTTCGCGCGGGGTCTTTCCGAGCGAGACCGCCGACAGGTGGATAGGCTTCAGGTGCGTCTTGCAGCGCGGCGGCGGGGCTCGCTAAGCTCGTCGGAGCGGCGCCGCACGTCCTCCTATCAATTTTTGAATTGCTAAGAGCAGTCACACAATGAGCGCCCCTAATCCTTATCACGCAACTTCCTTACGCGCGCGCGTCCTGCTGCCGTCTCTCTTCATCGTCATCGCGGCCGCCTCGGTCTCCGTCGCGGCGGCGGGCGGCCCCACACCTCAGGACTCCGGCAAACCGCGCAAGCCACGTTCGAGGCTCGCGGAGCGTTTGCTGGGGGACAAAAATAAGAAACGGGGCGAGACGAAGAGCGCCGTGAAGCCGCCTCCCGCCGTGCCCGCCGACCCCCCCCGCCGGGAGGGCCGCGGCGGGAGGCGTCGCGGGCAGTCCAAGGCCGACGGGGTGGCCGCGCCCGAGCTGAGAGTGACTTTCGTCACCAGCGAGCCGGGCGTGTCGATTTCCCTGCGTCAGCGCACGACATACAGGCAGCTCGGAACGAGCGGAAGGGATCACAAGGTTTCGACCAGACTCGCGCGCGGCAACCACACCATCAGCCTCACATGCCCCTGCTACGTGGGCCGGGTGAGCCGGGAGGTCTCGGTGCAGCAAGACGACGCGACCATCCCGCTCAACTTCCCGCCGCGCCCGACAACGCAACTCAAAGCGGCGTCGGATTCAGCGCCGCCGCCCCCGATCCCGACGCCCACGCCGGCGCCGACGCCGCCCGCCGTCAAGGCCGAGACCATCATCGCCCGTTTCATGAATCCGAAAGAGACGGACAGCGTCGGCCTCGGAGACTGGCAGGAGGTGTGGGCGCAGGCCCTCGCCGCCGTCGAACGCGAGCCGGGGAACGCGCAGCTCAAGGCGCTCGAACTGTTCGCCGCCGGTCAACTGGAATATTCTCGCGGCGACTACGACAGCGCCTTGTCCGCCTTTAAACAGGTTCCCGCCGGCGTCGCCCCCCCGGAATCATGGCTCGTCGCCTACGGCACCGCCAACACTTACCTCGCCAAGCGCCGCTACGCCGAGGCGGAGGCCGAATACAGACGCGCCATTCAAATCAACCCGAAGTTCAGCCCGGCACATAAAGGACTCGGCGACGCCCTCTCGAAACAGAGGCGGAGCGCGGCGGCCATCAACTCGTACGAGGCGGCGAAGGGTCTGGGCTACGCCGCGAACGAGCTTCCTTACAGTATAACGCTCCAGCGAGCGCGCCTCTCCATGCCGAAGAACTGCGGGCAGGCGCTCAACGAATTGCTGTTGCTGAAAAACTTCATGGAAGGCGCGGGCCTGAAGGTCAGAAACGACCTTCAGGCCGATGTGCTCGCGGACATGGGCGACTGTTACACGGAGCTGAAGAGCGAGCGCGGCGCCCTCGAAGTCTACCGCAGGGCCGTCGAGCTCGACCCCGACAACGCGTGGGCGCACTACAGATTCGGCGAGGCGCTCTTCAAAGCTCACGTCTACGACGACGCGGTCAAAAATCTGGAGCGCGCCATCCGGCTCTTCGGACAGTACAACCAGCAACGCGATAGGGAGAGCCAGATACGCGCCCTCGATTTGAAAGACAAGGCAGAAAAAAAACTGTCCAAACGCTAGTGACGCACGCGGCCCGAAGGACGGCCGGAGGTACACGGCAATGAACGTCAACTCTGTGAAAAATCGTGGCCCGAAGGACTCGCAGGTCTCCGGCGCGGAAGCCACAAACGAGGCGTCGCGCGCCCGACGGGAGCCGGACGACCGGGCGACCCCGGCCGGCGCGAAGCGCGACTTCGCCAGCGTCCTGAAGGAAGTTTCGCGCCCACACCTTGCCGAGGGGGCGGACGAAGGCGGCGGGCCTTCGGGCACCGGCGAAGCACCCGCGACGGAGAACCGTCCCGAGCGTGAGAATGAACGGGAAGAGTCGCGCGACGAAGCGCGTCACGACGCCGCACCCGGCGCGCGCACGGGCGTCGCCGAGGCTGACAGTCGTGTCGAGGTGACGAGCGCGAGCGCCATTCTGCATCGCGCCGATCTGGAAAAGATTGTCGAGGCGGTCTACGCGCAAACCGCCGACGGGCGGCACGTGTTGACGCTGGAACTGACGCGCTCCGTGCTCGACGGCCTGCGCGTCAGGTTGGTCAAGGACGCCTCGGGGCGGCTGACGGCTGAATTCCTCGCGCCCGGCGAGAAGCTCCGCGCGGTGCTCGAATCCCGCTCTCAGGAACTGGCCGAACTCCTACGCTCGCGCGGGGTCAACCTCGACTCGGTGAAGGTGAGCGTCGGCGCGGAATCTTCTGACCCACGGCGCGGCTCAGATTCTTCGGGCGGCGGTGACGAGGGCGGCGGCTCCGCTTATCAACAGACGGCTTCGCGCAAAGCGGGAATAAGTGCAACGGACTCGGCCTCGGGCTCGATGCCGGAAGAGACGGCCGACGCGGACGGAGACCTGGGCGGCGACGCCGCCCCCACGACGAGATACCGCGCGTGAAGGGCTGACGCGCGGGCCCGTGATGTGACATGAGCGCTGACGCGAGAAAAAACCTCGGCGGAAGTAAACCACACGCGTCCGCCCGCCGCGGCGAGGGGGCGGAGGACGAAGAGCGCCCGGCAGACCCGTTCGCGGAAGACTTCTTCGCGGCGCACGCCGCAGATGCGACAGGGGCGCTGGACGCTACAGAGCACGGGCGCGCGAGACGGCATGACGCGCGACGCGCTAGGCGCTGGGACGACGCTCTTCCGCGACTCACGGACGGGCAGCACCGCCTCTCATCGACTCTCGCCGCCGTGGCCCCCGCACTCGTCGGCGAGGTCTTGAAGGCGTGCGTGCGGGTGGCGGCGCGGTACGCGGGCGTGCCCGCGGCGGAAGTCTCAATCACCGTCGAGGAAGTTCGTGAAGGCGTACTGTTCGACTCGGCGCGCGGTTCGGGGAAGCCCACGACCCTCTGGGTCTCGCTCGCGGTCGAGCCGGACGGCTCTCGCTTCTTCGTAGAGATGGAGGCGGCTTTCTGCGCCTCCCTCGTAGACCGCGCGGTCGCAGGCGAAGGCGTCGCGCCGCTCTCTCGGCGCCCCCTGACGGAGATCGAGAAGGCGGTCCTGGAATTTATCTGGCTCATGCTCGTGCGCGAGGTCAACGCGCAGTTGGGCAAGCCGCTCTTCCGGCTGGAAGCGCTGCGGGCGGAACCACCCGAATGGTTAGGCGCGCAGACTCCGGCGGGGCTCTCCGCGCCCGCCGACGCGCGTGACTCGGCTTCGCACGGGTTGGTCGTGAGCGTGAGCGTGACGGCCTCCGAGACCGTCGGGCTCGTTCGGTGCGGCCTCGCGCGGGGGGCCGTCGAGGCGCTCGGCTCGGCGCGTAACCCGCTCCTCGCGCGAGGGCCGAGGGCCGCGAACGCCGAGAAGCTCGCGCGACTCAGGCACGTCGTCCCGGACGTGGCGCTGTGCCTTCTCATCGGCGAGACGGAGGTAGAGGCCGGGGAACTCGCGAGCCTGGAAAACGACGACGTACTGGTCGTCGAGAGGTCGTTCGTCGGGTGGAGCGCGCGAAGCTTCTTCGGCAGAGCACGCCTGCGGGCCGGGGCCGGCCCCGGCCCGGTAATCGTCGGCAAGCTGGTGCGGGCCGACACGTCTGAGGCCGCGCCGGGGGACGAGGGAGACGCGTTAGCCGGGGCGGCACTCGGTTTAATGGTAACGGAGGCGCTGGGCGGCGAAGCGCCTTCCGCCGCGGAGCGATTGAAGATGGAAGATGAAATAAGCTCGGAACCCACGGCGGAAGGCGCTGCGGTGCTCGACGCGCTGATGCTGACCGTTCACGTCGAACTCGCGGCCCGCCGCCTGAGCCTCGAAGACCTCGCGCGGCTGCGGCTGGGTCAGGTGCTCGAACTCGACTGCAAGGCGACCGATCCCGTGGACCTCGTCGCCGAAGGCAGGCGTATCGCGCGGGGCGAACTGGTGGATATCGAAGGCCGTCTGGGCGTCCGCGTCACGCACGTCGTCGGCTGAAGGGCGCGCCGTCCCGCCCGCCCCGCGAAGGCTTATGAATTTCGTGCCGAACAGTCTCGCCGTCGCCTTGATCGCGCAGGCCGCGCCGCGCGCGGCGACGCTCGACGGCGGGACGGGTGACGGGTTCTTCCTCATGCTGTTGCAGACGCTGCTGGTGCTCGGCTTCGTCTGCGGGCTCGCGTACCTGATTTTCCGCTGGGTGTTGCCGCGCCTCTCCGCGGCGCGCTCGGCCCGCGGCATGGTGCGCATTGTTGACGTGGTCGGCCTCGACGCGCGCAAGCGGCTCTACGTCATAGAGGTGGCCGGGCACTGGCTGCTCGTCGCGGCCTCGGAGGCGGGCGTGCATCTCGTCAGGGAACTCGACGCGGCGGCTGCCGCCGAGTCCGCCCTCGAAGGCGAGCGCGCGGCGGAGAAGGCTCAAATAGCCTGGAAGGGCTTCGGCTCGACGGCGCGAGCGGCGTTCGCCGACCGGCTATCGCGCTTGATGAACAGAAGGAGGTAAGCGATGCACGGACTTGCCGACGCGTTAGCGGGATTTGCTTTTCCGCCCCCGGCGGCGTCGTTCGCGTTGGCGCAGGGCGGCGGCGCGTCGGCCGACACGTCGAGCCCGGTCGTGCTCGTGATCGTCCTCGGCGCCCTCGCCATCGCGCCGTTCGCGGTCATCATGCTGACCTCGTTCGTTAAAATCTCGGTCGTGCTCTCCATCCTGCGTAACGCCCTCGGCACGCAGCAAGTTCCTCCCAACCAGGTCATCACGGGGCTCTCGCTCATCCTCACGATTTTCGTCATGACGCCGGTCGTCGTGAAGATGAAAGAGCAGGCGGGGGCCATCGAGGAGACGGGCGCGGCGTTTTCCGAGGCTTCCGTGAAGACGCTGTTCGAGGCGGCGAAACGCGGGAGCGAGCCGCTACGTGAGTTTCTGGAGCGCAACGCCCGCGAGAGGGATCGCGTAATGTTCCTCGACCTCGCGCGGCACCTGGCCGAGCGCAACCACGAAACGCGCGAGGCCGTCGCGGAGATTTCCGTGCACGACTTCCGCATCGTCATCCCGGCCTTCGTCACCAGCCAGTTGACCGCCGCCTTCATCATCGGGTTCCTGCTTTTCATCCCCTTCCTCGTCATCGACATGGTGGTCTCGAACGTCCTCCAGGCGATGGGGATGTTCATGCTCTCCCCGACCGTCATCTCGCTGCCGTTCAAGCTGCTGCTGTTCGTCCTGATTAACGGGTGGGTGCTGCTCATCCAGAATCTGGTGCTGAGTTTCAGGTAAGTCGGCGCGCGCGTCGCGTCGCGCCAGCCGGGGAGGGCCGGGGATGGATGTCTACGTAGATGTGGCGCGCGACGCGCTCCTGCTGGTCTTGAAGCTGTCGCTGCTTCCGCTGATGGCGAGCCTCGTCGTCGGCACGGTCGTGAGCCTTTTTCAGGCGCTGACGCAGGTGCAGGAGCAGACGCTGACCTTCGTGCCGAAAATAATCGCCACCCTCCTCGTGCTGATGTTCAGCGCCAGCTGGATGCTCATCCAGTTACAGGATTTCGCGCGCCATCTCTTCGCCATGATCGAACGCGCCGGGGTGTGAGCGCGCGCCCTTCGGGACCCTCCCACGCGAGATGAACGACGCACTCTCCATACTCGGCATCGTCCTGCGCGTCTTCGAGGTGGGCACGAGCCCGCGGACATTCCTGCTGCTGGTCGGGCTGTCTTTCGCGCGCATGGTGTCGTTCCTCGGCGTCGTGCCATTCTTCGGCGGGGCGGCCGTGCCCGCGCGCGTCAAGGCCGCGACGGCGGTCGCCTTCGTCGTCGTCGTCTTCCCTTCGCTCGCGGCCGGGGCGCCGGCGGGCGACCCCGGCGTCGGCGTCGTCGAGTTCGTCGCGCTGCTCGCGAAGGAGACCTTCGTCGGCTTCACGCTCGGCTTCGTCGCCTCGCTCGTCTTCGAGGCCATACAGGTCTCGGGCCGCATCATAGACGCGCAGCGCGGCTCGACGATGTCGGAGACGTTCGCGCCCGAATTGCAGACGCGAGTCTCCGAGCTCGGCCAGTTCAAACTACAGTTCGCCGTCGTACTCTTCTTACTCTTCGGCCTGCACCACTACTTCATCGGCGCGCTGCTGAGGAGCTTCGAGGTCATCCCCCTCACGGCCTTCCCGAACCTCTCCGCCGGGTGGTCGCCGGCTGCGGCGGACATTGTCAGGCTGACGGGCGAGGTGCTGACGATCAGCGTCCGCCTGGCCGCGCCGGTAATCGTCGCGCTGCTTTTAACAGACCTCTTCTTCGGCCTCGTCAACCGCGTCGCCCCGCAGATTAACGTCTTCTTCCTGAGCATGCCCGTCAAGATGCTCGTCGGCCTGCTCGCCGTTCTCGTCGCGCTGCCCATCTACAAGGAACTTTACCTGCGCTACTTCGGCGAGGCTTACAAAGTCTTCGAGCACGTCATTCGCACGCTCGGCGGCCCGCGCTAAACACATGCCACGAGAGAGGCCGGCACTCGTCGTGCCGGCCTCACGGTCGCCCCGCCTTGTCGCGTGGGTCAGCCAGTCCCGATCTCGATCTTGTGGCGCACGTCGCGCCTCTCGGCGTAGATGTTCGCGTCAACGCCGACCTTGCCGAACTGGAGGTCGAACCCAAAATCGTAGCCCGAGTCCTTGAAGTCGCTGAACGAGCCGGTGGCGGCGACATCCACTTCGTCGAAGGCGTCGCCGACGCGCCCCCGCATCAAATCGCTCAGGGCGCGGCGCGTCTCCCTGATTGAGAGGCCGGAGACGCCGATCTCCGCCTGGACGCCACGTTCCCCGGCGTCGGCGGTGACCGTCGCTTTGATGCTGGTCTCGGCAGAGTCGAGCCTGTCGGCCAGCGAATCGGGGTGCGAAATCCCCGACGGGCCGAGCGGGATACGCGTCTCGACGGTGACGTTCCCCTCCAGCTTCGCGCCGCCTTGCACGGCCGCCGTCAGCTCGCCGCCGACATCGCCGCCGAACTTTTTGACGAGTCCGAGCGCCGCTTTGGCCTCCCCCGACGCGGAGAAATTGACCGAGCGCACTAGCGCCGACGGCTTGCCGTCTTCAAACTCCATGCGGTAGCTCGCTTGCAACTCGACACCGCCGGAGACGCCCGCCTCGACGAAGCCCGCCCCGAATTTCGCGTCCAACTCGGCGCTGACGCCGTGGCTCAGTTCGACCGCCGAAAGATTATCCTTGAGGAAGTTCAGGTCGCCGCGCGACGGCACGAGTGCGGGCTTGAGCGGGAGGGGGGCGACGGCGGCGGCGCTCGCACCCGCGAGGATGAGCGCGGCCTTTTTGGCCTCCTTGGCAGTCCCGAACTTGTACTCGGTGCGCACGCCCGCCTTCGCGCTCGCGTCGAATTCGAGGCCGAGACCGACATCGGCGTTCGCCCCGGCCGAAACGGTAAACCCTTCGGCCGTGCGCTCAATCTCGATGTCGCCCCCGACGCCGCCGCCGACACCCCACCCGACAGACACGCTGCCGCCGAGCGAGTAAGTATCGCCGACGTCGAGTTTTTTAATCTGTTTTTCGATTCGCAGTCCGTCGTTGAGGGCGTCGCGCATGACCTCGCGGGCCTTGTTCAGGACGAACCCCCCGAGCTTCAGTCCCGTCGTCGCGGCAGTCTCCAGAGCCTTGCCCACGTCCGCCGGCGTAATGTCCAACACGTCTCCGGCGACATCTATGACATCGCGCGCACGGTCAACGACGAAGTTTGCGGGGACGCGCGCCACATCGACCACCCTGCCGGCGGCGTCAGCGCCGAACTCGGCCATCTCGTCGAGCGGAGTCTTATCTTCGACGAAGTCCGCGACCGAGCCAAAGATGTTGGAGTTTTTCTTCTTCTCTTTGGGAGCCTCCGGCGCGCTCATGCTGACGCTGAGGTGGCCGCCGGTTCGCGACCCGGCTTCGCACGCGTCGCCGCCCCAGAGCGACTGGATGTGATGACGCAGGGCGGGCGACGAGTTCGCACCGTGCGGCGCGTTGACGCCGTCGCTGCGGAAGGGGTTCTTAAATGTGCAGGGCACACGTTGAGCGCCGCGCCGTGCTTTTCCCGCCGCCGACCGTCGGGCCCTTTCGGCGGCCGCTTCCTTCTGACGTTCTGCGGCCGCGCGCGCCGCCGATGTTCCGCCCTGAGTTCTGGAAACACACATGGGGAAAACTCCTGTCTCTTGACGAGTCCGTGTGGGTGACGACCTCCGCCGCGGCGAAAGACTTCCGCGCGGGAGCGGGCCGTCCTGCGGCCCGCGGGGGCCGTCTGCCTATTTCATGTTGTTGGCGATGTTCATCATCGCGTCGTGCTTGGCCTTTTGTAGGTTCGACCTTACCGTGGAAGCCTCGGTGAGCCTGTCCGACCGCTGCTGTACGTGCAGCATCTTTATTTGGTGCTCGGCGTTCTGCGAGGCGATGTCGTTCATCTGTTGGTAAAGGCGGGTATACACTTCGTCGAGGTGGTCAAGGTTTCCGGGAATTGAGGGCGCCGACATGATTGAGTCTCCTTTGTCTGCTGGTTACAGGATGCGGTTAGCGACCGCGCGTCGGGTGTCCGTTGAGAAACTGCTTCAGCGTGAAGCTTCAATGCCGAAGGCCATCTCCACTTGATTTTCAAGAAGCTCCCCTTCGCATGACAGAATTATCGGCGACCCTGCAAAAGAGTTTCCTCCTGCGGGGAGAATTTTTCTCGGCCCGAAAACTTCTTACCCTCGGGCGTCCCGCGCATCGTGCAAATGGCTCACGCGCGTGCACCGGCGCGTGCTATTTTTGGCCCCCGTGAAAAGGAGTGTAGCGATTGATGTCCGAACGCCTTGAGCGTGATTGGCTGTTGGGGCGGGCGACGTTGGGCGTCGCCGCCGGGTGGAAGGCCGAGGAGATGCGTCTGGTGGCCGACCTCGGCTACGCGCTGGCCGAGCAGGGACGCAACGAAGAGGCCGCCGTCATCTTCGAGGGCCTGGCGAGTCTGGCCCCGGCCACGGCTTACTTCCGGGCGGCGCTCGGAGCCCTTTGGCTGCGCATGGGCGAGCCGCAAAGGGCCGTCCGGCATCTGGATGAGGCGCTGAGGGCCGACCCCCGAGACGTTCTCTCCTTACTGAATCGCGGCGAAGCCCATTTACGTCTAAACGATAGAGTCGCCGCCAGGGCGGACCTTTCCGCGGCGGTCGAGGCCGCCGCGATCTCACCCGATTCGGAGGGGGTGAAGGCGAGCGCGGCGCGTGCGGGCGCTCTGCTGGCGCATTTGGACGGGGCGGGTTAACGGCCCGCGTACCGGAAAAACGAGCGCGGCTTCTCGCACGCCGGGGCCGCAAGGGCCGGAGGAGTATTAATTTCGTTACTTAGAAGAAACTTTTTTCGGGAGATGCCGAAAACTAGGAAGGAAGGTCGGCAATTAGAAAGAGCGGTCGCCTCACGCGCGATCGAGTTCGGGATAACAGTTCGTCGGAGGAGGCGTTAATGTCAGGCACAATCGCGGGGCTGGCACAGGGAATCACGCGGCAGGGTTTTCAGTCGGCGGGCGAGCAGCCGCAGAACTTTCAGGCGGGGGGGCGCACGTTCCAGCGCGTGCTACAGAACACCGAACAGCGCCCCGCCGAAGGCGCGACGGGCCCCCGCCCCGAAGCCGCGCCGCCGCGTGCCGAAGCCGCGCCGCAGGGCCCGCAGCGCGTCGAGCATCTTGACCCCAGCGTCAGGCAGAGTCTGACGAGAATCATCCTCGACGAAGAGAGCGGGGCGCGGGGGCGCGGCTTTCTAGACCTCCTGTCCCATGCCGAGAAGATGAGTTCTCGCTCCGAAGTGGTGCTCAAAGAGTTGAGCACGAACCGAGACCTGTCGCAGGGTGATTTGCTCGTCATGCAGGCGATGGTTTACAAAGCCGCACAGTCTACGGAGATGATGAGCAAGGTCGTAGACCAGGTCACGGGCAGCTTCAAGGCCATCCTCAACACGAACGTCTGACGGCGCGAGCGGACGCGCGCCCGGCCCCACCCAAAGGCTAATGGACTCAAGCGTCAGAATAGTTAATCAGCCGAACGCGCGGACGGACGCCCCGCGCGCGGCCGACGCACGCGCCCCCCGACGTGCTTCGACGGATTTCGACCGGCGTCTGGGTCAGACGCAGTCGCGCGAGGACAACTCGCGGCAGCAGGCTTTGAACGAGCTGAGGACACTGGTGCGCGCCATCCGTTCGGGCAACACGGACGAGTGGAAACTGACGGAGCTGATCTTTTACTCGCGCCACCCGCACATGCGCGACGTGCCTCTCACGAAAGAGAACGGCGACCTGCTCGAAGAGTGGAACTCGATCAGCACCGACCTCGTCCACCCGACGCTCAGAGATGTCGCGGAGTTTGACGCCGCCCGAGGTGCCGCCGAAGGCTCGTCGGAGGCCGGCGAGGTGTCCGCGGTTCTCGGCAGCGGTGCCGACCCGGTGGACGCGTCGGAGGCGCTCCCCGGCGGCAGCGTCAACAGGTACGACGACGTGATACAAAACGCCGCGGGCCTGTGCCCCGGCCTCTCGCCCGCCGTCCTGAAGGGCCTGCTGGCGCAGGAGTCGAACTTCAACGCGCGCGTGATTAACCAGTACGGCTACGCGGGCATAGCCCAGTTCGGGCGCGAGGCCGCGCGCGAAGTCGGGCTGCGCGTCGGCGTCGCGGGGAGCGAGACGGACGAGCGCCTTAATCCCTCGAAGGCGATTCCGGGGGCGGCGCTTCTGCTCAACATCAAGGCGCAGAGGCTGGCGGAGACGGCCTTCTCGCGCTACGGGAAGCCGAGCGGGGTCGAGTACTGGAAATTCGTCCTGGCGGCTTACAACGGCGGCGAAGGAACCGTCGCGCTCGCCATGGGCAACGCATACAGGGCCGCGCTGGCCGTGGCCGGGGCTAAGGGGCTGACGGGGCAGGGCGCCGTCGGTTTCGCGCGCGACTACGCCTCGAAGTGGGAGAACCTGCGGGCGGGAGGCATGGGCTCGCCGCTTGCGCTCGCGACCGCGCGCTACTTCCCGACCCTCGCCGCGCAGAAGTATCAGGAGATAGGTAACTACCCGAAGGAGATCGTCGAGCGCGCCCGACGGGCCGGGGGCTGACGCGGCCCGCGCCGACACGCCGAGCTCGATCACGAAATGCGGGAGGCCCGCCCTCGCGGGGGCGGGCCTCCCGCATTTCCACGCGCGCGTCAGACAAAGTCTTCAGGTGAGTGCCTTCGGAATGGGGGACGCACCCTCGACCACGGCGGCGGGGTCGGCGAAGACGACGGTCTGTCCCGGCCTCATCGAGATGCGCTTGAGCGCTATCAAATTAATGTCCGGGGTGAGTTCCTGGAAAGAGAGCACGGTAAGTCCGGGGAACTCCAGCTCGACGAGGCCGCGGACGAAGCGGCGCAATTTCATTTCCGTTACCAGGACCGGCTTCTGCGCCGTCGGCGGCAGTACCGCGATCTCGCGGCGCAAGGCGTCGAGGATTGATTTCGAGAGGACGTGGTTGAGTTTGAGCGACGTGTCGGTGGTGGTGCGCCTGATGTTGTCGCCGATGATGTCTTCGATCTCGGCGTCGAGCGTGTAGTAGTAAAGAGTGTCGCGCCCGCCCGTGTGCCGGTAGCAGATGTAGCGCCTGAGCGCGCAGCGGATGTGCTCGGTGAGCATCACCGGGTCCTTCTCTATGCGCCCGCGCTCCGACATCGCGTCGAGTATCGACTTGATGTCGCGGATCGAGATGCCCTCCTGCACGAGCTTCTGAAGCACTTCCCTGAATTGCTGCACCGAGACGACCTTCGGCACAACCTCCTCGACCAGCTTCGGCATCCCCTGCGCGGCGAAATCGAGATAGGCGTGCGCCTCCTGAATCCCGACGAACTCGTGCGCGTGCCGCTTGAGGACGTTGGCGAGGTGCAGGAGGATGACCTGAGCCGGCTCCCAGACCTGAAGGCCGGCCCTCTCGGCCGACTCGCGCTGGCGGGAAGGAATCCACGCGCCCGGCGAAAGGTCGGCGGGGTTCGGCATGTCCTCGCCGTCGAGCCCGAAGTCGCGGATGTTCTCGGCGGAGTCGTTGACGTAGACGCAGCCCGGCTTGAGCGTCCCGCGGGCCACGGGCACTTCCTTGATGGCGATGAAGTATTGTTCGGGCTTGAGCGGCGCGTCTCCGGCGACGAAGACGCTCGGGAGCATCACGCCGAGGTCGTAGTAGATGGACGAGCGGAGCCGCGGCAGATCGGCGCGGAAGCGCGCCCCCGACTCCGTCTCGCTGTCGATGAGGTGCGTCAGTTGCGGGCTGACGACGACCGACAGCGGCACGGCGTAGCTCGGCACGAGTTCGTCTTGACCCGCGGACTCGCCGGCCATCGCCAGCCGCTCGGCCTCCTCGCGCGCCGACGCCTGCGCCGCGCGCTGGAGGCTGTAGGCGATGAGGCCGGTCACGGCGCCGAAGGCGAACAGCGGCAGCGCCGCCCACGTCCCCGAAAATGTCAGCGCCAGAGCCAGCACCGTGAGCAGGCCGGAGGCCAGCGCCAGCGGCTTCGGGTTGCCGAGGAGTTGGCGCGTGATGTCCGCGCCGACCGTCGTGCGCGATTCCTCGGAGGCGACGCGCGTGACGACGATGCCCGCCGAGACGGTGATCAGCATCGAGGAGATGACGGCCGAGAGTCCGTCGCCGATGGTCAGGACGGTGTAGACTTGCGCGGCCTCGCCGGGCGACATCCCGCGCCTCAGGACGCCCACGGCGAAGCCCGCGGCGACGTTGATCATGGCGATGACGATGGTCGCGACTGAGTCGCCTTTGACGAACTTCATCGAGCCGTCCATCGCGCCGTAGAGCTGCGATTCCTGTTGGAGCGCGGAGCGCGACCGCCTCGCCTCGTCCTGCGTTATCAGCCCGGAGCGCATGTCCGCGTCGATAGCCATCTGCTTGCCCGGCAACGCGTCGAGCGTAAAGCGGGCGGCCACCTCGGCGATGCGCTCCGACCCCTTCGCCACGACGATGAACTGCACGACGAGAATCATCAGGAAGACGACGCCGCCGACGATGATGTCGCCGCCGCCCGGCACCTTCCCCAACATCTCGATTACGTCGCCGGCCTCGCCCGCGCTCAGGATGCTCCGCGCGACCGACACGCTCAGGCAGAGCCGAAACAGCGTCGTCAGCAGGAGGACGGTCGGGTAGGACGTGAGCTGGACGGGGGAAGAGATGTTGAGCGAGGTCAGGAGGATGATGAAGGAGACCGCCAGGTTGATGACGACCAGCATCGAAATGAGGAAGGGCGGGACGGGGACGATGAGGGTCGCGATGACGAGCATCAGCGCGACCGGCAGGAGGATGTCGCCGTAACGCGCCAGCAGCGTCACGATGCCGCCCCGCCTGACTTCGAGCCAGATGTTTTTCAACCGCTCCATCGCATGGCCCCTGGAGAGAAGTGGCTGTCGTCCGAGCATCCCGCACGCACCGCCCGGCGTCGCGCGGGAGGAATCAGCGCACGGGCTTCAGGTAGATTAGCACGAGAAAGAAGATTCCCGCGGTCGCCAGCGTGGCGACGCACATCATCAACAGGTCGAGCAGAGTGAAGTAGCCGAAGTACTTCCGCCCCGTGGAGAAAAAACCCGCGAGCGAACGCGGCGGACTCGCCCGAGTCTCTGCGTCGCCCGCGCCGCCCGCCGCGGGCTCCCGCGCGGCGACAACCGGCTCGGGCTTCGGCTGGTACAGGGAATCGAGGACGGCCAGCGTGGCCGGTTCGTGGAAGATCAGGTACGGCTCGGCGGCCCCGCGCGCCGGGGCGTGCGGCGAGAGCTTCAGGCGGTCGCCGTCGCGCAGCCGCCGTTCGGAATCAACGCCTTCGTCGTTGACCGAGATGGCCTCGCCGCCGACGGGCTGAACGAAAACGCCGCGCCAGTCTTTGCGCACGACCGCCCGGGGGGTCGCAATCGTGCCGGCCTCGAAAGAGATGTCGCGCCCGGACTGATCCCAGCCGAGAAGCATCGCCGTCGTCTCGATGGTGACGCGCCGGCCGGCCTGAGCGCCTCCTTCGACGACGAAGTAGAAGCTGTCCTCGACCGTGCGCAGGCCCTCAAGAATTTTAGCGAAGTTGCGCGTCGGGTTTTCCGACTCGGTCGCCGGCGCAGTCGTCGTCGGCGACCTTCGCTCGTCCGTGCCCCCGGCCCCCCGCGGTGGCGCGGTGGGGTCACGCGGGCCACCCGACTCCGGGCGGGACGCGGGACTGTCGGGCAGCAGGGGGCCTGCGTAAACAACGTTGATGACGTGGTCGCGGGCGCCCAGAGTGTCGCCGGTGGCGACCGGACGCCGGGCCTCGCGGGCGAGCGGCTCGCCGTTCAAACTCGTCCCCGGCGCTTTGTTGATGAGCAGCCACTGGCTCTTTTCGACGATGAGGACGGCCTGCTCAAGGGCTACCGCCGGGTCGTTCAGGGCCACCGTACAGGCGGGGTCGGCACCGATGGTGATCATCGGGCCTGCGAACACCTTCACCTCGTCGGACAGTGAACCGGAGCCGCCTTCACGCCGCCCTATTGTTAACTTGATATACAAGGTTATGAGTGAGGGGCACGCCTGGAAAAATAAGGACTGAGGTTTAAAGAAGACCGCAGCCTAATCGGGGACAGGCGTGGTCGGTAATGGACTGACGCCAGCGAACTCGGTACAGGTGTTTTTGTTTTCGATTCCCGGTTGTGCCATCCCTGACGACGTTGGTTCAGCGAAGAACAACCCGTGCAGGCGACATCTTCAAAGCGTCCTTCAAAGGACGGCCTGTCCGAGCCTTCAACGTAGATTCTCTGTCGCAACAATCGGGGCGAGCGTGTACGCGTCGGGGCGTTGACATACTTAAAGTGGCTCAATACTATCACAGCGACTAAGCGGGGGTAAAACTCTAAACCTTGGTACACGCTGGAGGTGTCATGAGCAGATTTTCAGACGACCGTTTGGACGCGTCGCCCCTGAGAGATGCCCTGCGAGGCTCGGCGCCCTCGGGCAGCGCACAGCTTTCAAACTACCCGTCCCTCTGGCGTCTGTTCGACGGGGCGGACGCGGGCGCACTAGGCGACATGCGCGAGCGGCTTTCCCGCACCCACGAAGAATTTGAGCGCTCCATCCGGCACGGCTCTTCCGAAGAGGCCGAAAGGGCCGCGCGCACCTCGCTCGCCTACCGCACGGCGCTCTCCCTCCTGGATGAACTGGAGGAGGTGCAGAGGCCCGGCGGCGGCCTCTGACGAAAATTCACGTCCGGCAGGAAACTTTTTCTCCGAGTCGCCGAAAACTTAAGTGATGGTCGGGAGCCGAAGCGGCACGACCGCCGCCGCGCCGCCGAATCCCTCGGCGCTCGCCGCGAGCCTTAAATTTTTCCAGAGCGATCAGGAGTAGTGACCATGACTGACGTAATCCTAAACAGAGTCCAACCCAGCCAGACGGCCCAGCCGCAGGCCCCTCCCCCGGTCAAGAAAAACCACGGCAAGTTCGGGCGCATTCTGGGCGCCATCGCGGGCGGGGCCTTAAACGTGGTCGCGCCGGGGGCCGGCACACTCGTCGGCGAACTCATCGGCGGCGGGAACAGCACCGAAGGCTTTCAGTCCGTGCTCGCCGAGAACCAGCGCTCGATGGAGAGGATGTTCGCCATGCAGAATGACGTCCAGAACCAGACGCAGACGTTCACACTCCTGACGAACATCATGAAGGCGAAGCACGACGCCGAGATGGCCGCCGTCCACAATCTGAAGTCGTAGTCGCGGGTGCGGTGAGGGACGCCATGACGCCGGAGCAAGGACAGCCGACGCCCGAGGAGTTGCGGGTCGTTCTGGAAACGGGCTTCTACCTCCGCGAGGCGGGCAGGCTCGAAGACGCCGAGGCGGTCTTCCGCGGCTTGATGGAGTTGCTCCCCGATTCGGACTTGCCGCGCGTCGCGCTCGGCACGGTCGAGATGCAGCGCGGGCGAACGGGCGCGGCGCTCGCCGCTTACGAGGACGCGTTGAATCTCTGCCCGTCGAGCCTCTACGCGCACGTCCACCACGCCGAGGCGCTCCTCTTCGACCGCAGGCGCGAGGAGGCCGAGGAGGAGTTGAATCAAGTCATCGCCAGCGACCCCGCCTCGCCGCACAGCCGCACGGCGCGCGTCCTCTTGGACGCCGCCGAGGCCATCTGCGCGCAGGCGGATAACGTCGGCCACCGAGGATGATCGTGGCGCCGGCCCGTGGGCGATGACTCAACAGCGCAGATGAAAGTTAAAGGCACAAAATCACCACTCGGCGGGGAGATGGACCCGCTCGACCCGCGCGACCTCCAAAAGGCCGTCCGCGGGAAAGACTTCGCGCAAGCCCTCACCCGCCTCGAACAGCAGGCCACCGCCGCGGACGTTGAGCAGACGGGCGGCACGCGAAACGCGACCCGCTCGGCCCTCGAACAGATCGCGGGCGAGGCCGACCTCAGTAGTGACGAAGACGCCACGCGCGCCGTCCGAGAGTCCGCGCGGTTTCTGATCCATTCCAGAATCGGCCCCGAGCACGGCGAGTCGGAGCAGGGCGCGAGCCTCGTCGAGGGGCTCGCCGAGTACGCCTCAAACGATCCCTTCCTCAAAACCAAACTGCTGAACATCCTGAAGAGACTGAAGGCCGGTTAAAATGGCCCACGGCGGCGAGAAAACCGAGCAGCCGACCGACAAACGCCTGCGCGAGGCGCGGCGCAAAGGTCAGGTGACGAAGAGCCAAGACCTGACGTCGGCTTTATTGTGGCTCGCCGCGCTGGCCGCGCTGTGGCTCGGCGGCAGCTCGATTGCCTCGGGGCTGGCCGAGTCCATGCGCGAAACCCTCAGCAAGGCCGCGCTCTTCGAGGGCGACCTGGACGCGGGGGTCGCCCTCGCGGCGCTCGGCGACGGTCTCGCGTCGATGGCGTGGGCGCTGGCCCCGCTGCTCGCGGTTCTCTTCGTGACGGCGCTCGCAACCAGCTTCCTACAGGTCGGGCCGGTCTTTTCCTTCGAGGCCGTTAAGGTGAGCGCCGGGAGGTTGAATCCTTCGGAGAACTTCAAACAAAAGTTTTTCAAGTCGCGCCCGTACGTCGAGCTGTCGAAGACGATTTTCAAGCTCGCCGTGGCCTCTCTCATCGTCTGCGCCTCGCTGTGGGGGGCGCGCTTCGACCTGTTGCGGCTCTCGGGCGAGGGCGTTGCGCAGGCGGCCTCCTTCACGCTCTCTCTCGGGCTCGGGATAGGGATCAAAGTCGGCCTGGTTTTCCTGCTCGTCGGGGCCGGTGATTACTTCCTCCAGAGGTTCCTGTATCTCAAGGAGATGAGGATGACGAAGCAGGAGGTCAAGCAGGAGTTCAAAGAGAGCGAGGGCGACCCGCACATTAAAGGCGCGCGTCGCCGCCTCCACCATGAGATACTGGCGCGAAACATGGTCTCCGCCGTGAGGGGGGCCAACGTGGTCGTCGTTAACCCGACGCACGTGGCCGTGGCTTTAAAATACGACGACGCCTTGATGGACGCGCCGACCGTCGTGGCGAAAGGCGCGGGGCCGCTCGCGGCGCAGATACGGCGCGTCGCCGAGGAGTCGAAGGTGCCGATCATGCGCGACGTGCCGCTGGCCCGCACACTCTTCGACCTGGAGGTTGACGCCGAAGTCCCCGAAGAGCTTTACGAGGCCGTCGCGGTCGTGTTGCGCTGGGTTTACGGTCTCGCGCAGGAGAGGGGTGAGGTCTAATCATGTCAGACGTGGGACGCGTCGGCGGGCACGTCCCGCCGCAGAAGCAGGAGCATGTCGGCGAGAAACCGTCCGGCGCGCAAAGCCGCACGTCGCCACACACCTCGCAGCCCCAGACGCCGCCGCCGAATGTTCCCCTGGGGAAGCCGGGCGCCCACGGTCAGCCGACGGGGATGCCCGCGCCGGGTGTGTCAGGACAGACGAAGGTCATGTCCGACGCGCTGACCGGGCGCGACCCCTCGCAGGCCATCGCCGCGGAACGGATGCGTGCCACCGGCGCGGCCTCCGCCACGGAAGACCTCCTCGGGCTCAACCGTCACCCGCCAATGGCGGGCGCTCTCGCGCCGCCGCCCGGAAATCAAGAGGCTTTGAGCCACATGACTCCCGCGATGCGACGCACCGTCATCCGCTCGCTCCTGCAACATCAGCACGAGCGTATCCGCCGGCTCGCCCATCTGGTTCAAGGCGAGGGCGGGGGCGATCAGGGCGAGCGCCGTGAGAAGCGCGGTCGGCAGGAGGAGCAACTACCCGAGGCCGAGGCGTCACCAAGAGAGAGTGCGCTCGCCGAGTTGGGCAGCGCGGTGCAGATGCTGGACCTCCTCGAAGAGCTTCTCACGATGCAGGACTACACCTTCGGCCAGATGGGCGCGCAAAACCAGGGGTGAGCCGGGCGCGGCGTTCAAGACGGGGCGACGAACAGGCCGCGCCGCCTGAGAGACTCGCGCAGGTGGTTGATGGCCCTCGCGTGCAGGCGCGATATCCAGGATTTGTTGACCCCCCGCCGCGCCGCCAGCTCCGTCATCGAGACGTACTTGAAGTAGATCGCCTCAATCAACTGCCGTTCGTCGTCCGGCAACTCACGGAGTGCGGCCACGACGAGTCCCAGTAAGTCCGACCGCTCCGCCCGTTCTTCGGAGAAAGCCGCCGGGTCGGGAATCTCGCGCACCCTCTCGCTCTCCAGCGACAGCAAGTAGGGGGCTATCAGCCTCTCGATGATCTCCTCGGCGGAGGCGATGTCGCTCTCCACGTCGGTCACCTCGCCCCGGCGCTCGTGCTCGTCATCGTCGGCGCTTTGCAGAAGGTCGCCCGCGTTGGCGGCGAAGCGGGTGGGGGCGTGGGCGGAGCGCGAGAGGTGGCCCATCTCTCGCAGGCCGTCGTAGATCGCCCCCCTGATTCGGTAGTAAGAGAAGGTGGTGAAGGCGACGGGCAGGAGCGGGTTGAAGCGTTGCGCGGCCTCGACAAGTCCGAGCGTGCCATACGCGACCAACTCGTCCAGCTCCACCTCGAACGGCAGCGACCTTTTAACCTTGAAGGCGAGGGCGCGCACGTAGGAGCGGTGCTGCTCGATGAGGTCGTCGCGGTCGAAACGCGGTGGGTCGTTACTGTCCGCCATACGCCAGAAGCACTTGTGGGTGTGCCCTAATCCTTAAGGAAAGAACCTCTCTCCGACGCCGCGAGTATAACCCATCGCGGCGGCGCACACGGCGTCCGCCGGGACAAAATACCATGACACGGCGGCGCTCGTTGAAGTAGAATCCGACCGCCAAGCCGACGCTTTCACGCTCATGAGACTTCGCCGGACACGACCGCCGACTCGGACACAGGGACGCGCCCCCGCGCTCCTCTGCGCAATCACCCTCGCGCTTTTGACGAGCGGCTGCGGGATGAAGTCTTTAACGTCGGTTTCGAGCGAGCAGGAGGCCGTCGAGATCATCACCGTCCTGCGCGAGAGCGGGGTCAAGGTGGAGAAGGAGGAGGCCGGCGAGGCGTCCGCGAGGCGTTGGAATTTATACGTCGGCGAGTCCGACTACGACCTCGCGAACAGGCTGCTGCTTTACCACGAACTGCCGCGCGTGGCCGAGAAAGCCCAGGAGGCGAGCCCTTTCCAGTCCGAGTCGGAACGCAGGGAGCGGCAACTGAGCGAGAGCAAGAAGCAGATCGAGCAACACCTGCGCAAAATGCTCGGCGTCGCACGCGTCAGCGTCCTCATCTCGCCCCCCGATCAAGAGATGCGCTCGAACCCCGCCCCCGCGAAGGCCGACGTTACCATCACGCATAAAGACCCTCAGCCGAGCTTCACCGTCGAAGAGATACGACAGAAGGTGGCGAGCAGCTACCCGACGCTGACGGCCGAGAACATCAGCGTCAGGCTTCAGTTCGAGCCCGTGCCCTCCGCGCCCGCGCGCGAGCCGGGGCTCGACCGCCGCAGTTATACGATCTTCGGCGCGGGACTGACGGCAGTCCTCGTCCTCACCGCGCTGCTCTTCTTCTTGCTGCGCAAGGCTCGCCGCCAGCGTTCGCGCGCCGCGACGGCTGGCGAGCCCGCCGCCGGGAGCGCGGCCGAAGGCGGCGAGTCGGACTCGCAAATGCTCGCCCCGCAGACGCACACGGATGTCGGCTGAGTCGTGCGCGTGCGACGGTCTATTTTTGCGACGGCGTATCGGGTGACGAGACCGGAGGGGCCGGCGGCACGGGAATAAAGGTTTGATTAGTGCTTCGGACAGAATAGACACCCTGCTGGCGCTGGCGACCGGCCGGGAAGCGGGTGGCGAGGCGGGCCAGATGCCCGAAGGCCCGAACCTCGCCCATCCCGAAGCGTTGCGCGCCGCGCTTGAACTGCTTTCCGGGTTGAACCCGGATGACCGCCGGGTGGTGGAAGCCCGCGCGGAATCGCTCTCGAAACTGCCGCCCGCGCAGCAGTCGCAGACGCTGACGCGGCCTCTCTCAAACGTACGGGACGGCGGAGCGGAAGAGGCGTCGCTCGACGAGCACGCCCACCCCTCGCACGTCGCCGAGGTGTTACGCGCGGAGATGCCGAGCGTGCAGCTTCAGCTACTGCGCCTGCTTCCGTCGCCGCTCGCACAAAAATGCGCCGAGGCACTCCGCATCAACTGGCCGGAAGCGGGCGACGCCCCGCGCGCGTCAAACTCGCCGACGCCGGAGGTGCTGCGGGTCATTCGTTTAAAGTTCATGTCGCACTTCGCAAGCTCGGGCGACCTCGAAGCGCTGACGGATGTGGACAGGCTCTCCGGCGCCGAGTTGAGAAGGCTCGTGAGATTCATGGGCGCGCGGGAAATCGCACACGCCTGTCGCCGCATCTCGCCCGAAAACGTGGCGCTTTTCTTACGTCGTTTTCCGCCGGAGGACGCCCGTATCATCGCCTCGTTCATCGCGCCGCACGAACACGTAGAGCCGCGCCGGGCGGCGGTGGCCGAGAAACTCGTTGACTCGACCGTCGGCTCGCAGACGCAGTCCGAATCGATGCTCAATCACATCGGGATCAGGCTGCTGGCGATTGCGCTGGCCGGGAGCAGCGCGGCGCGCGTGCGTTACACGGCGCAGAAGATTCCGTACGAAGCCGCGGGCGGACTGGAAGAGATGATACGGGCCAGCCGCGAGGGCGTCGCGCAGGAAATCATCCGCGCCGTGGCGGCCGAGGCCGAACAACTCGCGGCGGGTTTACGCCAGCCGCCGTCTAAAGTTTAAGCGAAAGTCGTCGGGACTCGCGGCGCCGGCCGAGAGCTTTCGCCGCGCACGAAGATGAGCACCGGAAAAATCATTAAAGCCGCGGCGGGCGGGAGCGTTCCGCGCGGCATGAGGGGCATCGTCAAGCGTCCGTTGGTGGACGCGAGGGCGGAGGCGCGCCGCATCCTCGCAGAGGCGGAAGAGCGTGCCGCCGCGATTCAAGAGGAGGCGGAGGCGTCCGCCGCCGGGCTTCGCGAGGCCGCATACGTGGAGGGTCACGAGGCGGCGCTCCTCGAACTCAACGAGCACCTGCTGGGAGCCAGGGAACTTCGAGACACGGCCCTCTCGGAGGTCGAGCGCGACGTTCTGAAACTCTCGGTGAAGATAGCCGAGAAGATCATCGGCCGCGAGCTGGAACGCGACGACGCGGCGCTCGCCGACATCGTCGCCGCCGCGCTTCGGAACGCACGGCTCCAGGAGACGCTCGTGATTCGCGTCAACCCCGCAGACCTTCCGGCAATTAAGTCACACCGCGCGCGTCTGGACCCGGCAGGCAGGGCGCGCTTCCTGGACGTTATCCCCGACCCGCGCGTCGCGCGTAGCGGGTGCGTCATCGAGGGCGCTTCCGGCACGGTCAACGCGCAGTTGGCGACGCAGTTGAGTGTCCTCGAACGCGCTCTGCTCACGCGCGTTCCCGCGGCCGCGGCGAAAGATTCCGCTCAGGAAACGATGCGGGAGATTGCGACGCCCGCGGCGAAAAACCCCGCGCGGCGCAGGCGCACGAGACGGGGCGACGACGAGCCCGCGCAAGATTTACTCACACCCCCGACCGGCGAGTAACAGATGCCGATTGATTTAAGCGAGTACATCAACGCCGTAGAATGGCTCTCCCCTGTAGAAGTGCGCGGACGCGTGACGGAGATTGTCGGCATCCTCATCCGCGCCGCCGTGCCGGGTGCGCGCGTCGGCGAGCTGTGCCTGATCCGTTCGCCGCACCACGCCAAGGAGCTGAAGGCCGAGGTGGTCGGCTTTAGCGGCAGCGAGGTAATACTGATGCCGCTCGGCGACCTTCACGATGTCGCCATGGGTGCCGAAGTGATACCGACGGGCGCGGTGATGAGCGTGCGCGTCGGCGAAGGCTTGGTCGGGCGCATCCTCAATGGGCTGGGCGAGCCGGCGGACGGGGGCGTCCCCTTCGCTGGCGGGGAGGAATACCCCCTGACGGCGAAACCGCCCGCGCCGATGAGTCGCCGACGCATCTCGCGGCCGCTGGCGACCGGCATCCGAGCTATCGACGGGCTGCTGACCCTCGGCGAGGGGCAGCGCATCGGCGTCTTCGCCGCGGCAGGCGTGGGCAAATCGACGCTGCTCGGCATGCTCGCGCGTAACACGGAGGCCGACGTTAACGTCGTGGCGCTCGTGGGCGAACGCGGGCGAGAGGTGCGAGACTTCGTCGAGCAGGACCTCGGCGCGGAGGGGCTGCGCCGCTCGGTGGTCGTGGCGGCCACCTCTGACGAACCGTCGCTCGTCCGCATCAAGTCGGCCTACCTCGCGACGGCCATCGCCGAATACTTCCGCGATCAGGGGATGCGCGTGCTGCTGATGATGGATTCCGTGACGCGCTTCGCGCGCGCTCTTCGCGAGGTCGGGACTGCGGCCGGCGAACCGCCGACGCGCGCGGGCTTCCCGCCTTCGGTCTTCAGCGGGCTGCCGAGGCTACTGGAAAGGAGCGGAAACTCTGACCGCGGTTCGGTGACGGCCGTCTACACGGTGCTGGTCGAGGGCGACGACCTGACCGAGCCGGTCGCCGACGAGGCGCGCTCGATCCTCGACGGACACATTGTCCTCTCGCGCTCTCTGGCAGCCGCCGGCCACTACCCCGCCATTGACGTGGGACAGTCCGTCTCGCGCGTGATGCCTTCGATAGTTGACGAGCGCCACCTCGAAGCCGCGCGAAAGCTGCGCGAGATACTGGCCACCTACGAATCACAGAAAGACCTCATCTCAATCGGCGCCTACAAGGAAGGGAAAGACCGTCAGACCGATTACGCACTCTCTAAAATCGGCGCGGTGCAGAACTTCCTCCGGCAGCGTACCGACGAGTGTGTCGCACCCGAGTTGACCCTCGCGCAGATGCTCAAAATCTTTTGAGAAGAATCCCGACCCTCACAGCCTTCACACCCGTTTCCCCGAAGCCGCCTCGACAGGCAGTGCCACAGGAAAGCATTTGAAGCGCTGATAGAAGCCGAGGAAGATAAAGAGGCTGACCCAGGCATCAAGCACGCCGAAAGCGCCGCAAATTTCGTTGACGGCCGGTACTCCTGTAGATTCCGCCGCGCTCCTCGGACGTTTCTCAACTCACGCGAGCTACCGATCAAGTCTTCCACGTCGCTAGTCTCACGCGATCCCGATCACTCATGTTCGCCCCGCGGCGCCGCCGCCGCTGGCGCCGCGCCGCATCCCGGCCGGACGGGGCCGCCGTCGCCACCTACATCGGGAACCGCGTGCTCGTCACCGATCAGGCGGGCAAGCAGCGGCTCAGCGTGACGGACGCCCTCGGCCGGCTGACCGAAATGTGAGAGGTCACACCGAACGACGCGGCGAAGTACCCCGGCGCCGGGCCGATCCCCGCCGCGGTCACGGCGGGTCTTTTGGCGTCAAGCTACGGCTACGGCTACGCCGTCGGTCGGCCGCTACTACGACAACCCTACGGCGGCAGCTAACGGGCTCGGGCGGCCGTGGAGGGGCGAGGCTTTCCAGTCCGCGCAGACCGCGGTTGACAAGTACGACTCGATGGGGAGGCCGAAGGAGCAGACGCAGAAGTTCTGGGCGAGTGGCTGGGGGCAGGCTTTCACCACCGAACTTAGCTACAACCTGGCCGGGGGCGCCATCTGTTCTTCGGTCACCTCTTTAAGCCGAGGTACTTTCTTGATGGTCATACAGTCTTCCAAGGTATAGCTCCCTCACACGTCAGCCCCGCACCACCCGCCGGCCTGCACGGGCTTTGTCGGGACGACGGGAGGGCGGGGAAGGGTATGGGGACAGGTGTCGGCCCGTCCCTCCCCTCCTCATTAACATGTCGGCGTCTGTGGGGTCTGCGGCCGCCGCCTGCCGCGGCGTGTGGTGCGACCCGCTCTTACGATTGCCCACCCCGTGCTTCGCGGTCCAGGGGGTTAGCCGCGACCCTCGCGGCGAAGCCGCTGTGGACGAACTTTGCCGCCAGGCACAGAGGCTTGCGCCTCGCCTGGTCTTCAAAGTACCCGACGAATTCCTCGCCGAGGCCGAGTCGTGGGTACCGGGCAAGCACGTCGGCACGAAGGTCCGGGGGAATATCCTCGGTGCGCCGCCCCGAGATATCCATGGCGGTCGAGAGTTCGAGGAGGTGACCCTCGGGGTCCTGCGCGACGTCCACCTCGTCCGACATGTGCCTCACGATGACCTCGGCGGCGCGGCGGCGGCGCTCCGCCGGCCACCCGGCTGCCGCCCCGAACACCCAAGCCACGTGCCCGCCCGCCTCCTCGAACGGCAGGGTGTGATTGTCGAACTCCTTGACCAGGGCGAGGTCGTGGAGCATGGCAGACACGTAGAGCAACTCGGCGTCGAAGGCGATGCCTCGCCCCAGTCCGTACCCCGCCGCCCACAGGTAGGCCCGTACCGAGTGGTTGAGTAGCGCCGGTGAGCAATACGCCGTGGCCACTTCGAGCGCGGCACGGCAAGCCGGGGTCGCAGGTACCTCAAGGTCGTCTAGTCTCATGAGTCTCCCCCGTCCGTCGAAATTTTAACCGCTCGCTCTGTGGAACAGGCCGCCGAAGTCTGTGCCCCTGACGGCCGAACGTAGCGCATCACGCGCCCGCCTGAATCAACCTTGATTAGCTAACGTGAGAGCCGGAAACGCGCCGGGAAAGATATTACCGGAGGGGCGGTTTCAACGGTCAGCCTATTCAAGGGCGTCGGGTGCGTTCCGTCGTCAGGCGGCGTCAGCAGGCCAACGTCAGTAGCAGCGCGCGACGACAAAACCTACCCGCCGGTGCCTCAGGCCACCCGCTTACGCCACCGATCCCCCGGCGCCTTCAGATAATGTTGGAGCACGTAGCCCCAGGGCGTCACAAGTAGAACCAATACGATGCCGAAGATGCAATCACTCAGCGTCTCTTTCGCGTCCGGGCCCAGCCCGTCGGCGGACCACAGCCGGAGCCCGAAGGCGAGGACCCAGACGGACTTCCAGAGCAGTTCGAAAAAGAGCAGGGGGAGCAGCTTGAGCGGGTAGCGGATCCCCAGGAGTGCCAGGAGCGAGACGGCGCCGAGCACGCTGCGGACGACCGCCCCCATGTGCGACAGGTTTTCTGGGGGGCGAATGATCCCCGGCCAGATCATCAGCGCCAGCCCCACGGCGATGACCAGATAGCCGGCCCTCAACAGGTAGAGCCTGAACGTCGTCACCTCGGACATCGGACACCTCCTTTCGCCGGCGGCTTAAATTACGACGCCGCGGCCGATACTGTTTCACGGGCGAGGCCCGCCGCGGCGACTTAGCCGCCCGACCAAGATTAGGCCGAATGATTCTGCCCGACTGCGCGACAGGCGTGAGAGCTGTAGAAAGAGAAGGCTAGGAAGGACCCGCGGGGGGTAAGTACAGCACGGCATCGACTTTCCCTATTGACAGCCGATAGGAACTTCCTTACACTGCCTCCTATCGACCGTTGATAGGAGACTCATGAGCCCACATAAGAAGTCCGACCTGTTGAAACAAGGCACGCTCGAACTCCTCGTGCTGCGCCTGCTCCGGGCGGGGCCCTTGAACGGCTGGGACATCATGCAGCGCATCCGCGTCGCCTCCGGCGAGGTGCTGAGCGTCACGCCGGGCGCG
>DASVQX010000049.1:0-32728 GCA_036388915.1 Pyrinomonadaceae bacterium
GAGCGAGTTCCTCGACAAGGGCGTCCAGTTCATCAGGCCGATGATGCTCAAGGACGTGGCCGAGGACACGGGGATGCACCTTTCGACCATCTCGCGCGTCGTCAACCGCAAGTACGCGCACACGCCGCAGGGCGTCATCGAACTGCGGCGCTTCTTCACCGAGGGCATGCTGAACGAGGAGGGCGAGGAGGTCTCGACCCGCATCATCAAGCTCCGGATCAAGAAGCTCATCGAGGAGGAGGACTCGCACAACCCCATCACCGACGACCAAGTCGTCAAGATTCTGGCCAAGGAGGGCATCAAGCTGTCGCGCCGCACGGTGGCGAAGTACCGCGACCAGATGTCCATCCCCGGCTCGCGCGAGCGCAAGGCGGTCGTGTGAAGGGCGGAAGGGCTTAGTCTTTCCCCCGAAAGTTTTAAGCAGTAAACAACCAGGCAGGAGCCCGCGCGGCAGGGGCGGGAGCAAGACCGCAAGCCCCCGTCCGCCCCTTCCGAAGCCGCGCGCGGGCGGAAAGGGCAGGTATGGATTTCGAGTACACGGGGCGACACATCGACGTCACGCCGGCGCTGCGCGCGCACGTCGAGGAGCATTTCGGCAAGCTCGGGCACGTCTTCGAGAACGCGACGACCGCGCGAGCCCACGTCATCATCGACGTGGTCAAGAACCGCCACATCGCGGAGGTTCTTCTCCACTGGCGCGAGCACACGCTCACCGCCAAGGACACCAACGCCGACATGTACCAGGCGCTGACGCGCTGCATCGACAAGATCGAGAAGCAGGCGCTCAAGCTCAAGAAGAAGATCATCGACCGCAGGCAGGAGGCGATGCCGATGTCGGCCGTGGCGCCCGACACGTCGGCGGACGAGGCGGACGAGGCGGGCGCGCCCGAGGCGGCCGAGCGCAGGCAGGGGCGCATCATCGCCGCCCGCCGCTACAAGGTGAAGCCGATGACGGCTGAGGAGGCCGTGATGTCGCTCGCCGAGGACGGCGACCAGTTCGTCGTCTTCCGCGACTCGGACACCGGCCGCCTGAGCGTGCTCTACAAACGCAAGGACGGCAACTACGGGCTCATCCAGCCCTGAATGAGTAGAAGGATGAAGGCGGAAGGATGAAGGATGAAGGGGAGGCGTTCGGCGCCCCTTCATCCTTCATCCTTTCATTTGATGGCGACGACACCCCAGAACCCGAGCGAGAACCCGACGCTCACGATCGGCGCTTTCGTCGCGGGCGCGCCGGCCGACCTCGCGCTCGGATTCGTCGCGGGCGCGCGCGGCGCCGAGGCGCGCCGGCTCCGCACGCCGCGCATCCAGAAGCTCGGGCTCGCGCTGGCCGGCTTCCCGCACTACGTCCACGAGGGGCGCGTCCAGATCATCGGGCAGAGCGAGTTGCAGTTCCTCGGCCAGCTCTCGCCGGAGGAGAGGCGTGCGGCCGTCGCGCGGCTTGAGCTTGAGAAAATCTCCTGCGTCCTCGTCACGAAGGGGCTACACCCTCCGGTCGAACTGGTCGAAGCCTGCGAGCGGGCGGCGCTCCCGCTCATCGTCACGCCGCTCGTCAGCTCCTCCGCCATCACCGCCGTCACCGAGTACCTCGAAGAGGCGCTCGCCCCGCGCGTCTCGCGCCACGGCGTACTCCTCGACCTCTACGGCCTCGGCGTGCTCATCGAGGGCAAGTCGGGCGTGGGCAAGAGCGAGTGCGCGCTCGACCTCATCATGCGCGGCCACCAGCTCGTCGCCGACGACCTCGTCGAGGTGCGACGGCGCCGGCCGGGTCAGCTCGTCGGCTCGTCGCCCGACCTCCTGCGCGAGCACATGGAGATTCGCGGCTTAGGCATCCTCAACATACGCGAGCTGTTCGGCGTCTCGGCCGTGAGCGGCCCCAAGCAGATCGGACTCAACATCCGTCTGGAGCGCTGGGAGGACGCGACCGAGGTTGACCGCCTCGGACTCGAAGAGCGCACGGTGGAAATCCTCGGCGCCGCCGTCCCGTACTTCGTGCTGCCGGTGAGTCCGGGCCGCAACCTCGCGACGCTGGTCGAGACGGCGGTGCGCGTTCACCTCATGCGCCTGCGCGGTTACAATGCCGCCGAGAGTTTCGTCGCGCGCCACGCCGAGGCGCTCGGCGGGAAGGCCGGCGGCGGCGGGGGCGCGGATGACAGATAAGAAGCAGACGGGAGAGGGTGCGGGCGACGCGGGCGCCCCGGCGATGGAGGCCGCGCCCGACATCATCATCATCACGGGCCTGAGCGGCTCGGGGATGTCTTCGGCGACGAACGCGTTTGAAGACCTCGGCTACTTCTGCGTGGACAACCTGCCGCTGATGCTGCTGCCGACCTTCGCGCGGCTCGTCCGCCCCGAGGATCACAACCGCCCGCACATCGAGCGCGCCGCGCTCGTCATCGACATCCGCGAGGGGCGCTTCCTCGCCGAGTTCCCCGAGCGCCTGCGCGAGCTGCGCTCGTCGGGGCTGCGCGTCTCCGTCCTCTTCTTCGAGGCGTCGGACGAGGCGCTCGTCCGGCGCTTCAGCGAGACGCGCCGCCCGCACCCGGCCGACCAGCAGGGGCAGGGCGTGCTCGAATCCATCCGGCGCGAGCGCGCGGCGATGTCCGAGATACGCCAGCTCGCCGACCAGGTCATCGACACCTCCGGGCACACCGTCCACACGCTGCGCCGCCTGCTCGTCGAGCGCTTCGGCGCCGAGGGCGGCGGCGGCGGGATGCGCGTGCAGGTCTACAGCTTCGGCTACAAGCACGGCAGCCCGCACGACGCCGACCTGCTCTTCGACGTGCGCCACCTGCCGAACCCGCACTTCGTCCCATCCTTGCGCGACCTCTCGGGACACGACCCGCGCGTCGTGCGCTACCTCAAGGCGAGCGACGAGGTGCGCGAGACCCTGAGGCGCTTCACCGAGCTGATCGACTACCTGCTCCCGCTCTACAGGCGCGAGGGGAAGTCATACGTCACCATCGGCATCGGCTGCACGGGCGGCCGCCACCGCTCGGTGATGGCCGCCAACTCTATCGCGCGCCACCTCCGCCGCGCCGGCTACGAGGCGGCGGCCGTCCACCGCGACGTGGCGAAGACGAAGAAGCGGAAGGCCGCGGCACAAGGAGAACGGAGCTGACTAATGCCTGACAAAGCGAAAGAGGAGGGGGCGCGGCGCGTGGCCGGCGTCATCGTCTCGCACGGGCAGGTGGCGAACGAGCTGCTCTCGGCGGCCGAGACCATCATCGGCCCCGTCAAGCACATCACGGCCGTCTCCATCGGCTGGCACGACGACGTGGAGGCCGCCAAGAACGAGATACGCCGCGCCGTCGAGCGCGTCGGCGGCGGCGGCGGGGTGCTGCTGATGACCGACATGTTCGGCGGCACGCCGACCAACATCGCCTCGATGTTCCTCCAGCAGGGGCAGGTCGAGGTGGTGACGGGCGTCAACCTGCCGATGGTCATCAAGCTGGCGAGCCAGGCGGAGGGCGCGTCGCTCGAAGACGTGGCGCGGCTCGTGCGCGACCAGGGGCGGCAGGGCATCTACCTCGCGGGCGAGCTGCTCGCGGGCGGGGGGAAGTGAAGGGGGCCGGACGGCTGTGGTCGAGTGCCGCGTCCAGATCGTCAACCGCTTGGGACTGCACGCGCGCGCGGCCGCGAAGCTGGTGCGCGCGGCGTCGGCCTTCCGCGCGACGCTCAAACTGGTGCGGCTCGACCGCGGCGCGGCGGCCGACGCCAAGTCGATACTGAGCGTGCTGATGCTGGCCGCCGCGCGCGGCACCGAGCTGATCGTCACGGCCGAAGGGCCTGACGAGGGGCCGGCGCTCGACGCGCTCTGCCAGCTCATCGGCGGCGGGTTCGGGGAAGAGGAAGAGTGACGAGGCGCAGGGACAAGAGCGAGCGGCGCTGGCGCGGGATCGCCGTCTCGGACGGCGCGGCTTCGGGGCGCGTGCTCCGCATCCACAGCGGCGGCCGCCACACCATCTACCGCGTGTCGGTGGAGGCGGGCGACTTGGAGCGTGAGGTGCGCCGCTACCGCGCGGCCGTCCGGCTGGCGCGCCGCCAACTGCTCGCGCTCAAGAAGCGCGCGGCGCGCACGCTCGGCGACGAGCACGCCTACATCTTCGACGCGCACCTCCTCATGCTCGAAGACCGCAAGCTCAACGAGGACGTGGAGGCCGTCATCCGCGACGAGACGGTCAACAGCGAGTGGGCCGTCAAGGTCGTCACCGACCGCCTGCTCGCCGTCTACGACGAGATCAAGGACGACTACCTGCGCGAGCGAAGCTCGGACATCGAGGACGTGACGCGCCGCCTGCTCGTCGCGCTCTCGGGCGAGAGCATGGGCGGGCGGCGCCTGACCGAGGACGCGGTCGTCGTCGCCGAAGAGTTGATGCCCTCGACTCTGGCCGAGCTGGACTTCGCGCACGTCAAGGCGGTCGCGACCGACGTGGGCGGGTGGACTTCGCACACCGCCATCATCGCGCGCGGCCTAGGCATCCCGGCCGTCGTGGGGCTGCGCGACTTCTACCGCGCGGCGCGCACCGGCGACACCGTCGTCATCGACGCGGGGCGCGGCGAGGTCGTCCTCCATCCGGGCTCCGAGTCGCTCGAACGCCTCGGCGACGAGCGCCGCGCGGCGCGCGCCTCGGCCGTGCGCGCGGACACGGCCGAAGATTTGCGCGCGCCCCTGCTCACCCGCGACGGCGTCGAGGTGACGCTGCGCGCCAACGTCGAGCTGCCCGTCGAGTACGAGTGGGTGAATCGCTACGGCGCGCGCGGCATCGGGCTTTTCCGCTCGGAGTTTCTGCTGTCGCATCGTGGGTCGATGCCGAACGAGGACGAGCAGTGCGCGGCCTACGAAGAACTGGCGCGCGTCGCGGGCGACGAGGGCGTCACCGTCCGCCTCTTCGACCTCGGCGGCGACAAGCTGCCCGGCCCACGGCTCGACGCAGGCGATGAGCGCAACCCCGCGCTCGGCCTGCGCGCGATACGCTTCTGCCTACGACACCCCGAGGTGCTTCGCACGCAGGCGCGCGCCGTGCTGCGCGCCGCCGCGCGCGGCCGCATCGACCTCGTGCTGCCGATGGTGACGGACGTGACCGACGTGCGCCGCGCCCGCGAGGTCATCGAGGAGGAACGCGACCGTCTCGAAGCCGAGGGCAAGGAGGCGGGTCAGCTCCGCGTGGGCGCGATGATCGAGGTGCCGTCGGCGGTCTTAGTCGCCGAAAAGCTCGCGCGCGAGGTGGACTTCTTCAGCCTCGGCACCAACGACCTCGTCCAGTACACGCTCGCCGTTGACCGCGGCAACGACGAGGTGGCGGGCTGGTTCCGCACGCTCCACCCGGCCGTGCTCCTGAGCGTGCGGCGCGCGCTCGACGCGGCGCGCGCCGCCGGCATCCCCTCGGTCGTCTGCGGCGAGATGGCCGGCTCGCCCGCGTACGCCGCCGTCCTGCTCGGCCTGGGCGCGCGCGAGCTGAGCATGGCGCCGGCTTCGATCCCGCGCGTGCGCCGCGCCATCGAGGGGATTGAGGCGTCGGCGGCGGCCGAGATCGCCGCCGCGTGTCTGGACTGCGGGGACGCCGACGAGGTCGAAGAGTCGGTGCGTAAGGGCTTGGGCGGGCGCTGGCCGAATCTTTTTCCGCCGGAAATCTTGCCACCCCCGAAAAGCAGAGGGTAGAATCGAAACGGGGCCGGGTGCTTTGGCGGCCCGCCCGGCCCAGCGTCCTTGACCGGCCACCCCGACGCCTGACCCGTCGCCTGACCCGTAGACCGCAAGAGACAAAAGCTCAGACAAGTTGGAAGGCGTCGCGCGGGCCGTTTGTGAAGGCGTTTATCTGAGAATCGCGCCGGTTTAGTCGTTTATTTCAGAGTGGGCCGGCGCCGGCGTTCAACGCCCCGGACGGCGGACAGCGAGGCCCCGAGAGAACAAGAGGGAAGTGGTTCCAACGTCGAAGCCCGCGAGGCCGTTGCCCGGCCGTCGGGGGCCGAGGCGGACAAGCAAGGAAGAGTGCCCGTATGAAGAAGTGGTTTTACTCGGCGGCCGTTGCGCTCGCGCTCTGCGCCACCGGCGCGCGCGCCGCGCTCCCGCAGTCGAGCAGCGTCCGCGTCGGCCCGTCGGCCGAGGAGGCGGCGCCCGGCGCGACGCACGCCCCGCCGCCGAAGAAAGACGACAAGAAGGACGACAAGAAGGACGACAAGAAGGCCGGCGCCGCCAGGCCGCAGGAGCCGGCGAAGCGTCCCGAGCCGTCAACGCTCTCGAACTCCACCGCCTCGGCCTCCGCGCCCCCGACCTCGGGCGACAACAAGAGCACCAGCGACGCGCCCGCCAAGCCCGGCTCCGAAGCGAACGTCCCCGTCGGCGTGCCCGTCAGGAACGCTTCCGGCGCCGAGGGCGCGCCCGAGTCGAACAAGGCCGCGCAGCCCGCGCCCGCGGGCGTCCCCCCGGCGAGCAACCCCAACCCTTCAACGTCCCCGACCTCGAAGCCCGCGGGCGCGGCCGTCGCGGCCGTCTCGCCGGCCGACATCTACCGCATCGGCATCGGCGACATCCTCGACATACGCCTGCTCAACGGCCAGGACCCGCGCCAGAACACGCTCTACTCGGTCGTCGCCGGCGGCGTGCTCGACTACCCGCTGCTGCGCGACCCGCTGACGGTCGCCGGCATGACGACCGACGAACTGTCCGCGCAGCTCGTCGCAGAGTTCCGCCACCGCGGGCTTTACGAGAAGCCGCAGGTGCGGGTCAGCGTGCGCGAGTACGCGAGCCACGCCGTGCTCGTCAGCGGGCTGGTCAACGACCCCGGCACCAAGATTCTCCGCCGCGAGGCCATCCCGCTCTACGTCGTCGTCGCCGAGGCGCAGCCGAAGGCCGAGGCCGGCCGCGCCGTCATCTTCTCGCGCCTGACGGCGAAGTCCGTCACCGTAGACCTCAACGACCCGGCCGGCCTCAACACGCTCGTCCAGTCGGGCGACGTGGTGACGCTCACGGTTCGGCCGCCCGAGTTCTTCTACGTCGGCGGCGAGATCGGCTCGCCCGGCCAGAAGGACTTTCACGCCGGGCTGACGCTGACGCAGGCTGTGCTCGCCTCGGGCGGCGTGACGAAGACGGCGGGCGACCGCGTCCGCGTCTCGCGGCAGGGGGCGGACGGCCGCCTGGTCGCGACCGAGTACAACCTGCGCGAGATCGAGAACGGCGTCGCGCCCGACCCCGCGCTCCGCCCCGGCGACCGCATCGAGGTTTCGCCGGCGGCGAAGCGCAAGTGAGGCGCGCCCGCGCCGCTTCCCCCGAAGGCCGGGTCTCACCGCCGCCGTCGAGCGCCTTGTCCGCCGCGCCCGCGAGGCTGTATTATCCTGCGCGGCCGGACAAAAAGTTTCACACCATGAGCGCGACGCCCGTGCGTCTCTCGGCGATGCGCGCCGGACCGAATGACTCTTAAAAAACTCGCACCTGCCCGTCGGAGGAATATTGCCTTGAGTAAGTGGAATCGAATCGGCGCGGCCGCGCTCGCCGCCGCGCTCGTCCTCTCCCCCTTTGCGTCGCCGGCCCGCGCGGCGGCCGGCGCGCCCGCCGCGCGGCAGGATGACGCGCCCTCGCAGGCCGAACAGGAGACCTTCAACCGCGGCCGCGCGCTCTTCGCCAGAGGGCAGTACGAGCAGGCCGCGAACACCTTCCGCGACTTCCTGAAGGGGCACCCCGACAGCTTCATCGCCGACCTGATGCTGCTCTGGATGGGGCGCTCCTACATCGAGCTGGGCCGGTTCGACGAGGCCGCGCAGGTCGCCGAGCGGCTGCGCGCCATCAAGGACACGCCCTTCACGGACATCTTCGAGACCGAGCTTCAGACGGCGCGCACCGAGGCGGCCGGCCGCCCGGCGGCCCCGGCCGCGAGCCAGACGCCGCGCGCGACCTCGACGCCCGCGACCGCCGTCGCACGCGCCACTCCGACGCCCGCGCCCCCGCGCCCGCGCGCCACCCCGCGCCCCACGCCGACGCCCGCCGAAGTCGCCACGCGCACGACGACCTCGACGCCCGAGCTTGCGGTGCGCGGCGGCGGCGACGCAGAGCGCCCGCGCACGGCCGGCGGCCGACGCGGCAGGAACGCGCGCAACGTCGCCGCGCAGCCGGCCGCTTCGCCGACCCCGCAGCCGACGCCCGTGAGTAGGCCGACGCGCACCGAGACCGCGTCCGTCCCCGGCGCCAACCGCACGACGCCGGCCTTCACGCCGACGCCCGCGCCGCGCGCCGTCGAGACGCCGGCCCCGCCCATCCCGTCGCCCGCGCCCGCGCCGGCCGACGCGCAGACCGGCGGCGGCTTCAGCATCACGGTCAGGCAGGTGCCCGACTTGAATCTCGCGCTGCGCCGCTCGGCGCTGGCCGCGCAGCCCGGACAGGCGATTCAACTCCCGCTCGTCATCACCAACGCCGGCAACAAGGAAGACCAGTTCCGTCTTGAGACCGATCTGCCGGCCGAGTACCAGCCGAGCTTTAGCCAGAGTGGCAACGACACAAGCATGCCGGTCTTCGTCACGCCGCAGATGCAGCGCGGCGCGACGCTCGAAATCATCCTCAACGCGCGCGTGCCCGAGAACGCGCCCGACAACCAGCAGCAGCGCTTCCTCGTCCGCGCCGCCTCGCAGGCCGACGCGACCGTGACGAGGGTGACCGACGCCTCTTTGACGGTCGTCGCGGCCGCGCTCGCCGCCGCGTCGAACGCCTTGCAGGAGACCGTGCAGCCGGGCGACACCTTCACGCAGCGCATCAGCGTCCGCAACGCCGGCAGCGCCACCGCGCGCCAGACGCGCGCCGACTTCGTCTTCAACCCCGACTTTGAGCTGGTCTCCGCGACGCCCTCCCCGATCTCCTACGACCGCCCGTCGCGGACGGCCATCTGGTCGCTTGGAGATTTGGAGTCGCGCGACAACCGCGAGATAACGGTCACGCTGCGCGCCGTGGGCGAGGCGCTCGCCGGGGCGAACAAGCCCGTCGGGCGCGGCACGATGCGCACGCAGAGCCTCTTCATCCCGTCGAACTTCGAGGGGCCAGCCATCTCCGTGGGCCGCGTCGCCGGGGCGCGCGTCGAGGCCGTCTCGAAGGGGCTGACCGCGACGCCGGGCGACACGATGTACGTCCCGTTCATCGTCCGCAACCCGTCGAACTACCCCGAGAGCTTCGAGCTGCGAATCGTCGCGCCGGGCGCGCCGCAGGCGACCGTCTACGCCGATTTGAACGGCGACGGCCGCCACCAGACCAACGAGCCGGCGGTGACGCAGACCGCCTCGCTCGACCCGCGCGGCGGGCAGTACCCCGTGCTGCTCGGCGTGGACATCCCGCGCTCGACCGCCGACCGCACGCAGTTCGCTTACAACCTCGTCACGCGCGCCCTGAACGCGGGCGGCCGCGTCGCCGGCGAAGACTCGACCGTGCTCACGGTCGCCACGCCGCGCGTGCGCGTGCGCGCGGAACTGCCGAACACGGAGGTCAAGCCGGGCGACACGCTCTTCTACCGCCTCGTTCTCGTCAACGACGGCGGCGGCCTCGCCAAGAACCTGAACGTGACCGAGTACCTGCCCGACGCGCTTGAGTTCATCTCCTCGGCGCCCGAGCTGACGTTGCAGGACATCTCCGGCGGCGGGCGCGGCTTCGTCTGGCGCGTGGCGGAACTCTCGCCCGGCGACACGCAGGTCTTGCAGGTCACCGTGAGACTTCGGCCCAACCTCGCGGCCGACGCCGTCATCACGCCGCGTCACACGCTCACCTATCAGGACTCGAACACGAACGCGTACCGCGGGCAATGAAGGACGCCGCCGCGCGCGAGCAGGAAGACACGGAGACCGGAGCCGAGGGGCACGGTCTCCGTGTTCCTTTTTCCGGGGACGAGAACGGGAGCGATTCTCCTGACGAGCCGCGTCGCGCTCGGTCGGCACGCGGGCGAATTGCGAAGCTCGTCGCCGCCAAGCTCGCGCTCGACCTCGTGTTCGTCGGCGCGTCCGCGCTCTACACGCACGCGGTCACTTTCGGCCGCGGCTTCGACGGCGCGCTCGAACACGCCGACGGGCGCGGCGCGCGCGGTTGGGTCGTAGACCTCGAACGACCGGGCGAGCCGGTCGAGGTGCAGGTCTTCGAGAACGGACGCTTCGTCGCCGCCGTGCTCGCGGACGAGCCGCGAGCCGACGACGCGACGGGCGCCCGCCGAAACTTCACCTTCAAGTTCGCGCGCGACCTTTACGGCGACCGCGAGATTCGCGTCTACGCCGTCCGCGCCAGTCGAGGCGGCGAGCGCCGGACGATTCAGCAGTTCGGCGAACGGATCAACTTCGGATGGAAATGACCGAAGGCTTTACGGCCGGCGACCGCGCGCTGGCGGCGTGGGAGATCGCGGCGGCCTCCACGTCGGCGCTCGTCGCCGAGTGGGTCGTCTTCGCGCTGGCGGGCGGAGGGACGCCCGCGCTGATGTTCCCCGTGGCGACGGCCGTCGCCTTCATGCTCCTCTCACACCGCGCGCACGGCGAGACGGCGCGCGCGGTCGGCTGGCGGCTCGACAACTTCTGGCGGTCGGCGCGGCTGCTCCTGCCGTCGATGCTCGCCGTCTCATTCGCCCTCGTCTGCTTCGGCTGGTACGCGGGCACGCTCGACTTCCGACGCTGGGAGGGCGGGCAGTCGATACTCGGCGTGCCGGCCCTGAGCCTGCTGTGGGGGCCGCTCCAGCAGTACGCGCTTCAGGGCTTTATCAACCGGCGCGCGCAGGTTCTGCTCGGGCGCGGGAGTTCGAGCGTGCTGCTGACGGGGCTTCTCTTCGCGCTCTTCCACCTGCCGAACCCTTGGCTGTCGCTGGCGACCTTCGCGGCCGGGCTGTTCTGGGCGTGGGTCTACCAGCGCGCGCCGAACCTCCCGGCCATCGGCCTCAGCCACGGCCTGATGACGTGGGTGCTCATCTCTTCGGTGCCGCCCGCCGCGCTCCACAACCTCCGCGTTGGGTACAAATTTTTTGGCTGACAATCCCGCCGGGCTGCGAAATCATCAAAGGTTGAACAGTAAACGCCTTAGGACTGTACGTGTTCAACGGTGCTTTGCTATAATCCGCGCGCCGCGGATTTGAGAACGGGTCGGGCGGTCGCTGCCGCCCTCCCCTTCGGGGGTTGGGTGGGAGAGGAAAGTCCGAACACCGAAGGGCAGCGAGCCCGCTAACGGCGGGGCGCCGGCCGTTTAAAGGCTGCGAGAGCAGACGCTTGAACGGCGGGCGACGACAAGTGCAACAGAGAACAGACCAGCCAGCGGGCGCGTCTCTTCGGAGCCGCGCAGCGGGTGATGGGTGAAACGGTGCGGCCCCTCGGGGCTTAAAGTAAGAGCGCACCGGCGCGCGTGGTGACACGCGCGGCCAGGCAAACTCCTCGCGGTGCAAGACCAAATAGGGAGGCGGGCAAAGGGCGGCCCGTCCGAACGCGCGCTTCGGCGCGCCACGCCTCCGGGTAGGTCGCTTGAGCCGTCCGGCAACGTACGGCCTAGAGGAATGATCGCCCAACCGTGAACCGTGCTGCGGTTCGCGGTGGACAGAATTCGGCTTACAGACCTGTTCTCAAATTCGCGGCACCCAAAGCTCTTTCACCTCGGAACAGTGCCGCAGCCTCACTGGTCGCGGCGAAGTCTCAACAGGAGAACCGGAGCATGGCGAACCGTAAAGGCGTCTTCATCGGCGCTTACGTTCCCGCGGAGCTGAAGCGCGCGCTTCAAGATCGCGCCACCAGCGAACACCGCACACTCTCGCAGGAGATCACGCGCATCCTCGAAGAGGCGGTCAAGGGCCCGCGGCTGCCGCCCAACTTCGTCGAGCGGCGCGCGCCGGGCCAGCGCCCGCGCCGGCGCGACTCCGACCCGCTGCCGCGACGGCGCCGCGACGACCTCCCCTTCAAGGGGCCGGGTAACCGCGGCGAGGAGTGAGCGGGCCGCCGACGGACGCGAGTGCCAAAATTTACGGTGCCCCCGGGCCGCCGCGCCTCTCCGTCGGCGGCCCGGGGGCGTCTGTCTTTCCGGCGTGCGTCGCCGTCGCCAACGCAAAACCTTTCTGCTAAACTTTCGCCGCCAACACGCGGTTCTCGAAACGATGCCGGATACACCTTCCCTCAACGCCAGGACACTCGCCGTCGGCGCGGCGTGCCTCGTCTTAGGATTCGTCGCGGGCTTCTTCGTCACGAACAGCATCAACCGCGACGAGCAGGAGAAGCTGCGCGCCGAGGTCGCGACTCTCCGCGCGTCGGGCGCGGGCGGCGAGAAGGCGGCGGCGCAGCCGGGCGGACGGCCGTCCGACGCGGCCTCGGGGAAAGAGTCTTTCCCGACGCTGACCGACGAGCAGTTGAGTAACGCGGTGAAGCAGGCGGACGCGAGCCCCTCGGACGCGGAGTTGCAGAACAAGGTGGGTCAGGCGCTCTACTTCTACGCGTGGGAGAAGGGGAACGAGCAGATACTCCCCGACGTCGGGCGCATCCTGAAGCGCGCGCACGCGCTCGACCCGAAGAACTACCGGACGGCGGTGCTGGCCGGCGACGCGCACTTCCTGCTCGCGAACGGCGGCGGCGGCGGCGGCAATGCGGCCGCGCTCGCCGAGTCGCGCAAGTTCTATCAGGACGCGCTGGCCTTGAAGCCCGATGACGCGCAGGTGCGCACCAACCTCGGGCGCACATACTTCTACGACAAGCCTTCCGACCCGAGGCGCGCGATTTCTGAGTACCGGCGCGCGCTCCAGTCCGACCCGAAGCTGGAGATGTCCGTGCAGAGCCTCGCGGCCGCGCTCATCGAGACCGGCGGGTTCGAGGAGGCGGGGCGGCGACTCGACGAGCTTGAGAAGCTGAACCCGTCGAACCCGGAGCTGGCCAACCTGCGCGCGCAGCTCGAACAGAAGAGGAACGCCGCGAAGGAGAAACAGTGAAGTACCTCGTCGTCCTCGCGCTGTTCGCCATCGTCTTGGCTTACGTCTACTGGCGTCTGCGCCCTTACATCCGCGGCGCGCGCCGCGTCCTCGCGACCCTGCGCGATGTCAGGCGGATGCAGCAGGGCGCGCGCCCGTCCGACCTGCCGCGACAGTCGGAGCCAAAGGCCGCCTCGAAAGAGAAGCTCGTGCGCTGCGCCGCCTGCGGGACGTGGACGCCGTCCTCGAAGGCAGTCCGTCTCGGCGCCGGCGCGACCTACTGCTCACACGCCTGCCTCGAACGCGCCGCCGACTCGCCCGGCCGGGCGCGCAAATCAGCTTCGTAAGACGGTAGTCAACGGACAGTAGTTCTACTGACCGCCGTCTACTTCTTCCGGCAGCCTGTTGCCGGCGTCGTGGATGGCGCGGGCGGTGTCCGTGAAGAGGAGGAGCAGGAAGCCTGAGACGAAGAAGACGACGAGCGAGAGCAGCGCGTAGCGGAACGAGCCGGTGCGCGCGACGACGATGCTGAAGACGAGCGGCCCCAGCCAAGACGTGCCGCGCTCCGAAACCTCGTAGATGCCGAAGAACGAAGCCTCGCGCCCCGCCGGGATCATCTGCGAGAAGAGCGAGCGCGAGAGCGCCTGCGACCCGCCGAGCACGACCGCGATGAAGCCCGCCATCACCCACGCCTGCGCGCGCGTCTCGAAGAACGCGAAGGCGTAGACCACTATCCCTAGCCAGACGGCGAGCGAGACGAGGATGGCCCGCTTCGTCCCCACCAGCCGCGCGACGCGCTCGAACAGGAGCGCCCCGCCGATGCCCATGAACTGCACGAAGAGGAAGATGCTGAGGACGAAGGTCGGCGCGTCGGGGTTGTCGAGGCCGCCGGGGAACAGCTCCGACGCGATGAAGACGGAGGCCGAGCCGATGACGGTCTGGATGCCGTCGTTGTAGAGCAGGTAGGCGACGAGGTACTTGAGCGTGTGCGGCAGCCGCCGCAGCTCGCGGAAGGTGCCGGCTAGTTGCGCGAACCCGGCGGTCAGATAACTCTTGCCGGCCGGCAGCCGCTTCCTCGACGCGCGCTCGCGCAGACGCCTGAACGAGAAGAAGGCGAAGACGCCCCACCAGACGCCCGCCGACAGCAGCGAGACGCGGACGGCGAGGCCGCGCGCCTCGCCCGCGGTGTAGCCGTACGGGGCGAGCAGCGCGGGCGCGACTCCGACGAAGAGGAAGTTGAGCGCGAGCAGAAGCCCGCCGCCGAGGTAGCCGAACGCGAACCCGCGGCTCGAAACCTGGTCGCGCCGGTCTTCCGTCACGATCTCCCCCAGCATGGAGTTGTAGAGGACGATGGCGCCGCCGAAGCTGAGGTTGGCCACGACGAAGAGCGCGCCGCCCAGCAGGTACAGCTTCCCCGTCACGAAGAACATCAGGCAGGTGGCCGCGACGCCCGTGTAGCAGAAGACGGCCATCAGCCTCTTCTTCAGATTCGAGTAGTCGGCGATGGCCCCGACGACGGGCAGCAGCAGGACCTGCGACCCGACGGCGACGGCGACGAAGAGTTGATAGAAGGACTGCGCCGTCACCGACCCGAGGAACCCGAGGTCGAGGACGACGCCCGTGCGTCCCACGTCCGCTTGGGCGAGCGCGATCAGGTAAGGGCCGAGCAGCGCGCCGACGACCGTCGTGTAGAAGGCGGAGTTGGCCCAGTCGTAAAGCATCCAGCCGAAAATCTCGCGGCGGTCGTTGACCGGGGCCGCCGTGCGCGGCCCCGCGACGGATGCCTGAGACGCCTCGAATGTCGCGGGCGCGTCGCTGGCGGCGCGGGCGGCGTCCACCTCGGGGGGCTTCTCGTCTCTGCTCAAGCTGCGGCCTCTTTTGCGGTCAGGGTTTCGACTATCGCGGGCGTGATGTCGGCGAGCGTGCGGACGCGGCGCGCGACCGAGCCGCGCGCCGGCCCCCACGCGAGCGTCGGGACGGGGTTGAGCGTGTGGTTGCGCGTCGAGAGGTCTTCGACGTTGCCGTGGTCGCTCGTCAGCAGGACGGTCGTGCGCGCGAGGTCGAGGCGCGCCAGCACGGCGCGGACGAAGCGCGCCAACTCGCCCAGCACGTCCCGGGCGAAGTCGAAATCCTGTTCGTGGCCGGCGCGGTCGGCGATGAAGTGCTCGTAGAGCGTGAAGCGGTGCCCGGCGGCGAGCGACGCGAGCACGTCCGCGGCCTCTTCGGGCGTGCGGAGCGGCGCGTCGTCGCCGAACGCCTTGAGCGCGCGGTTGGTGAAGTCGTGGTAGAGCGCGCGCCCCGCCCTCACGTCTTCGGCGGTGCGGAAGGGGAGGCCGGCGGCCTCGACCGCGACCGTGGTGGCCGAGACCCAGCGCGGGCGCGCGGCGAAGAAGCGCGAGGCGTAGGCGTTGGCGAAGAGGTTGGGGCCGACGCCGAGCCGCGCCAGCCGCAGGAAGAGCGAGTGCTCGCGGATGATCTCGCGCAGGCGCTCGTTCGGGAAGCCCTGCTTGTGGTGCCCGAGCGCGGCGGGCGCGTTGACGCCGGTGAGGATGGTCGTCTGCCCCGACGCGCTCTGCGGCCGGCCCTCGACGCCGAGGCGCGCGTCCGTTCGCGCGAGCAAGCCGCCGAAGGGGAGGCGCGGCTCCTCGCCCTCGAAGACGGCGAGCGGCGCGGCCTCCTCCCCGAGCAGGTGGAGCGGGTTGTGCGCCCCGCGCGTCCCGACGCCGAGGCCGTCCACGAAGATGAGCAGAACCGACATCGGAAGGATAAGTAGCATCCGCGTCGGGTGCGGGGCAAGTGCGATTCTTTGTAACTCTGGGGCGCGCGCCGCCGTCTTTGAATTCAAGAACGTAAAGAACGTATATTCGGCGCCGGTTGATAACTGCTCGACCATCACTTCGGCTTTCGTCCAAAACCTCGGAGGTAGAATGTCCACCGTCAGGAACCCGCTCGTCTGCCTGCTCGTCGCGCTGCTGCTTTTCTCGAACCTGAGAGTCACGCCGGCGCAAGTCCGCGCGGCCGCGGCACAGTCGCCGGAGTCGCGCCCGTACTTTTACGAGCCGGCCATCTCGCCCGACCGCAGGGAGGTCGCCTTCGTCTCGGGCGGCGACGTGTGGACGGCGCCGGCCGAGGGCGGCGAGGCGCGCCTGCTCGTCTCGCACCCGGCGACCGAGTCGCGCCCGCTCTACTCGCCCGACGGCCGCCAGCTCGCCTTCGTCTCGACGCGCACGGGCAACGGCGACATCTACGTGCTCGACTTCGCCTCGGGCGAACTCCGGCGCGTCACCTTCGAGGACGCGGCCGAGCAGCTCGACGCGTGGTCGCACGACGGCCGCTGGCTCTACTTCTCCTCGACGGCGCGCGACATCGGCGGGAGCAACGACGTGTACCGCGTCGCCTCGTCGGGCGGGACGCCCTTGCGGGTCTCGGCCGACCGCTACGCGAACGAGTGGTCGGCGGCGCCTTCGCCCGACGGCTCTACGCTCGCCATCGTCGGGCGCGGCTTCGCTCAGTGGTGGCGGCACGGGCGCGCGCACATCGACGAGTCGGTCATCACGCTGATGCGCGAACACTCGACCGCGCGTTACGAGGAGCTGACCGAGGGCGGGGCGAAGGAGGTCTGGCCGATGTGGGGCGAGGGCGGCCGCAGCCTCTACTTCATGTCCGACCGCGGCGGGGCCGAGAACATCTGGCGGCTCCCGCTCGGGGGCGGGAAGGCGATGCAGGTGACGAAGTTCGCCGACGGGCGCGTGCTGTGGCCGAGCATCTCGTACGACGGGCGCACCATCGTCTTCGAGCGAGGCTACGGCATCTGGCGGCTCGACACGGCGTCGGGGCGCGCCGAAGAGGTGCGCTTGACGCGGCGCGGCGCGCCGTCAGGGCCGGCGGTCGAGCGCGTGAGGCAGACCGACCAGTTTCAGGACCTGGCGCTCTCGCCCGACGGCAAGAAGGTCGCCTTCGTGGCGCGCGGCGAAATCTTCGCCGCCTCGTCCGCCGACGGCGGCGACGCCGTGCGCGTGACGACGACGCCGGCGCCGGAGTCGCAGCCCGTCTGGTCGCACGACAGCCGCCGCCTCGCCTACGTCTCGGAGCGCAACGGGCCGGCGCAGCTCTTCTCCTACGACTTCGGCACAGGCGCCGAGACGCAGTTGACGGACGCGTCCGAGCCGGACGACTCGCCGCGCTTCTCGCCCGACGGCAAGTGGCTCGCGTTCCAGCGCGCGGGGCGCGAGCTGCGCGCGCTCAATCTCGAATCCAAGCAGGAGCGCGTGGTCGCCACCGGCGCCATTCAGCGCCCGCCGCTCAACCCCGACCGCCCGTTCGCGTGGTCGCCCGACAGCAAGTGGATCGCCTTCCTGCCGGTCGGGCAGAAGCTCTTCCGCAACGTCCACGTCGCGCGGGTCGAAGGCGACGGGCGCGCGCGCCCCGTCAGCTTCCTCGCCAACGGCGGGAGCAACACGGTCTCGTGGAGCCCGGACGGCACCTTCATCCTCTTCGACACGGGGCAGCGGAGCGAGACGGCGCAGCTCGCGCGCGTGGACCTCATCCCGCGCACGCCGCGCTTCCGCGAAGACCAGTTCCGCGACCTCTTCAAGGAGGAGACGCCGAAGAACGTCTCGCCCACGCTCCGCCGTCAGGAGAACAACCCGCAGAGTCCGGGCACGCCCACGCAGGCGCCGCCCAACACGCCGACGCCCACGCCGACCCCGGCCGAGCCGGGCGCGAGTCCCACGCCCACGCCTTCGCCGACTCCCACGCCGCAAGGCGGCGCGGCTCGGGGCGAACAAGCGGCGGGCGAGAAGAAGCCGGTCGAGGTCGTCTTCGACGGCATACGCCGCCGCCTGAGCCTGCTCCCCGTCGGCGTTGACGTGCTCTACCAGACCGTCAGCCCGGACGGGAAGTTCGTGGCGTTGGTGGCGGGCGCGGTCGGCCAGACGAACATCTACCTCTACCCGCTCGACGAGTTGCAGACCGCGCCGGCGGTCGCGCGACAGCTCACCTCGACGCAGGGCTTTAAGACCGACGCGCAGTTCTCGCCCGACGGCCAGCAGGTCTTCTACATCGAGCAGGGGCGCATCCAGGTCGCGCCGGTCGATCAGCGGCAGCAGCCGCGCGCGCTCTCGGTCGCGGCCGAGATGGACGTTGACTTCGGGCGCGAGAAGTTGGAGGTCTTCGAGCAGGGCTGGGAGTTGATGCGCGACAACTTCTACGACCCGAAGTATCACGGCGCGGACTGGCAGGGGATTCGGGCGGAGCTTCTGCCCTACGTCGCGGGCGCGCGCACGCCGGACGAGTTGCGCCGGCTGATGCGCCTGATGGTGGGCGAGCTGGACGCCTCGCACCTCGGCGTGTCGAATCCCTTCAACTCGGCGGTGACAAACACGGGGCGGTTGGGGCTTGACTTCGACCGCGCCGAGTACGAGCGCACGGGGCGCCTGCGCGTGAGCGAGGTCGTCCCGCTCGGGCCGGCGGCGCTGGCGCGCGACGCGGCGGCGGCGGAGCGCGTGCGACCCGTGAAGGCGGGCGAGTACCTGCTCGCGGTTGACGGCCGCCCGCTCGACGCGCGGACGAACCTCGACGAGCTGCTCAACTACAAGACCGGGCGCCGCGTCGCGCTCACCGTCGCCGAGTCGGCCGACGGCGCCGGGCGCAGGGAGGTGGACGTGCGGCCGGTCAGCACGGCCGTCGAGAAGGGCTTGCGCTACCGGACTTGGGTCGAGGAGCGGCGCGCCTACGTCGAGCGCGCGAGCGGCGGCCGGCTCGGCTACGTCCACATGTACGACATGAGTTCCGCGTCACTCAGCCAGCTCTACGTTGACTTGGACGCGGAGAACCAGTCGAAGGAGGGCGTCGTGGTGGACGTGCGACACAACGACGGCGGCTTCGTCAACGTCTACGCCATCGACGTGCTCGCGCGCAGGAGTTATTTACGGATGACGCCGCGCGGCTTCGACGCCGCCCCGGCGCGCGCCGCGCTCGGCCAGCGCGCGCTCGAATTGCCGACCGTGCTCGTCACCGACCAGTACTCGCTCTCGGACGCGGAGGACTTCACCGAAGGCTACCGCTCGCTGAAGCTCGGCAAGGTGGTGGGCGAGCCGACCTCGGGCTGGATCATCTACACCTCGAACATCTCGCTCATCGACGGGACGGTCTTCCGCCTCCCCTTCATCCGCATCGAGACGGCCGACGGCGTCAACATGGAGCGCAACCCGCGTCCCGTGGACATCCCCGTCCGCCGCCCCGTCGGCGAGCACTACACCGGCAAGGACTCGCAGCTCGACGCCGCCGTGCGCGAGCTTCTGGGGCGGAGGTGAAGTAGAATCCCCGCCGCCGCGGCGCGCGAGGCTCCACCTCGCGCAAACGAACTTCGGAACTCTGACCCCAAGGAGACTCGATGGAAGATAACCAGAACCCCCCACAACTCGCCGCGAACGCGGTGCAGGTGAGTCCGGGCGGCAAGACCTTCGCGACCATCCGCGACGCGCTCGCCAGCATCACCGACGCCAGCCTGAAGAAACAGTACGTGATAACGGCCGGGCCGGGCACCTACAACGAGCAGGTGATTCTCAAGCCCTACGTCTACCTCCACGGGTCCGGCATCGACCAGACGTTTGTCGTCGGCCCGCCGGTCTCCAGCGACGACTTCCCGAATCGCGGGGCAATCGTCGGCGCGAGCAACTCGGCGGTCGCCAACCTCACGGCCAGTTGTCACGGCAGGAAGTGGGGTGACTACGCCACGGCGCTCCTTGTCACGGCCAGCGCGCCCTTCCTCGTCGAAGCGGTCGCACTGGTCAGCGGCGATCAGGGTTACCCCGGCATCAACGTCGAGACGGTCGCCGTCAACTGGAACGCGCAGCCCATCGGCCCGTCGAAAGTTTACGTCTCTTACTCGACCATCACCGCCGAGATGGTGAACGGCGATTCCAACGGCACGGCGCTGATAGTCAACGGGGAGGCCGCCGTCCAGTGCATCGAGACGAAGCTGGTCGCGACCGGCGGCGGCACGCCGACCGCCGCCGCCTCGAACGGCGGGGCCACCCTGACGCTCGACAACTGCTACGCGCAGGGCGCGGGCTTCGCGCTCAACATCCCCGACTACTACTCGACGCTCATCGCGAACAACTGCACCATCGACGGCCCCGTGCAGAACGGCGTCCAGATCAACAACAACCCGCCGCCTCAGTGACGCCGCCGGGGCGAGGGAAGAGTACTTCCGAAAATAAAAGTGTGCGCGGAGTCGGTGACTCCGCGCACACTTCTATTTAAGCCTTCCGACGGGCGAGCCTCAGAACTCGTCCCGGTCGCGCCGCGTCGCGGCGGGCGACGGCGACGAAGGCGGGCGGGAGGCGGCGGCCTTCTCCCACTCCTCGCGCGTGATGACCTTCACCGGCTCAAGGTTCTTCCTGACCAGCTCCGCGTTGATTCCCGCCAGCTCCTTCGCCGCCCACGCGTCGAAGTCCCTGACCACGTCCGACAGCTCGCGCGCGAGCGCGTCGGTGCGTTCGACCTGCGTCTGCGCCGGGCGCCCCTCGTAGAAGTTGACGCTCGAATAAAGCTCGGTCAAAAACTCCCGCAGGCGCTCCTCGCCGGTGATGGCGCCGCCCTCCTTCGTGGCGACGATCTTCTTGCGCAGCTCGTCCACGCGCGCCGACGCGTCGAGCAGTCGCCTCCGCAGCGGGTCGTCCGCGCCCACTTTCCCGGCGCGGTCGTCGAGCGCGAGCCGCAGGCCGTTGATCCTGTCCACCGCGAACGACATCTCGCCGAGCGCCTTGTGGAGTTTCAAGGCGAGGTCGTACTGCTGACGGCGGTCTTCGGCCGTGTGCGTCGAGCGCGGGTCGGCGACGACGCTGAGCCGCGTCGTGTAGACCTGCTTGTCCTTCGTCATCTTCACCGTGTACTCGCCGGGCAGCACGCGGGGGCCGTAGGCCGCGCCGAAGGCGGCGGTCGCCGCGGGCGGCACCTTCGGCGGGTCGAGCCGCATCGGCCACGTCACGCGGCTCAAGCCCCGCCGCTTGCTCGAAGGGACGGTGCCGAGCAGCTTGCCCGCCGGGTCGAAGATTTCGATCTTGAGGTCGCCGAAGATGTGCCGGCGCCGCTGGTAGTAGGTGACGACCGCCTCGTCGGTCGGGTTGGGGCCGACGAACTCGGCGTCGCCGCCCGGCCAGCCGCCGCCGCCCGAGATTGACTGCACCGAGGGCCGCGCCTCGATGAAGAAGACGTCTTTCGCCAGCCCCTCGGGCGTGAGCGCGCGCAAGGGGGTGATGTCGTCGATGATCCAGATGCCGCGGCCGTGCGTGGCGATGACGAGGTCGTGGTCGCGCGGGTGGATGGCGAGGTCGCGCACCGCCACGTTCGGCATCTCGCTGCCCTTGTACTGCGCCCACCGCACGCCGCCGTCGAGCGAAATCCACAGCCCGAACTCGGTGCCGACGAAGAGCAAATCCTTGTTGACCAAGTCCTGCCGGACGACGTGCGCGTAGCCGCGCACCGGCGCGCCCGCGGGGACGAGCGGCGCCCACGTCTGCCCGAAGTCGTTCGTGCGGTAGACGTAGGGCCGCATGTCGCCGAAGGTGTGCGCGTCGAAGGTGACGAAGGCCGTGCCCTCCTCGAAGCGCCCGGCGTCGATGTAAGAGACCCACGCGTTCTTCGGGACGCCGCGCACGTTCGTGACGACGTTCTTCCAGGTCTTGCCGCCGTCGCGCGTCACCTGCACGTTGCCGTCGTCGGTGCCGGCCCAGACGACGCTCGGGTTCTTGGGCGATTCGGCGATGGCGTAGATGGTCGTGTGCATCTCGGCCGCCGAGTTGTCCACGGTGACGCCGCCCGACAGCTCCTGCTTCTGCTTCTCGGGGTCGTTGGTGGTCAGGTCGGGCGAGACGCGCTCCCACGTCTGCCCGCGGTCGCGCGAGCGGAAGAGGTACTGCGAGCCGAGGTAGATCGTGCCCTTCTGCGTCGGGCTGAGGTGGATGGGCGCGTTCCAGTTGAAGCGGAGCTTCTTCTCGCCGTAGCCGGCGAGCGGCTTGATGTCGCGCGACTCGTGCGTCTTGCGGTTGACCCGCCCGATGTAGCCGCCCTGCGCCTCGGCGTAGATGTAGTCGGGGTCGGAGGGGTCCGCGAACATCCAGAAGCCGTCGCCGCCGTACATGTTCTCCCAGCGCGAGTTGGTGATGCCGCCGGGGTACATCGAATCGCCGACCCACGAAGAGTTGTCCTGCAACCCGCCGTAGACGCGGTACGGCCGCTCGTTGTCTACGCTGACGTGGTAGAACTGCGAGACGGGGAGGTTCTGCGCCTTCCACCAGCGGTTCCCGCCGTCGTAGCTGTACCAGAGGCCGCCGTCGTCGCCGACGATGAGGTGGTCGGTGTTCTCGGGGTTGACCCACACGTCGTGGAAGTCGCCGTGCGTGCCGCCCGAGATGTTGGAAAAACTCTTGCCGCCGTCGTTGCTGACGATGAGCGAGAGGTCGGGCTTATAAATCTTGTTCTCGTCCTTCGGGTCAACGATGAGGTTGGCGAAGTAGAACGGGCGCCAGATCATGTTCTGGCTGCGGTCGAGCTGCGCCCAAGTCTTGCCGCCGTCGTCCGAGCGGTAGAGGCCGTCCTTCGGGATGACCGCCTCGACGGTGGCGTAGACGACGTTCGGCTTCGACGGCGCGACCGTCACCGCGACTCGCCCCCAAGGTTTCGCGGGCAGCCCTCGGGCGCTTCGCTCGTCAAGCTCCGTCCACGTCGCGCCGCCGTCCGTCGATTTGAAGAGGCCGCTGGCGCTCGGGCTTTCGGGGCCTTCGCCGCCCGAGCGGAACGTCCAGCCCTTGCGGCGGAAATCCCACATGCCGGCGTAGACGGTCTTCGGGTTCGACTCGTCCATCGACATCATCGAGCACCCGGTCGAGGCGTTCGCGCCCTTCAACACCCGCGCCCAAGTCTTCCCGCCGTCGGTCGTCCTGTAGACGCCGCGCTCGTCCGAGTCGCTCCACAGCTTCCCCGTCGCGCAGACGTAGACCGTGTCGGAGTTCGTGGGGTCAACCAGAATCTTGGAGATGCGCTCGGACTCCTTCAGCCCGAGGTTCGTCCAGTTGTCGCCGCCGTCCGTGGACTTGTAGACGCCGTCGCCGACCGAGACCGAGTTGCGAGTCCAAGCCTCGCCCGTGCCGACCCAGACGACCTTCGGGTTCTTCGGGTCGATGGTGACGGCGCCGACGGACTGGACGGGCTGCTTGTCGAAGACGGGCTTAAAGGTCGTCCCGCCGTTGACGCTCTTCCAGACGCCGCCCGACGCGGAGCCGACGTAGACGGTGAGGCGGTTGCCCTCCTTCACGGCGTCCACGGCCGCGACGCGCCCGGACATCTGCGCCGAGCCGATGTTGCGCGCGCCGAGGCCCGAGATGGTCTCGGAATCGACCTTGACCGGCGCGTTCGACTGCGGGCCCGCCGGCCGCGGCGTCTGCGCCGAGGCGGTCAGGGAGAGGGCGAAAACAAAGCCGATAAGTGTTGACGGGAAGCGGGGTGAAAGTCTTGTTTTCATGTTCGGGGAATCCTCACTGGCTCACTGGCGCGGCGGCTTGGCGGCGGCGGGCTTCGCCTCTTCGGTCTTCTTCGGCGCGGTGGTCGAGGCGTCGGGCGCGGTCGTCGGCGCCGGCTTGGGCGCCGGCTTGGCGAACCGCCTGTCGTCGAGCGCGACGTTGGCCTCGATCTTCTCGTAGGTGACCTTCTGGCGGAAGGGGCTGCCCTTGACGCCGCTCTCGACGGAGAAGGGGAGGTACCAGCCGTTGACCTCCTTGTAGTCGCCGAGGATCGTCTCGTACTCGCGCTCGGCGCCGCGCACCATGCGCTTGGTGTCGATCTTGATGGGGACGAAGTAGTCGGTGTCCATGTAGTAGAAGCGCACGTCGCCGCTGGCGAGCGTCACCTTGAGCTTGTAGGCGTCGGTGCCCTCGACCTCGTCCATCCCGACGTACTCGACGCGCACGCCCTTCTCCTTGTAGTTGACGAGCGGCCCGTCGAGGTCTGAGTCCTCAACGATGCCCTTCATCTCCTCCTCGCCCAGCGGCTCGGCGTCCTTCTTGCCGCCCCACGGCTCGATCTTCCAGCCCGTGCTGCCGTCGTAGGCGGTGACGCCCGTCATGCCCTGGATGTTGAACTCCTGCCGGACGAGGTTGGGGCGCTTGTTCTCCTCGACGAGCCCGGCCTCGAAGCCGCCGCCGCCGCTGAACTTGCCCGTGCGCCGCAGCGACTTGACCGCCTGAATCCGCTCCATGCCGCCGACGGTCTTGACGAACTTGGCGACGATCTCGTCGGCGGTCTGGGCGCGGGCGGGCGCGGCGCAGAGGAGCGGCGCGGCGAAGAGCGCCAACAAAAGTTTACGCATGGTCTTCTCCTGGTTGGGTGGTTCGGGAAGTGTGAACGAACGGCCGTGTGCGAAGCTTTATCGTAGTCGAGCGCCGTGGGAAAGTCGATGACATTTCTCGCGCGCGCGGGGGCGCCGGTCAGGTTTCTTCCGTTTCGTCACGCGAATGAGCCGACTCGTAACAGGCGGGGCCGGGAAGGGGATGCGGAATCCGAGATTCGAGATTCGAGAACTCGACTCCTACCGCCCGCGCCGGCCCGCGCTCAGCACGTCCTCGCCCTCGCCGAACGGCTCGGGCTGGCGGGCGTCGGCGCGCGGGGCCGTCTCCTCGTCGGAGAGCAGCCCCTGCTCGCGGTAGAGGCGGAGCTTGTTGTGGAGCGTCTTGAGGCTGATCTGGAGCAGCTCGGCGGCGCGCGTCTTGTTGTTGTCGGTCTTGTGGAGCGTGCGCAGAATCATGCGCCGCTCGACCTCCTCGATGGGCGTGCCGACGGGGAGCGTGAGCGTGTCCTCGCCGCGGCTCTGCGCGCGCTGCTCCAAAGGGTAGGGCGCGAGGTGGTGGCGCTCGATGACCTCGCCCGAGCAGATGATGACGGCGCGCTCGATGACGTTGCGCAGCTCGCGGACGTTGCCCGGCCACCTGTGCGCCTGTAGCGCCTCGACCGCCGACGGGTTGAGGAGTTTCGCGGGGCGCCCGTGGCGCTCGGCGAGCTGCGCGACGAGGTGCTGCGCGAGCAGCGGGATGTCCTCCTTGCGCTTGCGCAGCGGCGGCAGCTCGACCGTGATGACGTTGAGGCGGTAGAGCAAGTCTTCGCGGAAGGTGCCGCGCCGCACGGCCTCCTCGGGGTCGCGGTTCGTCGCCGCCAGCACCCGCACGTCCACCGCCAGCTCCGACGAGCCGCCCAGCCGACGAATCTTCCTGTCTTCGAGCACGCGCAAGAGCTTCGCCTGAAGCGAGACGGGCATCTCCGAGATTTCGTCGAGCAGAAGCGTCCCCGCGTTCGCCAACTCGAAGCAGCCGAGCCGGCGCGCGGCCGCGCCGGTGAAGGCGCCGCGCTCGTGGCCGAACAGCTCCGACTCCATCAGGGTCTCCGGAATCGCCGAGCAGTTGATGGCGACGAAGGCGTTGTTCTTGCGCGGGCTTAAGCCGTGGATGGTGCGCGCGCACAGCTCCTTGCCCGTGCCCGACTCGCCGGTCAAAAGCACCGAGGCCGACGACGACGCCACCTGCTCGATGAGCGCGTAGACCTGTCGCATCGGCTCGCTCGCGCCGACAAGCTCGCCGAACACGCCGCGGTCGCGGAGCTGCAAACGGAGCGCGAGGTTCTCGCGCCGCGCCTCGGCGTACTCGACCGCGCGCTCGACGACGAGCCGCAGCTTGGCGAAGTCGATGGGCTTCTCTAGGTAGTGGAACGCGCCCTCCTCCTGTATCGCGCGCAGCGCCATCTCGACCGTGCCCTGGCCGGTCAGGAGGATGACGGCCGTCTCCGGGTGCAGGCCGCGCATCTCGCGCAGCAGGCCGAAGCCGTCGAGGTTGGGCATGTAAACGTCCGAGACGACGACCGACGGGCGGAACTCCTCGACCGCCGCGAGGGCCAGCACGCCGTCCGAGGCCATGGCGGTCTTGTACCCCCAGCCCTCAAGCAACTCGCCGAGCGCCTCGGCGATCACGGGTTCGTCGTCTACGATGAGGATGCGCCCCTTAGGCATAAGAACGAGTGTAGCAAGTTAGCCCGAAAGGAAAAAGGTTTTGGGGGCGGCGTCGCGCCTCTTGCTACGACCCGCGGTCGTAGAAGTCCGCGACGGCGCGTGCGAGCGCGCGCGCGTTAGACTCCGACGGCACCACGTCCGCGCGCAGGCCGTACTCGGCCGCCGCCTCGGCCGTGACCGCGCCGATGCAGGCGACGCGGACGCCCGCGAGCAGGCGCCCGAGGTCGCGCGTGTCGAAGAGCTGCGCGAAGTTGTGCACGGTCGAGGAGCTGGTGAACGTGACGCAGTCCACGCCGCCGCCGACCAGCAGCGCCTCGGCGCGCGCGCGGCCGGTCGTCTCGGGCCGCACGGTGCGGTAAGCCTCGACCACGTCCACGCGCGCCCCGACCTCTTCGAGCGCGCGCGGCAGGAAGTCGCGCGCGACGGCCGCGCGCGGCATGAGGAAGTTAAGCCCGTCGAAGTGCTCGCGCCCGCCGAGGAAAGCCGCGAGCGCGTCGAAGACGCCCTCGGCGCGCGCCTTCTCGGGCACGATGTCAACGTGGACGTGCGCCGCGACGAGCCGCTCGGCGGTGGCCTCGCCGATGGCGCAGACGCGCAGGCCGTCCAACTCCTCAACGCCCTTGCCGAGCGCGTCGAGGCGCGCGAGGAAGTGCTCGACGGCGTTCGTGCTGGTGAGGACGAGCCAGTCGTAACCGAAGAGGTTGTCAATCGCCTCGTCGAGCGCGGCGTAGGAGGCGGGCGGGACGATCTCGATGGTCGGGCAGGCGACGACGCGCGCGCCGAAAGCCTCAAGCTCGGCCGCGAACTCGGCGGCCTGCGCGCGCGCGCGCGTGATCATCACCGTCCGCCCGTCCAGGGGCTTCGACCCTTCGGCGCTCATCAGGGTTCGGGCACTTCGGCGGGGGTGTCTTCGAGGAGGCGCGCCGCGCCGCGCTCGATGAGCAGTGCCGCCAGTCGTTCGCCGAGGGCCGCAGCGTCGTCGGCGTCGCCCTCGACGCTGCCGCGCAGGACTTCGCCGCCGTCGAGCGTCGCGACGAGGCCGTCGAGCTTGAGGCGGGAGCCTTCGACGGTCGCGTGCGCGGCGATGGGCACCTGACAGCCGCCGCCTAAGAAGCGCAACAGCGCGCGCTCGGCGACGACGGCCGAGCGCGTCCGGCGGTCGTCGAGCCGAGAGACGAGCGCGTTCGTCTCCGCGTCGTCGGCGCGCGTCTCGACGCCGAGCGCGCCCTGACTGACGGCCGGCAGCATCTCTTCCGGCTCGATGGCCGCGCTGATGCGCTCGCCGAAGCCGAGCCGCCTGAGACCCGCCGACGCGAGTATCAGCGCGTCGTACTCGCCCGAATCGAGCTTGCGCAGGCGCGTGTCCACGTTGCCGCGCAGGTCTTTAATCTGCACGTCCGGCCGCAGGTGCTTGAGCTGCGCGATGCGCCGCAGGGAAGAAGTCCCGACGACCGCGCCGGCCGCGAGGTTCCTGAGCGAGGCGTTCCCCGAGACGGCGCCCGCGCGCAGCACTAACGCGTCGCGCGGGTCTTCGCGCTCGGGCGTGGCCGTGATACAGAGGCCGTCGGGCGTGACGGTCGGTAAATCCTTGAGTGAGTGGACGGCCACGTCAACGCGGCGGTCAAGCAGCGCGACCTCCAACTCCTTCGTGAACGCGCCCTGCCCGCCGATGACCGAGAGCGGAACGTCGAGCCGCACGTCGCCCATGGTCTTAACAATCTCGATGCGCGCGGAGACGGCCGGCTCAAGCGCTTCGAGCCGCGCCTTCACCCACTCCGACTGCCACAGCGCGAGCTTTGACCCGCGCGAACCGATGACGATCTCTTTCATGTTAACTGCCGCCCATCACCTGTCACCCTCTCGTTCCTCCAGACCGAACACCTCTCGCCACGCCTGCACCTCATTCTCCTCGCCCGCGTCGTAGGAGCGGCGCATGCGGTGGATGACCGGGTGCGCAATCTTGTTGACGGCCGACATGAGCATCGCCTCGATGGCCTGCTCCTGCTCGGGCGTGAGCGGGCCGAGTCGGCCGCGCTGGCGCTCGAACTCTTCGCGGGCGATGCGGCGGAACTTCTCCTTGAGCGCGCCGACCGTGGGGCCGATGTCGAGGGCGCGCAGCGCCTGCTGGAACTGCGTCACCTCGGCCTCGACGATCAGCTCCGCCCGCTCGGCCTCGCGCTCTCGCTCTCGCAGGTTCGAGGCGACGACGGCTTCGAGGTCGTCCACGTCGAAGACGAAGAGGTTGGCGAGCTTGGCCACCGCCGGGTCTACGTTGCGCGGGACGCTGATGTCGATGTAGAAGGCCGGGCGGTTGCGCCGCGCGGCGCGTGCGCGCTCGGCCATCTCGGGCGTGATGATGTACTCGCGCGCGCCCGTCGAGCAGATGACCACGTCGGCCTGCGCCAGCCCCTCTTCGAGCGCGGAGAACTCCAACGCCTCGCCGCCGAAGGCGAGCGCGAGCCGCTGCGCCGTCTCGTACGTGCGGTTGGAGACGAGCACGCGCGACGCGCCCGCGCCCGCGAGGTGCTGCGCCGCCAGTTCGGCCATCTCGCCCGCGCCGACCAGCAGCACGGTCGCGCCCTTGAGCGAGCCGAAAATCTTCCGCCCCAGCTCGACCGCCGTGTAGCTGACCGAGACGGCCGAGGCGGCGATGCCGGTCTCGCTGCGGACGCGCTTGGCGACGCGCAGCGCGTGGTGGACGAGCTTGTGAAGGACGCGCCCCGCCGTCCCGGCCTCGACCGCGAGCGAGTAGGCGTGACGCACCTGCCCCAGCACCTGCGGCTCGCCGACGACCATCGAGTCGAGCGACGAGGCGACGCGGAAGATGTGGCGGACGGCCGCGTCGTCGGCGTGCGTGTAGAGGTGGCCGCTGAAGAGTTCGACGGGGACGGAGCGCACGCGGCTGAGGAAGTCGCTCAGCCGCCCCACGGCGTCCGGCGCCTGCTGCCCGGCGGAGGCGGCCAGCACCTCGACGCGGTTGCATGTCGAGACGATCAACCCTTCGCGCACCGTCTCGCCGTCCACGAGCGCGCGCAGACTCTCTGCGCACGCCTCGTCGCTGAAGGCGAGGCGCTCGCGCACCTCGACGGGCGCGGTCTTGTGGTTGAGTCCGACGAGAACGATTGACATCGGGACTACCGGAAGACGTGGAAGCCGCCGAGCGCGACGGCGCCGGCGAAGGTGCAGAGGACGAGCGTGAAGCCGCCGACGCCGAGCCACGCGGCCTTGCGCCCGCGCCACTGGACGCGGAAGTGTAGGAGCGCGAGGTAGACGACCCACGTCAGCAGCGCGAAGAACTCGGTCGGGTCGTTGTGGAACATGCGGACGCTGCGCGCGCGCGACCAGATGACGCCGGTGACGATGCCGAGCGTGAGCAGCGTGAAGCCGACGCTCGCCGCCGTCGAGGCCACGTCGTCCACGGCCGTCAGACTGGGGAGCCGGTGGAAGACGGCGCCGAACTTCTTCAGCCGCAGCTCGCGCTCCTGCCACAGGTACATCACGCTCGCCGCGAAGGCGATGAAGAACGAGGCGTAGCCGAACAGGAGCAGCGTGACGTGGACGGGGAAGAGCCAGGAGCCGCTGCCGCCCGTCACGGTGCTGGGGTCCTTGCCGGGGTCGGGCGAGACGAGCTGCGACGCGAGGACGACGAGCGCGACCGCCGGCAGCAGGAACGCTCCGAGCGCGCGCAGCGGGTAGCGGTACGTCACCACGAAGAAGGCGACGACGAGCGTCCAGGCGAGGAAGGAGAGCGCCTCGGTGGTGCTGAAGAGCGGGTAGTGGCCGTCGCGCGCCCAGTCGAAGATGATCGAGCCGGTGTGCGCCGCGAACCCGAAGGCGGCCGCGTAGAGCGTGACCCGCTCGGCGTCGCGTCGCTTGTTGACGAAGGTCAGGACGGCGTGGGTGGCGGCGATGACGTAACCCGCCAGGGCCGCGTAGAGAAATGGTTTCATCGCTTAAAAAAGGCGGCGTAAGGGGCGCACACGCCATTGTAATTGAAGGTCAGGGGGGCGGCAAGCAAGACCCCCGCGCGCGCCGCGGGCCGCCGCTTTGAGAGCTACGGCGGGGCGTGAGACACTACGTCGCGGGAGCGAGCTAAGCAAAAAAAGGTAGGAGGCGCCGACACAGATGCCGACTCGTGAGGAAGCGTGGGAGCTGCTCTGCGAGTACACGAAGGGCAAGAGCCTGAGGCAGCACGCGCTGGCCGTCGAGGCGGCGATGCGCGCGGCCGCCGCGCGCTACGGCGGCCCGGAGGAGGACGTGGACGAGTGGGGCATCACGGGGATGCTGCACGACTTCGACTACGAGATGTTCCCGACGGCCGACGAGCACCCCTACAAAGGCTCGAACATCCTCTGCGGCCGCGGCTACCCCGACCGCGTCATCCGCGCCATCCTCGGGCACGCCACCTACACCGGCGTCCCGCGCGACACGGCGATGGCGCGCGCGCTGTTCGCGACCGACGAGCTGTGCGGCTTCCTCGTCGCCTGCGCGCTCGTCCGCCCGTCGAAGAGTCTCGACGACCTCGAAGTCTCGTCGGTGAAGAAGAAGCTGAAGGACAAGGCGTTCGCGCGCACGGTCAACCGCGACGACATCCGGCAGGGAGTCGAGGAGCTTGGCGTCGGACTCGACGAGCACGTCCGCTTCGTCATCGAAGCCCTCAAACCCGTGCAAGAGCGGATCGGGTTAAAAAACAGTGCCGGGGACTGAGCGCCTGAAGACTGAGTGAGCGTCGGCCGGGTCTTGACTCAGCCCTTGGCACGCAGGATTTTGTCTCCCCGCTTGCGCGCGCGCGGGCGGTTACTTATGCTGGGGCTTAGATTTCTTCAGGCGTTTTTGGACGGCGGGGCGGGGAAGAGGTCTGGCCCGGCGCGGCCGCCGAGGACGGAGGCCAGGGTGAGCGCCGTCAGCGTGAGCAGCGAGGCCAGGAGCGCCGTGGCCGCCGCCTGTAGCGCGCGCCGGCGCGCGGTGCGGCGGTAGACGAAGATGGCCGCGTAGGCGTTCGCGGCCAGCGGCGCGGCGAGCGCCAGCGCGACGCCCCAGCCGGCCGCTTCCATGCCGGCGGCGGGCAGAAGGTACCGCGCGACCGCGTAGCAGACTCCGGCGCCCGCGGCGGCGGCCAGCACCGAGGCGGCGATGAGCAGCTTCCAACGCAAACTTCGTCGGGTCTCCGGGTCTACTGTGGCTTAGTCGTTGCGAGCGGGAAAACGCGTGGAAGCATAACACAGCGCGCGACCGCCGAGGCCGTTAAATTTACGCGCGCCGGCGTGCGCGCCGCGGGGCAGATAAACGAAAAGATGGTTGCCAGGAGCACACTCCTTTTTCTCGCGAAGCGCGAAGGGCTGAAGGACTTCGCCACGCGCTTCAAGCCCTTCCGCAAGATGACCGCGCGCTTCATCGCGGGCGAAGACATCGAGACGACGGTCGGCGCCATCCGCGACCTCAACGCGCTGGGCTGCACCGCCACCTTCGACCACCTCAACGAGGGCGTCACGAGCCCCGCCGAGATGGAGGGCGAGGTGCGCGAGTACAAGCGGATACTGGCGGCCATCGACGAGTCGGGCATCAAGTCGAACGTCTCGATCAAGCTCACGCAGTTCGGCCTCGCCATCGACCCCGAGCTGGCCTACCGCAACGCGCGCGCGGTCGTCGAGGAGGCGGCGCGGCGCGGCAACTTCGTCCGCGTGGACATGGAGGACTCGGCCGTCACGCAGGTCACGCTCGACATCTTCCGGCGCCTGCGCGAGGAGTTCGACCTGAACACGGTCGGCATCGTGCTGCAATCGTACCTGCGCCGCACCGAGGCCGACCTGCGCGAGGTGCTCGCCGTCCCGGCGCGCGTGCGTCTGTGCAAGGGCGCTTACAACGAGCCGCCCGAGGTCGCCTTCCCGGATAAGAAAGACGTTGACGAGAACTACGTGCGCTGCATGAAGCTGATGCTCAAGAGCGGCGTCTACCACGGCATCGCGACGCACGACGAGAACATGATCCGCGCGACGAAGGAGTTCGCCGCCGCCGAAGGCGTCGGCCGCGACCAGTTCGAGTTCCAGATGCTCTACGGCGTGCGGCGCGACCTGCAAGAGGGGCTCGCTCGCGAGGGCTACAACGTGCGCGTCTACGTGCCGTACGGGAAGACTTGGTACCCGTACTTCATGCGCCGGCTCGCCGAGCGCCCCGCCAACGTCTGGTTCGTGATGAAGAACTTTCTGAAAGGCTGAGGGCCGCGGAAGATGAGCGAAGACTGGGCCTGGATTCTGTGGACGGTGCTCGGGGTCATCCTCGTCATCGCCGAGGTCTTCACGCCGGGCTTCGTGCTGCTCTGGTTCGGGGTGGGCGCGCTGGTGGCCGCGCTCGCCAGCTTCCTCGGCGCCGGCGTGGCCGCGCAGTTCATCCTCTTCATCACGGTCTCGTCGGCGCTGACGGCGCTCTCGCGCACGATCTTCGTCAACTACTTCACGGGGCGCGGCGGCGACGGCGGGGGCCTGAAGTCGGGGGCGGAGGCGATGCCCGGACAGGTGGGGACGGTCGTCGGGTCGAGTCAGGGCGCGCTCAACGAGGGCGCGGTCAAGGTCTTCGGCTCGGTCTGGACGGCCTACCCGGCCGAGGGCGAGCCGCCGCTCGAAGCCGGCGACCGCGTCGTCGTCGAGAGCCTGCGCGGCGCCTCCATCTACGTCCGCCGCGCCGACGCCCTCCCCGAGTGGCGCACCGGCGCCATCGCGGGCGACGAAGAACAGAGCCGCTCGTAGTCGTAAACTACGCGAAGGGGCGGGGCGGGAGTCTCATATGAGACTCC
>DASVQX010000050.1:0-63511 GCA_036388915.1 Pyrinomonadaceae bacterium
CTCGTCGCCGATGTTCGGCGTGGTGACGGTGAAGCGCACGAGCCTGCGGAGGCCGGGGGTGATGTTGCCCTCCTCGACGCTGCACGCCGCGGCCGAGAGGTTCTCGTCGCGCACGAGCCACTGCGACCCGAGGATGTCGGAGCGCACGGTGAGGTTGGGGCCGTGCGCCTGCGCCGCGCCGCCCTTCGTCGAGCTGATCACGATTCCGGCCAAAGCGACCGCACACAGCAGGGCCGCCGATAAAAGTATCCTGAATCTCAAGGGGATGTACCTCCTGTCGGTTTTGGTGGTTGAGGGAACGAGACCGCGCGCTGGCTCTTCGGGCTGTCGCCCTCCGGGCCGCGGCGCGCCGAGTCGTAGGAAATAATCGCCTTACTTGAATGATGGGTGAGCCGAGACGTTTACTCGTACAGAAGGGGCGTCGTCCCGAGTCGTGACCGCCGGTGAGCGCGGGGAGACTATCTCCGATGCCTGCCTTTGTCAAGTCAAGCAATTAATTCGTTGAGCGTCTATTTGTGACGTGTTAAAGTGTGAGCGCCTTCCAGAGATTTTCCTTCGGAGCCGAGAACAATGATCGAAGTAGTCGAAAAGCACTGGCCGATGTCCGAGGGCGACGGCAAGGCGACGCGGAAGAAGAAGCCGCGCATCCTCGCCATCACGACCGACTGCTGCACGGGCTGCGCCGGGTCGCCCGCCTGCATCGAGTACTGCCCCATCGAGGCGTGCATGTTCTGGGTGCCCGACGACGACCACACGCCCTTCGGACGCATCGAGGTTGACCCCTACCTCTGCATCGGCTGCCAGAAGTGCATCAGCAAGGGGCCCGACGGCGCGTTCCTCGACGGCTGCCCGTGGGACGCCATCGAGATGGTGCCGACCGAGGACTGGGAGGCGATGCACGGCGTCGCGCTCCCCGACGCCCCGCCGCCCCCGCCGTCGAGTTAGGGGGACCGGCAAAGAACTCCCCGACGCGGGGGTTAAGGATTCCGACCGGCGCGGCGCCGGATGGCTTCGGCCGTCCGCGCCGCTTTCGCTTTCAGTTCGTCCGGCGCGCCCTCGACCCCGCGCGCGTAGCGCTCGACCTCGGGCAGGTCTTCGGCCTCCCCGAGGTGTGCCAGGCCGAGCAGCGCGTCCTCGACCTGCTCGCGGTCGGGCGCGATGACGAACAGCTCGGCGCCGGCGTGCCAACTGTCGCCCTCTTTGACGAACGCCTTCTCGACCCGGCCCGGCACGGGCGAGCGGACTTCCTCGACGAGGTTCGGCCTGACGTCGTACCTGACGAGCAGCGACTCGCGCTTGACTGGGGTGCCGGCGGTGAGCGCCGTCTGCGCCGTCCCCTCGGTGCGGGCGTTGATGGTGACGGGGCGGAGCATGGCGAGGAGTTCGGGGCGGCAGCGCGGGTCGCCGAAGCTGACGAGCGCGAGCGCGGCGTTGCGCCGCACTATCGGCTCCGGGTCTTCGACGAGGCGCGCGAGCGCCGCGCGGAACTCTTCGGACTTGTGTTCGCGACCCATCACCCACGCGACCGTCATCCGCACGTCGGGCGAGGGGCTGGCGGCGAGCGCGGCGACCTGCGCGTTCCAGCGGCCGGCGTTCGCGTCCCCCGCCTCGATTCTCCCCACGACCTGCGAGAGCGCGTGCTGCGCGTGTCGCGGCTTGCCTTCGCCGAGGTAACGGCCGATCTCCTCGTCGCTCAAACTCCTCCCGAACCAAGTCCAGTACCACGTCAGGAACGGCACCACCACGAAGAGGACGGCCACGACCGCGAGCGGCCAAGGCGCGCGCCTCCGCCCCGTGCCGGTCGCGCCGGCCGCGGCCGGCGTCGCGTCATCGGCCGCGCCGTGGGGCCGGTCGCCGTTCCCTTCCGTGTGCTGTCGCGCGTCGCCCATCGGTTCTTAAGTCCGGTAGAGGTGGTAGAGCATGACGTAGACGACGACGCCGGTGACGGAGACGTAGAGCCAGAGCGGGTACGTCCAGCGCGCGATGCGCCGGTGACGCGCGAAGTCGCCCCTGAGCGCGCGGCGCACCGTCACGACGACGAGCGGGACGATGGCCGCCGCGAGGATGATGTGCGTGACGAGGATGAGGAAGTAGACCGCGCGCACCGCCCCCTCGCCCCGGAAGCGCATCGAGCCGTGCTGCGCGTGGTATGTGACGTAGGAGACGAGGAAGAGTGCCGAGACGGCGAGCGCCGAGAGCATCAGTCGGCGGTGCGCGCCGACGTTCCCGCGCCTGATCTGGAAAAGGGCGGCGACGAGCAGTAGGAAGCTGGTCGCGTTCAAGGCGGCGTTCAGGTGCGGCAGTATCGAGTCGTTCATAAATCAGGGGAGGCGGCGCCGGCTCACTCGCCGCGCCCCTCCCTCACCCGCCCCGCCCGCAAAGCCTCGCGCCCCGCGTCGGAGAGCGCGTAGAAGTCGTTGCCGCGCTCTTCGAGCAGGCCCCGCTCGGCCAGCCACTCGACCGCGTTGAAGACGCCGAGCCGCGCCTCGGGGTCGTTGCCGCCCGCCTCGAACAGCTCGTGGAGGTCAAGCTCCGGCTTGCCCAGCTCGTCGAACATCGAGAGCACGCGCAGCCTCAACTCGTCCGGCTCAGACACTTCTTACGCGAACGCCTCCGCGACGGCCCCCGTGTTCTCGTAGAGCTGGAAGTTCGTCACCTTGCCGCCGCCGTCGAGGGTGAAGACGAGCGCCCACTCGTTGTCGAACGTCCGGCCCGTGCCCCGCACGCGCCCGCGCTCGCGGCCGAGCGCGACGACGCGGTCGCCCTCGGCGACGAACGCGCCCGGCTCGAAGAACTCGAACTCGACGTGCGAGCCGAGCTGGACGAAGAACTCGGTCGCGCCCGCGTGGCCGCGCCTGTCGCCGAGGTAGGGGACGGAGGCGGGGCCGGGGGCGCGCCACTCCACGTCTTCGGCGAGGTGCGAGAGGACGCCGGGCACGTCGCCGCGCCCGAACGCCTCGAAGATGGCCTGCACGACTCTCTTGTTCTCTTCTGCGCTCATCCTTCGACCTTCTTTTTCGGGGGGTGCGCCGGCTTCGCGGCCGGCGGCTTCTTCTCGCTCAGCTCCTCGTAGCCGCAGCGCTCGCACTGCCACGCCGGGAAGACCCCGCCGGGGTCGGTCTTGTTCTCGTAGACGGCGCGGTCGGACGGGATGATTTTGCCGCCGCACGAAGGGCACACGCGCCCGCGTATCGTCTGCCGCTCCACGTCCACCGCCGGGACCAGTTCGTCTGCCATAATTTTTGAAACGCCTCTAGGGGTCGAGCCCCCCGCCGTCGTCTTCCTCGTCGTCGCCGCCCTTCCGCTTCTTGTAGGCGACGGCGAAGATCGTGCAGAAGATCGAGACGGGCGGGATGAGCAGGACGACGATGGCGAGGTTCATCGTGCGCGCCGTCGTGTCGCCCTCGCCCTGCAAAGCCGAGCGGCACAGCGGGCACTGCGCCGCCGCGGCGGCCGGCCACGCCGCGAGCGCCGCGAGCGTCAAGCACGCGGCCGCCGCCCTTTGAAACTTTCGCGCCGGCCTCTCCAAGTTAATTGCCTTTCAGTGCCCTTCGTGCGCCGGGGCCGAGCCCGTCACCGGCTCGGCCGAAGTCTTCGTCGCGCGGATGTTCTTCGCGCGGAAGCTGTCGGGGAAGACGATGAAGAGCAGGCAGATGCAGACGACGAGCGTCGGGATGAGCGTCAGCACGAGGCTCATGCGCTCGAAGCGCAGGTGCATGAAGTAGGCGATGATCATCGCGGCCTTGATGAGCGAGAGGCCGATGAGGACCGTCAGCATGATGGTGAGCGGCACGTGGATGTAGGCGAGGAAGACCTCGACCACGGTCAGCGCGAGCAGCCCCAGCAGGACGTTGAGGAAGAGTTTGACGCCGCCCTCGAAGTGGACGTGCTCGTTCGCGCGCGCGGGCGGCACCTCGTCGCCGACGCGCAGCGGGTGGATGCCGCGCTCGCGCAAGGTCAGCGCCGGGACGGCGACGAAGGTGAGCGCCAGCAGCAGGCAGACGGCCGTGAAGAAGAGGCTGTCGATGGTCAGGAAGTTCCCGGCATCGGCCGCGTTCTTGCCCGCGAAGAACAGGCAGGCGGCCGCGAGCAGGACGCAGACGCCGATCATGGCGAAGTCGGACTTGTTTAAAAGGCCCCGGACGTTTTCGTTTGACATCGCTCGCTGCCCCTCCTCTCGCGGATTCACCCGGAGAAATCGACCGACATCAGGTAGATGAGCGGGAAGACGAACATCCAGACGAGGTCTACGAAGTGCCAGTAGAGGCCGCTGATCTCGACGTCTTCGTGGCGCGTCTTCGTGATGCGCAGCGCGATGACGCCGAGGTAGCAGACGCCCGTCAGGACGTGGAACATGTGGAGGCCCGTGATGGCGAAGAAGCTCGCGCCGAAGAGCGGCGGCGCCTCGGGCCACTTGTGCGCCCACTCGCCCGCGAGCCGGAAGGGGCGCAGGCCGTCGTGGATGAGGTGCTCCCACTCGATGAGGTGGAGGACGAGGAAGGCGAGGCCGCCGAAGATCGTCGCGCCGATCCAGCGCCGCGCCGCCCGCAGGCGGTTGTGCGCCGAGGCCCTCACGGCCATCACCATCGTGAAGCTCGACGCGAGCAGGAAGAGCGTCATCGTCGTCGAGAAGATGATCGAGGGGTAGAAGGGGAACGGCGTCGGCCACTGGTCGCTCGACACGCGCGCGTAAGAGTAGGCGATGAGCATCGCCGAGAACGTCATCGCGTCCGACACGATGAAGAGCCACATCCCGAGCTTGCGGTGGCCGACGCGGAACGGCAGCGCGCCCCCGTCCCACTCGGTCGCCGGCAGCCGTCCGACATGCGCTTCAGTGCTCAAGCCTCACCTCCGGAAGAAGAGTAGCAGGAAGAGAAAGACCCACAACGCGTCCATGAAGTGCCAGTAGATGCCCGTCACGTCCGTCAGCGCGCGCCGCTTGGCCGCGCCCTCCGCGCCCGGCGCGCGGCTGCCGTAAAAGTAGAGCGCCGCGAGCGCGAGTATCCCGCCCAGAAGGTGCACGGCGTGCAGCCCCGTCAGCACGTAGAAGAAGGAGCTGTGCGGGTTCGTCGCGAGGTAGACGCCCGCCGCGACCAACTGCCGCCACGCGAGCACCTGCGCGGCGAGGAAGCCGAGGCCCAGCAGCAGCGTCACCATCAGCCAGAGCCGGTAGCCCGACTCCTCTCCGTGCCCGAGCGACGCCTTCGCGCGCGAGAACGTGAGACTGCTGAGGACGATGAGCGCCGTGCTCACGTAGACGAAGGAGGGCAACTGTCCGCCGCCCCAGTCCACGCTCGTCTTCAACCCCGAGCGCACGATGAGCGCGCTCGCCAGCGCCGTGAACATCATCAGGATCGAGGCGATGCCGACCAGAACCCCGATGCGGTAGCGCTCGTGCGGCGAGCGGCGCGGCTCCTCGCCGCCCCCGCCGCCGGGGCCGCCCCCGCCGGGGCCGCCCCCGCCGGGGCCGCCGCGCCCGTTGCCGCGCCCCCCGCGCCCGCCGCGGCGGCGCGCGCCGGTCACTTCGATGACGGTCTCGGCCCGCGTCACCGTCTCGCTCTCACCCCCGACCGTTGTGGCCATTACCCGTTCCTTGTCCGTCGGCGGCGTAGGTGACGTTGGGACCCGTCTCGTCGGGCGTCGTCTGGAGGACGAAGTCCTCGGGCGCGCCGGGCACGCCGAACTCGTACGCGCCGCGGTAGACGACGGGGACGCGCCCGCCGAAGTTGTCGTGCGGCGGCGGCGTCGCCGTCACCCACTCCAAAGTCGTGGCGTCCCAGGGGTTGTCCGAAGCCCGCTTGCCCTTGAACAGGCTCCAGAAGAAGTTGAAGACGAAGAGGAACTGGAAGGCGACGGTGATGATGGCCGCCCACGTGACGAAGTGAATCAGCCCGTGGGTCGGCGCGTTGAAGTGATAAATCCACTCCACTCGGCCGTTGATGACCTCGTAGAACTGCGAGTAGCGGCGCGGCAGTCCGACCATCCCCATCGCGTGCATCGGGATGAAGATGGCGTAGACGCCGATGATGGTCGGCCAGAAGTGAATCTTGCCGAGCGTCTCGTTCATCATCCGGCCGAACATCTTCGGGAACCAGAAGTAGGTGCCGGCGAACATGCCGAAGATGGCCGCCACGCCCATCACGAGGTGGAAGTGCGCGAGCACGAAGTAGGTGTCGTGCATCGAGAGGTCGAGCGAGGACTGGCCCAGAACGAGGCCGGTGATTCCGCCCGCGACGAAGAGCGAGACGAAGCCGACGGCGAACAGCATCGGCGTCGTGAACCTGATGCGCGCGCCCCAGAGCGTGCCCAGCCAGTTGAAGGTCTTGATGGCGGAGGGGACGCCGATGGAGAGCGTGAGCACCGAGAAGGCCGCCGAGGTCAGCGGCGACATCCCCGAGATGAACATGTGGTGCCCCCAGACGAAGAAGCCGAGGAGACCGATGGCGAACATCGCGAAGACCATCGCGCGGTAGCCGAAGATGGGCTTGCGCGCGAACGTCGAGAGGATGTGCGAGGTCGCGCCCATGCCCGGCAGGATGGCGATGTAGACCTCGGGGTGGCCGAAGAACCAGAAGAGGTGCTGCCACAGGATGGGCGAGCCGCCCGAGTGGTCTAAGACCGCCGTCCCGTTCGAGAGGCCGCCGGGGACGAAGAAGCTCGTCCCGGCGTTGTGGTCGAGGAAGAGCAGGACGCCCGCCGCCAGCAGGACGGGGAACGACAGGAGCGCCAGCACGGCGGTCGTGAACCACGCCCAGCACGTCAGCGGCATGCGCATCAGCGACATGCCCTTCGTCCGCAGGTTCAGCAGCGTGACGATGAAGTTCAAGGCGCCGAGGAGCGAGGCGACGCAGAAGATGGCGATGCTGATGACCCAGAGGTTGACGCCCATCCCCTGCCCCGGCACGTTCAGGAGGTGTCCGACCGCCGAGAGCGGGGCGTAGCCCGTCCAGCCGCCCGTCGGCCCGATGACGGAGCCGCCCGAGGCGAAAATCGCGGTCACCAGGACGAGCAGGCCCAGCAGCGTCGTCCAGAACGAGAGCATGTTGAGGACGGGGAACGCCATGTCGTCGGCGCCGATCTGGATGGGCAGGAAGTAGTTGCCGAAGCCGCCCTGCGGCGCGGTCGTCAGCACGAAGAAGACCATCATCGTGCCGTGCATGGTGACGAGCGAGAGGTAGAACTCGGGCGTCATCACGCCGCCCGGCGCGCCCTCGGGGAAGAGACTGCCGAGGACGGGCCACGCGTGCTCGGGCCACGTCATCTTCATCCGCATCAGCACCGACATCGCCATCCCGAGGACGACCGAGAAGAGCGCGAGCAGGAGGTACTGGATGCCGATGACCTTGTGGTCGATGCTGAAGATGTACTTGCGGATGAAGCCGGTCGGCGCGTGGTGCGCGCCGTGCCCGGCGTCGTGTCCGGCGGCGTGCCCTTCGTGCGCGTGGACTTCGTTGGGGACTTCCGTCTCTGCCATCTGCGCCATCCTCCCGCCCGCGCCACACGCGGGCGCGGCCTTCGGTTCAAGGGTTCGTCAGTAGTTGAGGGGGTACTTCTTGACCAGCTCGCCGACGCGCTTGTTGAACTGCGCCTGCGTGGGCAGCGCGACCAGCGTGGCGTACTCGTCCTCGGGGACGACGAGCATGTAGCTGCGCATCTTGTAGTGCTGCTGCCCGCACAGCTCGGCGCAGGCGATCTCGTACTGGCCGGCCGCCTGCGGCGTGAAGTGGACTTTCACGTCGAGCCCGGGCACGGCGTCCTGCTTGAAGCGGAGCTGCGGCACCCAGAAGCTGTGCGTCACGTCCCGCGAAGTAAGGTTCAGCTCGACGGGGCGGTTGACGGCCGTGACGAGCGTCTGCGTGACGGAGTCGTCGGCCGAGGCCGGGTCGGTCGAATCCAGCCCGACGTAGTTGATCGACTCGTCGCTGATCTTGCGCGGGTCGGTGCGGCCGAACTTGCCGTCGGGGCCGGCGTAGTGGAAGTTCCACTGGAACTGCTGCGCCGTCACCCGCACGCGGTTGGCGTTCGCGGGCGCGTCGATCATGTGGAGGTTCCACCAGACGCGCTGGCCGAGGAGCGCCAGCGTGATGAAGATGGCGGCCGTGACGCCCGTCCAGAGAATCTCCATCCGGTTGTTGCCGTGCGAGTAGACGGCGCGGGCGCCGCTGCCGTCGCCCGTGTCGCGGAAGCGCCAGACGGCGATGCCCAGCGCCACCTGCGCCGCGACGAAGGCGATGCCGACGACGATGATGGTCAGGATGAACTGCCGGTCGTAGGCCGGCCCGTGCTCGGAGATGGCGGTCGGGAACCACCAACGCCCGCTCACGAACATCCACACCGAGAGGCCGGTCATCACCCAGAGGAACACCGCGAGAGCACGACCCATAGAACCTCCGAAGTTGTCAGTAGACAGTAGGCGGCAGCCAGTAGAAGAACTTCGAAGGTCGCGGGGTAGCCGTCGGCCAGCGGCCCTCGCTCGTAGAGCGGGGCCTACTGCCTACCGACTACCGTCTACTGACTACTTGTTAAAGACCATCAGCCCGAACAGGACGGGCAGGTAGAGCACGGAAGCGAGGAGCAGCCGGCGCGCGCCCTGGCGCGTGTGCGCGAGGGCGGCGTGGATGCTCGTCCCCAGGAAAAGTATGCCGAGGATGAAGGCGCCGTAGAAGTAGACGGCGCCGGTCGTCCCCAGCACCGTCGGGAAAAGGCTGACGGGGACGAGGAGCACCGACCAGATGACGATCTGCCGCGCGGTGATGCGGCACTCCGGCTCGACGACCGGCAGCATCCTGATGCCGGCGCGCGCGTAGTCCTCCTTGTACATCCACGCGATGGCGAGGAAGTGCGGGAACTGCCACGCGAAGAGGATGGCGAAGAGCGCCCACGCCTCAAGCCCCGCCTGGCCCGTGGCGGCCGTCCACCCCATCAGCGGCGGCATCGCGCCGGGGAACGCCCCGACGACGGTCGAGAGCGTGCTGCGCGTCTTCAGCGGCGTGTAGCAGAGCAGGTAGCCGACGATGACGGTCAGGCCGAAGCCCGCCGTCAGAAGGTTGACGAAGGCGGCGAGGTAAATCTCGGCCGCCGCGGTCAGCGCGAGGCCGAAGCCGAGCGCCGCGCCCGCGCCGAGCTTGCCCGACGGGAGCGGGCGGCTAAGCGTCCGGCGCATGCGGGCGTCGAGGTCGCGCTCCATGTACTGATTGAGCGTCGCGATCCCCGACGAGAGGAGCGCGATGCCGAAGAGCGCGTTGAAGAGCGTGACGTAGTCGAGCGCGCCCTTCGAGCCGAGGCTGAAGCCGGCGGCCGAGGTGAGCACGATCAGGAAAGTGATGCGCGGCTTGGTCAGCTCGGCGAAGGCGGCGAGCTTCTCGCGCGCGGCCGGCGGCGCCACCGCCACCGGCACGTCGGTTGTCGCTTCGAGTACGAACTCCTTCATGAAATTACTGCTGCTTCCCTTTTGACTTAAGACCCGGTTCAGTGATGGGCGCCGAGCATCGGCAGGTCGAGCGCGGGCAACATACGGAGCGCGCCGCCCTCGGTCTTGCCTTCGGCGAGCTGCTGGCCCGTGAAGCTGAAGTCGGCGGTCGCGGGCGCGCCGGCGCCGACCGTGACCGACATTGTCTGCCCCTGCTGGTACTTCTCGTGCCACGCGACGACCGTGTAGGTGCCCGGCGGCACGCCCTTAATCTCGAACTTGCCCGAGTCGTCCGAGACGGCGAAGAACGGGTGCTGGAGCACGCCGACGTAGGCGCGCATCCACGGGTGCTGGTTGCACTTGACCGGGATGACCGTCTCGGCGCGCTTGAACTGCTTGGTGATGGGCGCGGCGCCGGGCGACTGGCCCTGGTTGAACTTCTCGTTCTGCTTGGCGTCCACGTTGACGTTGTGCGCCGTCGGGTCGGAGTTGGTGACGTTGAAGGGCTGGTTGATCTGAAGCGCGACGACGTGCGGCACGTAGTGGCAGCCCTTCTGGTCGAGCGTGGCGGCCTGCGCGGGCGCGGCGAACTGGTAGCTCGTGATGCTCTTGCCGCCGGCCTGCCCCTCCTTGATGTAGACGAGCACGTTCGCCAGCTTGTCGCCGTTGACGACGATGTCTTCGGCGTGCGGGTCGGGGTTGGACGAGGCGCAGACCGGGTCGGCGTCCATGCTGATGCCCTTCTTCGCCGGCGCGTCGCCCGCGAAGCTGATGGTGCCGGCGATGGAACTCTCCTGCCCCGTCGGCTTGTAGGGCGTCAGCGCGGCGGCCTCGGTCGAGTCGTCGCCGCCGCCGGCCGCGTCCTCCTCGTCGTCGGCGCTGCGCGAGCAGGCCGCCGACGCGGCGAGCAGGCAGAGGGCCGCGAAGAGCGCGGCCAGAAACCGCGCGCGTTTGGATTGCATGGGATGAAACCTCCTCAAAGGGGACTCTCTCGGGTGCGAATGAAACGTGCGCTCATGATACCGCGAAACATTCAGGGCGAGAAATCACGCGCGCGTGCGCGCAGGGCCGCCGCCTGACGCCAGCGCCCGCGCGCCTGCCTGAGCCAGCGCGCTCGGCTCGGCCGCCTCTGCCCCAAGCCCTGCGAGACCTGCGTCCCGCGCCCACGCCTCGCGGCCGGGCGGGACGCGCTCTGCCTCCTCTGGGCGGAGGTGCGCGGGGCGACGCCCGGCGTGTGCGAGGCGACGGGGCCGGCCTGCGTGCCGCTCGGCGCGGGGATTTGCGCCGGCGCGGTCGTGCGCGCGCGCGCCTGCTCCTCCGGCGTGAGCGAGAGCAGGTAGCGCGTCAGCAGGCGCGCGTGGTCGCCCTTGTAGTCGGCCGCCGTCGGCGGCAGCGGGCCGTTGAAGACCCAGCGGTCTCCGTCGCGCTTGAACAGCTCCGAGGGCATCGCCGTCCCCGGCATGATGCGCTGCGGGTCGAGCAGCCAGCGCACCGTCCAGTCCTCCTTCAGGCGCTCGCCGGCCTGTAGGAAGTTGGGCGCGGTCGCCGTCGCGTCGTGGCCGGCGTCGCCCGTCATGTGGCACTTCAGACACGGCGCGGCCTGCGAGGTGAAGAGCGCGCGGGCGAGGTCTTTCTCGGCCGTCGTCAGCGGCTCCGCCTGCTGCTTGATGTACGGCTCCTGCTGCGCCGAGACGGCGAGGAAGAAGCGGACGAGCGTGCGCAGCTCGTTCGGCGAGAAGTTGAAGGTCGGCATCCTGACGCGCAGATACGTGCGGACGCCGTTGCGGTTCTCGCCCGGCTGCGGCAAGAGTTTGCCCATCACTTCCCCGCCCGGCTGCGGCGGCTGCGCGGGCTGGGTCGCGCCCTGCTGCGGCTGAGCGGCGTCGGGCTGGCCTTGAATCGGGGCGCCGCCCCCGCCGCCGGGGCCCGACTGCCGGTTCGACTCCGTCCCGCGCCCGACGTTCGCCTCGGGCGGTCGCGTCGAGGGCTTGCCGCCGTGCGCGGCGAGGTCGATGCCCTCTGAGTAACCGCTCATGCTCGGGTCGGAGAGGAAGCGCAGCAGCCAGTCGGGGTCAACGCGCGCGCCCTCGGTCATCAGCCCCGGCGGGAGCTGTTCGGGGCCGAGCTGCATCTCGCCGAGCGTCGCGCCCGGCTGGTACTGCGGCAGCCCCCAGAGGACGGACTTCTGCCCGACCTGCACCGAGTGGCAGCCCATGCAGTTGTACTTCTTGATGACCCACCAGCCGTCCTGAATCGCCTTCTGCTGGTCGGTCGGGTTGTAGAAGAACGAGGCCGGGACGTTCGCGCCCTCGACGCCGACGCTTCCCAGGAGGAGCGTCGTCAGCGCGGTCTTCCACTCCGGCTTGAGGAACGGCTTCGGCATCCGCAGGTGCTCGCGCGGGTCCTTCTCCTTACCGAGGTCGTAGATGCCCGGCTCTTCCAGCTTGTGCTCGAAGAAGCCGCGGTGGTTGTACCACGGCTGGTTCTTCTTGTCGCCGCCGCGCGTGGCGCCGCCCTCGCTGGCGCCGCCGCTGGCGCCGCCGCCGCCGCTCTCGCCCGCCGCGCCGTGACCGCCGCCGCCGTGGCCTTCACCGCCTTCGGCGTGCGGCTCCTCGCCCTCTTCCGCGAGGTGCGTCATCCGCGCGAAGTCGAGACGCTCCAAGGGCGTCGCGCCCTCGGCGGTCAACTCCTTGCCGATGCGCTGCTCGTCCTCGAACCCGCGGATCTCGTGACAGCCGGCGCAGCCGTACTGCTTGATGAGCGTCTTGCCCTTGTCGGCCAGTTTGGGGTCGTCCATGAACGACGCGTCCGGGTACTGCGCGCCCGGCGCGAGCGAGACGAGGTAGGTGGCGATGTCGCGCGCGTCCTGATCGGAGAGGCGGAAGTTGGGCATCACCGTCATGTTCTGGACTTGCAGCTCGGCCCCGTCGTTCGGGCAGCGCGAGTGCTTGACGGTGTCGAAGGTGAACTCCTTGCCGTTCTTGCGGTAGTCCTCGGGGCTGAGGTCGCGCTTCTCCTTCGGGCAGTAGGGCGCCCACCGCTCGCGCGGGTTGTGCACCCAGCGGACGACGTAGTCGTAGTTCGCCTTCTGCCCGACCTTCGTCAGGTTGGCCGCGAACTCGCCGCCGACCTTCTGGTCGCCCTCGCCGATGGAGTGGCAGGCGAAGCAGCCGCGCGTCTTGAACAGCTCCTCGCCGTGGCGCGCGTCGCCCTGCGGCTGCGGCTGGACGCGCCCCTCGTAGGCCGACTGCCAGATGTAGGCCGCGATGGACTTGCGCTCCTCGTCCTGCATCGAGACGGGGACGATGCCGCCCTTACCCTTGTCGCCCGACAGGTACCAGTAGGTCGGCATCTTGGTGCCCGGGCGGAACGCCTGCGGGTCTTTGAGCCACTCGGGTATCCACTCCTTGCGGAGCTTGAGGCGCGCGTCCTTCAGGTTCGGCCCGACCTTCTTCTGATCCTGCATCAGGTAGCGCGACTGCGTGTTGAGCTGGTCGATCTTGGCTTCGAGCTGGCTGTTGCCGACGATGAGCCCCTCGGCGCGCGCGAGCAGTTCCGAGGCGCGCGTGTCCGAGACGCCGGGCGCGCTGCTCTCGGCGCGCGCGACCTTGGCGTCGTGCTCGTTGGCCGTCACCTCGTCTTCGAGCTGCTTGACGAGCTGGCGCGTGTTCGAGAGCGCGTCGGTCTCGCGGTCGAAGCCCTCGTAGCGGTGGCAGCCGACGCAGCCGCGCTCGTAGAAGAGGTCTTTGCCGCGGTTGAGCGTCGTCGCCCCTTGCAGCACGCGGTCGTTCGTGTGGCACTGGTTACAGCCGGCCTCGGTGTTCTCCTTCTTAAACAGCGGGTGGAGCCAGAAGCGGTTTTCGCCGTGCCCCTTCTCGATGGAGGTGGTGGCGCGCCCGTTCCCCCAGTGGCAACTCGCGCAGCCGAACTTCTCGGGGTTGTGAATCCTGAGCAGCTCGCTCGACGGGTGGCTGACGAAGGCGCGCGCGAGCATGTCGGGGCGGCTGCGGCGGCCGCGCCCCGCCGGCATCATGTCCGAGGCGCGGATGGTGAGGGGCTGGCGGATGCCGAGGTGGCACGACTCGCAGCGGTCAACGACCTGATCGCCGTTGACGCTGAGCTGCTTCATGCCGTAGTCGAAGTTCTCCAGAGAGGCGCGCAGCGTCCGAACCTGCTGCCCGGTCGCCTGCGTGACGTTGTTCTTCAGGTACTCGTCGCGCTGCCGTTCGAGGTCGCTCGCCGGCTTCAGGAGTTCGCCCTTCTCCGCGAGCAGCCGCCCCTTCTCGTCCTTGAGCGAGACGTACTGCGCCTCAAGCTCGGTGAAGTTCATCTCGCGCCGCTCGGTGCGCTTGCCGTCCTCGTCGAGGGGCACGACGACGACCGACTTCTCCGCCTTCATCTTCTCAAGGTCGCGGCGCACCTTCTCGCGGTCGCCGTCGTCCGCCTGCTCGACGTTGTAGCTGGCGACGGTGATGCGGCCGCGCCGGTCCTGGAACTGCTCGGAGATGGAGCCGAGCTGCGCGTCGATGAGGGCGACGCGCTTGTCGATCTCGGTCTGCTTCTGCTTGACGCCCTCGCGCGCGCCGCGCGCCTCGGCGTCGAGCAGCTGGTACTCGGGCCGCTTCTTGACCTCCTCCTCCGAATCGAAGCCGCGCTTTTCGAGCCGCTCAAGGTAGCGGTCGAAGCGCTTGACGAAGGACTGCTGGTACGCCTTCCACGGGCGCATGCCGTAGACCTCGTCGTAGAGCGACCAGACGAGCACGCCCGTCAGAAGCAGCGCCGAGATGAGCACGACGGCGCTCGTCGAGCGGCTCGTGATGGGGTCGGCCGCGGGCGCGTCCGGCTGCTCGCGCCTCGCCAGCTTGTCGGTGTCAGGAGTCTCAGCCACGGGTTTCAATCCTCCGCTCTCGCGTGTCCCCTCAGACGTTGAACCAGGGAGTGACCCAGATGTACTTGATCGTGAACAGCAGGCGCAGCAGGAGCTTCACGGGGAAGAGCCACAGCACCGAGATGGCGAAGAACTGGAAGGTCAGGTACTGAAGCAAGGAGGTGCGCGCCAGCAGCTTCTCCTCCAGCTCGCCGTTGCGCGTGGCCCAGTCGCGCAAGCCCCTGAAAGACTTAAAGTCGGCCCGCGTCACGCGACGCCGCAGCATCAGCCAGTGGAAGAACAGCCCGCCCGCGACGAAGATGGCGCCCACGACGAGCGCGCCGAACACCTCCTTGAAGGGCGAGCCGTTGAGGAACCCCAGCCCCCAGCCGGCGACGATCTCGTGGAGGTCGCGGTTGCGGTCGAAGACGACGGCGTTGTGATCCCACGTCTGCCCCGGCCAGAACCAAATCCAGCCCGGCCCCCGGATGAACGTCCCGATGATGATGAGGATGATCCACATGAAGAACCCCCACAGGAACATCGAGACGGCGAAGCGGCGCTGCCGCCACGAATAGTAGCCGTTCCCCAGAGGGTTCGAGTCCACGTACGGGAAGACCATCAGCCCCACGACGAGGAGGCCCGGCATCACCACGCCCGCGATCCAGGGGTCGAAGTAGACGAGCATCTCCTGAAGGCCGAGGAAGTACCACGGCGCCTTCGACGGGTTCATCGTCAGGTTCGGGTTGGCCGGCTCTTCGAGCGGCGCGTTGAGCAGGATCGACCAGGCGAAGAGGATGACGGTGACGATGATGGCGGCGAGGAACTCGACGCGGACGAGGTAGGGCCAGACGTGTATCTCGCGCGCCCAGCCCGGCCGCCACGGGTGAATCTTGCGGTGGTGCGTCTTGGCGAGCGCCGGGTCTGCCTGGAGCGTCTCGGCGAGCTGGTCGTTCTCCTTCGACTGCTTGAGCCCCAGCCACGTGAAGAAGACGACGAGCGGGATCATCGCGACGATGGGGACGTTGTCCGGGGCCGAGCCGATCTTCCAGAGCTGCCCCCAGTCGTCCACCATCAGCGCCGTGACGCCGACCACCACGGCCGCGCCGACCAGCCACAACAGCCAGCGGTTGCTCCGCGGCCGCTCGATTGCCATTGCCATTGCCAGTCTCTCCCTCTAACTGAAAGAGAACGAGAACGCGGCCGCCCCTACCTCTTCACGGCCTTCATCTCGGATTCGAGCATGACGGGCGCGGGGCCCGAGATGCCGCCGTCCTTGCGTATGCGCCAGAAGTGGACGGCCATGAAGAGCGAGGCGACGACGGGGATGCCGATACAGTGCCAGATGTACGAGCGCAGCAAGGCGTTCGCGTCCACGATCGAGCCGCCGAGCAGCCCGAAGCGCACGTCGTTAAAAGGCGTCATCCCCAACTGCGGCCCGAACGGTCCCTCGCTGCCGAAGCCGGGCGTGGCGCGCGCCATGTTCGTCCCCACCGTCACCGCCCAGAAGCCGAGCTGGTCGTCGGGCAGGAGGTACCCCGTGAACGAGAGCAGCAGCGTCAGCACCAGCAGCACGACGCCAACGCACCAGTTGAACTCGCGCGGCCGCTTGTAGGAGCCGGTCAGGACGACGCGGAACATGTGGAGCCACGTCGTGATGATCATCAGGTGCGCCGCCCAGCGGTGCATGTTCCGCAGGAGCTTGCCGAACGGAACGTCGTGTTCGAGGTAGAGGATGTCGCGGAACGCCTGCACCTTCGTCGGGTGGTAGTAGAACATGAGGAGGATGCCGGTGAAGGTCAGCACCAGAAAGAGGTAGAAGGTGATGCCGCCCATGCCCCACGTGAACGAGTAGCGCGTGGCGTCGCGGTTGACCTTCGCCGGGTGGAGGTGCAGGAAGACGTTCGAGAGGATGGCGAGACTTCGGTTGCGCGGGTCGGAGCGGTCGTGCGAGACGCGGAAGATGGACTTCCAGAGCTGCGTCTGCTGCGGGTCTTTGTAGCCCTTGGCCTCGGCCTCGGCGCGCTCCTTGAGCGCGAGGCCCTGCGCCTTCGCGCGCGCCACCACGCCGGCCGCGCCCCCGCGCTTCAGCTCCCGCGACTCCTGGCCGTCGCCGTTCCCCTCGGGTCGTTCAGGCTCCATACGTTCCTCCCCAAAGCCCCGACGTTTTCGAGAAACCAGACCCCGGCTTGTTCTTAAAACTTCAACCTTGCGAGCGTCAGACGCGAATGTACGAGCCGTCCTCGTTGAAGCGGTTGGTGCCGCCCTTCGGCCAGTCGTAGAGCTTGCCGGTGTTGACGACGAGCTGACCCTCGGCGTCCACCGTCACCGCGGCCCTGTCCATCGGGCGCGGCGCCGGGCCCTCGAAGTTGACGCCCTCGCTGTCGTAGCCGCTGCCGTGGCACGGGCACTTGAACTTGTTCTCGCTCGCCTTCCAGTCGGGCGTGCACCCCAAGTGCGTGCAGCGCGCGTAGATGACGAACAGCCGCTCCGAGTTGCGGACGACCCAGATGCGGTACTGCTGCTGCCACTTGGTGTCCACGCCGAGCGAGTAGTCGCCGGGGAAGCCGATGCGGAAGATGCTCGACGGCTCGAAGATGGCGCGGGGCAGGAAGAACCGCAGGATGCTCAGGCCCATGACCGCCGTGAACGAGCCGACGACGCCCCAGACGATGCGGCGGCGGAACTTGTTGACGGGCGGGTCGGGCGCGGTCTGCACCAGCGGGCCGGCGAGCGGCTTCGCGGCGACGGCCTTCGAGACGCCCGCGTTGACGGCCGGCGTCGGCGTCGAGGTGGTCTTCGAGGCGCCGGAGGCGGGCGCGACGCGCGCGGCCTGCGGGGTCGCCGCCGGGAAGGACTTTCCGGGGGCGTCGCCCGGCGGCGCCGGCTCCGCGACCGTGCCCGAAGAGGCGCGGCCGGCGGACGGCGTGACGGGAGTCCTGGGCGTGGCGGCGGCGTCCGGCGTCCGGCGCGGGGCGGTGTCGCCGCGCGCGGCGGCCAGAAGCTCCGCGACGGAGGGGTGCGCCCCCCCGTCCTGCTCGTCTGCCTTGGTGTCCCCTTGTTCGTCGCTGCGAGCGCCGGGCGCGCTCTCGGCGGGCGGAGTTGGATTGTCTTTCTGATCCACGCCGCGACCTCCCTTCACTAAACAGCTTTGACTACAGAACTTGTCAACAAGCCGGGGCTTCGGGTGCGGGCCATGCGCGAGACGGTAGAGTTCACCGCAGAGGAGCCTGGGGCTCGACTTCTCGCGCGTGGATTCAAATGCTAGTGCTTAACATGAAGTGCGCCGCGCCAAAATAACGATTAAAAGTGGCTTGGCTTCGACGCCTTTTATAACCCGTCCGCCCCCCGCGTGGCAAGATTTATTTTCTACTACGAAGGGGACGCGGCGGCCGGCAAAAACGTGCTAGACTCCGCCGCCGGGCGCGCCGGTCTGCCGCCCCGGAGCGTGAGAGAATGGCCGACAAACCGCACGTCGTCTTTTACACCAAACCGGGCTGTCACCTCTGCGACGAGGCGCGCGCCGAGATCGGAAAATCGGGCTGCGCGAAGCTCTACACCTACGAAGAGGTGGACATTCTTTCGGACGCCGAACTTATGCGCCGTTACGGCTGGGACATCCCCGTCGTCCTCATCGACGGCACGCACGCCTTCAAACACCGCCTCACCGCCGCAGACTTCCGCCGCGCCATCCAACAGGCCGCCAGTCAGAACCGCCCGCGGTAGCGGGCGGTTCTGACCTGCCTGACGTTTACGGCCTGAACCGCTGGCGGTACTCGTCCGAGGAGATGAACGCCTTGACCATCTCCGCCCGCCGGTAGTCGCCGCCGAAGGTCGTCAGTTTCGTGAGCCAGAAGTTGTAGCCGTCGAAGTTGAGACCCGGCTCGGGCGCGGTGTCGGGGTCTCTCCGCAGGTAGCCGAAGTATTGCATCAGCACGAAGGCGCGGCTCGTCTCGGCGTTGCGGAAGTCTTCGTCCTCGGCGACGCGCCGCAGCGCCGAGGCGCGCGTCTCGCGGCCGTCGGCGAGGCGCGCGACGAGGTCTGCCTCCTCGGCGCCCGTCAGCACGTTCCCGGCGTTGGCGTCGAGCGCGGCGACGAACTGCGCGGGCGTCTGCCCCGTCTGGTAGCGCGCGACGAAGTCCGCTCGCTCGACGAAGGCGTTGACGAAGGCGCGCTTGTTCGCTTCGAGCTGCGCGCGCCAGTCGCCCTGATTGACGACGACGCCGCGCCCGATCTCCTGCGTGTCGCGCAGGAAGTCCGAGAGCCTGACGGGCACGGGCGTCCCCGCGATGTTGCCGAACGCCGCCTTGTAGAGCCTGTAGACGAGGAATCCCGTCTCCTGAAATTCAATCGAGAGGAAGAAGGCCGCCGAAGTGTCGATGCGTTTGACCTCGCGGCAGCCGGCGTCGGCGCCGCACGACTCGATGCCGTTGACCCAGAAGGCGAGACCTTCGGCGTCAGGCTCGCGGTTGAGGAAGTCGAGGTAGTGCTGGCGGACGAAGAAGTCCGAGCGGTCGAGCGGGTTGGTCGGGCTCGTCGCCGCGTCGTCGTCCGTGATGGTGACGGTGCGCGTCGGGAACGTCTCAAGCGTCCCGCCGCCGACGAGGTTGGAGAGCGTCACGTTGAAGAACTCGCCGCCCTCCTGCGTGTCGTCGTTCGAGATGAGCACGGCGAACGACTTCAGCGTCTCGCCGGGGCCGAAGCGGAGCGTGCCGCGCGCGGTCGTGTAGTCGGAGCGCGAGGTGGCCGACCCGTCGGAGGTCGCGTAGTCCACGAACAGCTCGCCCGTCGTGTCGCCCGCGCGCGTGACGCCGATTGAGGCCAACCCCTGCTGCTCGAAGGACGTGAAGGTCGGGGAGCTGAACTTGATCTCGACGGGCGTCGGCGTCGGCGTCGCCACGGGCGTCTGCCCCGCGTCAACGAGCGGGTAGATTGAGCCCGTGTTGTAGCCCGCGACGTAGAGCGCGCCGGACTCGTCCTCGCCGAAGGCGGAGATTTGAAGCGTCGTGTCGAGTAGCAGAGAGTTCTGCCACACGCCGCCCTCGCGCCTCAGACCCCAGATGCGCCCGCTGCAAAAGTCGCCGTAGACGTAAAGCCCCTGCATCCGCGGGAACGCGCCCGCGCGGTAGACGTACCCGCCCGTCACCGAGCAGTCGCCCGCGCCGTGGCCGTACTCAAGAATCGGCATCGTCAGCCCAAACACGCTGCACCCCGGCGGGTTGAAACAGTGTGTGCCCTCCATGATGCTCCAGCCGTAGTTCTCGGCGCCCGCGCTCGCCGCCGGCTGGAAGTTGATCTCCTCCCAACTGCCCTGCCCCACGTCGGCCATGTAGAGGTCGGCCGTCAGTCGGTCGAACGAGAAGCGCCACGGGTTGCGCACGCCGAGCGCCCAGATTTCGGGGCGGAAGCCGGCGGCCGAGACGAAGGGGTTCGTCGAAGGCGACGTGTAGGTGAAGGGACGGCCCGTCTCCGTGTCGAGGCGGAGAATCTTGCCGAGAAGCTCGGCCGGGTTCTGCGCGCGGTTGCCGGGGTCGCCGCCCGAGCCGCCGTCGCCCATGCTGACGTAGAGGTAGCGGTCGCGCTGGCTGAAGGCGAGCTGTCCGCCGTTGTGGTTAGCGAAGGGCTGCGCGATGGTGAGCAGAATCTGCTCGCTCGCGGGGTCGGCCGCGTCGGCGTTCGCGCCGCGCCGGAAGCGCGAGATGACGGTGTTGCCCGCCGGGTTCGTGTAGTTGACGTAGAAGTAGCCCTTGCGCGCGTAGTCGTGCGGGAAGGCGAGGCCGAGCAGGCCGCGCTCGCCGCCCGCGCTGATGCGCGTCGAGATGTCGAGGAAGGGCGCGGCCACGAGCGCGCCGTTCTTGACGAGGCGGATGCGGCCGCCCTGCTCGACGATGAAGAGGCGGTTGGTTCCGTCGCCCGCGTGCGTGACGCCGACCGGCGACGAGAAGCCGCCCAAGGGCGTCCCGAGCGCGAGCGTCGGGAGCTGCGACCCTTGGGCCGCGACCTTGAACGAGTCGGAGTTGATTGACAGAGCGATGAGGCAGCAGGCGAGCGCCGCGATGACACACGCGGCGAGGCGGAAACGACGGGACATACTCCCCTCCCCTTTTTCGACGAATCGGGTTAAAGCCTTCCCTACTCGGCCGCGAAGTGAAGCGCGCCGGCCTTCTCTTCGATGGCCTCGTAGAGCCGTTCGCGCTCGCGCGCGTCCGCCGACTGGCGGTACGCCGTGAGCAGTTCCTTCAGCGAAGCGAGTTCTCTGTAAAGCCCCGCGTCCTCTACCGGGGGAGTCAGGTAGGAGACGAGCCCCGCGTACGAGCGACGCCGGGCGATGGAGCCTTCCGAAGGATTGTTGACGCTGTAAATATAAACGTGCGGCATCTCGCCGATCAAACGGTCGGGCCAGCACTCCTCGGACAAGCCCACCTGCTTGCCGGGCATGAACTCCAGAGCGCCGTGCGTCCCGACGTGGACGACCGCGTCCGCGCCGAAGACTTTTTCGAGGTAAGTGTAGAGGGCCGCGAACCCGTGGTGCGGCGCGCCGCCGCGCGCCATGAGCAGACGCATCGGGTCGCCCTCGTAACCGAAAGTCGGCTGCACCGCGACGAAGACGTTGCCGAGCCGCGCGCCCTGAATCAGAAGGTCACGCCCGAACGTGTTGACGCCGCCCGGCGCCGCGCCCCACTCCTTCTCAACGTCTTCGGCGTAGGGGCAGAGACGAAGGTACTCGTCAACGTTCATCCTGTAGGCGACGTTGGCCACCGCGCCGAAGCTCTCGGAGTTGCCGCCGAGCAGTATCTCGCGCAGCGCGTCGGCGTCCGCCGGCAATTCGACGTTGTAGCCGTCGGCGCCGAGCCGCGTGAGAATCTCGTAGAGGCTCGGGAACACGTCGAGGTCGGCCGCCGTGCCGATGTTCCCCTTGTTCGGCGGGAAGCAGAAGACGACGAGCGCGAGCTTCAACTCTTCGCGCCGCCCGGTCTGGAGCCGGTTCCAGCGCCGGAGCCTGCGCGCGAGGCGTCGGCAGCGTTCGTCGAGCGCCACAGGCTCGACCCCGCCGCCGGGCATCCCGCCGTAGACGAACGGCTCGGTCGCGCCGTCAATTTCCGGGATGGCGATCTGCATCCCGGCCTGCACCGGGTTCAACCCCGTCCACGAATCGCGCCAAGCCTCGATCGTCTGCACGTCGAGACTCACCGCAGAACGCAGCGGCACGTTCAGGCCCTTCAAATACTCGACCGCCGCCTCGCTGTCGTTCATCGCCGGCCCGCCGACGAAGCTGAAGCCCGTCAGCGACACGATCTGACTAACGCGCGGCCTCTCGTCTTCGCCGACGAAGAAGCGCGCGCAGGCGTCGCGGTTGTCCATGAAGGTCGAGATGACGGGGAGCACCGCCAGCCCTTCGCGCTCGACGGCGCGGACGAGCGCGTCGTAGTGGCGGCGCGTGCCGCTGACGACGTTGGTGCGCATCAGCAGCAGCCCGACCGTCTTCGACGCTTCGAGCGCCTGTGTGCCGGCGCGGCGCGCCCGCGCGTCGTGCCAGCGCCGGTAGTCCTCGAAGCTCTCGAAGACCGCGTCCGCGTCGGGGTGGTAGACGCCGACCGCCGGCACGGCCTCGGGGGGCGGCACGTTCGCCTGCGCGAGTCGCGGGTCGCCGCCGTAATGCTTCAGCGCGTAGAGCAGCATCGAGGCGACGTTGGCCGGCGTCGGCTGGAGGAAGTAGCAGAAGAGGTAGAGGTAATTTTTAACGTCGCGCAGGCGGCCCGCGCCCGGCACGAAGCGCAGCAGCGCCGGCATCCGCTCGACGAAGCGCAGGTACTGCGTGTGCTTCGACCCGCGCCCGCGCCCGCGCGCGTGCTCGCCCATCCACGCGCCGACGCTCTTGAACAGGCGTCGCGCGCGACCCTCGCCGCGCGACCCTTCGGCGGCGCCCTCGTCCGCCGCGTCGCGCGCGCCGCCGAAGCTCAGCCGACCCATGCGCGTCCGGCGCATCAGCTCGGGCATGCAGTTGATGACGACGACCGCGCGTCGCGCCTCCGCGCCGCCGTCGAGCAGGCGGATTAAACGCTGGGCGTTCTCGCCGTCGGTGACGTGGATGACGAAGACGATCTCCGACTCTTCGAGGTCGCGCTCGACCTCGGCCCACTCGTCGTCGGCGAGCGGCGCGCCGAAGTTGTGCGCCGCGACGCGCAAAGACGCGGCGTGGCGGCGGTTGATCTCGCCCTCCGCCTGCTTGAGCGGCCCGAGCAGGCTTGAGCCGACGATGAGTGCGGTGATCTTCATCCCTCGCTGGCGGCGACGCACGTCACGCGACGCCCTCAATTCTGTCTTCCAGATTCGCGAAGGCGTCGCGCAGCCTCTCGACCACGCCGGCCTCGGCCTCCCAGAAGCCGCGCCCCTCGGCTTCGAGCAGCCGCGCGACGAGCGAGCGCGCCGAGTGCGGGTTGAGGCTCGACAGCCGGCCCAGCATCTCCTCGTCCAGGACGTAGGTGCGCGCCACCTCGTCGTAGACCCAGCCGTCCACGGCGTCGGCCGTCGCGCTCCAGCCGAAGGTGTTCGTGACGTGGCTCTCGATCTCGGCGACGCCGCGGAAGCCGTGGCCGAGCATGCCCTCGTACCACTTCGGGTTGAGCGTCTTGGCGCGCGTCTCAAGCCGCACCATCTCGGGGAGCGTCCGCACGCTCGCCTCGCGGCTCAGGGAGTCGGCGAGGTAGATGGCCGGGCGCGCCCGCGCGTGCTGCTCGACCGCCTTCGAGACGCCGCCCAGGTATTCAAAGTAGTGGTCAACGTCCGTGATGCCGACCTCGAACGAGTCAACGTTCTGGTAGGTCGCCTCGACGCGCGAGAGGGCGCGGGTGAGCGCGCCGGGCGCCTCGCGCCCTTCGAGAGCGCGCCCGCCGGGGCCGCGCCCGTAGGCGAAGCACTTGCGCGTGACGAAGAGGTCGCCGAGCGAGTCGGCGCTCTCCCACTGCGAGTCCATCACCATGAAGTTGACGTTGGTGCCGTAGCTGCCCGGCGCGTTCGAGAAGACGCGGAGCCGCGCCTCGTCGAGCGTGCAGCCGTCTTCGCTCACCCGCTCGGCGACGTTGGCGCGGACGGGGTTCAGCTCCGGCGGCTCGTCCAACTCGGCGACGCAGCGCACCGCCTTGTCGAGCAGCATCATCGTCGCGCCGAACAGATCGCGGAAGATGCCCGAGACGGTCATCACCACGTCCACGCGCGGTCGCCCCAGACGTTCGAGCGGGATAGGCTCGACCTCGGTCACGCGGTTGAGCGAGTCGCGGACGGGGCGCACGCCGAGGAGCCAGAGCGCCTGCGCGACGCCCTCGCCCTGCGTCTTGATGTTGTCGAGGCCCCAGAGCACGAGCGCCATCGTGCGCGGCACGCGCCCGTGCTCGGCGCGGTGGCGTTCGAGCAGGAGGCCCACGACCCGCTCGGCGCGCGCGTAGGCGGCGTGCGAGGGGACGGCGTACGGGTTGACCGCGTGCGTGTTCCTGCCCGTGGGGAGGACGGCGGGATTCTGCACGATGTCCGCGCCCGGCCCCGGCTCGACGTACTCGCCGCGGAGCGCGCGCGCGAGGCCGTCCAGTTCGCCGCTCTCGCCCAACTGCTCTTTGATTCTGCCCAGCAGCCCGAAGACTTTAAGAGACTCGGACGGCTCGACGCGCGCGTTCTCCTGAAGCCAGAGGGCGGCGCGCTCGGCGCCGTCGCGCAGAAAGAGTTCGACCGACTCGCGCACCGCCTCGTCCACGCGCGCGCGCAGGCGCCAGCCCTCGTCCGACTTGTCGGCGAGGAGTTTTTCGTAGCCGCCTAAGTCCAGCCCTTCCGAGACGAGGTCGTTGAGAGCGCGCGCGCCGCACTCGGGGCGGTCGTAGGAGGCGACCGCGCGTAGGAGGTCGGCCGACTCGCGCCCGTCCGACGCGCGGCCGAAGACGTGCAGCCCCGTCGGTATCAGACGCTGCTCGACCTCGACGAGCCGCTCCCACAGTTCGAGGACGCGCCGGTCGCGCGCCTCGGCCGATTTGTCGTTCAGCGGTCTGCTCATCTAGTTAACCAGACTCGTCTGCGTCAACCCCTTCGGCAAAAGGACGTAGTCGCCGCCGAGCGCATCGGCGAGGAAGCGCCCGCCGCCGTCGGCGGTGAAGCCGTGTTGCGTGTCCACGACGAGCGAGGCGACGCCCGCCTTCCGAAGCGAAGCGCCGAGCGATTCGATCTCGACGCGTATGCGCGCGCGCCGCGCGTCGCCCGCTACGGAGTCCTTTCCGGCCAGCGGGACGTTGGCGCGGCCGTCGGTGAAGACGACGAGGCGGACGAGTTTCGCGCCTTCGGTTGAAGTGCGCCGCGCGACTTCGAGCGCGCGCAGGAGTCCGGCGGCGAGCGGCGTCGCCCCGCCGACGGGCAGCGCGTCGAGCAGCGCGCGCGCGCGCGACGCGGAGGCCGACGGCGGGAGCAGAAGCTCCGCGCCCGACTCGCGGAAGGTGAGGAGCGCGACGCGGTCGCGGTTGACGTAGGAGCGCCGCAGGAGCCCGGCCAGCGCGCCCTTCGCCTGCGCGATGCGGTTGGCGGCCATGCTGCCCGACGTGTCAACGAGGAAGACGAAGAGCGTGCCCGTCCGACTCCTGAAACGCTTGAAGCGCAGCGACTCCGGCTCGACGCCTACCTTCATCCCGACGCGGAGCTTGCCGACGTTGGCGATCGTCTCCCGCGTGGCGTGTCTGACGGCCGAGGCGCGGAGCGTCGCGTCGAGGGCGACGCTTCCCCGCCCGGTCTTCAAAGCGGAAGCACCCGCGTAACGTCCGCGCGCGGAGAACGTCGAGCCGCGCGGGGCCGCGCGCCTGCGCGAAGGCGCGCCGGCTTGTCGCGGCCGGGTCGCGGACTCACCGGCCTTCGGCGTCAACTCTTCGGGTCTGAGCGCGACTTCTGAGGGAAGGACGACGGCGCTCTTCCCCTTTCTGCCCGCGTCGCCTCTGCCGTCCGCGTGCGGCTCGACGCGGCGCGACCCGCCGGCTTCTTCACCAACTCCGCGCACTTCGGAGAGAGTGGCGCCGCCCGCCGTCGTCGCTTCGTCGGAGTCGGCGGGTGGGCGGCGCGCCTTTCCGCCGCCGTCCGATGTCGGCTCATCGTTCCCGCCGCCGAACAACTCTTCCGCCGCGCGCTCGACGCGCGCGCCGCCGCCGCCCTGTTCGAGCGGGTCGCGGCGCAGCCTGTGCCGGAGCGCCAGAGGGGCCACGCGCCTCACGTCCCCGGCCGTCACCTCGCCCCGCCCCTCGAACGCCGCGAGGGCGCGCGCCGCGCGCGCGACCGTGATCTCGCCGCGGTGGCCGTCAACGCCGAGCCGGTGGCAGAGTTCGGCGATACGCCTGAGAACCGCGCGCGGGACTTTCACGCCCGCGAACCTGCCGGCGGCGCGCACCACGCGGCGGCGGAGTCGCGCCTGCTCCGTCTCACGCGCTGACGTGAAGGCGGCCGGGTCTTCGTCGAACGACTCGCGGTGCTCGACGATCTGGACGCGTATCTCTAAGTCGCGCTCGGTCACGACCTCGGCGCAGAGGCCGAAGCGGTCGAGCAGTTGCGGCCTGAGTTCGCCCTCCTCCGGGTTGGCCGAGCCGACCAGACGGAAGCGCGCCGGGTGCTCGGCCGAGACGCCCTCGCGCTCGACGCGGTTGCGCCCGGTCGCGGCCACGTCGAGCAGCAGGTCAACCAGATGGTCTTCGAGCAGGTTCACCTCGTCGATGTAGAGGAAGCCGCGATTGGCGCGCGCGAGCAGCCCCGGCTCGAACGCCTTGACGCCCTCCTTGAGCGCGCGCCCGAGGTCGATGGTGCCGCACACGCGGTCTTCGGTCGCGCCCAGCGGCAGTTCGACGACGGGCACGTCCCGGCGCTCGCGACCGAGCGACGCGCCCGAGTCGAGCCGCGCCGCGCACTCTTCGCACAGAGAGTCGGCGTCCGAGGGGTCGCAGTTGTAGGCGCAGCCGCGCGCCGAAGTAATCTGCGGCAGCAGGTCGGCGAGCGCGCGCACGGCCGTAGACTTCCCCGTCCCGCGGTGCCCGGTGACGAGCACGCCGCCGACCGAGGGGGCGACAACGTTTAAGAGCAGCGCCAGCTTCATCTCCTCCTGGCCGACGATGGCCGTGAAGGGGAAGACCGGACGCGCGGCCCGCTGCTTCGCGCCTGATTTGTGGACGGGACGACCTGCCATGTGGTCTGGAACGAGAAAGAGAACCGAGGAGCGGTCGGGATTATAAACGGTTCGGGGCGGAAAGAAAGCGAAAACTTATTGCGCCGGGGACCAGGGGATTTGAAACTTCAGATTTGAGGTTTGAAATTTCAGACTCAAGGCTCGATGGACATGCGGACGACGCTGGCGAGCGGGCGGCGGGTGACCTTGCCGTCCTTGCCGACGATGACGACCTGATTGTTCTCGACCGTCACGCGGCGGACGCCGCTCATGTCGCGTTCGAGCGTCTCGCCCTCCTTCGTGACGATGACGAGCCGCTGCGCCGTGACGACGGGCGCGGGCGGCGGCGCTACAGGCTCGGTCGTCGCGCCCTCGGACGGACGGGCGGCGGTCTCGGGGCGTCTGGCGTCCGTGCCCTCGCGCGCGGAGGCGCGCCTCGGCGCGCGGTTCGCGCGGCGCCGCGAAGGGGTCGGGGCGGGCGTCGCCTCGGTGGTCGAGCCGGCGCCGGAAGAGTCTTCGGACGGCCTCGTCCCGGCCGTGTCGGGCCGCGCCTCGTCGGGCCTCGGCGTGGTCGCGCTCGGGCGGGAACGAGCCGGCGGGTTGCGTGTCCCGCGACCGCGACGCGAGGCGGCCGTGCCCCCGCGACCCGTGGAACGCTCGGGGGTGGGCGTCGCCGCCGGGCGCGCCTCTTCCCTCGCCTCTTCGACCGGAGTGGGTTCCGCCTTCGGCTCCTCGATGCGCGCGCCGGTCGCGGTCACGCGGCGCGTGTTGCCGCGGCGCGGCGCGCCGGGCGAGAGGGTCGGCGCGGAAGGCTGGGGAGCGTTCGCCAGCTCGGCCGGCGCGGGCGCGAACGAGCCGCCGAGGCGGACGGTGTACGTCCCCTCCGCGTCGCCGACGGCGCGCGCCTCGACGCGCAGCACGAGCGTCTCGTCCTTGCGCAGGTAGAAGCTCTTGGAGAGCCGCGCCTGGTCGCCGAAGAGCGTGAACTTGATGAGCGGGCGCAAGGTCGTCGCCGTGTACACGTCCACGTCGCCGATGAGCTGAGATGTTTCGACGTTGACGACGAGGTCGCCTTCCGTCCCGCGGAAGGTGTAGAAGTGGCGCGTGCGGCGCGAGTCGCCCACGTCGCGCGGCAGGATGCGGCCGCTGACCTCGCCCGAGAAGACCGGCGTCGGGTAGGTCACGTCGCCCGACTGCGCGCGCGAAGGCACGGCGGCCAAGAGCAGCAGCAGGAGCGCGGCCAGAGCCGTCCGGTGCGGTCGGAAGTTTTGAAGAGAGTTTGCAAGCATCGGGCCGTGCCTCGCGGGAGTGCAGAGTTTACCACAAAGAAAAACCGGCCGGGGCGCGTTCGCCTCTCGGCCGGTTTCGGTGGCTTGATGCGGAAGGGGGGACTCGAACCCCCACGAGTTACCTCACACGCCCCTCAAACGTGCGCGTCTACCAGTTCCGCCACTTCCGCTCGGGGTCTTGCAAAAGCAGACTAACAAATAACACCGGCGCCGTTCAAGTGGGCCTCCGTTCGGAGGCCGAAGGCGCCGCTCTCGGGCTACTGCGCGGGGCTCGCCGCCGGGGTCGCCGCAGCGGCCGGCGCCGGGGTCGTCGCCGCCGCGCCGCCCTCGGGCTGGGTCGCGGGCGCGGGCACGGTCGTCGTCGCCTCGCCCTGCGTCGGGGCCGCCGGGCTGGCCGCGGGGGCCGGCGTGGCCTGCGGCTTGACGCCGCCCTCCATCAGCGAACGCTGGCCGCCGACGCCGAGACCCAGCAGGAGCGCCACGATGAAGAAGGTCGCCGCCGCGACGATGGTGATCTTGGCGAGGATGGTCTGCGTCCCGCGCGGGCCGAAGGCCGTCGAGGAGATCGAGCTGGTGAAGAGCGAGCCGGCGTCGGCCTTGCCCGGCTGCAAGAGCACCGAGACGATCAGCACGAGGCAGGCCGTGATAAAGAGTCCGTAGAGAAGATAGCTGAGCAAAACTTTAATGACCTCGGTTCCGAATTACCTGTCGTAATTCACGATTTTGGCGAACGTCTCGGCCTCAAGGCTCGCCCCGCCGACGAGCGCCCCGTCCACGTCCGGCTGCTTCATCAGGCCGGCGATGTTGTCGGGTTTGACCGAGCCGCCGTAGAGGATGCGAAGCGCGGCGGCCGCCTCCGGCGAGAACCTACCCGCGAAAACGCGCCGGACAAACGCGTGCATTTCCTGCGCTTGCACCGGCGTCGCTGTGCGTCCGGTGCCGATGGCCCAGACGGGTTCGTAGGCGATAATGATACGGTCGAGGTCGGAGGCTGTCAAATCGCGCAGGCCGCCTTCGACCTGCCCCTTTACGACCCTTTCGGCCACGCCGCCGTCGCGCTGCTCAAGCGTTTCGCCCACGCACATGATGACCGAAAGCCCCGCGGCGAGACCCGCGAGCGCCTTGCGGTTCACGAAGTCGTCCGTCTCGTGGTAGTACTGCCGGCGCTCGGAGTGGCCGACGATGACGTGCGACGCGCCGGCGTCCTTGAGCATGTCGGCCGCGACCTCGCCCGTGTGCGCGCCGTGCTTCGTCTCGGTCGAGCAGTCTTGGCCCGCGACGCGCACGTTCGAGCCTTCGAGCCGGTCGGTCACGGTCTTCAAGGCCGTGAAGACCGGCGCGATGACGACCTCGCAGTGGTTCGCGTTCGCCACCAGGGGCTTCAGCTCGACCGCCGTCTGCACCGACTCGGCGACGAGCTTGTACATCTTCCAGTTTCCGGCGATGACAGGTTTTCTCATTTATCGTTGAGCGCCGCGACGCCGGGCAGTTCGTCGCCGGCGAGGAATTCGAGGGTGGCGCCGCCGCCCGTCGAGATGTGCGTGATCTGGTCGGCGAGGCCGGTCTGCTGAATCGCCGAGACCGAGTCGCCGCCGCCGACGATGACGGTGGCGCCGCGCCCGGCCGCCTCGGCGACCGCGCGCGCGACGCCCACCGTGCCCTCCTCGAAGCCCTTCTCCTCGAAGACGCCCATCGGGCCGTTCCAGATGACGGTCTTCGCGTCCTCGATCTCTTTCGAGAAGAGCGCGACCGTCTCGCGGCCGATGTCTAAGCCCACGAGCCCCTGGTTGGTGAACTCGACGGGGATGGTCTTGCGGCTGTTGAGCGGGTCGTAGCTGTCAACGACCTGATGGTCGGTCGGGAGCAGGAGCCGGACGCCCTCGGCCTCGGCGCGTTTTTTGATTTCGCGCGCGGTGTCCATCATCTCGTCCTCGACGAGCGACTTGCCGGTGTTGAAGCCGTCGGCCTTGAAGAAGGTGTAGGCCATCGCGCCGCCGATGAGAATCTTGTCCACGCGACGGTCGATGAGCGAGTTGATGACGGGAATCTTGTCCGAGACCTTCGCGCCGCCGAGGATGGCGACGAACGGCCGCTCCGGCGATTCGAGAACGCGCCCGAGGTACTCAAGCTCCTTCTCCATCAGAAGCCCGGCGGCGGAGCGCTCGACGTGCTTCGTTATCCCCGCGGTCGAGGCGTGCGCGCGGTGCGCCGTGCCGAAGGCGTCGTTGACGTAGAGGTCGCACAGGCTCGCGAGCTGTTTGGCGAACCCCTCGTCGTTCGCCTCCTCCTCTTTGTGGAAGCGGAGATTTTCGAGCAGCAGCACGTCGCCGTCTTTGAGCGCGGCGACCGCCGTCTCGGCCTTCTCGCCGACGCAGTCCTCAGCGAAGGCCACGGGCCGGCCCAGCAGTTTCGACAGGTGTTCGGCCACGGGGCGCAGGCTGTATTTTTTCGCGAACTCGCCCTTCGGCCGCCCCAAGTGCGAGGCGAGGATGACGCGCGCGCCCTGCTCGACGGCGTAACGAATCGTCGGCAACGCCGCCTCTATGCGCGTGTCGTCGCCGACCTTCCCCTCCTTCACCGGCACGTTGAAGTCAACGCGGACGAAGACGCGCTTGCCCTTCAGGTCGAGGTCTTTGATGGAAAGCTTTTTACTGTTCGCCATTCACTGTTTACCGACTACAGCCCTTTTTCACCGAGGAACTTGACGAGGTCGCGGACGCGGCAGGAGTAGCCCCACTCGTTGTCGTACCATGAGAGAATCTTGACGAGGTTGCCGCCGATGACTTTCGTGTACTCGGCGTCCACGATCGACGAGTTGTCGTTCTTGCGGAAGTCCACCGAGACGAGCGGCTCTTCCGAGAAGGCGAGGATGCCTCGCAGCTCCTCGTTGGCGGCGTTCTTCAAGGCCGTGTTGACCTCCTCGGCCGTCACCTCGCGCTCGACCTCCATCACCACGTCTACGAGCGAGACGTTCGGCGTCGGCACGCGCACCGAGATGCCGTCGAACTTGCCCTTCAGCTCAGGCAACACCAGCGCGACGGCCTTGGCCGCCCCCGTCGAGGTCGGGATCATCGAGAGCGCGGCGGCGCGCGCGCGGCGCAAATCCTTGTGCGGCAGGTCGAGGAGCTGCTGGTCGTTCGTGTACGAGTGGATCGTCGTCATCTGCGCCGACTTGATGCCGAAGTTCTGGTGGATGACTTTGGCGACTGGCGCGAGGCAGTTGGTCGTGCAGGAGGCGTTCGAGATGACGTGGTGCGCCGCCGGGTCGTACGCGTCCTCGTTGACGCCGAGCACGATGGTGATGTCCTCGTCCTTAGCGGGCGCGCTGATGATGACCTTCTTGACGGTGCCACGCAGGTGCTTGGCCGCGTCCTCCTTCTTCGTGAAGCGCCCCGTCGATTCGATGACCACCTCGGCGCCGACCTCCTCCCAAGGGATGAGCGCCGGGTCTTTCTCGGAGAAGACGCGGAACTCGTCCGAGCCGACGCGGATGCCGCTGTCGGTCGCCGCGATCTCCTCTTCGAGGTTGCCGAGCACCGAGTCGTACTTCAGGAGGTGCGCCAGCGTCTTCGTGTCGGTGATGTCGTTGACCGCCACGAAGTCGATCTCGGCGTCGCCGAGGCAGGTGCGCAGGACGTTGCGGCCGATGCGCCCGAAGCCGTTGATTCCAACTTTGATTGCCATTACAGGGTAAGCCTCCTCGCGGTGCTGTGGAGTTGCGGCGCACGCCTCCGGCCCGGGGCCACCCCGGCCGCACGCTTCCGGCGCGCGCCAGAACACTGTCAGTTGTCAGGGCTGACTCATAAAGAATGAAAGACTAAGCCCGCACGCCCCCACTGTCAAGCGAACCATCCGGCGGCTTTGTTCGTCTCACACTCTCGCGTGTCGGCCGTCGCGCCGGGGCGCCCCGCGCGTCCACGCGCGTGGGCTTAAATGTATGTTTTTGAAACCCCGTGCGGGCGGGGGACGTAGTAGGCACCGAGTCGCCGCGGCGTACGGAAGGGGTCGTTGGAGAGGGCCGCGGCGCACCGTTTGCAACCCTTTCACGACGTTCGCACTTTGATTCTCGTATGTCCCGCGCGCCGACCCGCGCGCCGACCCTTCGGAACAATTTTAAGGTAGAGAAAATGGTCAAACTGAGTCGGTCTCTTAAAGTCAGGCGGAGCACTACCGCGATTCTTCCCTCGACGTGCTTGAGCGCGCTTCTCGTTTTCGGGAACGCCGTGTCCGCTTTTGGGAATACGCCGCCCGCGTCGAAGGCCAAGCCGAAGCCGGTCTTCACGCGCGTCGGCGAGCCATTCGTCGTCGAGACGGCGGCGGCCGAGCCGCAGTCCACGCCGCCGCAGCAGACGCCCGCGCAGCGCGACGCGACCCGCCCGCCGGGAACCGAGCAGCAGCAGACCGTCCCGCCCGGCGCGCGCCCGAACCCGCAAGACCCGCGCACGCCGCCGAGCGTCCAGCGCCCCGCGCCGCAGACGCCCCCGAACCTCCAGACGCCGCCCGTCAACCCGCAGACGCCGCCCGCGACCACCGCGCCGAGCCCCGCGACGACGGCCGACCCGGCGCAGACGGGGACGACTTCCCCGACGACCACGGCCGGCGAAGGCGAGCCGAACTTCCCGTCCGTCCAGTCGCGCCCCGTGCCGCCCCTGCCGTCGCTCACGCGCGTCGGCGTGACCGGCACCGACACGCTCCCGCTGACGCTCAACGAGGCCATCCGCCGCGCGCTCGAAAACAACAACGAGATCGAGATCGCGCGCGCCGACGTGCGGCTCGCCGAGCAGCAGCTCATCTCGCTGAACGGCGTCTTCGACCCGCTCTTCAACTACACGCCGCAGATTAACAACAGCGTCCGCCCGGTCACAAACACCTTCGGCGGCGCGGGCGCGACCGGCACCGTCTCGACGACCGACTTCAACAACGACGTCTCGATCAACAAGCAGTTCGGGCGCGGCGGCGGCAACTTCACCTACTTCTTCAACAACACGCGCGAGACGACCTCGGCGACCAACCAGACGCTCAACCCGTTCTTCTCCTCGGCGCAGGGCATCCAGTTCACGCAGCCGCTCTGGCGCGACCGCTCCATCGACCGCAACCGCCAGCAGATACGCATCCAGCGCAAGCGCCTTGAGCAGACCGACGCCGACTTCCGCCTCCGCACCATCGCCATCATCTCGCAGGTGCAGCGCGCCTACTGGGACTTGGTCTTCGCGCTGCGCAACGAGCAGAATCAGGTCGCCAACGTCAACCTCGCGCGCGAGAACTTCCGCCGCACCGAGGCGAGCGTCGCCGCCGGCGCGTCGGCCCCGCTCCAGCGCGCCGAGATCGAGACCGAGCTTTCGACGCGCGAGTCGTCGCTGCTCATCGCCAACCAGCAGGTGACCTTCGCCGAGAACACCTTGAAGAACCTGCTCCTCAAAGACCCGCTCGCGCCCGAGTGGTCGCGGGCCGTCGTGCCGACCGACCAGCCCACGTTCGACGAGACGCCCGTCAGCCTCGAAACGTCGCTCAAGGAGGCGCGCGAGAACCGCCCCGAGATGCGCCGGCTCAAGCTCGAAGAGGATGTCAACGACATCAACTTGCAGTTCTACAAGAACCAGACGAAGCCGCGCATCGACCTCGTCGGCACCTTCCAGACGAACGGCCTGGCGGGCGCTCCCCGCGGCACGACGACCATCCCTGACCCGAACGACCCGGACGAGCGCATCAGCGTCCCGCTCGGGCCCTGCACGGGACAGGAAGTGGCGGGGCAGAGCTGTATCCCGTCGGGCTTCGTCGGCAGCTACGGGCAGACGCTCCAGAACCTCTTTAACTTCAAGACGCGGCAGATCGTCGTCGGCGTGACCATCCAGCTCCCCCTGAAGAATCGCACGGCGCAGGCCAACCTCGCCTACGCGCAGATTCAGCGCGAGCAGCTCGCGGCCACGACGCGCTCGCAGGATCAGACCATCGAGGTCGAGGTGCGCAACTCCGTGCAGGCGGTCGAGACGGCGCGCCGCCGCGTGCTGGCCGCGCGCGCCGCGCTCCGCAGCGCCGAGGAGCAGCTCGCCGGCGAGCGCCGCCTCTATCAGGTCGGCCGCTCGACGACGTTCCTCCTCTTCCAGCGCGAGAACGCGCTCGTCAACGCGCAGAATCAGGAGCTTCAGGCGCAGACCGACTACAACAAGGCGCTCGCCGACCTCCAGCGCGCGACCTCGACGACGCTGCGCTCGAACAACGTCCTCATCGACTCGCCGGTGCAGCCCGAGAAGTTCAGGAAGTAGCGCCGTCGGACTCGACTGACGGAAAGCGGCTGGGAGATGCTCGACTCTCCCGGCCGCTTTTATGTGAGCAAAGATTCTCGTATTCTCTCTAACCGCCTTGAAGATTTCCGCCACCATCATCACCTTCAACGAGGAGGAGAACGTCCGCGCGGCGTGCGAGTCGGTCGCGTGGGCGGACGAGATTCTGGTGGTCGATTCGCGCTCGACCGACGCGACGCGCGAGGTCGCGCGCGAGTGCGGCGCGCGCGTCGTCGAGCGCGACTGGCCCGGCTTCGCCGCGCAGAAGCAGTTCGCCGCCGAGTCCGCCGCACACGACTGGGTCTTCAGCCTCGACGCCGACGAGCGCGTCTCGGACGAGCTGCGCGCGGGCGTGCTGGCTCTGCGCGACGCGGACGCCTCGACGCTCGCCGACGGCTACCGCGTCGCGCGGCGCTCCTTCTACATGGGGCGCTGGATAAAGGGCGGCGGCTGGTACCCGGATTATCAACTGCGCTTCTACGACCGGCGGCGCGGCCGGTGGGAGGGCGCGCACGTCCACGAGTCGGTGAAGGTGGCGGCGGGCGCGCGCACGGGGACGCTCGGCGGCGACCTCCACCACTTCAGCATGCGCGACGCCGCGCACCACCACCGCATGATCGGCGAGCGCTACGCGCCGCTGGCCGCGCGCCAGATGTTCGAGGCCGGCCGCCGCACCACGCCGCTCCGCATCGCCACGGCCGGCCCGGCGGCCTTCACGCGCAGTCTCGTCCTCAAGGGCGGCTTCCGCGACGGTCTGGCCGGCCTCGCCATCGCGCGCTTCGCCGCGCACCACGCCTTCCTCAAGCACCTCATGCTCTGGGAAATGCAGACGGGCGTAAACCGTGAGCCGTGACGAGAGAAGACAGGCTCCTCTTCTCGTCACGGCGCACGGTTTACGGTTTACGAATCTTTACTCCAAGACTTCGAGGTCTGAGCTCTCCAACTGATGACGAGGCTTTTCGGGTTTGGGGATGGGCGCGGGCTGATCCTGACTGAGCGTTACCTCCGAAAGAAGCTGGTCGGTGGCCTGGCGCGCGACGGCCACGTCGGAGCCTTGGTTGAGGACGACGAAGTAAACCTTGCCGTACTTCTGCGTGTAGATGACGCCGCCGAGGCTCGCCATCCCGCCGTCGTCGTGGACGAGCGTGCCCGTCTTGGCGACGACCGCGCCTTCGAGCGGCGTGCCGACCATCCTGCGCCGCAGCGTCCCGTAGTCGTCGCTCGCCACCGCCATGATGTCCACCAGCTCAAGCCCCTGCCGCCGCGCCTCCGCGTCGAGCGCGCGTATCACCGAGACCAGCCCGCGCGCCGTCATCCGGTTGACCTCAAGCCCCGACGCGGTCGCCAGTTGCACCTGCTCGGGCGGCAGCTTCACTTCGTTGACGAGGTACGTGCGAATGCCTTCGGGGCCGCCGACCATCGCGCCCAGACGCTCGGCGACGAAGTTGCTCGAATGAGCGTTCATGTAGAGCAGGATGTCGCTCAGCGGGTACGAGAGCACGGCGAAGGCCGGCTCGATGTTGGGCGCCTCGGTCAGCGCCCACGTCTTCGGGTTGAGCTTGAGCACTTTGGCGAGGCGCTGCGCGGCCTCGTCGGGCTTGTCGGTGAAGTTGAAGACGAAGTCGGGCGTGACCGCCAGCTCGCCCTCGAACTTCTTGACGCCGCGCTCGGCCAGCTTCTTCGAGACGAGCGTCGCGTGGAAGTCGCCGAAGGTCGGGTCGTGTCCCGAGACGACGAGGCGACCCTTGAGCACGCCCTCCTTGTCCACCGTCCCGTCGATGAAGACGCGCGTCTCGAAACGGAAGTCCTTGCCGAGCTTCCTGAGCGCGACCAGCGTGGTCGTCAGCTTGACGAGCGAGGCCGGGTTGTAGGCCACGTCGGCGTTGTGGTCGGCGAGCGTCGCGCGGCCGTCGGCCGACTGCGCGAGCAGGGCGTGTCGCGCCGGGTCGTCCTCGCGCGCCACGTACCACCCGGCCACGTCGAAGGCGGGCGCGGCGGGCGTCTGCGGCTCGGGGGCGGCCGGGGCAGCCGGGTCGGCGGGCGCACGACCCACGGGGACGTGTATGTATGTCGTCACCGCCTGCCGCGCGCGCGAAACGAGCGCGTAGGGCGCAAACGTCAGCGCGAGGATGACCGCCGCGCCGATGACCATCAGGGCGTATATCGGTTTACGTGGATTCAAAATGACCTTCCCCTCATCGCCGCGTCTATGAACATACTGTATTATTCCGAGCCTTTAACAAAGCCCGACAAACCTTTAATATGCAAATAGGGCGCCACGCGTCAAGCGGCGCCGGCCGGAACTCTTTCTTCTTTCTTCATCCACATCGAATGGACATTCTCCAAAGATTCGTGACACAGGACGAGTTGACCGGGCTTCCGCTCTGGCTCCTCGCCGCGTTCGTGGCCGCGCTGGGCGCCATCATCGGCAGCTTCCTCAACGTCGTCATCCACCGCGTCCCGCGCGAAGAGTCCATCGCCTTCCCGGCCTCGCACTGCCCTTCGTGCGGGACGGCGATTCGCCCTTACGACAACATCCCCGTCGTGAGCTGGGCCGTCCTGCGCGGGCGCTGCCGCTCGTGCCGCGCCCCGATCTCGGCGCGCTACCCGTCGGTCGAACTGCTGACGGCCGTACTCTTCGCGCTGACCTTCGTGCTGCACTCGGGGGTGACGCTGTCGCTGCCGTTCGACTTGGCCTTCGTCGCGGCCGTCGTGGCGCTCGTCTTCATCGACGCCGAGCACATGATACTGCCAAACGTCATCACGTATCCGGGCTTCGCCCTGGCGCTCGCGGCGCGCGCCATCGTCCCGAACCTTTACGGCGTCGCCTCCTTCGGGGGCGGGCAGGTGCCGGCGTGGCTCCTGTCGGTCGGCGGCGCGCTGCTGGGCGCGCTGGTCGGCGGCGGCTTCCTGTGGCTGGTCGGCTGGCTCTGGGAGCGTTTGCGGGGCGTCGAGGCGATGGGGCTGGGCGACGTGAAGATGATGCTGATGGTGGGGGCGTTCCTCGGCTGGCCGCTGACGCTTTTGACGATCTTCGTCGGCGTGCTCTCGGGCTCGGTCGCGGGCGTCGCCGCCATGGCGCGCAAGGGCGAGCGCGACATGCAGATGCTTCTACCCTTCGGCATCTTCCTCGGCATCGGCTCGCTCGTCAGCCTCCTCTTCGGCACCCGCATCATCGACTGGTACGTGGCGATGTACTGAAGCTGTCGCTTCTTATGCCCCGATACGAAAACCGTGTGCAGTTGGCGCTGGCGCTGTTGGTGGGGCTGCTGCTCCTCGCCAACCTCTTCACGCTGACGCTGGTGGCGCTGACGCCCGCGACGCGCGCGGCGCGCGCGCCCGTCCTCTTCACGGTCTTCCTGCTCACGCTCGTCGTCAGCGTGCCGAGCATCCTGCTCCTGCCGCGCTGGCTGCTGCGACCCTACCGGCGGCTCGTGGACGAGGCCGAGCGCGCGCCCGTCGAGTCGGCGGCGCGCGGGCACACGCGCGACGAGTCGGAGTTCGTGCTGGAGACTTTTCAGGAGGTCGTCGCGCAGCTCCGCGCCAAGCAGCGTGAGCTTGAGCGACTGAGCGCGCGCGCCGCCGAGCGCGCCGCCACCGCCGAGCAGTTCGGCGAGCGCGTCGTGGCCAGCCTCCCCTCGGGGCTCGTCGCCTTTAACTCCGACGGCTACGCGACCGTGGCGAACGCGCCCGCCTACGCGCTGCTCGGCATCGACGAGGGCGAGCGCGCGGGTGACCTGCGCGCGGGCGGCCAGAGCTACCGGATGCTCTTGGCGCGCGCGCCTTCGCTCGTCGTGCTGGTCGATCACTGCCTGCGCACCGGCGAGTTGTATAGACGCGAGGAGGCGATGGTGACGCTCGGCGGCACGCGCCGGCGCAGGCTCGGAGTGACCGTCGCCCCCATCGACCCCGCGCAGGCGGGCGGGTCGCGCGGCGTGCTCTGCATGCTGACCGACATCACCGAAATCGCCGAGCTGCGTGAGGCGCTGGCGCGGCGCCGGAACCTCGAAAGCCTCGGCGAGATGTCGGCGGGACTCGCGCACGAGTTCAAGAACGCGCTGGCGACGCTGCACGGCTACGCGCAGCTCTTGCAGAACGCGTCGCTCGACGCCGGTGCGCGCGCGGCGGCCACCTCGGCGCTGCTCGCCGAGGTGCGCGGGCTTTCCGAGATGGTCACCTCCTTTCTCAACTTCGCGCGCCCCAACCCGCCCGACTTCGACGACGTGTCGCTCCGCGAACTGCTCGACGCCTGCGCCGCAGACCTCCGCGCGCTCTTCGCGGAGCGCCGCGCGTCCCTCGACATCGAAGGCGAGTTTCCCGAAGTCCGCGCCGACGAGGCGATGCTCCGGCGCGCGCTCCTCAACCTCGTCCGCAACGCCGCCGAGGCGATACACGACGGCGCGGCCGCGAGGCGCGTCCAAGTCCGCGGCTCGGTCGAGCGCGACGAAGCCGGCCGCGACTGGGTCAGGCTCGAAGTAGAAGACACGGGCGCCGGCGTCGCCGAAGAGGACTTGCAGAGAATCTTCATCCCCTTCTTCACGACCAAGTCCAAAGGCCACGGCGTCGGTCTCGCCCTCGCACACCGCGTCGCCACGGACCACGGCGGCACGCTCTCCGCCTCGAACTCGACGGACGGCGGCGCGGTCTTCACGCTGAGACTTCCCGCGTAAATACAGGCCGGAACCGCCTGCGGTAGCGGGCGGCCCTTCGTCACTCGGCACGGCCGTATCATGAAGGGCCGCCCGCTACCGCAGGCGGTTCTGACAGCTATTCCACGTGAACCCTCTTGAAGCCGAAGCCGATGAAGCGCGCGGGGAGGTTGCGGATGACGGGGACGCGGAGCATGAGGCGGAGGACGAGCGGGATGCTGAAGGTGTTGCGCGGGTCGAGGGCGGCGGCGATGATGCGCCCCTGGATGCGCGTCTGTAGCGCCTGAATGAGCCGCGTCGGCCACTCGCGTCGGCGCTGCACGTCGCGCAGTTGGCGCGCGTCGAGCGTGCCCTTCTTCAACGGTTCGGCGAGGACGTTGGCGGCCTCGGCGGCGTCCATGATGGCGTAGTTGATGCCGACGCCGCCGACCGGCGACATGACGTGCGCGGCGTCGCCGACGAGCAGCAGGCCGGGCTTGAACCACTGCTTGACGCGGCTCGACTCGACCGAGAGCATCGAGATTTGCTTCCAGTCGCGCAGGTGCTCGAAGCGCTCGGCGTACAGCGGCGCGACTTCGGCGAGGTCGCGGCGCAACGTTTCGATTCCGGCGGCGCGCGCCTGCGCGGAGGCGCCCTTGAGGATGACGTTGGCGCACTGCCACTGCTCGCCGCGGTTGAGCATGACGAGCATGTGACCGCCGCCGAAGTAGGCCAGCCCGCCGTCGGGGTCTTCCGCTTCGCGGGGCACGCGGAACCAGAGGATGTCCATCGGCGGCGAGGTCTTGACCTGCTCGAACCCCCCGAGGTGACGCAGCCGCGAGCCGCGCCCGTCGGCGCCGACCGTCAGCGCCGCACGCAACTCGGTCTTCCCCGCGTCGTCTTCGTAGACGACCCCGCGCACGACGCCCCCCTCTTCAATCAACCCTTCGACGCGCGCGCCCATCAGCAGGCGGAAGCTCGGGAGCCGCCCGGCCTCCCCGGCGACGAAGGCGAGGAAGTCCTTCTGCGGGAGCATCATGATGTAGGGGAAGCGCGTCCTGAGGCGGCGGAAGTCGGCGAGCACGACCGGCCCTTGCGGCGTCATCAAACTGGCGGTGTGGATTTTGGCGTGGGGGAGTTTGTGGAGAGGCTCGGCCAAGCCGATCTCGTCCAGTAGTTCGAGGACGGACGGGTGGATGGTGTCGCCCCGGAAGTCGCGGTTGAAGTCGTCGTGCGCTTCGAGGAGCGTGACCGCGACGCCCTTGCGCGCCAGCAGCATCGCGAGAATCACGCCCGCCGGCCCGCCGCCCACGACGCAGCAAGTCGTCGTCTCAGTCCTGTTGGGTTCAGCCGCCATCTTGTTCAAGTCCTCGGGGGAAGTATTCGCGCCAGCGGCGCGTGACGAGGTCGGCGACGTCCGGGCGGACGACAAGCTCGTCCGGGTAGCCGGGCTTCATGCGCGCGTCGATGACGAGAGGAATGTTGTATGAGATGTGATGGCGTCGCACGCTCGTTTGTGCGGCGTGGATGTCCGCGGCCGGCTCGAAGCGCGTCCACGTCGCCCAGAGGAAGTCGGGGGCCGACGCCGCGACGCCCGCGTCGTCGTGGACGACGACCAGAGGCCAGTCGCGCAACGACTCTTCTTTCGCGAGCCGCGCGCCCAACCCCGGCTCGTCTTCAAACTTCCCGCCCTCGACGACGAGGCAGCCGGGGCAGAAGACTTCTGCGCGCCGGACGCCGCCGGGCAACTCCCCGCGAAACTCGCGCGGCAGCTCGCGCACAGGCTCGCCCAAGCCGAGCAGCACGGCCTTGCTCCCGCGGTTGACCGTGCCCGAGGTGTAGTCGAGCGTGTCCATCGAGAGGTTGGAGAAGACGAAGAGGTCTGTCTCGGGGCGGAAGCGCGCGAGGACGTGCGAGAGTAGCGAGGGGAAGTCGCGCAGGTCTTGCGGCGTGTCGGTCAGCAACAGGAACTTGGTGAGCGAGAGCTGACCCTCGCCGAGGATGCGGAAGGCCGAGACCAGAGCCTCGCGCGCGTAGCGCTCGCGCACGACCGCCGCCGCGAGCGAGTGGAAGCCCGTCTCGGCGTACGTCCACAGGTCGCGCACGCTCGGCATGACGAGCGGGAAGAGCGGCGAGAGCAGCTTCTGCAAGTAGTCGCCGATGAAGAAGTCCTCCTGCCGCGGCTTGCCGACGACCGTCGCGGGGTAGACGGCGTCGCGGCGGTGGAAGACGGCCTCGACGTTGAAGACCGGGTAGTCGTGTCGCAGAGAGTAGTAACCGTAATGGTCGCCGAAGGGGCCTTCCGCTCGGCGCTCGCGCGGCGGGACGCGGCCGACGAGCGCGAACTCGGCCTCGGCGACGAGACGGTGCGGGTGGCCTTCGAGCGGCGAAGGGACGACGCGAATCTTTTCACCGGCGAGGACGGAGGCGAGGACGAGCTCGGGCACGTCTTCGGGAAGCGGCGCGATGGCCGAAAGGATGAGCGCGGGCGGGCCGCCGAGGAACATCGTGACCGGGAGCGCGTGGCCCGCCGCCTCGGCCTCGTGGTAGTGAAAGCCGCCGCCCTTGTGAATCTGCCAGTGCATCCCGGTCGTGCGCGCGTCGTGGCGCTGCATCCGGTACATGCCGAGGTTGTGTTTGCGCGTCGAGGGGTGCTCGGTGTAGACGAGCGGCAGCGTGAAGAAGGGGCCGCCGTCCTCCTGCCACGTCGTCAAGACGGGAAGCTCGTCGAGCCGCGCCGGGCTGTCTACGACTTCTGTGACGGGGCCGCGGCTCACCTTCTTCGTCCCGAGCTTTAAGGCTTCGAGCGCGAGCGAGCGGTGTTGCCAGAGCGCGGCGGGCCGCGGCGGCAGGAGCGACTCGGCGACGTGGACGGCTTGGCGGACGAGCGCCTCGGGCTTCGGGCCGAAGGCCCAGGCTATGCGCCGCTCGGTGCCGAAGAGGTTGGTGACGACGGGGTAGCGGCTCCCCTTCACTTTCGTAAAGAGGAGCGCGGGGCCGCCGCGCTCGATGACGCGGCGGTGTACCTCGGCCAGTTCGAGGTTCGGGTCAACTTCCGCCGAGACTTCGACGAGGTCGGACTCTTTGCGGAGCAGTTCGAGAAACGAGCGGAGGTTTCGGTGCATGCCGCCGCCAGTTAATCACAGGGGCGGCGGATGTCAAAACAGGAAAGTCCGGGGGGAGAGTTTCGGAAGAGGCGTCAGAGCGGCGGCTGCGTTTCGTCAACGCTGCCGACCTTGCGCTGGCGCTTTGGCTCGGCGGCGGGCGTCTCTTCGACGCGGATGTTTATCTCGCGCTCGGCGAACTTGGCGGCGTCGGCGATGCCGGGGTCGAGCGACTCGGTGAAGGGCTTGATCCTTTCGAGCGTGGCGCGGTCGCCGACCGCGGCGAGCACTTCGAGGAGGCGTATTTGCGTGTTGCCGTTGACGCGGTCGAGGAAGACGTAGAGCGGGTCGGGGCCTTCGAGCTGTTTGAGGTAGCCGACCGCCTGCTCGGCCTGCTTCTTCTCTTCCAGCGCGCGGACGAGCGGGAAGAGGCTCTCGTTCCTGCCCATCCGGTAGAGCGCCCAGTCGAGCGCCAGCTTGACGCGCGCGTCCCTTTCCTGCGCGCGGTAGCCTTCGGCCAGACGGCGGTGCTCGACCGACGCGAGCCGCGCCAACTCCTCGGCCGCCGCGCGCCGCTCGACCGGGCTGCGGCTCGAAAGCTTACGCGCGACCGCCGCCGAATCGGCCGCCGCCGTGTTCGGCGGCTCGTCCTGCGCCGACGCGCGCGCCTGCGTGATGAAGAGGGAGAGGAGGGCGAAGGTTACGACGAGCTTTCTCTTCATAATTAAAGTCGCGGCCGGGGGCGCGGTCGTCACTGCCCGCGCCCCCGGCCGGCCTCTCTACTGCTTTGCCGCGCCGGCCTGTTTGCGGATGGCGCCGGTGTTGAGGTCGAGCTCTTCGCGCTTGATGACCTCGACGTTGGGGAACTGCTTGCGCAAGGCTTCGATGAACTCCTTGGCGTCGCCGACGATGACGATGTTGGCGTCCGCAGCGCCGAGGCGCGAGCCGGCGAACTTCTGTATCTGCGCGGGCGTGACCGCCTGGACGCTCGCGATGTAGCGGTTAATCTCGTCGAGGCTCAGGCCGTAGAGCGCGAGGCTGGCGACCTGCCCGACCAGCCCCTCGGTCGTCTCAAGCGAGCGCCCGAAGCCGCCGATGACGACCGCCTTGCGCGGCATCAACTCCGTCTCCGACACGGCCTCGCTCGACAGACGCGACAGCTCGCCCATGAGCAGCGACGCCACCTCGGCGCCCGACTGGTTCTTCGTCTGCGCCGAGGCGACGAACGGCCCCACGTCGCGCCGCGTGTCGAGCGACGAGCGCGCGCCGTAGCTCAGGCCGCGCTTGATGCGTATCTCCTGATTGAGACGGCCCGAGTAGCCCGAGAGCACCGAGTTGGCGACGATGCCGGTGTAGAACTCCGGGTCGGTGCGCGCGATGCCGCGCCGCGCGAAGAGCACGGCCGCCTGACCCGCTCCCGGCATGTCAACGACGACGATGCGCTGCTTGCCCTGAGCCGCGGCGTCCGCCTTCGACTGCGAGGCGGGCAGAGCCGCCGAGGGCTTGGCCCAGTCGCCGAACAGTTTCTCGGCGAGCTTGAAGGCATCGGCCGCCTTGATGTCGCCGCCGACGACGAGGATGGCGTTGTCGGGGCGGTAGTAGGCCGAGTGGAGCGTGGTGATGTCCGCGCGCTTGATGCGCGGGATGGATTCGGGCGTGCCCGAGACGGGGTGGCCGTACGGGTTATCGCCGAAGACGACGCGCGAGGCGACCCAAGAGGCGAGTTGCCCAGGACTGTTCATCCCGACGCTCAAAGAGTCGAGGTACTGCTGGCGCAGGCGCTCGATCTCCTCGTCCTTGAAGACGGGGTTGCGCACGACGTCGGCGAGGATGGTCATCGCCGGCTCGGTCTTCGACGCGATGACGTTGACGGTCGCGCGCGAGGCGTCCCAGCCCGCGCCCGAAGAGATGACGCCGCCGAGCGCCTCGATCTCCTGCGCGATCTGCGGCGCGGTGCGCGTCTTCGTCCCCTTCGTCAAAAGCTCGGCCGTCATGTCGGCGACGCCGCTCAAGTTCGCCGGGTCAACCTCGCCGCCGTTCTTGACCATCAACTGCGCGCCGACGAGCGGCGTCGCGTGGTTCTCGATGACGATGACGCGCAGGCCGTTCGGGAGCGTGCGCTCGGCCGGCTTCGGCACGTTGACCGAGCGCGGCGCGGCGGGCGGCGGCGGCGTCTCCTGCGGCGTCGCCGTCGAGTTAGTCTGCGCGCCTGAGCCGCCGGCGAAAGTCGCCGCGAACAGGAGGGCCACGCCGAGGAGCGAAGCCGGTCTCAACTCTTTCAGGACGTTTCTCATCGGCTCCCCTCCTTCTGCGCGCCCGCACCCGTAGTCCCCTCGGGCTTCTGCTGCTCGGCCGTGTAGGTGATGACGACGCGGTTCGTGTCGGTGAAGTACTTCTTCATCACGCGCTGCACGTCGGCGGCCGTCACGGCCTGAAGCCGCTCGACATCCGTGTTGACCCGCTTCGCGTCGCCCAACATGATGACCGCGTTGCCGATGGCGAACGCCTTGCCGCTGTTCGTCTCGCGCTCGCGCATCGCGCTGGCGACGAGCTGGTTGATGGCCTTATCCAGCTCGGCCTTCGTCACCGGCGCGTCCTGCATCCGCTTCAGCTCGGCCAGCAGCGCGCGCTCGCCCTCGGCCGGCTGCTTGCCGCCGGCGAGGATGGCGCCGAGGACGAACAGCCCCGCGTCCTGCCGCAGGTTCGCGCTGCCGAAAGCCTCGGCCGCCACCTGCTGCGTGTAGACGAGCGACTGGTAGAGCCGCGAGGATTCGCCGTTAGAAAGTATGGACTCGGCGACGCGCAGCGCGTCGGCGTCGGCGCTTGAGACGGGCGGCGCGAGGTACGTGATGGCGACGGCCGGCAGCGGCACGTTCGGCCCCGCCTCGTTGAAGCGCCGCTCGGCCCTGCGCTCCGGCTCCTTGACGGTCACGCGCGGGATGGCCGAAGTCGGGCGCGGGATTCTGGCGAAGTACTTGTCCACCCACGCGTCGAGCTGCGCCTGCTCGAAGTCGCCGACGACGATGAGCACGGCGTTGTCGGGGCGGTAGAAGGTCTTGTGGAAGGCGCGCACGTCTTCGATGTTGGCGGCGTCGAGGTCTTCCTTGCTGCCGATGGTCGGGCGCTTGTACGGGTGCGCCTCGAACGAGAGCTTGTCGATGGCGTAGAAGAGCCGGCCGTAGGGCGGCGCGAGCACGCTCGTGTTGAACTCCTCCTTGACCACGTCGCGCTCCGACGGGAAGTTCTTGTCGGTGACGTTGAGCGAGCCCATGCGGTCGGCCTCGGCCCACAAGAGCGTTTCGAGGTAGTTCGACGGGACGACCTCGTAGTAGTTCGTCACGTCGTCCGAGGTCGAGGCGTTGTTCCAGCCGCCCACGTCCTCGGTCAGCCTGTCCATCATCTCGTCGCGCATGTTCTTCGTCGATTTGAACATCAGGTGTTCAAACAGGTGCGCGAAGCCGCTGCGCTTGTCGGGGTCGTCCTTTGAGCCGACCTTGTACCAGACCTGGATGGCGACCGTCGGGCTCGAACGCTCCTGCGCCGTGTAGACGACGAGGCCGTTCGGGAGCGTGCGCTCCTTGAAGTTGATCGGGGGCACGCGCGTCTGTGCCGACGCCGCCTCCCGCCGCACGCCCGCCGCCGTCGCGAGCGCGCACAGAAGTAGGAAGACCGCAGTTCGTCGAAGCATCTCTAAAAGGCTCCTCTTGTTCAACGGGCCGGGCCGCCCGCGCGGCGCGCGCCGGGAAGTGTGCGCGCGTGCTTTGATGCCCGCCCCGAGATTGTTTGTTGTACGAATCAGCGCGGGCCGTGTGGTAGCCGGTCAGGTCAATGTTTACGCGCCCCGCGCGCGCTATGTTTCTCCGAAACCCTGCGGGACGGTGTTTTTAAGCCGGCACGACGCGTCTCCCCGTCCGACGGACGGCCGGCGCGTACGCGCGGCTGGATTTCCGCCGCCCGAATCTTTGCCCGCGCCATGAATGTAATATAAAATCTGCGCCGGTGGCGAACCGCCGGGCCGTCGGCAGTTTTGATGACGGTCGCCGGGCGGTCGCCACAGTTTAGTCTTGGCCCACACACGGAGCGGCTCGCGGAAGAGAATGTCAGGCGGTCTGGTCGTACACATTTCGAGCGGTCAGGAGCGGCACACCGAAGTGCTGTCGCAGGAGCGCGTCCTGATCGGACCGGGCGAGGGCTGTCACATCCGCCTCGGCACGGACCTCCTCACGGACTCCAGCGTGATGCTCGAGCTCCTGCGCCAGAACGGGAACTTCCGCGTCAGCGAGTTCGACCCCGAGATCGGCATCACCCTGAACGGCCGCCCGCTCGCGCGCGACGCCAGGATTGACGACGGCGACGAGCTGCGCTTCGGCGCCTTCGACGTGCGGATGCAGTTCTTCCCCGTCGGCAACCTCCCGGCCGTCACCGCCGCGACCGGCCGCCGCGCCACCGTCGCCCCCTTCATCGAGCAGGCCGCCATCGAGGCCGCCGCCACCGCGCGCCGCGACGACGCCAAGGTTTTCCTCCGCGAGTTCACGCGCGAGCTGCTGCGCGAGATCAAGTGGAGCACGAAGATCGGCGTCTTCCTCTGCGTGGCCATCCTCTTCGGCGGCGTCTACTACCTCGGCAACTCGCTCTTCCAGGAGATGCGGCGCAGCCGCGAGCTGATCACCAAGCAGAACGAGCAGCTCGCGGCGCAGCAGCGTCAACTCGAACAGGTCGGCGCGCAGTTCGGCGTGGTTGACCAGCGCAACCAGGAGATCATCAACAGCCTCTCGCTCGCGCCGCGCCTGCGCAGCGAGTTCGGCAACGGCGTCTGCCTCGTCGCCGGCTCCTACATGCTCTTCGAGGCGGCGACGGGGCGCCCCTTCCGCTACCCCGACACGCAGACCAGCGAGGAGGGCGAGACGTTGCAGACGGGCGGCGAGCAGCCGCTCCTCACCGCCGAGGGCAACGGCCCGCCCTTCATCCGCGACTTCGTCGGCTCGTGCTTCCACGTCGGCGGAGGGTACGTCGTCACCAACCGCCACCTCGCGGTCGAGCCGTGGACGGCCGAAGAGGCCGTGGCCACCCTCGGCAAGAGCGTGCGCGGGCAGTTCCGCGTCACGCGCATCGTCGCCTTCTTCCCCGGCATCCGCCAGCCCTTCGCCGTCCGCCTGCGCCAGACGACCGCGCGCGAAGACCTCGCCGTCGGCACCATCGAGGCGAAGGAGCTTCCGGCCACGCTGCCCGCGCTCCCGCTCGACAAAGACCCGGACACGGCCATGATCGGCAGCACGGTCGTCATGATGGGCTACCCCTCGGGCGAAGACCGACTGATGGCGACCATCCCCGAGGCCGAGGCGCGCAACCTCCGCGAGCGCTGCGGCGCGTCGGTCGAGACGCTGCTCTCCTGCCTCTCCGACCGCAACTACATCAAGCCGCTCACCACGCAGGGGCACATCACCGACCTCGAAGGGCGCAACATCGTCTACGACGCGCGCAACGCCGTCGGCGGCTCCGGCTCGCCTCTGTTCGGCCCGAAGGGGCGCGTCATCGGCGTCAACTTCGCGACCTTCACCGAGATGGTCGATCAGAACTACGCGGTGCCGATTAAGTTCGCCTACCCGCTGCTCGAACGCGCCGGCTGGAAGCCGGCCGAGCCGGCCGACGACCAGCAGAACTCGAACGCCAACACGGCGCCCCCGCCCCCCGCCGACGCGCGCGCCAACGCCAACCGGCCCCGGTAAAATCCCCGCCCCGACGCGCGCGTCTGTGACGCTTAAACTTCTGTCACACACGGTTTTGACACTCGCGGCCTAGTCCGCTACTCTCCCAGCTTTAGGATGGCGGCGCGCTTCCCCGCTGACGGGAGGCGCGCCCCGATTTTTACGGAGATTTGGCCGACCTTGACCGCGCCCGCAGCAGCAGCCACGCCCACGACCGCGACCGCCGGGCCGGAGCCTTTTCCCGCCCGCGTCGCGCGCACGACGAGCCGCGCCGGCGTGGCCGTGGCGCTCGCGCTCTTCGTGCTCGCCGGCTTGGGCCTGCGCGTCTACCAGCTCGGCGCCGAGAGTTTGAGCGAGGACGAGTTGAATAAGGTGCGCGCCGTGGCCGAGTACCGCGAGCGCGGCCTGACCCCGGCGAACGGCGAGCACCCGTTTCTGATGAAGGCGCTGCTGACGGCGAGCATCGTCGCCGCCGAGAACTGGAACGCGACGGCAGCGCGCTCGAACCCGCGGATACAAATCTCGACCGAGGCGGCCGCGCGACTTCCCGGCACGCTCCTCGGCGCTTTAACGGCGCTCCTCCTCTTTCTCGTCGCCAGAGAACTTTTCGGGACGGAAGTCGGTCTCATCGCCGCCGCGCTGTGGGCCTTCGACCCGGCGGCGGTCGGCTTCAACCGCATCGCGAAGGAGGACACGTTTCTCGTCTTCTTCTTCCTGCTCGCCAACGTCTTCTGGCTGCGCGGGCAGAAGGTGGCCGAAGAAGGAAGGCGCAGACCCGAGCCGTTCTACTGGGCGACGGCCGCCGCGTTCGGCGCGATGCTGGCGTCGAAGTACGTGCCGCACTTCCTCGCCATCAGCGGCGCCTACTACTACGCCTTTCAGGGCGTCGCGGCGACGCGCTGGCGGATGGGGAAGAGGAAGTGGCTCGTCTGGTTCGCGGTGATGGGCGTCGCGTTCGTCATCTTCAACCCGACGATTCTGCTCCCCGGCACTTGGGCCGAGATGCGCACCTTCGCGGGCGAGAAGCGCATCGGGCACGACTCCTACGAGTTCCTCGGCCGCCTCTACGGCAACCAGATGACGCTGTGGCTGCGCGGCTCGCCGTGGTACTTCTATTACGTCTTCATGGGCGTCAAGCTGCCCGTCCCCGCGCTCGTCGGATTCGTCGTCGGCTTGCCGCTTCTCTTCCTGCGGCGGCTCGGCGACGGGCGCTACTTCCTTCTCTTCTGGCTCTTCTTCTGGTTCTTCCCCTTCACTTTCCTCGGCGGGAAGTTCACGCGCTATTTCACCTTCGCGCTGCCGGCGGTGCTTCTGACTTCGGCGGTCGGCGTCCACTACGCCGCCGGACTCGTCGGCCGCCTGCTCGCGCGCGGCGACGGGCGCGACGCGCCGAGCGCGGCCTACGCGGGCGCCGCGCTGGCGGCAGCAGTCGTCGCCTTCTCGCTCTACGGCTCGGCGAGCGCGGCGCCGCACTACCGGCTCTACACCAACGTCATCGGCGGGGGCACGGCGCGCGCCGGGACGTACTTCCCGCACGACGAGTTCTACGACGCGAGCGCGGGCGACATCGCACGCGAGGTCGCGCGGCTCGCGCCGCCGGGCGCGCGCGTGGCGAGCGAGACGCCCGAGCTGCTCAACTACTACGCGCGGCTCGCCGGGCGCGAAGACCTGCGCCCGGTCTCGCTCTCCGACCGCGCGGGCGTGCGCGAGTTCGGCGCGGGCGACCTCGTCGTCGTCGCGCGCGGCCGGCGTTATCTCAGCAACGAGGAGATAACGGAGCGGCTCGCGGCCGCGTCTCAACCTGCGGCGTCCGTCTCGCTCGGCGGCGTCCCTTCGGCGCGCGTCTACAAGCTCGACGCCGCGTCGGCGGCGCAAGTGGCAGAGGCCGCGGCGCGTTAGGCCGTGAAATAAAGTGGCAACAGTGTCCGCCGCCGCCGGCATCGCACAAGCCGGCGATAAGGCGCGGGATTCGAGTGCGGGTTCGTTAAGGTTGAGAACGACGTTGGAACGTCGCTTGCTCTTTTTGAGCCGTGTGGCTTTGTGAGACCGGCGCGCCGCCGCAAATCCATTTCCGGGGAAGCGGCCGGGCGCAGTCTTCTCGCTCCGACAGGAGCCTTCCGCTAAAGCAAAGGGACACTTTGAGGACAATGCAGACCGCCGCCCCGCACCGACGGGCGAGAAGAACAACGGCACTCCTGCTGCTGGCCGTCACCATTCTCGCGGACACGTTTCCGCTCGGCGCGGCGCGCGCGCAGATCGCGCCCGCCGTCGTGAGCGAGGACACGCTCCCGAAGCGACCCGCCGGCCCCTCGCCCTTCCGCATCGAGACGCTCCCCGTCGGCAACGACGCGCAACTCCTCACCGTCTTCGGCAGCCTCGAAGGTCTCAAGGTTGACGGCTCGGCCGCGCCGGGCACGTCCGACGTGCCGCTCGTCAGCATCCTGCGCGACACGCTCGGCGACGCCGACCCCGAGAACGACCGCCTGCGCCACGTCTGGATGCTCACCTACACGCGCCCGACCGCGCTCCAGCGCGTCGCCTCCGCAGTCCCCTTCCTCTACGGCCGCGTCGGCGGGAAGAAGAAGGCGAGCACGAAGGGCGTACCCCCTGCCGTCATCGACCTCGCCGACCCGAAGCGCGACCTCTGGCACCGCTTCATGTGGCTCGCGCTCCAGAACGTCGTCGTCAACCCGTACGGACTGGCCGCGAAGGCTTCGACCTCGGCGCTTCGGCGCAACTCGGACGGCTACCGGCAGGCGCACATCATGCGCGCGCTCGCCATCCTTTCGCTCTACGAGGCCGAGACCGGCGCCGAGTCGGCCTTCACGCCGGCCGAGTCGTCGCAGATACAGGCGCGTCTGATGCTGACGGGCAGGACCTTCGGCGGACTCATCGACGACTCGTACCTCGACGAGGCGCTGCGCCGACAGAACACGCAGATGCTCGACACGCGCGGGCACAACTGGGAGCTTTTGCGCCAGCGCACGGAGGCCGAGGGACTCTACTTCGAGCCGCTCCAGATGCCCGGCGGCGAGGCCACGCACGCGCTCGTCTACGTCTCTCGCGACGACTTACAGAAGAACAAAGGGCGCAAGTTCGGCGGCCGCTTCCTCAACATCAAAAGCCCGTGGTCTGACTCGCGGCTCGCGAAGTGGGACGGCCACGTCGAGTCGCGCTTCGTGGACGCCGACGGCCGCCCCGCCGCCGAGGGCGCCGAAGGGTCGCGGCGCGTCGAGTTGATTCCGCTCGCGCTCTACGGGCTGGACTTCCCGAAGATTCCGGCGCTGCTCGTTGACTTCCGCGACCGCCTCAACCCGAAGCGGCGCGAGATGTCGCACCGCGTCATCGAGGACGTGGCGCGCAACGTCCTCGCGCTCTCGCGCTACGGCGACGTGCACTACTTCCTCGGCCGCACCGTCTTCGACTTCGTCACCGCGCGCCGCGGCATCGACGTGAACCAGCCGACGCGGTTGCGCGCCTACTCGCAGCTCAAGCTCCTGCTCTCGCTCGACGCGACGCTCGACCGCGACCTGCGCGACGAGATCGCGGCGCGCGTTGAGAGCGTCTCGCTCAACCCTTTGGAGAACGACCTCGACGCCGAGGCGCGGCTCGCCCGCCAGCAGTACGCGGCGCTCGTCGCGGCGGCCAAAGAGCCGGGCGGATTGCCGGCGCGGCTCGACCGCGACCGGCGCGCCGAGATGGTGCCGCTCGAACACGGCAAGGCCGGCCGCGTCCTCTTCCGCTTCGCCAACGTCCTCAGCTTCGGCCTCTACAAGCACCGCGAGTCGGCCGCGCCGCTTGAGGTGCGACAGACGCTCGACGGCGAGCGGCGCCTCGCCTACCACAAGCGTTTCCTTCAGGAGGTCGCGCGCTCGACTCCCGTCGTCGAGGTCGTCTGGAACGTCGAGGACGTGCGCCGGAGCCTGCGTTTTGTCGCCGGGGCGGACACGCGCGGCGACGCGGGCGCGGCGCGAGCGGCCGCCAAAATCTTCGCGCAGACCGGCGACGAAGAGACGCGCCGCCTCTGCCTCGACTGCCTCTACCGCATCAACAACGAGGCGGCCAAGAGCGTGCTGCTCAGCATCTACCGCTCGCCCGAGCTGGACCCCGAGTTGCGGCGGCTGACGGCCGATTACCTCCGCAACGCCCTGCGCGAAGACCAGCGCATCGCGCCGGAGGACGCGCGCGCCATCCTCGCCGCCGTCGGTCAGTGATTCGCGGCTTTTGGGTTAGAATGTCGCATCCTTTAAAGCGTGTAGGTAGGAAAGAACCGAGTGCCCGCAGGTCGCCCAGCTTCTCTTAGCAACCTCTTCGTCCGTCGCCTCCGGCTCGCGTGCGCCCTCTGCGGCCTGCTCATTTTGGCCCAGACGAGCGCCCCGGCGGCGGGCGCGGCGAAGCGGCTGGTCGTCGTCAAGGTGGACGGGCTGCCGCACGACACGGTCGAGCGCTTCGTCCGCCGCCGCGACCCGCGCACGGGCAAGAGCGTGCTGCCGTGGCTCGACCACGTCTTCTACGAGAACGGCACGCGGCTCAACAATTTTTACGTGCGCGGGATGAGCCTGTCGGGGCCGTCGTGGTCGCTGCTCGACACGGGGCAGCACCTTCAGATTAAGGGCAACGTCGAGTTCGACCGCTACACGCTCCACTCGTACGACTACCTCAACTTCATCCCCTTCTGGATCGCCAACGTCGGCGGCGCGCGCGTGGACATGCCCGGCCCCGAGCTGCTCGACGAGGTCGGCATCCCGCTGCTCGCCGACGCCTTCCCCTACGAAGAGCGCTACGTCAGCTTCCAGCTCTACCAGCGCGGCACGCGCTGGACGACGCTCCAGCGCGGCTTGCAGAACAAGTTCGCGCGCCCGCCCGGCGAGCTGTTCGACGAGTGGCAACTCGGCATCGGCGGCCGCGACATCCTCAACGAGCAGCAGGAGCGCGAACTCGTCGAGAAGCTCGCCGACCCGAAGGTGCGCTACCTCGACTTCTACTCGACCGACTTCGACCACGCCGCGCACCACAACCGCGACGCGCCCACGCAGCTCGCCGCGCTCAAGGAACTCGACGGCCTGGTCGGCCGCGTCTGGACGGCGATTCGGCGCTCGCCGCTCGCGCCGGAGACGGCGCTCGTCCTCGTCTCCGACCACGGCACCAACACCGACGAGCGCGTCTACAGTCAGGGCTACAACCTCGTCAAGTTCCTCGGCTCGGCCGCGGGCGGCGGCCACCACGTCGTGACCAAGCGGCGGCTCTTGAGCGACTACGCGCTCAAGGGAATCTACCCGCTCATCCCGCTCATCTACACGACGACCGACGACTCGCTCTACCTCAAGGGTCAGTCAACCACCTACCCGACCGCGCTCGTGGACTTCGACGGCAACGAGCGCGCCGCCATCCAACTCCGCGACGGCGACCTCAACCAGATTCACGTCCTCCTGCTCCAACTCAAGCGCGGCGACCTGCCCGCGCCCGTGCGCCGCGCGGCGACCGACGCGCTCTTCTCGACCATCGAGCGCCGACGCGCCGGCTGGCAAAAAACTTTCGCGGAAGTTAAGGAGGAGCTGGGCGCGCTCGGCCGCCTCATCGAGCGCCAGCGCGCCGTCGTCGCCGCGCAGCCGAAGAAGTGGACGAAGGAGGACGCCGACGCCGGGCGCGACCGCGAGGCGAAGCGGCAGTTCGCGCGTCTGGATTCTTGGTCTTCGGACGAGCGTGAGTACGCCGCCTATCTTCAGTCGCTCCTGAACCTCCTCTCGCTCGACCGCGCGCGCTTCAACCCCTCGGCGGTGAAGGTCGAAGACCTCATCCCGCGGGGCGCGATGGGCGACCAGAACACGCTCTACGAGCTTCAGAACTACGTCGCCGGCCCCGCGCCCGCGGGGCTGGCGCTCGCGCCCGACGGCTCGCTCGACTTCGAGAAGAGCTTCGTGCGCCTCAACTACTTTCAACTCCTCGGCGACATCAGCGTCCGCAACAACGTCCAGCCCGGCGTCGAGAACCGACCCGTCGATTTCGTCGGCGTCCGCGTCCCCGCCGAGTCGCTCGGCGGCGCGCTCCGGCCCGACGAGCGACCGGACGAGGCGGTCTGGCTCTACGGCGGCCCCGAGCGTCAGGCGCTCATCCTCGCGCGCGACGAGGGCAGCCGGCTGCTCCTCCGCTACCTGCCCGTGGCGAATCTCAGGCAGACGGCGGACGGCCGCGTCTCCTTCGACCGCGTCGGGTGGCGCGACGGTCTGCCGCTCAAACTCTGGGAGGACGCGCGCCTCGGCGTCGAGGCGGGCGACGCGCGGCGGCGCTGGCTCGAAGGCTGGCACACCGACATCGAGTGGCTGCGCGCGGCGCACACGACGCGTTACTCGAACGCGGTCGTCGGCCTCCACGAACAACTCGCGCGCCACGCCGTCGAGGCGACCAACCCCGACGCGGCCGGACTCACCGACGACGAGCGGCTCATCCGACGCTTCCGACGCCGCCAGCGCGTGCTCGTCGAGAGCGACCTGCTCATCCTCGCCAACGACCACTGGAACTTCGACGTGCGCGGCTTCAACCCCGGCGGCAACCACGGCTCGTTCTTCCGCGTCTCGACCCACGCGACGCTGATGCTCGCGGGCGGCGAGCGCACCGGCGTCCCGCGCGGCCTCGCGGTCGAGGAGCCTTACGACTCTTTGAGTCTCATGCCGACGCTGCTCGCGCTCACGGGCCAGACCGACCGCATGAAGGACGCGGGCACGCGCCCCGTCCCCGTCCTCTGGGAACGCGGCTTCCGCGACTTCCCCGGCCGCGTCGTCAGAGAGATTTTTGCGGGGGCGGAAAACAACGCCGCCCCCGTCGCCGACGCCGAACGCGGCGCCGAGGCCGCGCCGGAGGCAAAGCCTTGAGCCCGGCGCGCGGGACAGGGGGCGCGTCCGCGCCGGCCGGCGAGTTCGACGTAGACCGCGAGGGTCTGTTCGACGCCGAGATTCACATCACGGCCGGCGGCGGCAGGCCCGAGGGCGACGAAGAGTCCGGGGGCCGACGGCGGCGCGGGCGCCTCTTCTACTTCCACATCCTCGCCTTCGCCTTCGGCGCCTCGCTGCTCTTCTTCCTCATCCGCGCCGTCGGCATCGAGCCAATCTTCCAGGCGCTCGGCCAGATACATTACGGCTTCCTGCTGCTGCTCGCCCTCGCCGGCGTCCGCCACTGTCTGCGCACGCTCTCGATGCGGACGGCCGTCGCGCGCGAGCACCGGCGGTTCACCTTCTGGCAGGCGCTCACGACGCGGCTCGCGGGCGAGACGATCAGCTTCTTCACCTTCACCGGCCCCGTGCTCGGCGAGGCGACGAAGGCGGCGCTCCTCAGGAAGCGCGTCCCGCTCGCCTCGGCGTTGCAGGCGCTGGCGGTGGACAACCTGCTCTACAACCTCTCGGTCGCGCTCTTCATCTCCAGCGGCGCGCTCGTCATGCTCGCCACCTACGACCTCCCCGTCGGCGCGCGCCTCCCGCTCTACGGCATCTCCGCCGGGATGGCGCTCGTCTTCGCGCTGGTCGCGTGGGCGGTCGTGGGCGACGTGATGCCGGTGACGGCGGCCGTCGATTTCTTCATCCGGCGCGGCTTCAAGGCGAAGTGGTTCTCCGCCAAGCGCGAGCACTTCCACAGCGTCGAGGAGAACGTCTACGACTTCTACAAGAACCGCCCGCGCGCCTTCTTCACCATGTTCGCGTGCGACGTGCTCTCGCACGTGACGACCGTGGCCGAGGTGGCGGCCGTCCTCTGGATGCTCGGCTTTGGCCCGTCGGTCGGCGTGTCGTACATTATCGACTCGCTGACGAAGGTGATTAACCTCGTCTTCAGCTTCGTCCCCGCCACCATCGGCGTCTACGAGGGCGGGACGGGCTTCATCCTCCGCACGCTCGGCTACGCCGTGGCGACGGGGCTGACCATCGGCATCGTCCGCAAGGCGTCGATGATCGTCTGGGCGCTGGTCGGTCTGCTGATGCTCATCCGGCACACCGCGCCCGCCGCGCTCAGGCAGGCGGTCGAGCGCCACCCGCGACTGAGGGGAGTTATGGACAACCTTGTTCTCGCCAACATGACGCACCGCCCGGCGCGCACCTTCGTCAGCGTCTTCGGCGTCGCCCTCGGGGTGCTGCTCGTCGCCTTCACGGTGGGACTGGCGCACGGCGTCCTGCGCGAGCGCGGCCGGCGCGAGTCGGAGGTCGGCGCCGAGATCATGCTGCGCCCGGCCGGCACGATGGGCTTCAGCGGGGCGCAGCGGCTCCAGATGCCCGTCTCGCGCGCGGCCGAGGTGCAGAGGATTGAAGGCGTCCGCGTCGCCATCCCCCACGGCCAGACGACCGACAAGAGCGACGCCGGCTGGGGCGTGCGCCTCATAGACGGCATCGAGCAGGAGAGTTACGCGCGCCTCTCGGGGCTGCGCGTCATCGAAGGGCGCGGGCTCCAGACGGGCGACGAGGCGCTCGTCGATCCCGTGTGGAAGGAGCAGCGGAAGGTGAAGGTCGGCGACACCGTCCGCGTCTTCGAGCGCGACTTCCGCATCGTCGGCGTCTACGAGCCGCCCGGCGGCGCGCGGATCAAGATTCCGCTCTCGACGATGCAGGAGAACGCGGGCAACGACGCGCACGACATGGCCACGAGCGTCCTCGTCTCGGTCAACGACCCGAAGCAGCAGGACGCCGTGGCCGAGCGCATCCACGCCGCCTTCCCCGAAGACCAGCTCATCTTCACGCGCGACCTGCCCGAGATGTACGCCTCCTCGGTGCCGGCGCTCGACGTGTTCATCGACGTGGTCGTCGGCGTCGCGGCCGTCATCAGCATGCTCGTCATCCTGCTCGCGATGTACACGACCGTCACCGAGCGCACGCGCCAGATCGGCGTGCTCAAATCCCTCGGGATGTCGAACGCGGGCGTGGCGTGGGTCATCGAGCAGGAGGCGCTCATCGTCAGCGTGATCGGCGTCGTCTTCGGCGTCGTGCTCACGCTCGCCGCGCGCTTCGTCGTCATGCGCACCACCTCGCTCACCGTGGACATCGAGCCCAAGTGGATTCTCGTCTCGCTCGGCATCGGGCTGCTCGGCGGCACGCTCGGCGCGCTCTACCCGGCGCTGCGCGCGGCGCGTCAAGACCCGGTCGAGGCGCTCAGCTACGAGTGACGCCGTGCCGAACCTTTCCTACATCTCGCCGAAGGCCGAAGTGAGGGGGAGCCGGATTCACGGGCGCGGGCTATTCGCGCGCGAGGCGTTCGCGGAGGGCGAGGTCGTCTGCGTGAAGGGCGGCTACGTCTTCGGCCGCGAGACTTTGAAGGCGATGCCGGATTGGTACCGCGCGGCCGAGATTCAGGTCGCGGAAGACCTCTTCATCGGCCCGCTCGCCGAGTCGGAGCGCGAAGGCTCGATGATCTTCAGCAACCACTCGTGCGACCCGAACGTCGGCGTCCGCGGCCAGATCGTCTTCGTCGCGATGCGCGCGGTCGAAGCCGGCGAGGAGCTGACGCACGACTGGGCGACCACCGACGACGACGACTACGAGCTTGAATGCCGCTGCGGCACGCCCCTCTGCCGCCGACGCATCACGGGTCAGGACTGGCGCCGCGCCGACTTACGGGAGAAGTATCGCGGCTTCTTCTCCTCCTACCTCGAAGAGAAGATCAGGCGCGCCACCCCTTCGCGCTAAACATCAACCGTGGAGACGCGGAGAAGCGGCTTGAAGTTAATGAGCTTCAAGCCGCTTCTCCGCGTCTCCGCAGTTAAATTATCTTTCCGTTACTCGCCGGCCTCGCGCCAGCGACGCGGCATGAGGAGGCCGACGCGCACCTCCTTCTGGGCGCGCGCGATGAAAGCCTCGATGTCGGCGACGGTGCGCGGCAGCGCCGCCGAGAGGTTGCGGTAGCCGTCGGCGGTCACGACCACGTCGTCCTCGATCCTCACGCCGACGCCCTTGTACTTCTCGAACGCGGGCCGCACGGCCGCGGCGAACTTCTCGTTCTCGGGCGTCTTCGGCAGGTTGTCGAGCGCGTCGGGGCGGACGTAGATGCCCGGCTCGACCGTGAAGACCATCCCCGCGTCGAGCTTCGCGCCGCGCACGCTCACGTCGTGGACGTTCATCCCCAGCCAGTGCGAGGTGCCGTGCATGAACCAGGTGCGGAACTGCAAGCTGTTCTTCTCGGTGATAAGCCCGAGCCGGAGTAGCCCGTCCTTGATGACCTCGGTCGCCGCGTTGTGCACGTCGGAGAGTTCGGCGCCCGGCTTGATGGCGCGGAAGGCCGCCTCCTGCGCCGCGAGCACGACGTTATAGACCTCGGCCTGCGCCGGCGTGAACTTGCCCGAGACGGGGAAGGTGCGCGTCACGTCGGCGCTGTAATGGTCGTACTCCGCGCCCGCGTCCATCAGCAAAAGGTCGCCCGGCCTGACTCGGCCCTGCGACTCCTGATAGTGGAGCGTCGTCCCGTTCGGGCCGCACCCGACGATGGAAGGGTAGCCCCAGTTGTCGGCGTTGCGCCGCTTGTAGGTGTAGTCCAGCTCGGCCTCGACCTCGTACTCCCACTGCGAGCGCGCCGCGACCGCCTGCGAGCGCTGGTGCCCCTCGATGCTGATGTCAACCGCGTGCTGCATCAGCCGCAGCTCGTAGGGCGACTTCCTCATCCTCAGCTCGTTGAAGACGTTCATCGCCGAGCGCACGCTCAAGCCCCCCGAGTTCGCGCCCGCCCACGCGACGGCGTATGTCTGCTCCTGCATGTACTCGCGGTCACGCTCGCCGTTCAGCAGCAGGTAGAGCGTGGCCTCGTTCTTCGCCATCGCGGCGTAGAGACTTTCGAGAGCCGGCGCGAGGGGCTGCGCCTGAGACGCCGAGAGCAGGACGGACTCGGGCGCGGGGGCGAAGGCGCGGCGCGCGCGGACGGCGCTCATGAACGGCTCGAACTGACGCGCCTCCCAGATTTCGCCGACGCCGGAGGCGGCGCGCGCCTCCTCGGGCGAGTACATGTGCCCCGTCCACGTCTCGGCCGCCGGGTTGCGGCGCGGCAGGAAGAGGATTTCGCGCGGCGGCCCCTGCGCGCCCGTCCACATGACGAGCGTCGCGCCCTCCTGTTTGAGCGCGGTCAGGTAGTAGAGGTTGTTCTCCTGCCGGAACTCGTAGTCCACGTCGTTCGTGTAGACGCGCGGCTCGGCGCTGAAGAGCACCAGCAACGAGTTCGGCCCGAGCTTCGCCGCCACGCGCCCGCGCCGCGCGCGCAACTCCGCGTGCCGCTCCTCGTCCTTAAACAACGGCGCGGCCGGCGCCTCGCGAATCACCGGCGGCTCGGCACCGCGCGCCGCCGCGCCGCCGACGAACAGTGACGGGGTAACGGCGCACGCGCACAACAGCGCCGCCATGACTGTCTTAACTCTCAAAATCTTTCACTCCTGAGTTTCACCCTTGGAAGTTAGTAGCCGACCGGCTCGCCGTAGTTGCGCGGGTCGCTGGCGCCGAGGCGGACGCCCGTGCCCTCCTCGATCATGATGCCCTGCGCGTCGCCCATGTAGCGCGGGCGCTCGGCGAGGCGGTGGCCGCGCGATTCGAGCGCGCGGAAGGTGTCGGCGCTCAGCCCGAACGGCTCGTAGACGATCTCGTCGGGGAGCCACTGGTGATGGATGCGCGGCGCGTCCACGGCCTGCTGGATGTTCATGTCGAAGTCCACGACGTTGGTGATGACCTGCAAGACCGTGTTGATGATGGTCGGGCCGCCGGGGCTGCCGACCGCGAACCAGAGCGTGCCGTCCTTGCGCAGCACGAAGGTCGGCGTCATGGCCGAGAGCGGGCGCTTGCGCGGCGCGACCGCGTTGCGTTCGCCCTGGATGAGGCCGAACATGTTGGGCGTCCCCGGCTTCGCCGCGAAGTCGTCCATCTCGTCGTTCATGAGGATGCCCGTCCCCTTGATGACGACCTTTGACCCGTAGCTGTCGTTGAGCGTGTAAGTGTTCGAGACGCAGTTGCCCTCGGCGTCAACGACCGTGAAGTGCGTCGTCTCCTCTGACTCGGCGCCGGCGGGGCGGCCCGCCTTGACCTCGGCGCTCGTCGAGGCGCGGCTCATGCTGATGCCTTTGCGCAGACGCTCGGCGTACGACTTGTCGATCAGCCCGGCGACGGGGACTTTGACGAAGTCGGCGTCGCCCATGTATTCGGCGCGGTCGGCGAAGGCGCGGCGCATCGCCTCGGTCTGCGCGTGGTAGCGCTCGGACGAGGCGGCGCCCATGTGGCGCAGGTCGAAGCCTTCGAGGATGTTGAGCATCTCGATGAGGACGGCGCCGCCCGAAGACGGCGGCGGCATCGAGATGACCTCGAAGCCGCGGTAAGTCGTCCGCACCGGCACGCGCTCCTTCGCGACGTAGCCCTTCATGTCCGCCAGCGTGATGAGTCCGTCGTGCGCGCGCATGTCGTCGGCGATGAGCCGCGCGGTGCGCCCCTCGTAGAACTCGCGCGGGCCGAGGCGCTGCATGCGCGCGAAGGTCGCGGCCAGCTCGGGCTGGCGCCAGACCTCGCCCTCTTCGCGGAAGCGCCCGTCGTTGTTGTAGACCTTCTTCGACTCGGCGTAGGGCGCGAAGTCTTTCGCGTTGGCCTTGAGCGCGCGCGCGAGTCCGTAGGAGAGCGGGAAGCCTTCGGCGGCGAGGCGGCGCGCGGGCTCGACGAGCTGCGCCCAGGAGAGACGCCCCGAGCCGTACTTTTTGAGCGCCAGCTCCATCCCGGCGACCGTGCCGGGGACGCCCGAGGCGCGGTAGCCGACGAGCGAGCCGCCCTCGCCCTTCTTCAGCTCGCCGCGCTCGTCGAGGTACACGTCGCGGTGCGCGGCGGCCGGCGCCATCTCGCGGTAGTCGATGGCGGTCGTGCGCCCGTCGCGCAGGCGTATCATCATAAAACCGCCGCCGCCGAGGTTCCCCGCCGCCGGGTAGGTCACCGCCAGCGCGAAGGCGACCGCGATGGCCGCGTCAACGGCGTTGCCGCCGCGCTTCAAGACATCGACGCCCGCCTGCGAGGCGATGCGGTCGGTCGAGGCGACCATCCCGCGCCGCGCGCGCACGGGCGGGCGCGACGCCGCGAGCGCGACTCCCCCGCCCGTCCCGACTCTCAACAAGGGGGCGGCGGGCGCGACGAAGAACAGCAGGACGAGAAGCAGTCTGGCGAAAGTTTGTCTGGCGGTCATTGTTTGAATCTCGCGTTTGGTCGGGCGTTTGTCAACGCAGGCTCAGCTCCATGTAGAGCGAGCCGCCGACGGGGTTAAACCGATAAGGCTCTATCTCGCGGAAGCCGAGCGCGCGGTAGAGCGCGATGGCGCCGCGCATCGTCGGGAGCGTGTCGAGCCGCATCCGTTCGTAGCCGATCTCGACCGCCTCGCCGATGACGGCCTCGGCCAAGCGCCGGCCCAGCCCCGTGCCGCGGAAGGCCGGCCGCACGTAGAGCCGCTTCATCTCGCAGACGCCGTCCTCAAGCCTTCGCAGCGCGACGCAACCGGCCGGCACGCCATCGGCGTGGGAGAGCAGCAGGCGCCCCGCGGGCGGCGCGTAGTCGCCGGGGAGCGACGCCAGTTCCTCGGCGAAGTTCTGGAAGCAGAGATCGACGCCGGTCGAGTCGGCATACTCCTCGAAGAGGCGGCGCGCCTCCTCGACCTGTTCGGCGGTCTCGGCCCGGCAGATACTCACGGCGCGTCCCCGCTCAAAGGCTCGCGACCAGCGCGGCCAGCAAGGCGGCGCGGCGCGCGACCGCGTCCGCCAGGATGTGTTCGTGCGCGGCGTGCGCGCCGTCGCCGTCAACGCCCAGCCCGTCGAGCACGGCCGCGCCGCAGGCGGCGGCGAAGTTTCCGTCCGACGCGCCGCCGACGCTCGCCTCGCCCAATTCGATACTGAGCGACGCGGCGACGCGTCGCGCCTGTTGGTAGAGTTCGGCGACGGCCGGCGTGCGCTCCATCGGGGGGCGGTTGATGCCGCCGCCGACCTTCAGACGCGCGCGTTCGTCGAACGGCGTCAGGCCGCGTATCGCCTCTTCGACGCGACGCGCCTCGTCGGCGGTGCTGAAGCGAACGTCTATCTCGGCGGACGCCGCGGCCGGGACGACGTTGGCGTGCGTGCCGCCCGAGATGGTGCCGACGTTGATTGTCGTTCCGACTTCGGGGCGTGCGAGCGCGTGGACGCGCTCGACTTGGCGCGCGATTTCGAGGACGGCGCTCACGCCCTTCTCCGGCTCAAGTCCGGCGTGCGCCGCGCGCCCCTCGACCATGAGCGTGAACAGCCCCGTCCCCTTGCGCGCCGTCTTCGCGCGACCGCCCGGCGCGGGCGGCTCAAGCACCAGCACACACTCCGCGCGCCGCGCCTCGCGCTCGACCAGCGCGCGCCCGCTGTGGCTGCCCGACTCCTCGTCGCACGTCAGCAGCAACACGACCGGGCGGCGCGTCCCAAAGCCGAGCGCGCGGCACGCGGCCAGCGCTTCGAGCGCGACGGCGCAGGCGGCTTTCATGTCGTAGACGCCCGGCGCGTGGATGCGCCCTTCGGTCTCGCGCCACGGCCGTTCGGCGAGCGTGCCGCGCGGGTGGACGGTGTCGGTGTGGCCAAGCAGCAGGAGCGTGCGCGCGCCTTCGCCGAATGTATCGCCGAAGGCGCGCAGCAGGAAGTGTTCGCCGTAACCGTCGGGCGCGGGGGTTCGTTCGATTGAGTCTGCGGCCTTGAGCGACCCGGCGGCCTCGACGACCAACTCGACGACGGCGGCGCTCCCCTCGCCGTCGCCGGAGGGAGATTCGACCTCGCAGAGCCGTCGGGCGAGCGACAGAATCTCGCCGCGCCGCGTCTCGAAGTGTCGGAGTAGACGCCCCGCGTTTGGGCTGTTCGGCTCGAAGGGCATTGTTCGGGTTTCAGGCGGCGGAGAGATTTTCGGAGCGCACCGTCAAAGACTCGACGAGGTCGCGCTTGACCTCGAAGCCGATGCCGGGGCCGTCGGGCGCGACGATTGTCCCCCGCGGCGTGACGTTGACCGGCGGGTCGATGATGTCCTCGGCCCAGTAGCGCGAGCTGGCCGACACGTCGCCGGGGAGCGTGAAGCCCTGAAGCGTCGCCATCGCGATGTTGTGCGCGCGGCCGATGCCGGCCTCAAGCATCCCGCCGCACCAGACGGGGACGCCCGCCCCGCGGCAGACCGACTCGACGCGCGCGGCTTCGGCGTGCCCGCCGACGCGCCCGAGCTTGACGTTGACGATGCGGCACGCGCCCAGCTCAATCGCCTTGCGCGCGTCCTCGGCCGAGCGCACCGACTCGTCGAGGCAGACGGGCGTCTTGATTTGACTCTGCAACTTGGCGTGGTCTTCGCGGTCGTCGTGGGCGAGCGGCTGCTCGATCATCATCAGGCCGTACTCGTCGAGCGCGCGCAGCAAAGGCGCGTCCGCGAGTGTGTAGGCGGAGTTGGCGTCAACCATCAGCCGGATGTCGGGGAAGCGCGCGCGGACGGTCTCGACTATTCCTCGGTCCCAGCCCGGTTTAATTTTTATCTTGATGCGCTGGTAGCCGGCGGCGAGTTCGGTCTCGATCTTTTCGAGCAACTGCTCGGGCGTATCCTGGATGCCGATTGAGACGCCGCAGGTAATCTCACTCTGCACGCCGCCGAGGTGACGCCAGAGCGGGACGCCGGCGCGCCTGGCCTCCAAGTCCCAGCAGGCCGTCTCAATCGAAGCCTTCGCCATGCGGTTGCCGCGCGCGCGCCGCATCAGGGCGCCGACTTCGGCCGCGCCCTCGACCTCGCGCCCCAAGACCATCGGCGCGAGGAAGAGGCGCGTCACCTCCCAAGCGGAATCGACCCACTCCTCGCTGTAGAACGGGCCTTCGCCGGCGGTGCACTCGCCCCAGCCCTCGGCGCCGTCCGCGTCCTCGACGCGTGTGAGCATGATGCGCCGCTCGATGGTGCGCCCGAAGCTCGTCTCGAAGAAGTGGACGAGGCGCAGGCGTATCTCGCGCAGCTCGATCAGACGGATGTTCATGCCGATTAAGATTAGCAAAACAGGACCGGGAGCGGTAGCGGGCGGGTCGGCCTTACGCTTAGAGACTTCATCGCGTAAGGC
>DASVQX010000051.1:0-32248 GCA_036388915.1 Pyrinomonadaceae bacterium
GGACGCCTCATCTCGCAGCCCGACCCGCCCACTGCCGTTCGCGGTTCCGTTTCTACTGTTTTATAATCCCTCCAAAGACTCCGCCCGCGCGACAATCAGGAATCGAGAGGCCCGACGCGGGCCTCGTCCGCGCGCGCGCCGGCGCCGGAGTCCCGCACTGATAGCAAGGAGTAAAGCGATGACCCAAATCAAGGAGTACAAGGCGAAGCAGTTCGACCTCTCGGGCCTGAACGGGATTTCCGACCAGACGTTGGAGATGCACTTCAAGCTCTACGAGGGCTACGTCACCAACACCAACACGCTGACGCGCAAGATCAGCGAGATACTCTCGGACGGCCGGGTGGATCAGGAGGAGATGCCCGCCTACTCGGAGCTGACCCGCCGGATGGGCTTCGAGTACAACGGCATGGTTCTGCACGAGTGGTACTTCGGCAACATGCGGAAAGGCTCGACGACGACCGACCCCGAGAACAACTCGGACTTCTACCGGCTGGCCGAGGCGTCCTTCGGCTCCTACGACATCTGGAAGGCCGACTTCGTCTCGGTCGGGAAGATGCGCGGCGTGGGCTGGGCCGTGTGCTACCAGGACCCGGTCAACGAGCGGCTCTCGAACCACTGGATCACGCTGCACGAGGTCGGCAACGTCACCGGGTTCGTCCCCGTGCTCGTGATGGACGTGTGGGAGCACGCCTTCCTCCTCGACTACAAGCCGGCCGAGCGGCCGAAGTACATCGAGGCGTTCTTCTCCAACATCGACTGGGCGGCCTGCGAGCAGCGTCTGCAACAAGGCGTCGGCTCGCGCCCGGTGGCGGCCGCCGCGACGCAGGGCGAATAGCCGCGCCCGGCCGGCGAACACCAACTTAACCGGAGGCACCGATGAAACTTTCTCGACTCGTGCTCGTCGCCTGCGCGCTCGCGCTCTCAAGCGTGGGCTTCGCGGGCTGCTCTTCCGATATGAACGCGAACACGGGGGCGGGCGCCAACGCGAACGCGGGCGCGGCCGTCTCGCCGACGCCGGCCGCGCAGCAGGCGCTCTCGACGGTCGAGCGCCCGCAGAAGATTAAAGACCAGATGGCGCAACGCGGCGAGCAGGACGCGGCCTCGCCCGCGCTCAAGATCGCCGAGCCGAAGGAAGGCTCGACCGTCAACGGCTCGACCGTCAAGGTCAGGCTCGACCTCGCGGGCGACCTCAAGGGCTATCACACGCACAAGGACCCCGCGACGGGGATGGGCAACCACATCCACGTCATCCTCGACAACCAGCCCTACGAGGCTTACTACGAGCTGGGTCAGCCGTTCGAGCTGCGCAACGTCTCCGAGGGTCAGCACACGCTGCGCGTCTTCGCCTCGCGCCCCTGGCACGAGAGCTACAAGAACGAAGGCTCGTTCCAGATGGTCTCGTTCACTGTGAAGGGCGGCGGCGACGCGTCGAAGCCGACGACGACGGCCACGGGGCAGAAGATGGCCGACAACGCCAACGCCGCGAACGCCAACGCGGCGGCGAAGACGGCGGCGACGCCCGCGGCGTCTCCTGCCGCGGGGCCGGAGGGCAAGGACATGGCGCCCTCGACCGGCGGCGCCGTTGACCGCGCCAAGCCGCTGCTGACCTACAGCCGGCCGAAGGGCGAGTACAAGGCGGCGGACGCCGACGCCATCATGATCGACTTCTGGCTCTCGAACGCGAAGCTTCAGGGCGACGGCGGCGAGTACCGCGTGCGCTACTCGGTGGACGGCGGCGAGGCGAAGTTCATCGACAAGTGGGAGCCGATCTGGCTCACGGGCTGGGCGGCCGGCAAGCACACCGTCAAGCTCGAACTCGTTGACAAGTCGGGCAACGTCCTCGATAACGGCGGCTACAACTCGACCTCGCGCGACATCACGGTCACGAAGTAGACAGTAGCCAGCAGAAAAGAATAGGCGGCGCGTCCCGGCTGATGGCTGAGACGCGCCGCCTGTTTTTCTATCTACTGTCTACTGCTTTACTGCGCTCCGAGCTTCTTCTTTTCCGCCAAAGCCTCCTGGTGGAAGCGTTCGGAGGGCTGGCTGGCGCCGATGACTGCGTCGAACTCGCGCAGCGCCTCGTCGCGGCGTTCGAGGTGCGCGAGGATGCGGCCGCTGGAGAGGTGCGCGCGCAGGACGACCGTGCGGTCGGTCTCGGGCGTCGCGAAAAGGAGCGCCTGTCGGAAGTGGCCGAGCGCGGCGTTGAGTCGCGCGGCCTGTAGCGCCTCGTCGAGCGCCTCCTGCGCCGAGAGCGACGCCGTCTGCCCGAGCGTGAAGTAGACGAGCGGCTCCTCGCCGTACTCGCCCTTGAGCGCGGAGAGCCGCGCCTCGGCCCCCTCGTAGTTGCGCACGCGCAGCAGTTCGTTCACGTCGTTCAGACTCTTCATCAGCGCCGAGCGCCGAGCGTCGGTCGGCGGCGCCTCGGCGACTTCCTTCGAGCGGGCCTCGGCGGCGCGGCGGCGCGACTCGCGGACGCGCGCGACCGCCTCGGCGTACTCGGCCGGGCGCCTCATCTCGCGCGCCGCGTCGAAGGCCGCGATCATGTCGGGGATGAAGTTCGCCACGTCGAAGCCCCCGCCCTCGACGCCGCGCAACTGCTCGGCGAAGTGGAACGAGAGCACGGCGCCGCGCTCGTAAGCGTCGGCCAACTCGGCGCCCGAGGCGTCCGCAATCGCCGCCTGCCGCTCCTTCGACTCTTTGAGCGCGGCGTCCTTCGCCGCCTGATCTGCCCCGGCCGCCTGCAAGCGCCGGCTCGTCTCAAGTTGCAGCGCGCGCAGGCGCGCCGTCTCGTCCATGCGCACGACCGCGGCCGCCACCAGCGAGCGCGCGACGGCGAGGAAAACGTCCGGGCCGAAGTTCCTGCCCTTGCGCGCCGTCTCGGCGTCGAGGAGTTGCTTCAGCTCGGGGCGGCGCGCGGCGACCTCGCGGCTGAAGCGCGCGACCAAAGGGTCAACGATGAACTGCACGTAGGCGCGGCGCATCTCGGAGAGGCGCGGGTCGGTGTCGGCGGGGACGATGGCGTAGTAGTCGTCGCCGACGGCGCGGAAGTTGATGGCGCCGGGCGCGGCCAGAAGGTCGGGCACGACGCGGAAGTGACGCTCGCGCTCGCGCACGACCGAAATCTTCGCCGCCTCCTTCTTCTTCCCCTGCTTCGCCGCCGGGTCTGAGACGACGACGCGCTCGTTGATGACCGTCTCGGGGCGCGTGTTGAGGTAGGCGAGGACGCCGCGCGCCATCTCCAGCGTCGGCGCGCGCAGCTTGTCGCCCGCCGCGCGGTGCATCGAGACGTAGTCGGCGAGTCGAGAGTCGAGCCCCGACACGCGGTAGAACTCCCTGAGGAGCGGCGTGAAGTCGAGCACGTCGAGCACGCCGCCGGGCAGCTCGTCCGAGCGCGCCGGCGCGTCGAAGCCGGGCGGCGGCCCGAGCGTGTAGGCGAGCGAGACGTAGCGCGACGCCTGCTCGGCCGGCGTGTAGCGGACGGCCTCGTTCACGCCGGTCGTCTTGGGGTCGTCGGGCACGTCCTTCAACGCGTTGCGCGCGTAGAAGTCCCGCATGCGCTGGCGCAGGGAGGCGTCTATCCCGGCCGAGTCCTTCCGCACCAGCTCGCGGAAGACCGAGGGGCGCTCGCCCGCGGGCGTCGGGTCCCAGCCGGCGGCGTCGAGCGCGGCCATCACCGCGATGAGCCGCGGGTCGGGCGAGACCTCGATGCCGAAGTCTCCCAAACCCAGGCTGGCGGGCGGGGGCAGCGGGCGCGGCGGCGGCGGCTGCTGGGCCGGGGTCTGCTTTGGCTGTGACTGGGCGGCAAGCCCCTGCCGGGCGGCGGCCGGCGACGCGCACAGGAGTAGGGCAAGGGTCAAAAACTTCTTCATCATGAACCTTAGACTCCGGATTTCCTGCGTTGGTTGGCGCGCAGAAGTTTCAGGGTAACAGGGTAGGCGGCCAGCGAACAAACTACGGAAAGCACCGTCCCGCCGAGCGTGAAGGGCAGCAGCACGGCCCAGAATTGCGCCAGGAGCGCGTTCCAGTAGTCGGCCGCGAAGAGGTGCGGGTGGCGCAGCAGTTCGAGTCCGCCGGGGGGGAGCGCGACGGGGCGGCCGGTCAAAAACGCGCCGACGGCGTAGGAGGCCAAAATGATCGGGACGAGCGTCAGAAAGGGGTTGTTGATGAAGGTGCCGGTGTAGATGGCGACCTTGTTGAAGCGGAGCGCGAAGGCGAGCACCGTCGCCATGATGGTGTGCAGACCGAGGAAGGGCGAGAAGGCGATAAAGACGCCGGCCGAGAAGGCGAGCGCCGTCCGCTCCGGCGGGTCGTCGAGCGTGAGCAGGCGGCGTAGGGCGGCGCGAACCATTGATGGCCGTGAACGGTGAACCGTAAACCGCGACGGGAAGGAGCCGGCCTTCTCCCGTCACGGTTTACGGTTCACGGTTTACGCCTACTTGAAGCTGTTGAGCGCCTCGGGCTCGGTCTGGTAGGTGTCGAAGACCGTGAGGAGCTTGGTGATGACGAGCAGCTCCTTGATCTTCTCGCCGAGGCCGAGCATCTTGAGCTGCCCCTGCTCGCGGCTGATGGTCGTGTGGCTTGAGACCAGCTCGCCGATGCCGCTCGAATCCATGTAGCTGACGCCCGACAGGTTGAGGAGGACTTTCTTCTTCCCCTCGCTGACGAGCTTGCGGACGGCGGTGCGCAGAGCGACGTTGCCCTCGCCGATAGTGATCTTACCTTCGAGGTCGAGGATCGTCACGTCCCCTGCCTGACGCTCGCGGATGTTCAGTTCAGCCATTGCGGGAAATCTCCTTGGAATCAAGTAGTCAGTAGACAGTAGTCGGTAGACAGTAGAAGAACGCCATCTGCGGCAGTCAGAGTAAAACGTCAATGGCCGCGGCGCAGCAGCGCCTACTGACTACTGACTACTGTCTACCGTCTACTTCTTCTTAATCATTCTCACCAGAGTGCCGCCGCCGGGCGGGTGCTCCCAGCCGACCTCGTCCATGAAGGTGCGCATGAAGAGGATACCACGCCCCGAGGCTTTGAGGATGTTCTCCTCGGCGGTCGGGTCGGGCAGGTGCGACTCGTCGAACCCTTGGCCGCGGTCGCGGACGGTGATCGTCAGTCCGTCGTCGGTGCCGTTGACGCCCACCTCGACGGGGATCGACTCGTCCTGCCGGTTGCCGTGGAGCACGGCGTTGGTGACGGCCTCGCGGACGGCCAGGTCGATGCCGAACAGCGCGTCCTCGGCAAACCCCAGCCGGCGCGCGGCGTCTGCGACGGCCGCCGCGGCCTCGCCGATCGACTCGATGCGGCTCGGCAGCTTGAGTTCGACGGTCTCTTCGGTCACTGTTTCAAAAAGGTCGGGCGCGCGCACGTGCCGGACACCACGGCCGCCCCGGCCCGGCGGCGCGGCCAAAATCACACGCTGAAAAGCTCGACGGGAAGCCTGCACGGTTTAACACGCCCGCCGCACGCGTGTCAAGAAAGGCAGCAGACGGTAGACGGTAGTCAGTAGTCGGTAGAAAACCCTTTCAGCCGGGCGGCCGGAAAGCCGTCGTCAACGCGCGGTGAGCGAAGCCGACCGGCTACCGTCTACTGACTACCGTCTACTGCTTTGGTAACATCCCCCGCATGGTTATCAAACCTGCAAGGAGGGTGCGCGGGCGGCTGCGCGTGCCGGGCGACAAGTCGGTGTCGCACCGCGCGGCGATGCTGGCCTCGCTGGCCGAGGGGCGGACGCGCGTCGAGAACTTCTCTTCGAGCGCCGACTGCGCCTCGACGCTCGGAGCTTTGCGCGGGCTGGGCGTGAGAGTGGAGAGGGAGGGCAGCGTCGTCTTTATCGAGGGCGCGGGGCGGGCCGGCGGCGCGCCGCGCTTCCGCGAGCCGGCGGGGCCGCTCGACTGCGGCAACTCGGGCACGACGATGCGCCTGCTCGCGGGGCTTCTCGCGGCGCAGCCGTTCGCCTCGGTGCTGACGGGCGACGAGTCGCTGGCGGGGCGGCCGATGCGGCGCGTCATCGAGCCGCTCGAAAGGATGGGCGCGCGCGTCGAGTCGGCGGACGGCCACGCGCCGCTGCGCGTCGAGGGGCGGCGCCCGCTTCACCCCGTCCGCTACGAGATGCCGGTCGCGAGCGCGCAGGTCAAGTCGTGCGTGCTGCTCGCGGGCTTGGGCGCCGAGGGGCGCACCGAGGTCGTCGAGCCGCGCGAGCAGACGCGCGACCACACCGAGCGGATGCTCCGCTGGTTCGGCGTCGAGGTGGAGACGCGCGAGCTGCCGGGCGAAGCCGCGCGGGTCGTCGTCTCGCTCGAAGGCGGGTCGCGTCTGACGGCGCGCGACCTGACGGTGCCGGGCGACATCTCCTCGGCGGCCTTCCCGCTGGCGGCCGCCGCGCTGCTGCCCGGCTCGGAGCTTGAGTTGGAGTCGGTCGGCCTGAACCCGACGCGCGCGGCCGTCCTCGACGCCTTCCGCTCGCTCGGCCTCACGCTGGAAGTCTCCGACGCCTCCGAGCGGTCGAACGAGCCGACCGGCGACATACGCGTGAGCGGCGTCGGCTCGCTCGCGCCCGCCTCGCCCGGCGCGAACGTCATCCGCGGCGCGTCCGTGCCGCAGCTCATCGACGAGTTGCCGGCGCTGGCCGTGGTCGGCACGCGCGTCGATGGCGGCCTTGAGATTCGCGACGCGCGCGAGCTGCGCGTCAAGGAGTCCGACCGCATCGCGGCGACGGTCGAGAACCTGCGCGCGATGGGCGCGCGGGTCGAGGAGTTCGAGGACGGGCTGCGCGTCGAAGGCCCGGCCCGGCTGCGCGGCGCGCGCCTCAAGTCTTACGGCGACCACCGCATTGCGATGGCGTTCGCCGTCGCCGCGCTCTCGGCCGAGGGCGAGTCGGAGATCGAGGGCGCCGAGGAGTGCGTCGCGGTCTCCTTCCCAGAGTTCTTCCAACTGCTCGACTCGGTGACGGAGAGATGAGCCCTGACAGTCGCGCCGGCCGCGTCGTCATCACGGGCTACATGGGCGCGGGCAAGACGACCGTCGGCCGCGCGCTGGCGCGCCTGCTCGGCGTCCCGTTCGTAGACCTCGACGACGCGGTCGCGGAAGACGAGGGGCGCGGGCCGCGCGAGCTGATCGACGGCGAGGGCGAAGAGTACTTTCGCGCGGCCGAGACGCGGGCGCTGCGGCGCGTTTTGGAAGAGGGCGCGGCGCGCGTCGTCGCCACGGGCGGCGGCGCGTGGACGCTTGAGCGCAACCGCGCGCTCGTCGGAGAGCACGGCTGCGTCTCGGTCTGGCTCGACGCGCCCTACGACCTCTGCCGGCGGCGCATCGAGCAAGAAGGCGCGACCTCCGAACGCCCCTTCGCGCGCGACCCCGAGCGCGCGCAGAGGCTCTACGAAGAGCGGCTCGCGGCCTACCGCCTCGCGGACTTGCGCGTCCGCGTCGCGCCCGGAATGAGCGCGGACGCGCTCGCCGCCCGTGTCGCCGCCGCGCTCGACACGCGTGTCTGAACGCCCGCGGAAAGGGTTTGCGCGGCGGAAACGCGCGGCGCTAAAGTTCGAGCATGAGAGCGGCGCTCCTGACACTCTGCGTCACACTCGCCTGCGCGGCCCCGGCTGCGGGGCAGGCCACCGGCTTCTCCGTCCACGTCGTCAAGACCTACTCGGAGAACGGCAGGTTCTACCTCCGCACGGTGCCCTTCGACGGCGAGTTCCCGACCACGCGGGGCCGCACTTTCGTCTACGAGACGGGGAAGCCCGAGCCGCTCTACGTCTTCGAGCGCGGCTTCGACTCGGTCGAGAAGGGGGACAATAACCTCGTCCTCGGCGACGACGGCGAGGTCATCTTCTACGTCATCCCGTGGGGCGCCGACGAGGGGAAGGACGGGCTGAAGAGCGTCAACGTCTACAGGCGCGGCCGAGTCGTCGGGGGCTACACCGAGGCGGAGGTCAACGGCTGCGACAAGAAGCGTGAGCGCTGCACGCTCGTCTACAACAACGACGAGCAGGTCGTAGACCGCGGCAGGAGCAACTGGGGGACGCCGCGTTATCAGAAGGCGTTCAAGGACGGCGTGAGCGAGCGGGAGAAGTTCCTGAGCGACTTCGCCGTCTTCAGCTCGGGCGGCTTCGTCTACCTCACCGATTCGAAGCGGCGCACGCACACGTTCGACCTGAAGGACGGCCGGCTCGTCGGCTCCGAAGCCTTCGACGACGTGTACGAGCGCATCAAAGGCAAGGCGCGTTTCAACCGGACGGAGCTTGAGACGTACGACGCGCCGACCTTCATCGACCTGCCGCTGCTCAAAAGCGGCGCCGACTCGGAGGCGGCGCTGGCCGCGCACCTCGGGATGAGACTCGTCGATGACGCGGAGACGTTGGCGCACCGTTACAGGTGGTACAGCCTCAAGCTGAGCCTCGACCTCGGGCGCGACGGCCGGATGGAGATCGAGGCGTTGGAGGCCGCGTCGGGGCTTCAGAAGGAGAAGGTCGTCGAGTTCTTCGAGTCACACAGGTTCGACGCCTCCGACATCCCGGCCGCGTTCGAGAAGTGGCACGTCGGCGAAAAATACGTCTTCCTCAGGAAGGCCGACCCGCGCGTCGCGCGCGCCGAGAGGCTGGAGGAGGTGAAGCGGGAGCGGCTGGAGTACGAGCGGCGGCTCACGGCCGAGAGCATCGACGGCGTCTACGTCCCGAAGAACCTCGGCGAGTGTTTCGTCGAGTTGGACAAAAAGCTCACGGAGGTCGATAAGAAAGAGATGCGGGCGCAACCGGGGCGCGAAGCGATGATCCTGTATCACTTCGGGCTAGGGATGTGGATGAGGAACAACTGGGGGCTGTGGGGCGGCTCGCGCCTGCAAAAGTATTTCACCGACCGCGGCGTCAAAGACCCCGAAGAGATGTCGTCCGTCATCCTCTACCACTATCATCCTCTACCACTATCACGACTGGCTGAACGGCCGGACGGAGGCTTGGCAGGAGTGGGAGAAGAACCCCCGGCGGGCGCCGAACTAATCGCCGGCCCGCCGGCCGTCTCGCGCACAAGGGCGCGCAAGGTATAATCCTGATATGAATAAGAAGGCTAAAAAACGATTGAAGGAATCCGTGCAGAAGGAGATTGCGGAGCGCAACCCTAAACGGAATGAGCAGGGCACATCCATCCCGCCGAAGAAGCTGCCCGAGAATCAGAAGTTCACGCCGAGGCCGGACAAGAAGCGGGGTTAATTGTATGAAGATTGCGACCCGTGAGCGGCCGCAAACTGCGTCCAAAAGAACGATTCAGGAGTTACATGAGCACGGAAAGCAATGACGCAAAAGCACTGAGGCCCGCGGAAAAACTCGCGAACGCGCACAACTGGAAGCACCTCGCGCGGTGGAACGGCGAGGGCTTCTACGAACTTCAGACGGAAGACACGAACGAGGTGCGCGTCCGCCTCTTCTTCACGCCTCAACTGTTGGAGGCGGCCGAGGAGATTCTCTACCGCCAGATCGTCAACGCCACGCGCTTCCCCGGCGTCCGCATGGTGGTGATTACGCCCGACGCGCACTACGGCTACGGCGTCCCGGTCGGCTGCGTCCTCATCACCGACGCCGCCTCGGGCGCCGTCGCCATGGGCCCCGTCGGCTACGACATCGGCTGCTTCACCGCCGACACGCTCGTCCCGCTCGCGGACGGAAGCTCACGCCCCATCGGCGAACTCGCCGAGTCGGGCGGCGGGCTTCTCGTCTACGCGCTCTCCGCCGAGCACAAGGTCGTCGTCGCGAAGGCGACCGCGAAGAAGACGCGCGCGGACGCGCCGCTCGTCAAAGTCACGCTCGACAACGGCCGCGAAATCACCTGCACCCCCGACCACGAATTCATGCTCCGCGACGGCAGCTACCGGCAGGCGTGTGCGCTTCAGCCCGAGACATCCCTGATGCCGTTTCACCTGCACGCGGACAGGGACGGCTACAGGTTCGTACAGCACCCCGCCACGGGGACGAGTCAGCGCGTCCACTGGCTGATGGCGCGTTGCGGGCTGCTCGGCGCGGTCCCCCGCTTCGAGGGGCAGAAGACGGTCATCCACCACCTGAACTTCAACCCGGCCGACAACCGGCCGGAGAATTTACAGTTCATGGGCGACCGCGACCACATGCGCTATCACCGCTCGCACGCGGAGAAGTTCACACACTTCCGGTCGGCGGAATTTGAAGGGCGGCGGGCGCGTGCGCTCGCCGCGAAAGCGCAGACGGTCGAGGGTCACGATTACTTCGCACGGCGCGGGACGAGAAACATTCTCGCCTACATGGCCGAAAGGCCGGAGCACTTCCGCGCGGCCGTCGCCGGCAACGGCGAGCGCGGGAAGAGTTACCTTGTCGCGTACAACACAAGCGCGGAGGGGCGACGTAAATCGTCAGAGGTCGCACACCGCCAACACGTCTGCGAAACGTGCGGCGAAGTTTTGACCGGCGGCTTCGGGATTCACAACCACCGCCGCTGGCGCCACGGCTACAACCACAAGGTCGTCTCGGTCGAGCCTCTGAATGAGCGGGCGGACGTTTACTGTCTGACCGTGCCGGGGTTCGGGAACTTCGCGTTGGACGCGGGGGTGTTCGTGCACAACTGCGGGATGATGTCGGCGCGGTCGGGTGTGGAGGCGGAGGCGGCGACGCCGGAGCGGAGGCTGGAGTTTAACCGGGCGGTGATGGGGCGTGTGAACATGGGGTTCGGGGGGAAGAGCGTGAAGCTCGGGCGGCTCTCCGACGAAGAATTCCAGAACCTCGTGCGCGGCGGCGCGGAGTATTACGTCGAGAAGTACGGCGCGACGTTCGACCGCAGCCACGCCGAGCGCCACCGCATCCCCGTTGACGACGACTGGCGGATTCCCTACGGCGGCAAGGGGCGGCCCGAGCGCGGGCGCGACCAGTTGGGGAGCCTCGGCGGGGGAAATCATTTTATCGAGTTGCAGCGCAGCAGCCAGACGGGGACGCTGTTCGTGCAGGTGCACACCGGCTCGCGCGGGTTCGGGCACGGGCTGGCGACCAACTACTTCGAGATGGCGCGGGAGGAGCACCCGGAGTTACTCAAAGACATCGACCTCGGCTACTTCACCCCGGACTCAAAGCACTACCGCGACTACTTGAACGCGGTGGCGGCGGGCGGCAACTACGCGATACTGAACCGGCTCGTCATCTTCGAGCAGGTGTCGGAGGCGTTCCGCGAGGTCTTCGGCGAGGAGCTGGAGTTGGTCTACGAGATCAGCCACAACCTCGTGCAGAAGGAGTGGCACCCCGAGTTCGGCGACGTGTGGGTGCACCGCAAGGGCGCGACGCGCGCCTTCCCGGCCGGCCACCCGTTCCTGAAGGGCACCGCGTGGGAGGAGAAGGGTCACCCCGTGCTCATCCCCGGCAGCAACAAGGACTGGAGCTACATCCTCCGGCCGCTCGCCGGCGCGGAGCGCAGCGGCTTCTCGGTCAACCACGGGGCGGGGCGCCGCATCTCGCGCGGCGAGGCCAACCGCACGCTCTCGCAGAGGCAGATGGACGACGAGTACCGCGAGGCCGGCGTCGTCGTCAACGCCGACGGACGCGTGCCGCTCGACGAGGCCGCGCCGTGCTACAAGCCGTCCGAAGAGGTCGTCGCGGCGGTCGTCGGCGCGGGGCTGGCCGAGATCGAACACAGCCTCTGGCCGCTCGCCTCGCTCAAGGGCGTGGACGAGTTGAAGCGCGGGCGCCGGGGTAAGGGGAAGAGAGGCCGCGACGGCGGCGGCTCGGCGGGCAAGAAGACGAGCGAACACTACTGAGAGGCGGTAGGCGCCGTTATTCTACGACGCGCTAAGGAGTTTGAGGAGCGCCCGCTCTTCGACGGTGTACTCGGGCTGCCGGCCGGGTATGCGTCGGCGCGCGCGGCGGGCGCGAAACTCTTCGATGGTGCGTCCGCGCTCGTAGGCTTCGAGCACGGTCGGGTGAATGTAGCAGGAGCGGCAGACGGTCGGCGTGTTGCCCAGACGCTCGGCCACGCGCTTGACGGCCGCGACCAGATTCTTCTTGGCCCCGCGCCCGTCATCGCAGCATCCCAACTCGGCCAGCTCGACGGCCGCCAGCAGCGTCCCGCCCCACGTGCGAAAGTCTTTCGCGGAGAACTCGGCGCCGGCCGCGGCCTTGATGTAGTCGTTCACGTCGCGCGGGGTGACGGGGCGCGCGCGGCCGTCGTCGCCGACGTACTGGAAGAGTTTCGACCCGCCGAGCGATTTCACGTCGCGGACGAGCGCGGCCAGCTCCTCGTCTACGAGGATGCGTCGGTGCTTGATGTGGTGCTTGCCGGTGAACGCGAAGACGAGACGGCCGCCCGGCATGATCTCAAGGTGGCGGTTCCGCAGCGTCGTCACGCCGTAGGTACGATACCTCTTGACGCTCTCCTCGGAGCCGACGCGGAAGTAGAGGTCGTTGATGAGGCGGACGACGACCGCGAGCACGCGCTCCTTGCCCAGCCCCTCGCGCGCGATGTCCTCGTTCGTGCGGCGGCGCAGGGCGGGCAGCGCCCGGCCGAAGCGCTCGATCTTCTCGTACTTGCGCCGCGCGCGGCGCGCGACGAAAGAGGGGTGGTAGATGCGCTGGACGCGGCCGGCGCCGTCAACGCCGATGGCCTGCAAGGGGCCGCGCGGCGAGGGCGAGATTCTGACCTCGCGCCAGGCGGGCGGGATGGCCAGCGCCTTGATGCGCTCCAACGCGGCCTCGTCTTTGACGCGCCCGCCGTCGGCCGTCTCGTAGCGGAAGCCGCGCGACTTCGAGCCGAGCCTGCGCCACCACTTCGCGCGGCGGTCGCGTGTAACGCTTCCGGCCAAGAGCTCGGCCGGGATGTTCTGTTGGATTGCAGACTCGACGCTCGCCATTTTCGTTCACGGCCCCCTTGCTCGCTAACCCTCTTCGCGGCTTAAGTCTTTCCCGCTTAAGGCCGACCGCCCTCCGACACGCCCCCGTCTTCGTCTGAAATCGCGAGGCGAGTGGGCGGGTCTTACGCTTCCCCCTACAAACGCCGGGCCGCGGCGCGCTAAAAGGGAAAGGACGCGCCGGGCGCGTCCTCGCTTCGTCGTCGAATTGTCGTCGGGGTGGCGTCCCGCTTCAGCCGGCCGAGGCCGGCGCGCCGTGCTGCTGCTGCACGACGGGCGGGTAGTAGAGGATGCGGTTGCAGTTGTCGCAGATGATGATCTCGTCGCCGCGCCGAATCTGGGACATCAGTTGGGGCCTGAGCGCCATGAAGCAGGCCGAGCACGACCCGTTGCGCGCCTCGGCCAGCGCCACGCCGTCGCGGATGCGCGCGACGATGCGCTGGTAGGTTGCCTTGATGCCCGGCGGGAGCGAGGCGAACATCTGCTCGCGCTCGCGCCGGCGCGCCTCGACCTCTTCCGACCACGCGCGCGTCTGCTCCTCGAAGGCGCGCAGGCGCTCCTCGTGCTCGGCGCGCAGCCGCGCGAACTCCGGCTCGCGCTCGGCCAAGGTCTTCTCGGCCGTCTCGGCGGCCTCCATCTGTTCGAGGACTTTGGTCTCCAACTCCGAGATGTGCTTCTTGGCGGCGTCGCGCTCGCGGATGGCGGCCTCGTAGACCTTGGCGTTGTTCGAGGCCATCAGGTCGCGCTCGGCCTTCTCCATGCGCGTGCGCTGCTCGGCCAGCTCGCGGTCGAGCGCGGCGCGGGTCTCGCGCGCGGTCTCGCCCGTCTGTTGGAGCGCCTTAAATTCAAAGGCGCGCTGATCGAACTCGTTTTCGATCTCGGCGCGCCTTCTGGGGATTGACTCCAGTTCGGACTGTAGCCTGCGGATGCCCATGTCAACATTTTGCAGGGCGACTAACTGCTCCAATTCCGCTTTCAATGCGTTATCTCCTCTGTAAAACTGCGCCGGGCGGTGGCGTACATTTCGCGCCGCGTTTATGAAAAAGCCATTTTCCCAGATAGATCGGCAGTAGACAAGTTGAGGACGACTTTGCCGAACGTCTCGTTGGATTCGAGGCGCGCGTAGGCGGCATCAACTTCCTTCAGGTCGAAGGCGCGGTCGATGACGGGGCGGACGAGCCCGCGCGTGAAGAGCGGGACGACCTCGGCGGCGAAGCGGCGGACGGCCGCAGCCTTCTCCTCGGTCGAGCGAGCGCGCAGCACCGTCCCCGTGACGCGCAGGCGCTTCCCCATCACGCGCCGGAAGTCGAGCGTCGCGCTCGCCCCGCCGAGCGTGCCGACGAGCAGCAGGCGTCCGCGCGGGGCCAGCGCCTCAAGGTTCGCGTCGAGGTAAGAGGCGCCGACCAGATCGAGCACGACGCCCACGCCCGCGCCCTTCGTCCAACCCCGCACGGCCTCGGCGAACGCGCGCGGGTCGTCGCCCACGACCACGCCGTCGTCCATCCCGAACTCTCGCGCGCGCTCGATCTTCCCCGCCGTGCGTGCCGTGCCGTAGACCGCGCCCGCGCCGGCCGCGCGCGCCAACTGCGCCGCCGCCGTGCCCACGCCCGAGCCGACCGCGTGAATCAACACGCGTTCGCCCGTGCGCAGGCGGCCTTGCGTGAACAGCGCGTCGTGCGCCGTGATGAAGACCTCGGGGACGGCCGCGGCCTCCTCGAACGAGAGGCCGTCGGGAATCTCCGCGAGGTGGCTCTCGGGCACGACGACGTACTCGGCCTGCGCGCCGCCGGCCGTGATGCCGAACACGCGTTGACCGACGCGCCACGCGCGCGCCTCTTCGCCTACTTGTTCGACCTCGCCGGCGAACTCAAGGCCGGGGATGTCGGCGGGCGCGCCCGGCGGCGCGGGGTAGCGTCCGCGCTTCTGCAAAAGGTCGGCGCGGTTCAGCCCCGCCGCCCTCACGCGCACGCGCACGCGGTCGGCGCGCGCGACGGGTCTTGCGACCTCGCACACTTCGAGTCGCCCCGCGCCCTCGTGCGAGACGATCTTCACCGCCAGCATCTTCTCTTCGCTCATCGTTCTCCCTTCCCGGCGGAGAGCTTAGCACCAAACGGCGGGCGCCCGCGCGCGTGTTAAAGTTGCCGCAACGATGGGTGGAGCCGGGCTGTTCGTCGTCGTCAACCACACGGCCGCGCGCGCGCGTCTGGCGTGGCCGCGCGTGCGCGAGGCGCTTCGGGGCGCGGGGCTAACCTTCGAGGCGCACGAATCCACGCGCCCCGGCGAGACCGAGGAGCGGACGCGCGCCGCGCTCCGCGAGGGCTTCGGGACAGTCGCGGTCGTGGGCGGCGACGGGACTCTGAGCGCGGCGGCGGGCGGCTACTTCGAGCCGCTCGACGCGGCGGAAGAGGGCGGCGTCCCGCGCGCCGTCAATCCTTCGGCGGCGCTCGCCGTGCTGCCCGCCGGGACGGGCGACGACTTCGCGCGCGGGCTGACCGGCGGCCGGCGGGAACCGCTCGAAGCGTGGCTCGACAGACTCGTCGCACACGGCCGCCGCGAAGCTGACCCCGACAAACTCGAAGACCAAGATGATGAAAGCGCCGCCCACGCCCGTCGGACCGCGCGGCGCGTGGACGTTCTGCTGGGGGACGTTGACGGCGGGGGGCGGCGCTTCGTCTGTCTGAACGCGGCGACGCTCGGCATCGGAGCCGAGGTGGCGGGGCTTGTGGCGGCGCAAGGGCCGTCGGCGCGGCGCCTGCCGGGCGAGGCGCGTTTCGCGCTGGCCGCGCTGCCGCGTCTCGCGGCGTGGCGCAACCGGCGCGTGCGCGTCTCGGTGGACGGGCGCGCGTGGGAGGAGTGCGGGACGAACCTGCTCGCGGTCGTCAACGGCGCCTACGCCGGCGGCGGCATGAACTTCTCGCCCGAGGCAAGCCTCGACGACGGACTGCTCGACGTGCTCGTCGTCTGCGACATCTCGCGCCCCGCGCTGCTGCGCGAACTCGCGCGCGTCCACCGCGGCGGCCACCTCTCGAACCCCAAAGTTAAACTCACGCGCGCCGCGCGCGTCCGCGTCGAGACGGTTGACGCCGCCGACTCGCTCGGCGTCGAAGCCGACGGCGACCCGCGCGGCCGCACGCCCGCCGAGTTTCGCGTCATGGCGTCGGCGCTGCGCGTCGTCTGTTGAAACGCGACTTTAAGGGTTCGTGTCGGGGGCGAGGATCACGACGACCGTGTGGGGGTCTTCGCCGTGCTGGAAGATTTGCGTGACGGGTTTGTAGCCGGGCTTCTCGACGACGAGCGCGGCTTTGAACTTGTAGGGCGCGGTCACGTCCGAGGCGTCGAACTCGCCCGTGGTCTGGCTCACGACCTCGTGCTTCCGGATGGTCGAGGGGTCGGTCTTCCCCTTCTCGTAGTCTTCCGTGTGATAGAGGGTGACCTTCGCGCCGGCCAGAGGGGTGAGGCCGGAGAGGTCGTCGTCGGGGGCGCGGTCTACGAAGACGCGCGACTGCGCGCCGGGCTGACGCTGTTCGTAGACGCGGCCGCGCACGACGATGATGCCGTCGCACGCGGTCGCCAGTGTCAGCGCGGCCAGCGCCGACAGCACGGCGAAAATCCTGACGAGCTTCCTGCCGCTCACTCCATCAAGCCCTCTCAATCACGCGAGCAGCGCGCGGGCGCGCGCGACGACGTTCTCGACGTTGAAGCCGAGTTCCTTGAGCGCGGTCGCGCCGGGCGCGGAGGCGCCGAAGCGGTCGAGGCAGAGCGTGTCGCCCGCGTCTCCGACCCAGCGGTGCCAGCCGAGGCTGGCGCCGGCCTCGACCGCGAGACGCGCGCGAACCGTGGGCGGGATGATGCTCTCGCGGTAGTCGCGCTCCTGCTCCTCGAACAGTTCCCAGCACGGCATCGAGACGACGCGCGTCGGCACACCTTCCTTCTGCAACTGCTCGCGCGCTTCCAGACACAGCCCGACCTCCGAGCCGGTGGCGAGCAGGATGAGTTTCGGCTCGGTCGCCTTCCCTTCCCCGCCGGTCGCGTCGGCGAGCGTGTAGGCGCCGCGCCGCGCGCCCTCGGCCGGGGCGTAGGCGCCCGCGCGGTCGATGAGCGCGACCTTCTGGCGCGTGAGGACGAGCGCGGTCGGCGCGTGGCGTCGGAGGATGGCGAGCCTCCAAGCCTCGCGCACCTCGTGCACGTCGGCCGGGCGGATGACGTAAAGGTTCGGGATGGCGCGCAGCCCCGCCAGTTGTTCAATCGGCTGGTGCGTCGGGCCGTCCTCGCCCAAGCCCACCGAGTCGTGCGTGAAGACGTAGACGACCTGCACGTGCGAGAGCGCGGCGAGGCGGATGGCGGGCTTCATGTAGTCGGAGAAGCACATGAAGGTCGCGCCGTAAGGGATCAGTCCGCCGTTCAAACTCATGCCCGTCAGCGCCGCGCCCATCCCGTGCTCGCGCACGCCGAAGTGGATGGTGCGCCCTTCGTAGGAGCCGTGCTGGAAGCTGCCGCCGCCCTTGATGTCGGTGTTGGTCGAGGGGCCGAGGTCGGCCGAGCCGCCGACGAGCGTCGGCAGGTGCGGCGCGAGCGCGTTGATGACTTCGCCGCTCGCCTGCCGGGTCGCCATCGGCTTCGCGTCCGCGAACGCGGGCAGGTGCGACTCCCAGCCGGCGGGCAGCTCGCCCCCCATCGTCACGCGCCACGACTCGCCCTCTTCGGGGAACTGCGAGGTGTACTTCTCGACGAGCGCGTTCCACTCGCGCTCCTGCCTCTCGCCGCGCTCCACGCAGCGGCGGAACTCGGCGAGCGCCTCCTCGGGGACGAAGAAGTCCTCGTCCTCGGGCCAGCCCAGCGCGCGCTTGGTCTCCTTGACGGCCTCGGCGCCGGGCGCGTCGGAGTGCGCCTTGCGCGTGCCGGCGGTCGGCATGCCGAAGCCGATGACGGTCTTGACCGAGATGAGCGAAGGCCGGTCGGTCACCCCCTGCGCTTCACGAATCGCCTTCTCAAGCGCGTCGAGGTCGTTGCCGTCCTCCACGGTCGAAGTGTGCCAGCCGTAAGACTCGAACCGCTTGGGCACGTCCTCCGAGAAGGCGAGCGAGGTGAAGCCCTCGATGGTGACGCGGTTGTCGTCGTAGAGGTAGATGAGCTTCCCGAGTTTGAGGTGTCCGGCCATCGAGGCCGCCTCGCTCGCGACGCCCTCCATCAGGTCGCCGTCCGAGACGATGGCGTAGACGTAGTTATCGACGACGTTGAAGCCGTCGCGGTTGAACCGCGCGGCGAGGTGCGCGGCGCCCATCGCCATCCCGACGCCGTTGGCGAAGCCCTGACCGAGCGGGCCGGTCGTGATCTCGACGCCCGGCGTCAGAATGTTCTCGGGGTGCCCCGGCGTCTTCGAGTCCCACTGGCGGAAGTTCTTCAACTCTTCGAGCGGCAGGTCGTAGCCGGTCAGGTGCAAGAGCGAGTAGAGCAGCATCGAGCCGTGCCCGGCCGAGAGCAGGAAGCGGTCGCGCCCGTGCCAGCGCGGGTTGCGCGGGTTGTGGCGCATGAAGCGCGTCCAGACGACGTAGGCCATCGGCGCGGCGCCCAAGGGGAGGCCGGGGTGGCCGGACTCCGCGCGCTGCACCGCGTCGAGTGAGAGTGCGCGGATGGTGTTGACGCAAAGCTGGTCGAGTTCGGCGCTTCTGTCTCTGGTCGGCGTTGACGCGCTCATCGTTCGGTCTCCCTGCCTTATTGAGTTTTTTTGGAACTGCGGTGCGAGCCATCATACCGAAACGGAAACGGAACCGCGAACGGCTGCGGGCGGGTGTTACGTCGGGCGTACCCGTCGAGTAAAACCCGCCCGCAGCCGTTCGCGGTTCTGCTTGTCCTAACGCTCTGACTCAACCTGCGCGGCCGGGGCGCCGCCGTGCGCGGCGCCGTATTTCTGCTGGTAGCGGTCAAAAAGTGCGACCAGTTCCGGGAAGTCTATCTTCAGCGCGACCGACGAGATGGTGACGGGGCTGCCGCTCATCTTGTGGTTGGCCTTGTTGGCCAACCTCTTCAGCGCGCCGCCCCGGTCGATGTATTTTTGCGGGTCGCTGACGCCGATGACGAGCATCTTCTGCTTCTGTATTTCGTAGACGCCGAAGCCGACGACTTCCGACCACGGGATGAACCCGGCCGCCACGCCGCTCGCGTTGTCAACGATGCCGGAGCTGTTGAGCACCAGGCCGGGTTGTTTGTCGAACAGCTTTTTGAAGCCGTAGACGCCGCAGACGCCGAAGAACAGAATCGAGGCGACCCCGAGGACGCGCACGAACGTCGGGTCGTTGTAGAAGAACGTGAACGAGCGGCCGGCGCGAATCTCCGCCGCGTCGAGGGAGAGCATCCACGCCCCCGCCGCCACGAAGCCGCAAGACGCGAGGATGAGCAGGACGAGCTTCGACTTGCTCGTCTCGATGATCGTCTCGTCGGTCGAATCCATTTTGCGTCGAGGGGTGGCGGGCGGACGAAATTCGCGGGGGCCGTGTCTCGCGTACACGGCCCCCGCATCGGCGGGACGGCGCGAGTCCCTAAATCAATGACGCGCGCCTCACTTAATCTGGACGGCGCCGACGGCGCGCGCGGCGTTGACGCGGCCGCCGGTGACGATCTTGCCCTTGAGCGCGTCGAGCTTATCGACGGTGTCGAACAGGCGCGCGCGCAACTCCGCGACCGAGAGGTTCGGCTCGACCGAGAGCACGAGGCCCGCCACACCCGCGACGAACGGCGTCGCCATCGAGGTGCCCGAGTGCTCCTCGTACGCCCCGCCCAGCCACGTCGAGAGAATCTCCTTGCCGGGCGCGGCGAGGTGGACGCCCTTCGCGCCGTAGTTCGAGAACGAGGCCAGGGAGTCCTTGCGGTCGAGCGCGGCCACCGAGATGACGTTCGGCAGCTTGTAGCCCGAGGGGAAGTGCGGCCGGCGGTCGGCGTCGGCGCCGTCGTTGCCGGCGGCGGCGACGAAGAGGATGTCCGCTTCGCCCGCCTTGCGGATCACGTCTTCGAGCGCCTTCGAGCGCGACTGCGAGCCCCAGCTCGCGCTGATGACGCGGACGTTGACGCCGTCCTTCTTGCGCGCGATGACGTAGTTGATCGCCTCGATGGCGTCCTTCGTCGAGCCGAAGCCGCCGCGCCCCATGAACTTGAGCGGCATGATCTCGACCTTCCAGTTGACGCCGGCGATGCCGAGGTTGTTGTCGCCCTCGGCGCCGACGATGCCGGAGCAGTGCGTCCCGTGGCCGTTCTCGTCCATCGGGTCGCGCTCCTCGGCCAGCGCGCTAAAGCCGTCGTAGTCGTCAACGACGCCGAGCTGCTCGTCGAAGTACATCTCAAGGTCGGCCGGGCGGTGCCACATGTTGCCGGCGAGGTCGGGGTGCGTGTAATCGACGCCGCTGTCGAGGACGGCGACGACGACCTTCTTGCTCCCCTGCGTCTTCTGCCACGCGGCGAGCGCGCTGATGTCGGCCTCGGCGCGCCCCTCGCGCTGCCCCGTGTTGACTAAGCCCCACTGCTCGGCGAAGAGCGGGTCGTTGGGGCTGCCCAAGGGGAGCTGCGAGACGAAGCGGTCGCGGATGCTCTGCGAGTCGAGCGGCCCGATGCTGACGCGGAAGTTCGGCTCGGCGTACTCGACCTCGGGGAGCGCGGCGTACTCGGCCGCGACCCGCTCGGCCTCATCGTCGTCGAGGTCATCGATGGAGGTGAGACCCGCGACCGACTCGATCTCGTCCTCGACGCGGTCGTTGAGGCCGGCGGTGATGGCCTCGATGCGCTCCTCGGAGACGCCGGGCTTAAAGCGCACCAGCACCTCGGCGTCGCGCTCCTCACCCTCAACGGCCCCTTGCTCCGCGCGCGGCTCGGCGGGCGCGTCGCCCGTGCGGACGACGACGCTGCTGCCGCCGCCGCCCGGCGCGTCGGCGCCGCGCTTCCACTCCCAGCGCTCGATGCGACCGGCGGCGGCCGCCAGCACGACGAGCGCCGCCGCCAGAGTCACGTGAAGGGTGTAGTTTCTACGGTGCATTGCTCACTTCCTCTCAAACTTTGTGGTTCGCCCCTTTGAAGTCGCACAGGCGGAGTTGGTTGCGGTCGGCGCGGTACTCGTAGGACTTGCCGCCGGCGTTCAGGCGTATGCGCCAGCCGGAGGTAATCATCATCCCGCTCATCTCGTCGCGCAGCGGCGCGCCGAGCGCGGTGTTGGGGAAGTCGGCCTCCTCGACCGACTCCTCGCCGACCTCCGCTTCGGGGACGCCGAGCCGCCCCGCGAGGTCTCTGCGCGCGCGCCCGACCGCCTCTTCCTTCGTGTCAGCCATTCGTTTCGGAAACTCCTGCCTCGGGTTGTCCCGCCAAAACTTATACGCGCGCACGCGCGCCGGCGTTTTCTTTTTTCCCGGCGCGCGGCGTCTGGGTATTCTGCGCCCGCGGCGTGCGCCCCGTCAAAAGAAAAGTCGGCGCCGCCTGTTAACACGCGGGAACCGTGCGGGTCGTCCAACCTTCGGGACTAAAACCCGCATCAAGAAATCGTCACGCCGAACGTTCCGCGAATGTGCCGGCCTCCCGCCGGCCGCCCTTGTAACATTTGACGCACGCCACCCGCCCCGCGACCGGGACGCCGTACGCGCGCGCACGAACGACTCTCTGATCTCCGGAGGCCCAAGATGAAAGCCAAGCTGTTTCTCCTCTTCACGCTCGCGCTGTGTCTCGGCGTGCCCGAGGCGCCCGCGCAGCGCCGCGCGCGCGCCGCCGTGGCCGCGTCCGCCGCCGCCCCGTCCGAGAGGACTCCCGCGGCGACGCGCGCCGGGACAGCGCAGACGCTCCCCATCCGCCGCGTCATCCTCTACAGCAACGGCGTCGCCTACGTCGAGCGGCGCGGCACCGTGACGGGGCACGCCGAGGTAGACCTCTCGTTCAAACAGTCGCAGGTGGACGACGTGCTCAAGTCGATGGTCGTCCTCGACCTCGGCCGCGGGCGCGTCGGCGCGGTGAGCTACAACTCAAGCGCCCCGCCCTCGGCGCGCATGGCCGACATCCCCTTCTCCATCTCGCCCGCGACCGCCGGCCACACGGGCGGCCTCGCCGGCGTGCTCGGACAGTTGCAGGGCGCGCGCGTCGCCGTCACGACCGCGTCGGGGCGCACGGTCTCCGGCTCCGTCCTCACGGTCGAGGAGCGGCGCGCGCAAGCTGACCCGCAGAAGCCCCCCGTCACGACGCACGCGCTCGTCATCGCCTCCGAGGGCGGCGAGTTGCAGAGCTTCGACCTCGAAGAGGTGCGCGGCGTCCGCCTGCTCGACGAGGGGACGCGGCGCGACGTGGGCGAGTTCGCGGCCGCCTCGGCGAGCGCGCGGCGGCGCGACGCCAAGACCATCACCGTCACGTCGGACGGCGCGGGCGCGCGCGAGATGCTGGTCAGCTACACGGTCGCCGCGCCCATCTGGAAGACGACCTACCGCGTCGTGCTCGACGAGGAGGGCAAGCCCTTCTTTCAGGGCTGGGCCATCGTCGATAACGTGAGCGACGAGGACTGGACGGACGTGCAGCTCTCGCTCATCTCGGGCACGCCCGTCTCGTTCATCCAGCCCATCCAGAAGCCCTTCTACCGCTACCGCCCCGTCATCCCCGTGCCCGGCGACCTGAGCCTCACGCCGCAGGTCTACGAGCCGGAGTCGGGCGAGGCCGGCGGCGGCTCGGCCAACACCGTCGTCGGCTCGGTTCAAGACCAGAACGGCGCGGCCATCGCGGGCGCGGCCGTGACGGTGCGCAACGACGCGACGGGCCAGCAGATCTCGACGCAGACCGACGCCGAGGGCGTCTTCCGCACGTCGCCGCTCGCCTCGGGCAACTACACCGTGACCGTCTCGGCGCCGGGCTTCAAGCAGTACGTCGTGAGCGGCGTGAGGGTCGGCGCGGCGGGCGCGGCCAACGTCGGGCTGACGCTCGAAGTCGCGAACGTCAGCGAGACGGTCAATGTCACCGCCGCCGACGTGGGCGGCCGCACGAATAACCTCAGCACCCTCAGAAACCTCCCGACCAACGGCCGCAGCTACGGGTTTATGCTCGACGGCAGGGACGCCGACCAGTTCGCGGTGAGGGCGAGGCCGTCCTTAAGCGCGCTCGTCGCGGGCGGGCAGTCGGGCGTCGTCGCGGCGGCCGAGGGCGGAGAAATCGGCGACCTCTTCGAGTACAAAATAGAGCAGCCGGTCACCGTCCGCCGCGACCGCTCGGCGCTCATCCCTATCTTGCAGACGCGGATGGAGGGATCGCGCGTCTCGGTCTACAACGAGTCTGCGGGGCGGAGCCGCCCGATGTCGGGGATGCTTCTGAAGAACACCTCGCGGCTCACGCTCGAAGGCGGGGCGCTCACGGTCATCGACGGCGACGCCTACGCGGGCGAGGCGCTGTTGGAGCGGCTCAAGCCCGACGAGAAGCGGCTCGTCTCGTTCGCGCTCGACCTCGGCACGCTCGTCACCGTGCGCGACGCGGACGAGAACTCGCCCGCCTACGCCGTGCGCATCGTCAACGGCACGCTCTACGCGACGCACCACCACCGCCTGAAGAAGGTCTACACGCTGAAGAATCAGACCGAGCGAGCGCGGACGGTCTATGTCGAGCACCCCGTCCGGCAGGGCTGGGAGCTGGACACCAAGATCAGCCCCGCGCCCGAGGGCAAGACGCAGAACTTCTACCGCTTCCGCGTCGAGCTGCCGGCGGGCGAGACGCGCGAGCTGACCGTGGCCGAGCGCGAGCGCGGCACCGAGACCTACGCGCTCTCGAACCTCACGCCCGACCTGATACAGCTCTTCGTCGCGCGCCGCTACATCGACGACGCGACGCGCGCGGCGCTCCAGAACATCATCGACCTCAAGGCGCGGCTCGCCCAGGCGCACGCGCGCGTCGCGGCCATCGACCGCGAGACGGCCGAGATCGGCGCCGACCAGACGCGCCTGCGCCAGAACATCGAGACGCTCGCCAAGACGCCCGAGGCGCGCCAGCTCATCACGCGCTACGTCCAGAAGGCCGACCAGCAGGAGACGCGCCTCGAACAGCTCGCCAAGGAGAAACAGACGGCCGAAGAGGAGCGCTCGCGCCTCCAGGCGCAACTCGACTCGGCCCTCCGCGCCCTCGCCCTCGAACGCGACCTCGCCGAAGTCAGGGAGTGAAGTAGACGGTAGCCAGTAGGTAAGAAACGGGCGGCGCGTCTCGGCTTATAACCGGGATGCGCCGCCTGTCTTTTCTACCGGCTACCGTCTACCGGCAACTGTCTACTGCTTTCACTTCAGGTCGCCGTAGAGGTGTTGGAGGAGGGCGCAGACGGTGAGGGCGGCAGTCTCGGCGCGTAGCGTGCGCCCGCCGAGCGTGACTATCGTCCAGCCGCACGCGCGCGCGAGTTCTAACTCTTCGTCGTCCCACCCGCCTTCGGGGCCGACGAGCGCCGTGACGGTTGTCGGGGTCGAAGACCCGGCGGCGGGCGCGTCGAGGCCCGAGCCGCCGCGCTCGGCGAACAGCAGGCGCGGCGAGCCGGCGCGCGGCTCTTCATTCGCGAACGCGTCGAAGGCGCGCGGCTCGCCGACCGTGGGGACACGCGCGCGCCCCGACTGCTTCGCGGCTTCGAGCGCGAGCCGGCGCCAGCGCTCGACACGCTTCGCCGCGTCGCGCTCGTCGCGCAGGCGCACGTCCGACCTCTTCGTCGAAACAGGGACGACGGAAGAGACGCCTAACTCCGTCGCCTTCTGCACGACGAGGTCAAACTTCTCGCCCTTCAACAGCGCGACGGCCAGAGTCAGCGCGAGCGGCGACTCCGGGCTGGGCGGCTCCACCGGCCCGCGCACTTCGAGCCGCGCCGCCCTCCCGCGCCCGCCCGCCTCCGCCACGACGCAGGCGAACTCGCGCCCCTCGCCGTCGAAGACGTACGCCTCGTCGCCCTCGCGCAGACGCAGCACGTCGCGCAGGTGCCGCGACTCCTCGTCCGACAGCAGCACCGCGCCCGCGCCCGCGTCGGCGAACGCCCCCGGCGGCGCATAGAATCTTCTCCGCGTCATCAGACCGTTATCGCCACCCACTCGCCGTCGCGCGTGACCTCGTAGCCGGCGGCGCCCAACTCGACGAGCCGCGCGCAGACTTCCGGGCCTTGCGTCGCGAGGATGCCGGAGAGGACGAGCCGGCCGCAGGTGGCGCCGAGCAGCAAGGGCAGGAGCGGCAGAATCACGTCCGCCGTCAGGTTGGCGCAGACGAGGTCGGCCGAGGCGGTCGTCTCTTCGACCGAGCCGACGCGGAAGGCTATCCGCTCGGCGACGCCGTTCAGGCGCGCGTTCTCCTCCGCGACCGAGACGGCCAGAGGGTCTGTGTCGCACGCCTCGACGCGCGCCGCGGGGTTGAGCTTCGCGGCGGCGATGGCGAGCACGCCCGTCCCCGTCCCCACGTCGAGCAGGCTGGCGCCGCCGAAGTGTTTTTCAATCGCGGCGAGACACAGCCGCGTCGTCTCGTGCGTCCCCGTCCCGAAGGCCATGCCCGGCTCGACGCGGATGACGACGCGGCCGTCGGCCTCCGCCACCTCGCTCCACGGCGGCGCGACGACGAAGCGGCCGACCTCGCTCGGCTGCCAGTTCCGCTTCCACTCCGCGAGCCAGTCGCGCCCCTCGACTTCGCGCAAGGCAAGGCCGCGCACGTCCGAAGAGGCCAGCCCGTAGATCGTCAGCGCTTCGAGCAGCGCCGCGCGCACCGCCTCGACGCCCGGCTCGGTCTCGAAGTACCCGGCGACGCCGACAAGACCGTCGCCCGCCGCGTCGCGCTCCTCCGTCCCCAACGCGCCCGCCTCCATCAGCGCGTACTCCACCGCCTCGCGCGCCGCAGCCTCCGCCGTCACGTCTACCGCGTACCAGTTCATAAAAAGTGAAGGGTGAAGGCGGAAGGATGAGGGATGAAGTGACGGCTGACCGCCTGACCTTCATCCCTCATCCTTCCGCCTTCATCACTTATCCTCGACGCCCATCTCGCTCAGCGCGCGGGGCGAGTCGCGCCAGCCCTCCTCGACCTTGACGAAGAGTTCGAGGTAGACCTTGTGGCCGAGCAGGCGCTCCACGTCGCGCCGCGCCTCGGTGCCGATCCGCTTGAGGCGCGCGCCGCCCTTGCCGATGATGATGCTCTTCTGCGACGAGCGCTCGACGTAGATGGCGCAGTAGACGCGCGCCAAGCCCTCCGACACCTCCTCGTAGCGCTCGGTGACGACCGCCGTCACGTACGGAATCTCCTCGCCGGTGACGTGCAGAATCTTCTCGCGCACCATCTCGGCGACGAGCGCGCGCATCGGCTGGTCGGTCAGCTCGTCCTCCTCGAAGATGGGCTCGCCCGCGGGGAGGTTGTTAATGAACTCTTTGACGAGGTCTTCCAGCTGGTCGCCCGTGCGCGCCGAGAGCGGCACGACGCCGCGCCACTCGTGCTCGCGCGCGTACCACTCGATGAGGGGGAGCAGCCGGCCCTTGTCGTCGAGCCTGTCCGTCTTGTTGAGCAGCAGCAGCGCCGCCTTGCCCGAGCGCCTGACGAGGTCTAAGACGAAGCGGTCGCCGTTGCCCGTCGGGACGCTCGCGTCGCGGATGAGGCAGACGAGGTCGACGCCTTCGAGCGCGTCGTGCACCGAGGCCATCATCCGCCGGTTGAGCAGGTAGCCCGGCTGGTGCACGCCCGGCGTGTCCACCAGGACGATCTGCCCCCCGGGGCGCGTGATGACGCCGCGAATCTGGTGGCGCGTCGTCTGCGGCTTGTTCGACACGGCCGCGATCTTCTCGCCCACCATCCGGTTCAGGAGCGTGGACTTCCCCGCGTTCGGCCGCCCCACCAGCGCCACGTAGCCGCTGCGAAACCCTTCGCGACCTTCGCCTGCTTCGCCCATGTTCATCTGGCCGTCACTTCGAGCGCCGCTTCGAGCATCTCCGGGTCGGCGGAGCTGCGCCCGGCCATGAGTTTGAAGGCCCCGGGCTCGACGACGAAGCGCACGGCCTCGTCGTAGAAGCCGAGTTCGGCCGGGGTGAGTCGGAAGGTCAGCGTGCGGCGCTCGCCGGGCTGGAGCGTGACGCGGCGGAAGCCCTTCAACTCCTTGACGGGGCGCACGCGGGAGGCGGCCACGTCGCGGACGTAGAGCTGGACGACCTCGTCGCCCTCGCGCCGGCCCGTGTTCTCCACGTCGACGCTCACGTCGACGCTCCCCGAAGCCGGGATGCGCGGCGCGCCCGCGCGCAGGTTCGACAGGCGGAAGGTCGTGTACGAGAGGCCGTGGCCGAACGGGTAGAGCGGCGGGACGGGCACGTCCAGATACTTCGACGTGTACTTCTCGTTCGTCGGCGGCCTTCCGGTCGGCGTCTGGTTGTAGTAGAGCGGGGCCTGGCCGGCGTTGCGCGGGAAGGTGACGGGGAGCTTGCCGCCGGGGTTGTAGTCGCCGAAGAGCGCGTCGGCGATGGCCTCGCCGCCGCGCGTCCCGGCGAACCACGTTTCGAGAATCGCGGGCGAGTTCTCCGCGACCCAGTTGATCGACAGGGGCCGCCCGTTCATCAGCACGACGGCGTAGGGCTTGCCCGTCTGGTGTACGGCCTGAAGCAGCTCCAGCTGGCGGCCCGGCAGGTCGAGCGAGGTGCGCGAGGCGGCCTCGCCGCTCATGTCGGCCGTCTCGCCGACGGCGACTATGACCGCGTCGGCGTCGCGCGCGGCGCGGACGGCGCGCTCGATGGAGTCGGCGGGCGCGGGCGTCGTGGCGAGCCGCGCGGGGTCTATGTCGCCCGCGGCGGCGACGTTCGTCCCGCCCGCGGCGCTCGGGTTCGGGGGCGGCGCGTCGTAGTTGCCCATCACGCCGCGCGCCTCGACCGCCACGCCCTTCTCGTAGAGCACCCGCGTGCGCGGCGAGACCTTCGCCTTGATGCCCTGGAGCAGGGTCAGAGAGTCCTGCGCCCGGCCGTCGCCCGACCACGGCCCGATGATGGCGCGCGGGTCGTCGGCGAGCGGGCCGACGACCGCCAGGGTGCGCAAGTCCTTCCGGAGCGGGAGCGTCTCGCGCTCGTTCTTCAGGAGCACGAGCGAGCGCGCCGCCACCTCGCGCGCCGCGCGCAGGTGCTCGGCGCTCAGCAGCACGGAGGGCTCGCGCGCCTCCTCGACGTAAGGGCGCTCGAAGAGCCCCGCGCGGAACTTGACGCGGAGGATGCGGCGGACGGCCTCGTCGACCTCGGCCGTCTTCAGCCCGCCCCGCCTTAACAACTCCGCGCCGTTCTGGTTGTAGAGCCGGCCGACCATCTCCATGTCCACGCCCGCCGTGAGGGCGAGCCGCGCCGCCTCGCCGCCGTCCGCCGCGTAGCCGTGCGCGATCATCTCCGTGACGGAGGTGTAGTCGCTCACGACGAAGCCGTCGAAGCCCCACTCGCCGCGCAGCACCTTCGTCAGCGTGAAGCGGTTCCCCGAGGTGGGCACGCCGTTCAGGTCGTTGAAGGCGCTCATCAGGGTCGCCACGCCCGCGTCGACCGCCGCCTTGAACGGCGGCAGGTAGACCTCGCGCAGCCGCTGCTCGCTCATGTCGGTCGTGTTGTAGTCGCGCCCGCCCTCGGCCGCCCCGTAGGCGACGAAGTGCTTGGCGCACGCGACGACGCGGTCCCGCGCGGAGTAGTCCGGCCCCTGGAAGCCGCGCACGCGCGCGCGCGCGAACGCCGAGCCGAGGTACGTGTCCTCGCCCGCGCCTTCGGCGATGCGGCCCCAGCGGGCGTCGCGCGCCACGTCGACCATCGGGGCGAATGTCCACGCGACGCCAGCCGCGCGCGCCTCGGCCGCGGCGACGTAGGCCGAACGCTCCGCGGCCGCCGGGTCGAAGCTCGCCGCCTCACCTAAAGGGATGGGGAAGATCGTCCGGTAGCCGTGGATGACGTCGAACCCGAAGATGAGCGGAATCTTCAGACGCGACCCCTCGACGGCCGCCCGCTGCAACTCGTTCGCGTTCCGAGCGCCGCGCACGCCCAGGGTCGAGCCCAGACGCCCCGCCCGCGCCGCCTCGAACAGGTCGGGGTTGGCCTTCCCGTTCACGTCGCCGCCCGACTGCTGCAACTGCCCCAGCTTCTCTTCGAGCGTCATCCGCGCGAGGAGCGCCTCGACCTTACGCCCCACGTCGTCCTGCGCGTTCCGCCGCGCGCGCCTTTCCTGCGTGCGCGGCGCGCGGCGCTGTGCGCCGGCGTCGAGCGGCACGGCCGACAGAAGGACTGCGGCGGCGAGCAACAATTTCGCTTGCTGAGCGAGTTTCATCAGTCTCTCCGTTCGGAGCCAGGGTCCTGTCGCCGGGGGCGCGGGCATCCTGCCCGCCGAAGCGTGCTTTAGCACGCTTCCCACCTCCCTTTAACTCTCAATCTCGAATTTAAAGTCTCCGCGTCTTCGCGCTTCGCGCTCATGGCGGGCAGGATGCCCGCGCTCCCGGGGGATTCTTTATTTGAGCGCGGCCTCGCCGTTGAGGCGCATGATTTCGAGGGTCATCTCGGCCGAGGCGTACATGTCTTTGACGTCGAGCCATTCCTTGACGGTGTGGATGGCGCGCATGCCGGTGCCGAGGTTGGCGCACTCGATGCCGCGCTTGTTGAAGATGTTGGCGTCGCAGCCGCCGCCGGAGGCGAGCGTCTTGACGTCGAGCCCCATGCGCGCGGCGGCCTCCTTGACGAGGCGGACGACGCGCGAGTCGTCCGAGACGTTCATGGCGTGGTACTCGCGCGTGACGTGCGACTCGACGCGCGCCTTCGTGGTCACGCCGTCGACCGTGACCTCGTACTTCGCGGCCGCGTCCTCGCAGCACTTGATGATGTGCGCGGTCTGCGCGTCGAGCTTGGCGTCGTCGAGCGAGCGCGCCTCGCCGCGCAGGGTGACGAGGTTGGTGATGATGTTCGTGGCCGCGCCGCCGTTGATGACGCCGATGTTGGCGGTCGTCTCCTCGTCGATGCGGAAGAGCCTCATGTTCATGATGGCCTCGGCCGCGATGCGGATGGCCGAGATGCCCTGCTCGGGCGCGACGCCGGCGTGGGATTCGAGCCCGTAAATCTTGATGTCGAAGTGGTCGGCCGAGGGGCCCTTGGTGAAGAGGAAGCCGGGGTCGTCGGAGTCGAAGACGATGCCGTACCTGGCCCGCACCTTCGACATGTCGAGGTGCTTCGCGCCGAGCAGGCCGACCTCCTCGCAGATGGAGAAGACGGCGTCGATGGGCGCGTGCGGGATGGACTGCTCCTGCAGCGAGCGGACGACTTCGAGGATGACGGAGCAGCCGGACTTGTCGTCGCCGCCCAGGACCGTCGAGCCGTCGGTGCGGATGATGTCGCCCTCGACGACCGGCCTGACGCCCTTGCCGGGGACGACCGTGTCCATGTGCGCGCTCATCATGATGGGCTCGGCCGAGGGGATGGTGCCGGGGAAGCGCGCGATGACGTTGCCGCTGTTGCCGCCGACCTTGCCCCCGGCGTCGTCGATGAAGACCTCGGCCCCCAGCTCCTCGCAGTAAGACTTGATGCGCTCGGCCACGTCGCGCTCCTCGCGCGAGACGGAGTCGATCTGGACGAGTTCGAGCAGAAGGTTCTTGATGCGCTCCTGGTTAATCATAGCGAGTCTCCTCGGAAGAAAGGTTTCCGTATCTCAGCCGGGTAAAGCCCAAACTTGACTGCCTTGACTGCGGGGTGTGGGGCAATCCTACTACACGTCGGCGAGGCCGCGCCACGCCCGGGGGGCGTCACGCGCTGACGCGTTCGAGCGCCCGCTGCAACTCCTCGCGCTTGGCGCTGAGCGTCCCCTCGTCGGCGTCGGCCGCCACGCGGATGGGCGGGGCGAAGCGGACGCGGACGCGCGTGAAGGGCCTGGGGATCTGCATCCTGTCCCAGCTCTTCAGGGACCAGAAGCGCTCGGGGTTGAGGCCGAAGGGGAGGACGGGCTGGCCGGTCTTCTTGGCGAGGAGCACGGCCCCCATCTTCGCGACGTGGCGCGGGCCGCGCGGGCCGTCGATGGAGAAGCCGGCCGGGCAGCCGCGGCGGACGAGCCGCGCCAGCTCGACGAGTGCGCCGACGCCGCCGCGCGTGCTGGAGCCGCGCACGGCCCCGTAGCCGAGGCGCTGGATGAAGCGCGCGATGTACTCGCCGTCGAAGCTCTGCGAGGTCATGATGACGATGCGCCGGCCGCGGAAGAAGTAGGTGCCGGCGAAGATGCGGTCGTGCCAGAAGGTGTAGATGGGCAGGCCCCCCGCGCGCGCGGCCTCGTCCCAGTGCTCCCGCCCCTCGACCCGGAAGCGGAGCGTCGAGCCCACCGCGCGGATGAGGAGCGCGAAGACCAGCCCCGCGGCGCGGACGGCGAGGCGCTGCCGGAATCGGTAGCCGGAGAGGTCTGCGAAGCGGTACGCGCGCTCGACGCGCCCGTCGCGCTCGCCCGACCGCCGCTCCGCTGTCGCCGTGGGGTGCATGAGTTTCGCGGCCGAGTCTAGCAGATTTCCGGGCGCGGGCGCGCGCCTGAAGCTTTCGCGGCGCGGCGCGAAAGGTGGTATAAAAAACGGCGTCTCTGCTCATCCCCGTCCCGCGAGAGTTAGAACAGATTCTTCTGCGCACAAGGCTCGCACTGACACTGCTCGCCGCCGCCGTCTGCGCGTCCGCCCCGCCCGCCCCGGCGGGCGCGCAGGGGGGCAGGCGCCGGAGCGTCAGCCTCGTCCTCACCAACGGCAGGGTCTTCACCGCCGACGCGCGCGGCACGCTGGCCGAGGCCGTCGCCGTCGACGGCGAGCGCATCGTCGCCGTCGGCACTTCGCGCGAGATAGGCGCGGCCTACACGGCCGCGCGCACCATCGACCTGCGCGGCCGCCTCGTCACGCCCGGCTTCAACGACGCGCACATACACTTCCTGGGCGGCGGACTCTCGCTGCTGCGCGTGAACCTCGTCGGGGCGCGCACGCTCGCCGAGGCGAAGGCGCGCGTGGCGGCGCGCGTGCGCGAGCTGCCCGCGGGCGCGTGGGTCACCGGGCGCGGGTGGGACCACACGCTCTGGGGCGGCGCGTGGCCGACGAAAAAAGACCTCGACGAGGTCGCGCCCGACAACCCGGTCATCCTCCAGCGCGTGGACGGGCACGTCAGTTGGGCCAACACGCTCGCCTTGCGGAAGGGGAACGTCACGCGCGAGACGCGCGACCCGCAGGGCGGCGAAATCCTCCGCGACGCGCAGGGCGAGCCGACGGGGATTCTGAAGGAGACGGCCGGCGGCCTCGTCATGGGCGTCGTCCCCGCGCCGACGCGCGCGGAGATGACGCAGGCGCTCGACCGCGCGCTCGCCGAGGCGCGCCGCTACGGCCTCACCTCGGTGTCGGCCAACGACGTGCCCAGCTTCGACGCGACGCCGCTCTACCGGGAACTGCTCAAGGCCGGCAAGCTCACCGTCCGCGTC
>DASVQX010000052.1:0-98058 GCA_036388915.1 Pyrinomonadaceae bacterium
CGCGCCCCCCGACCCTCGGGCCTCGGGAAGTGTTGCTTACAGCCGGACGATCTTGGCGCAGCTTTCGCGGCGCTGGTCGCGGGAGAGGGCGTTGCGCGTATCGACGATGACCTTGGAGAGGCGGCAGACGCGCGCGTAATCGACGCCCGAGTGGTCGGTGACGATGACGGCGCAGTCGGCCGCCTCAAGCTCGCCGTCGGTAAGCTCGACCGACTGCAAGGGCTTGCCGCCCCCTTGCGTGTGCGCGTCGTCGAAGCGCACCTCCGAGACGAACGGGTCGTGGTAGAACACCTCGGCGCCCTTGGCGCGCAGGCGGTCGATGATCGAGAGCGCGGGCGACTCCCGCACGTCGTCGATGTCCTTCTTGTAGGCGACGCCGAGGACGAGGACGCGCGCGCCCTTCAAACTCTTCCGCTCGTCGTTGAGCGCGTCGGTGACGAGCGTCACGACGTGCTCGGGCATCCGCGAGTTTACCTCCTCGGCCAGCCCGATGAAGCGCGAGTCGAAGCCGTGCTGGCGCGCCTTCCACGAAAGGTAGTGCGGGTCTAAGGGGATGCAGTGGCCGCCGATGCCGGGGCCGGGGTAGAAGGCCATGAAGCCGAACGGCTTGGTCGCCGCCGCGCGGATGACCTCCCAGGTGTCTATCTCAAGGTGGTAGCAGAGCCGCGCCATCTCGTTCGCCATCCCGATGTTGACGGCGCGGAAGGTGTTCTCAAGGAGCTTCGCCGCCTCGGCCACGCGCGCCGACGAGACGGCGTGCACGTCCTTGACGATGAGGCCGTAGAGCGCGGCCGCGACCTCGGTCGAGTCGTCGGTGCAGCCGCCGACGACCTTCGGGATGTTGTCGGTGTGGTACTGCGGGTTGCCGGGGTCAACGCGCTCGGGTGAGAAGGCAAGCAGGAAGTCGGAGTCTAACTCCAACCCCACCTCCTTGAACATCGGCAGCAGCACCTCGTCGGTCGTGCCGGGGTAGGTGGTGGATTCGAGGATGACGAGCTGGCCGCGCCGCAGCCGCTTCTGTATCTCGCCGGCGGCGGCGAGGATGTAGGAGATGTCGGGCTCCTTCGTCTTCCTGAGCGGCGTGGGGACGCAGATGATGATGGCGTCGCAGTCCGACAGCTCGTCGAAGTTGACGGTCGCGTGCAGCCTCTCCGCCTTGACGACCTCGGCGAGGGTGTCGGAGTGGACGTCGCCGATGTAGGACTCGCCGCGGTTGATCGCCTCGGCCTTGCGCGCGTCAACCTCGAAGCCGACGGCGCGCAAGCCCTTGCGCGCGAACTCGACCGCCAGCGGCAGCCCCACGTAGCCCAACCCGATGACGCCGACGCGCGCCCGCTTAGCCTCGACGAGGCGCTTGATTTCTTCTTTGACCATGGATGTTTCCGATTATCTTTCCAGAATGCCTTCGACGGGAATCAATACTTAAGACAGAGAACGTGCGGCGGGGACGCGCAAAAGCCTCTGCACCAAAAGACTATGGAAGCCGCGCCGCGCCTGTCAAGCGGAGGAAGTAGACAGTAGTCAGTAGAAAACCTTTTGTAGTCGAATCGTGCGGGTGTCGGCGTCAACGGCCACGGCGCGAAGCGCTACTGACTACTGTCTACTTCTTTCACTTGACCCACTCGTCGGTGACGGCGGCCTCGACCTTGACGGGGACGGCGCGGACGTACTCCTCGCCGGCGGCGCACATCGCCCGCTCGACCACGTCCTTGAACTCCTCCGCGCCCTCGGCCGTGCACTCGACCACGACCTCGTCGTGGACGACGTTGACGACGCGCGCCTCCGTCCCCTTCAGCTGGTCGTGCAACAGCCTCAGCGCGCGCTTGATGATGTCGGCGCTGCTCCCCTGGATGGGCGCATTTTTGCCGTTGCGCTGGGCGAGCGAGGCGGCCTGCTTGTCTTCCGGGTCGAAGTTGAAGCGGAAGAGGCGGTTCGCCACGGTGCGCGGGGCGGTGCGCTCGCGGACGGCCTTCGAGGCGGCTTCGCGCAGCCACGTGTCGAGCGCGCGGTAGGTCGAGAAGTATCGCCGGAGGAGGTCTTCGGCCTCCGTCTCCTTCAAGCCCGTCAGCAGCGCGAAGCGGCGCGCGCCGATGCCGTAGACGACCCCGAAGTTGAGACGCTTGGCGAAGTCGCGCTGCTCCTTCGACACCTCTTCGACCTTGACGTTAAAGACCTGCGCGGCGGTCGTGCGGTGGAGGTCGGCGCCCGAGCGGAACGCCTCGACGAAGCCGGGGTCGCCGGTGAAGTCGGCGAGGATGCGCAGCTCGATCTGCGAGTAGTCGGCGACGATGAGCTTGCGCCCCGCGGGCGCGCGGAAGCAGCGGCGCATGTCGAAGGCGTGGGGTATCTGCTGGACGTTGGGGTCGGTCGAGGACATGCGGCCCGTGGGCGCGCCGATCTGGTGGAAGTGCGTGTGGATGCGGCTCGTCCTTTCCGGCTCGCGCTTCCCTTTGTCCACCGAGTCGAGCAGCGTCTCGCCAAACTTGAGCGTCTTCTGGAGCGTGCGATAGTCGAGGATGTCCCTGACGACCGTGTGCTTGACGGCGAGCGGTTCGAGCTTCCAGTTGCGCGTAGAGTCGGGTATCTCTTCGTCCGGCGGGAGGACGCGCTTGAGGGCGCGCGTGAGCTGGACGTGCGAGTCGAGGTTGATGTCGGCGCGGGCGGGGCCGAAGAAGGACTGCTGCGCGGGCTCCTCGGCCAGCACCTCCTGCAACTTTTCGTGGAGCACGTCGCGCTGCTTCTCGATCTCCTTGAGCTTGGCGCGCCAGCACGGCTGGTCGAGATAGACGCCGGTCAACTCAAGCTCCGCGAGCGGGGCGACGCACTCGAACTCTAACTGCGCGGTGCGCGTCAGCGCGTTGGCGCGCAGCGCCTCGACGAGCTTCGCGCGCAGCGGGAGCATGAGCTGCGCGTCGCGCGCGGCGTATTCGATCTGCGCGGCCGAGAGCGCCCCGCCCCAGTTGCTCACCTGCTGCGTCTTGTCCACGGGGACGCTCAGGTAGCGCTCCGAGACCGAGGCGAGCGAGTGCCTGTCCTCCTGCTCGCCGGCCGAGATGAGCTGGCTGGCGAGCAGCGTGTCGAACAGCCCGCCGCGCTCGACCTCGTTCTTGTTATCGCCACGCGAGTCGAACTCGCCGCACAGCTCGACGCCGAGGTGGTGGCTCACCCACTTGGCGTCGAACTTCGCGTTGTGCGCGACCTTGACGGGGCGGGCGGCGGCGAGGAGGCGGCGCAGGGGCGCGAGCGAGTCGGCGGCGCGGGCGCGCTCGCGGCGCGAGGCGTCATCGCCGTCGCCGGTGAAGCGGTCGAGGTCGAAGACGTAGACGGGCTCGTCCGGCGCGGCGAGCTGGACGAGGCGGACGCGCCCCTCGAAGGGCGAGAGCGAGGTCGTCTCGGTGTCGAAGCCGACCTCGGAGGCGCGCGCCAGCCGCTCGCAGGCGGCCGCCAGCTCCTCGGGCGTCTCGACGAGTTTGTAGTTGAGTTCCTGCATCGGCGTCTCGGGCTAAAAGGTGCGCGGACACCTCGACCGGGTCGGGGCCGCTCAAAGTGTGTCGGACGGTGTGTGTAAGCTACCCGAAAAAGCGGATTCTGTCATTTCGGGACTGACCGCCGTCTACCGCTTACCCTTCAAGGGAGCAGGACGTGCAAATGGTTGTTGTGGTCGAGGGTGGAGTTCACCGCGCCGAGTGAGACGAGCGCGGGGTCGTCGAAGTAGACGACCGCGGCGGGGTTCGTCCGCCGGATGAGGTTGATCAGCTCGGTCGTCAGTTCGCGCGAGTAGTTCGGGGCGAACATGTTGGTCGGCTCGGACTGGCCGTTGTTCGTCAGCGGCCAGATGTCGGCCTCGCGCCCGTCCTGGTGGTCGCCGCCGTGCGAGGGGAAGGGGCCGCCGCCGCGCCGGCTCAGGTCGCCGACGACGAGCTTGAGGCCGGGGTGGCGTCTGTCCCACTCGGCGGCGACCGCCTTGACGAAGGCGACCAGCTCGGGGCGGCCGTAGGCGTTCTCCGCCTGCGGGTTGAAGAGCAGGTAGCCCGGCCCGTCGGCCGGGAGCTGCGCGCTGATCCCCGCGTCGCCGCCCGGGTTGGGCCGGCCGATGGACTCGCGCGTGAGCGGCGTGCCCAGCTCGCGCTCCAGCGCCGCGCTCTTGCGCCGCAACTCCTGCTCCGCGTTGAAGTCCGCGAAGTCGCCGGGACTCTTCCCCGCGTCGAGGCGCGCGAAGAACGCGGCCGCCTGCTCGTACTTGCCGGCCAGCGCCTCGGGGTCGTCCTTCAGCACCTCCTCCCAGACGGCGAGCGCCTTCCGGTACTCTGCGCGCGCCTTCTGGCGGGCCGGCCCCAGCGCCGCCGCGCGCGACGCGGGCGACGCGGCCGCGCCCTGTGGGCTTGCCTCGAAGGCGGCCTCGGCGTGCTTCAGGTAGAGGTCGGCCAGGTCCTGATAGACGTTGGCCGTGTTGAGCTTGAAGTACTTGCCCTGACGCCCGGACGCGTCGGCGAGCAGCGCCGACAACTGTTCGAGGGTCGAGACGGCTGCGTCGAAGTGCCCCGACTGCTCGTGTGCGTGCGCGAGGGCGTCGAGCGTGCCGATTGAGCCGAGTCCGACCCCGCCGTGGAGCATGACCTCGATCTGGAGCGCCGACTCGAACATGGCCGCGGCCTGGTCGTGACGCTCCAGGCGGCTGTTCAGGTCGCCGAGGTTGTAGAAGACCCACGCGCGGTTCTCGCGCCCCTCGGCGTCTGTGAGCGTCATCTGGTAGAACTCGCCCAGCTCGCGCTCTGCCTCCTCCATCTGGTAGCTCTGGATGAGCTTGGCCGCGTTGCGGTTCTTCTGCAACTTCTGGCGCGCCGAGGCGACGCGGCGCTCGGCGACGACCGCGAAGACGAGCGCGACGAGCGCGACGACGAAGACGACGCCGAGCGCCGCGGCGACCCGGCGCAGGCGGCGCGCGGCGCGCACCTGCTCGGCGGCGTGGCTTTCGGCCTGCTCGCGCTCGCGCCGCTCGCGCTCTAAAAGCTCGCGGCGCTGTCGCTCGCGCTCCTCGCGCTCGCGCCCGCGCTCGGCGCGGCTCTCCTCGAAGTAGGCGATGGTCGCGTCGAACTCGGGGTGGTAGCGCACGCCCCACGCGCGCGTCGGGTTGTAGCGCTCGCGCCAGCGGTTGACCCACGCCAGCGTCACGTCGTCGAGCAGCCCGCCCTCGCCCGCGCGGTGCGCCGAGGCGGCCTCGGCCAGCCGGCGGTAGATGCGCGCGGCCTCCGCCTCGTCGCGCACCCACTCTTGCAGCCGCGCCCAGTTGCGGATGAGGCTCTCGTGCGAGATGTCGATGACCGTCTCGGGCGTGAGCGCGGCGCCGGCGGGCGGCATCAGGAACGAGCGACCCTCGCGCCGGAAGACCTCGACGACCCGCGTCACCTCCTCGGGCGTCGCGCCCGCGATCTCGCAGATTTCGCGCAGGGCGGTCGGCCGCCGTATCTCGCGGTTGTCGGCCCCGCGCTCGGTCAGCGCCTTGAAGAGACATTCGGCGACCCGCCGCTCTCGCTCGTCCCCGAGCTCCCCCCAAGCCTCGTCGGCGTGGAGCGAGAGCGCGGCCGACATCGTCCCGACCGCCTCGTAGTGTTCCAGCCCGACCGGCTCGCCGTCGCGGCGGCGCGCCGCCCAGTAGTCCCACGTCCGCATCAGCGCGTGCTGAAGGATCGGGAGCTGGTCGGGGTTGTCGCCCACGTCGTTGAGCAGGCGGTTGACGAGCGGCTCTGATATGCGGCCGCGCGCGACGCGGGCGGGGCCGGTGATGGCGAAGCGCCGCTCGTCGCGCGTCATGCGCGGGATGAGGTACTGGCCGTCGTTGATCGCCTCGGGCAAGCCTTGGAACTGCGCGCAGTCGCCGAGGTAGTCCGAACGCATGGTCAGGACGACGTAGAGCGCGAGCTCCCGCTGGCGCGCGGCTTCGAGCAGGAGCTTGACGAAGGCCGAGGCGTCGTCGTCCGTCGCCGCGGTGTCGGCGCGGGCGGCGCGGAAGCGGAACAGCTCCTCGAACTGATCGACGACGACCAGAAGCTTCTGGCCCAGAGGCGCGCGCGCCGCCGCCTCGACCAGCCCGAGCGAGCCGCCGCGCAGCGTCGCCTCGACGACGGCCTCGCGCTCGGGCGTCGGGAGCCCCGCGCCCGCCTCGGGCAGCACGCCGTCCTCGGCCAGCGCGCGCGCGAGGTTGCCGACGGGGTCGTGGCCGGGTCGCATCACCGCGACGCGCCAGCCGGCGCCCGCGCCCGCCATCATCCCGCCGCGCAGCGCCGGCAGCAGCCCCGCGCGGATGAGCGAACTCTTGCCGCTCCCCGACGTGCCGACGACGGCGAGGAAGCGCGAGCGCTCAAGCCGCTCGACGAGCGCGTCCGACTGACCCTCGCGCCCGAAAAAGAGGCGGTACTCGTCGGTCTCGAAGGGGCGGAGTCCGGGGAAGGGGTTGGTCGCGGGGGCGCCGGCCGCGCCCTTGTTTCCGGTCGTCACGGCTTCACCCCTTCCGCCGCGCGCACGGCCGAGACGAAGTCGCGCAGGTCCTCCGGGTTGAACCCGCTCAAGTTGTGGATGACGTAGGGCACCATGTGCGTCAGAAAATCTTCCTTCTGCTCGCTCGGCGGCTGGCCGACGTAGACGGCGCTCGCCGTCCAGTCGTCCTCGCGCCCGTAGCCGTAAGCCTTCTCAAGGTCTTCGAGGTTCTTACGCACCCACGGCTCGTCGCCGCTGCCGAAGTAGATGAGCGCCGCGTCGCACTCGCGCAGGTTCTTGCGGTGGTACTCCATCAAGCCCTCGGCGCCGGCCTGCCCTTCGAGCCACGTGATGACCTCGAACCGCTCTTTGAAGAGGTACTGCTTGATGGGGCGGATGAACTCGCGGTCGCGGTTCTCGCAGATGAGGTAGACCTGCTTGAGCTTGTCCTTACGGTGAGCCGGGCGGAACGCCTCGTCGAAGTCGGCGTCGAGCTGCGCCCGCCGGGGCGTGAGCTTCTCGACGGCGCGCGTCTTCAGGTCTTCGATTGTCGTCTGGAGCAGCTCGGCGCCGGCCGTCAAACCGTTCCTGAGCGTCTCGATGAAGGACTTCTGGCGCGCGTCCGAGACTTCGAGCGCGGGGGTGCCGAGTCCCGGCGGCATCCAGAGCAGGCGTTGGAAGGACGTTTCCTCGCGGCCGCGCTCGGCGGCGAGCCGCTCCTGTATCTGGACGACGGAGGCCGGGTCGTCCTCGGGCGTCGAGCCGTAGCGCGCGCCGACCATGTGGACGGAGAGCGCGCAGCGCGCGAGGTCTGCGCGCACGGCCTCCTCTATCCCGCGCAGCTCGTCGAGCGGTAGCTTCTGCTCGGGCAGCAGGCCGTAGCCGCGCTGCCGCAACTCGTCGCGCAGCGCCTCGCGCGCGAGCGCGAGGTCGCCGGTCGTCTCGGCGAGGAAGACGAATTTCGTCGGCGTCACGGGCGCGGTCGCGGGCACGGGCACAGGCACGGGCACAGGCTCCGAGGGCACGTGTTCAAGCGGCGTGGGGGACAGGGGTGCGACCGGCATCGGGGGCGGGGGTATTGCGAGGGCGGCGGTGTCGGTGGTGTGCTTCAACTCGATGATCGTCCGCTTGATGTCGGCGGCGAGGCGGTTGAGCGTCTTCCAGTATTGCTTGTCCGAGGGGTCGGGGCTGAACTCGGTGAGCATGCCGCTCGACTTGTCCTCGCCGTAGAACTGGTAGCCGATGAGGTCGCGTATCTCGACGGGCTCGCTGGCTTTCAGGTGGTCGGGCAGCGGCGTCTTGATGACCTTGAAGACGCGCGAGCGGAAGGCGGGCGCGGCGCCCTTCGTCGGTGGCGGCGGGGCCGCGTGGAAGGTCGCCATCTCGCGGTTGCACCACTCGGACTGGACGTAGCGCGGCGAGATGATCGGCAGCAGCAGCAGCGAGCGCGTGACGCCCGCGCCGATGGCGCCGCCCAGCACGTCGTTGCCGTGCAGGCTGTGGCCGTCGCGCCAAATCTTCAGCTCGTAGCCGAGCGCCTGCGCCAGCAAAACCGACAGGCGCTCGTGGAGCAGGCCGATCCAGCCCTTGTCCGTCCCGAAGGGGCTTACGTCGTCGATGTGCGCGTAGCTGATGAAGAGGTCGTACTCGTAGCTCATGGCGTAACGCGGGCGCCTCGCCCGCTCGGGACTCTTTTTGTGACTAGGGTTGTAAGTGGGAGACGCCGGCCGGGGGCAATTCCGGCCGCCGCGGCGGACGCACGGTACGGAGTTTGGTATACAGCCTCGGCCGAGAGGCTGTCAACGTACTAACCTCTAACCCCTAGCCCGCGGCCGCCGACCTCGCCCCCGGCCGGACGACGAAGGCGAGCAGGAGCGCGGCCGTGGCGCCGATGACCGCGCTCGTGACGAAGGCCGCCTCGGGGCTCCAGTTGTCCCAGAGCGCGCCCATCAGGAGCGAGGCCGGCAGCACCGTGACGCCGAAGGCGAGGTTGTAGAGGCCGTAGGCCGTCCCCCGCTGCTCGGGGCGGACGAGGTCTGCGACGAGCGCCTTCTCCGCGCCCTCGGCCAGCCCGAAGTAGACGCCGTAGACGAGGAAGAGCGCCCACGCCTCGCCCGGCGTCGAGACGCGCGCGAACCCGAGGTAGACGGCCGCGTAGAGCAGCCAGCCCGCGACGATCAAAGTCTTCCGCCCGAGCCTGTCCGAGAGGTCGCCGCCGACGATCGAGCTTAAGACCTTGCTCATGTGCAGCGCCGACCAGAGCAGCAGCGTCCCCTGTCCCGTCGAGACGCCCGCCATCTGCGCGCGCCGGATGAGGAAGGCGTCGGTCGAGTTCGACAGCGTGAAGAGCGCGACGAGGACTAAGAACCGCTTGAAGTTCGAGTCGAAGCCGCGCAGCGAAAGCCTCATCCCCGCCGCCGGGGTCGGCGAAGCCTGCGCGGCGCGGCGCGTCTCGGTCACGCCGAAGATGAGGACGAGCATCGCGAGCAGCGCCGGCACCGACGCGAAGAGGAAGATGGTCGTGTAGTCGGCGGCGGTCGGCGTCTGCGGGTTCGCGGCGAAGAACCAGAGCAGGGCGAGTCCGATGAGCGGCCCGAGCACCGCGCCGGCGTGATCCATCGCGCGGTGGAAGCCGAAGGCGAGTCCCCACTCCGACGGCGGCGCGGCGTCGGCGATCATCGCGTCGCGCGGCGCGCTGCGCAGCCCCTTGCCGACGCGGTCGGTGAAGCGCACGGCGAGCACCTGATACCAGTTCGTCGCGAACGCCAGCAGCGGGCGCACCACGCTCGCCAGCCCGTAGCCGAAGACGACCAGACCTTTGCGCCGCCCCGTGCGGTCGCTGAGGTGACCCGAAAGGAGTTTGAGGAGGCTCGAGACCGACTCGGCCGTCCCCTCGATGACGCCGATGGCGGTGGGCGAGGCGCCGAGCGTCAGCAGGAGGAAGGCCGACAGCATCGGGTAGATGATCTCGCTCGACGCGTCGTTGAGGAGGCTGACCACACTGATGGCGACGACGTTGCGCGGCAGCCGCCACACGCGCCGTCGCAACCCCGGCGTCGATTCGTCCATCCGACCCGCGCTCACGCGCGCGTCGAACTGGTCGGCGGCGTCGGTGTCGGTCTCCCCCATGCGGCTCTGTCCCGCCCCCTAGCGCGCCGGGCGCGTCACGCGCGAAGGCCCGACGCGGTTGCCGTTCGACGGGCCGCCGAGCGGGTCGTACCACCACCACGCGAGCGCGCCCAACAGCAGCGCCAGCAGCAGCGCGCCGACGACGGCCAGCCGCACCGCCATCCGCAGCACGCGCTTCAGAATCACGAAGAAGAGCCAGAACCCGACGAGGGCGGCACCGATGATGACGGCTAGTTCCATAAGGCAGTTTTCAGTTTTCAGTTTTTAGTTTTCAGCTTGGAGCGTCGAGAACGCGGCGGGCCGGAGTTCAGGACTGAAAACTGAAAACCGTCTACTGTTTCTTGTACGACGCGCGCACGGTCGTCTTGATGTTGCCGCGGACGTTGAAGTCGCCTTCGATGTCCACGGCGAGGGGGTCGCACGCCGCGACGAAGTCTTCGAGGATGATGTTGACGACGTGCTCGTGGAAGACCTTCACGTCGCGGAACGAGTTGACGTAGAGCTTGAGGCTCTTGAGTTCGACGCAGCGCTCGTTCGGCGTGTACTCGATGCGGAAGGTCGCGAAGTCGGGGAAGTCCGAGAACGGGCAGACGCAGGTGAACTCGGGCAGCTCGAACCGGATGCGTATCTCGCGGCCGGCGTAGTCGTAGGGGAAGGTGTCGAGCGGGTAGAGCCGCATCTCGTCGCGCGGCGTCGAGCGGATGTCGAGTCCCTGCTGGTTCGCGGGCGGGAGCCCCGCCTCGGTCGTGGCCATCTCTTTTAACTCCTTTTCCTTTAAGACGAATCTTAACCGACGCCCCCGAGCCGCATCAACGTCGCGCGCCGCGTTGTCCCTTGCGCGTCGCCCTTTGCGCGCCCGCCGCGCGTGGGATAACAACCGGCTGGGGCGGGCGCGCCGGGACGAATCCGCTCGCGCCGCCGTTTGCGTAAATCAGGACGTTAAGCAACGCGCGGCCGGCCCCTCGCGCCGGCCGCCAAAATCCCCAGACTCGTCTTCAGGAGGAGATTATGAACGTGCGTCGAAAGACTCTGAGTACGCTGCTCCCGTCCCTCGCCCTCGCGCTCTCGCTGGCGACCTTGATGTCGGCGGCGGCATCGTCGTCAGCCGCGCAGGACGGGGCGATGCAGGTGAAGAAGTCTCTGTACGAACGGCTCGGCGGCTACAACGCGGTCGCGGCCGTGGTGGACGACTTCGTCGGCCGCCTCGTCACGGATAAGCAGTTCGAGCGCTTCTTCGTCGGCCACAGCGACGACTCGAAGAAGCGCATCCGCCAGCACATCGTCGATCAGCTCTGCGCGGCGGCCGGCGGCCCGTGCGTCTACACGGGGCGTTCGATGAAGGACTCGCACCGAGGGCTCGGCATCAACGAGGCCGAGTGGGACGCGGCGGCCAAACACCTCGTCGCCTCGCTCGACAAGTTCAAGGTGCCCGAAGCCGAGAAGAAAGACCTCCTCGCCTTCGTCACCACCGTCAAGGCCGACATCGTCGATAAGAAGTGAGAAGGAAGTAGGCGGTTGTCAGCAGGAAAAACAGAGGCGGCGCGTCCCGGCCGTGAGCCGTGCGCGCCGCCTCTCTTTCTACAAACTACTGTCTCTACATGTTCGAGTTGGTGTTCGTGCTCTTGAGGTTGCCGCTCTTGCGGAGCGCCATCTTGTCGTTGATGCGCTGGATCATTTGGAGGTGCTCCTGAAGCGTGGGGAGCGTGCGCGCGGCGAACGCCTTGAGTTCGGGGTCGGCGCCGCGCGCGGCCTCCTTCTGGAACTCGCCCACGTCCTTCTTGTGATCCTTGACCATCATCTTGACGTACTCGCGGTCGAACCGCTCGCCCGAGAGCGCCGAGAGCTTACGCATCTCAGCCTGGTGCTTCGGGTCGGACGCGGTCGGCAGCGTCATGCCCTTCGACGAGGCGAGCTGCATCAACTCCTCGTTGGCCTTCGTGTGGTCGTCAACCATCCTCTGGCCGAACTGCCGCACCTCGTCGCTCGCGCCCTTCTGGGCCGCGAGCCGTCCCATCTCGACCTCCATCATCCCGCCCATCGCCGCCGCCATGGCGAACTTGTGGTCGGCCCTCATCGACGCGCCGTGGCCGGCGTGCATGTTGTCGTTACCCGTCGTGCCGGAGTTTGAGTTCTGCGCGTTCGACGCGCCGGCCGTCACCACCAGCGCGAGCACCGCGCACGCGCCGAGCATTAGAATCGTCCCGCTGACTGTGTTCTTACTCATCCGTCCCTCCTTGTTCCGTCCCTGTGAAGTTGTCGCTTGTTTCAGGCGCCCGCGCCCTCGACCTTGTCGAGCGAGCGCATGTGTTGGAGCGCCTCCTTGACCTCCGCGAACTGCCGCTCGACCATCGAGCGCACGCCCGCGGGCATGTCCACGCCGAGCGCCGCCCGGTAGGCCGCGAGCGCCGACTCCTCGCCGCGCTCGCACTCCTCGATCACGGCCCGCTCGTCGGCGCCCGTCAGCGCCGCCTTCATCCCCATCCAGCCGCGGTGGAGCGAGCCGGTGATGCTCCCGGCCTCGGCCGGCTCGCCGCCGAGCCGCCGCACCTCGTCCTGCAACTCGCCCGCGAAGCTCGCGCGCTGTCGCGAGTAGCCGCGGAAGAGTTCCTTCAGCTCCGAACTCTTCACGCCCCCGGCGGCCGACTCGAAGCCCTCCTCGCCGTCGCGGCAGGTCTGAATCAGGTTGTTGAGGGTCGAGATCACTTGCGTCTCGCTTGCCATACCGGAAGTCCTCCTTACCTCGAACGAAAAGTTTTCAACGCCCGCCCCAGCGCGCGGCCGATGGCGAAGAATTTGACCGTCGTCGTCGTACGCCCGTTGCTGTCGTCGCCGATGGGGAAGCCCATCTCGCTTGAACCCTCTCGCCGCGCGTCTGTGCGCGGGCGAACACACCAGTCCCTCGTTCAGAAGGGGAAGCTTCTGACAGTCTTCTGCCGGAAGTTTTACGGGAGTATCAAGAGGCCGTGGCGGAGCTTCAGGTCGAGCTTTTGGGCGGGCGCGGGTAGGCGGGCGGCGCTTCGTCGGGCGCGGGCAGGCCGGCGAGGCGCGCGCCCTCGGGCGTGAGCGAAACCCGGTCGTCGCCCTCCTCGGTGTGGCGGACGAGTGCGCACCGCGCAACGTCTCCGCGTAAGACTGAATCGGCTCGGCCATCGCTTTCCCCCTCGGCTGAAGTGTGTGGCTCTCAGTCTATCGCGTCGCGGCTGCTCGGCCCGGCGTGGACGATGCCGGCGGCGGCGAGCGCGGGCACGTGCGGCTTCAAAAGCTCGTAGCCTTCCGAGCGCGCGACGTAGGTCGCCGCCGTGAGGTCGCCCGCCACGTTCAAAGTCGTGCGGCACATGTCGAGGATGCGGTCTACGCCGAGGATGATGGCGATCAGCGCCGGGTTGACGCCGATGGTGGCGAGCACGCCGATGATGAAAGGTATCGAGCCGGAGGGGACGCCGGCCGTCCCGACGCCGCCGAGGATGGCGAGGTAGACGACCATCAACTGCTGCCCGATGGTCAGGTCAACGCCCGCGAGCTGCGCCAGGAAGAGCACGGTCACGCCCTCGTAGAGCGCCGTCCCGTTCTGGTTGGCGGTCGCGCCCACGGTCAGAACGAAGCTGTTGATCTCCTGCGGCACGCCGAGGTTCTCCTCCGAGACGCGCAGCGCCGTCGGGAGCGTCGCGTTCGACGACGAGGTGGAGAACGCCGTCAGGATGACGGTCTTGATGCGGCGGAAGAACTCCAGCGGCGAGATGCCCGAGAGGAAGTAGACCGACAGCGAGTAGACGCCGAACATGTGGATCGAGAGCCCGAGCAGGACGGTGACGACGAACCAGCCGAGCGCCGCCAGCAAGTCCAGCCCGAACCGCGCCGTGTTGTTGAAGAGCAGGCAGGCGACGGCGTAGGGCGCGACCTTCATGATGAGGTCGATGATTTTAGCCGTCACCTCGTAGAGGCCCTCGAACCCGCGCAGCAGCGGCGCCGTCACCTCTATCGGCAGGAGCGTGACGGCGACGCCGACGACGAGCGCGAAGAACATCAGGTGGAGCATGTTCGGCGTGTCGCTCTGCGTCGCGGCGCCGGTGACGACGCCGGCCACGGCCGCCACGGGGTTGGCCGGGACGACGGTCTTGACCGCCTGCATGAGCGGCGTGTCCGCGCTCGCCGCCGACTGGGCGGAGCCGACCTGCTTGCTGGCGGCCTCGCCGTAGCGCTGCTGGAGCGCCTGCGAGGTCGCCTGATCGACGCGCTCGCCGGGGCGGATCGTGTTCGCCAGCGTCAGCCCGATGACGACCGAGATGGCCGAGATGACGAGGCAGTAGGCGAACGACTTCAGCCCGACGCGCCCGAGCTTGCGCACGTCGCCGATGCCGGCCACGCCGACGACGAGCGACGAGAAGACGAGCGGCACGACGATCATCAGGAGCAGCCGCAGGAAGAGCGCGCCGACCGGCTCGGTGAAGTTGGCGATGATCCACTCGACCGTCGGGTGCGTCATGTACGCGCCCGGCGCCTTCGGGTTCGGCACGCTGAAGAGCGCGTAGCTCGCCACGCCCGCCACCACGCCCACGCCCAGCCCGATGAGGATGCGCGTGTGCAGCGGCCAACCCTTCGGCCGGTCGCGCGTCGTGTCCTTCAGGTCGGTCGTCGCCTCGCGCTCGTAGGCGTCGCGCCCCTGCCCTCTCTTGTCGTCACTCATATTTGGACTTCATCTTCCCCACTTGAGTTTGTTCCGCAGAACGTCGAAGTAGTTGCGCGTGTGCGCCTGGATCAGCCGGAAGCCGGTGCGGCTCTTGCGCACGGTGACGCGGTCGCCGTATTCGAGCGGCATCCCGACCTGCCCGTCGAGCGTGAGCGCGACCTCCTCGCGCGGCGTCTTCAAGACCAGCACGAACTCGGCGTCGTCGGGGACGACGAGCGGGCGGTTCGAGAGCGTGTGCGGGCAGATGGGCGTGATGACGACGGCGTCCATCGAGGGGTAGATGACGGGGCCGCCCGCCGAGAGGTTGTAGGCGGTCGAACCCGTAGGCGTCGAGATGATGAGCCCGTCGGCGCGGAAGCGGTTGACGAACTTCTCGTCCACCCACGCCTCGATCTCGATGATGCGGGCGAGCGCCGACTTCGAGATGACCACGTCGTTCAGGACGCGGTCGTGGAGGAGCCGCTCGCCGCCGCGCTCGACGGTGGCCGCCAGCATCATCCGCCGGTCGATGGTGTAGTCGCCGGCCAGCACCAGTTCGAGCGCGGGGATCATGTCCTCGATGGCGAAGTCGGCGAGGTAGCCGAGCGTGCCGAAGTTGACGCCGAGCACCGGCGTCTCGGCCTCGCCGACCATGCGCGCCGCGCCGATCATCGTCCCGTCGCCGCCGAGGACGACGATGAGGTCGGCGCCGCGCACCAGCTCGTCGTGGCTGAGCGAGGCGACCGTGCAGCCGGTCTCGGCCTCGATGCGCTCGCGCTGGAGGCGCGGGCCGCCCGCGACCTCGATCCCGCGGCCGGCGCACCACTCCACGAGGCGGCAGATGGTCTGGAGCGCCTCGGGCTGGTTCGGCTTGACGAGCACGCCGACGCGTCGGACTGCGAGCTTCTCCATACGTGCCGAAAATGGGCGGAGGGCAAGACCCGCCCGCCTCGCCTTTGGCTCTGGACTCAGGCTCGAAATAGGGACTCGAAAGGGCGCGAAGAACTTGCGCGGATGATAGCCGCGCCCGTCATGGAGGGTCAAGGGAAAGATGACGGGTGGTCTGCTCGGTGACGCCGGGGACGGAGGCGGGATTGAGCGAGTCGAAGCGCGCGGTGCCGAGTTCGCGCGTGTCGGTGGCCTTTCGGGCTGTCGTTACGGTTCGGGGGCGTCGGCAAAGCTTCCCGCCGCCAAGCTCTAAGCGCGCAGGACGGGCAAAGTCCGGGCCTTGGGGCGTGGGCGCGTGCCGCCCGCGCGGCCCTCGCCGCGGGGTTCGCGCGAGCGCCGCGACTCCCAGACGCGCGTGAGCCTTCGGAGTTCCGCGCCGTCCGAGTCGGGGTCTAAGAGCGCGAGCCAGACGGGGAGGGGGAGCCACTCCCAAGCCGCGCCGTAAGTCTCGTCGTTGAGCTGCTCGATGCGTCGCTCTTCGCGCCACTGCGTGTCGAGCGGGGGCACGTCCGCCCAGTCTTCGTAGCAGGCGTGCTGGACGCAGGGCGCGGGCTTGGCGCGCTGGTGGACGAGGCAGCCCGCGCCCTTCACGAAGAGCGGGCACGCGAACGTCTGCGCGAACGTGTCGCCCGCGGGCGCCAGCCCGTAGCGCTCGACGGCCTCGCGCGCGCGCGCGTAGACGGCGCGCCGGTCGTCGTCGCCGAGGCGCGGCGTGACGGCGAGCGTGTCGCGGATGGCGACGGCTTCGAGCCGCGTGATGTGGACGTTGACGAAGTGCGCGTCGGTGCAGCAGACGCCGGGCGTCGGGCACACTCGGCAGTCGAGCGCGCGGTGCTCGAAGTTGAGTTTGATGTGGGTCTGGAAGGCAGCCTTGCCGCGCTTGAGCCGCGCCACCGCCTCGGCCTCGGTCAGCTTCCGCATGTTATACTCCGCACGCCATGTGGTACGTCCTGCTGCTCGCCGCCATCTTCTTCGTCTGCCTCCTTGGGAGCGTGCTCCTCATCGTCTACTACTACTGGGGGCCGAAGGGGCCGCCGGGAAGGTGAGAGATGAAGTTCTGGCAGTTTGTCTTTCTTCATCCTTCATCCCTCATCCTTTCTTTCACGCTCGTACAACGCCAGAAACTCGCGGTTGCCGTCGGCGCCGTTGATGGGCGAGTCGGTGACGCCCGAGACGCGGAGGCCGAGCGAGCGCGCAGAGGCGTTGACCTCTTCGACGACGCGCGCGTGCTGCGCGGGGTCGCGGACGATGCCGCCCTTTCCGACCTCGCCCTTGCCCACCTCGAACTGCGGCTTGACGAGGACGACGACCCCGCCCCCCTCCTTCAAGAGCGGCACGACCGCCGGCAGAACCTTCGTCGCCGAGATGAACGACACGTCCATCGTCGCGAGGTCGAAGCGCTCGCCGAAATCTTCCGGCGTGAGGTGGCGCGCGTTGACGCCCTCGCGCACCTCGACGCGCGCGTCCGTGCGCAGCCGCCAGTCGATCTGGTTGTGCCCCACGTCCACGGCGACGACGCGCCGCGCGCCGTGCTGAAGCAGGCAGTCGGTGAAGCCGCCGGTGGACGCGCCCACGTCGAGGCAGACGAAGCCCGCGGGGTCTATCCGAAACTCGGCCAGCGCCTTCTCAAGCTTAAGCCCGCCGCGCCCGACGTAGCGCGCCGCCGGGTCGTCGCCGCCGCGCACCCGCAGCGGCGCGTCGGGCGGGAAAGTCTCAGAAGCCTTCTCGACCCTTTGCTCGCCGACGATGACGCGCCCCGCCATCACCAACGCCTGCGCGCGCGTCCGCGTCGGGGCGAGGCCCCGCTCGACCAGCAGCCTGTCCACACGCTCGCGCTTCACGCGACGAATTGTAGGTTAAATGACGAGCCGTGAGGAAGCGGCGAGAGCGGCCGACCCTAAAAGCTGTGGGCGCGGGCAGGGGACGCCCGCGCCCACAGCTTGAAGAGGCTTTTCTTACTCGGGGGCGCCCTCGAAGATTCTGCGGAGGCGGTCAACGCCGCCGGCTTCGCGGCGTGCGCGGCGCGCGGCGCGGCGGGGGCGGTAGGTGATTGAGTCCACGCGGCGGGCTTCGCGTGCGTCGTCGTCTGCGGCGCGCGCGACGGGGCTGACGGCGTCGGGTCGTCTCTCAAGGCGACGCGGACGCTCGACCTCGTCGTCGTTCTCGCCCTTCTTGCCGCGCCTGCGCGGGGCGGCATCAGCGCCGTCGCGACGCACGGCGGCCGGTTCGGCCTCCGGCTCGCGCGCGGGGGCTTCGGCCGTCGCGTCTTCGTCCGCGGCGGGCGCGGCCGGCACATCTGCCGGCGCGGCGGCCTCTGCCTCGGGGGCCGGGGCTTCGGGCTGCGGCGCGTTCGAGGCTTCGGCTGCGGGCGCGGGCTGCGCTTGCGTCTCGGCCGTGGTCACGGCCGGCGGCGGCGCCGCCACCGCGCGGTCGTCCTGCGACTGGCGCTGGTAGATGTAAAGCCCGGCGCCGCCGAGCACGCCGCCGACGAGCACCGAGACGAGCACGGTCGCCAGCACCCACGAGCGGCGCGGCGCGAAAAGACGCCGGGCGTAGGCCGGGGGCGGCGAAACCGCGCGCGGCGCGGCGTCGGGCGCCACGGCCTCGGCGGTCGCGGCGTCGAGCGGGACGACGGGGCGCGCGACGAGCGTCTCCTCGTCGTCGAAGCGCGGCGCGACGAGCGTCGCCTCCTCGCCGGAGACGACGAGCGTCGCTTCCTCGTCGGTCTGTAAAGTCTGCTGCTGAAACTTCCTCATGTTCATCCTGCAATAAAGGCCCGCGGTAGGCCGCCCGGCGAATTAACCCGCTCGCCGAACGAACCGCAGGCCGGAGTCTGACGGTTTTTTGATGCGTCTAACTGTAGACTTGCTGCCCCTCCGAAAGGTTACAAAACGGTTGCGGCGGCCGTGTCTTCTCCCCCGCGCCCGGCGCCGGGTTCCAGAAGCCCCCGCACGGAGTCGTTGACGACGCGGCCGGCGACGCGCGGGGAGAAGTGGCGCTCGGCGTGTGCGTGCGCGTTCGAGGCGAGCCGACGCCACAGCGCCCCATCTCGGTAGAGCCGGACGACTGCGGCGGCGAAGTCTTCGGCCGTGTCGGCGATGAGCGCCTCCTCGCCGTCGCGCAGGTGTATGCCCTCGGCCCCGACCGAGGTGGTGACGACGGGCAGCCCGTAGGAGAGCGCGTCGCCGACCTTCCCCTTCATGCCCGCGCCGAAGCGCATCGGCGCGACGAAGACGCGCGCGCCCTCGAACAGCGGCGCGATGTCCGGCACGTAGCCGAGCAGGCGGACGCCCCCGCCCTCGTAGTCGCGGAGCGCGGGCGGCGCGTCGCCGCCGGCGACGAGCAGTTCGACGCCGGGCAGAGACTCCCTGACGAGCGGCATCACCTCGCGCGCGAAGAAGTGTACGGCGTCAACGTTCGGGCGGTGGCCGAAGCTGCCGACGAAGAAGAGGTGCTCGCGCTCGTCGAACGCGAGGCCGGGGCCGCGCGGCGGGTGGACGGTCGGGACGACCGCGGAGGCGACGCCGGGCGCGACGCGCTCGAACGCCTCCCGGTCGGCCGACGAGGCGAACCAGACGAGGTCGCTCGCACGCGCCAGCCGCGCCTCGACCTCGCGGTAGCGCGCGGCCTCGCGCGCCAGCGCCGCGTCGCCCGTCAACTCCGCCTCGCGCGCGAGGCGCACGAAGTGCAGGTCTACGGTGTCGAAGACGACCTTGACGCGCGGGTCGGCGCGGCGGATCGGTTTGATGAGCGCCTCGGCTATCTCGGGCCGGCTGACGACGGCCGCGCGGAATTTTCTCTCGCGCATCAGAAGCGGCAGGTCGAGCGCCGAGGCCGTCTCGACTCCCTCCTTCCAGAGCAGGCGCTCGTGCTCGGACCAGGCCCTCTTGCTCGTCGTGACGAGCACGGGGTGGCACCACTCGGAGAGCGCGCGCAGGACGTGGAGCATGCGCGCGCTGCCGGCGTCGCGGTCGGGCGTCGGGATGCGGTCGTCGAAGACGGCGACCTGCGTGTCCCACCTGCGGTTGGCGGCGCGCTCGGCGCGCGCGGGGTCTTGCGGCAGGTGTTCGCGCGCGAGCACGTCGCGCCACTTCTCGCGGAACTTGTCGCGGTTGATGACCTGAAAGCGTCGGAAGCCGGCGTGCGTTTCGGCGCCGGCCGTCGCGCCCTCGTAGTGGTAGAGGCGCGAGCTGGGCTGGTAGACGACCCTGTAGCCCAGCGCGCGGACGCCCATGCAGATGTCCGTGTCCTCGTAGTAGGCGGGCGCGTAGCGGCGGTCGAAGCCGCCGAGCCGCTCGAACAGCTCGCGCCGGACGAGGAGCGAGGCGCCCGAGCAGAAGTCTACCTCGCGCGCGAACTGGAACCGGCGGTCGCCCGCCGACTTGCCCTCGCCGTACTTGAGCGTCTCGCCGTTCGACCAGATGACCGAGCCGGCCTCCTGCGTCCGCCCGTCCGGGTGGAGGAACATCGAGCCGACCGCGCCGACGCGCTCGTCCCTCTCGACCGTTTCGACGAGGCCGCCGAGCCAGCCGGGCAGGACGACCGTGTCGTTGTTGAGGAAGACGAGGTGACGGCCGCGCGCCACGGCCGCGCCCTGGTTGCAGGCGTCAACGAAGCCGCGGTTCTCGCCGTTACGGATGACGCGCAGGTGGCCGCCGAAGCGCGCGAGCAGTTCGGGCGTCTCGTCGGTCGAGGCGTTGTCGATGACGACGACTTCCGTGTCGGCGAAGTCCACCTCGCGCAGCAGCGAGCGCAGGCATTGGAAGGTGAACTCGGCCTTGTCGAAGACGGGGATGATGACGGAGGTCTTGACGGGGCGCTCGGGGTCTAAGCCGTCGGCGCCGCGCGCGAGGAAGAGGAAGTCGGAGGCGCCGAAGGGTTGGGCGCGCGGCGCGCCGGGGCGTCGGTTTACGTCGAAGGCGCGGCCGAGGTCTAGCCCGTTGGCGGCGGCGCTCTGGCCCACGCGCTCGGCGAAGTTGTAGGCGCGCGCGGCGAGCCTCAGCGCCCAGCCGACCGGCGCGAAGACGGCGCGCTTGAGCCGGAGCTTCTGTGCGAGCGTGAGCCTGTCGCGTAGTCTCTCTTTCATCGGGGAGGGGACTATGGAAGGACGGAGGATGAAGGATGAAGCATGAAGTGGCGGCCGTAAGCCTCCCTTTCATCCCTCGTCCTTCATCCTTCATCCTTCCCGACTCGCGTATCCCATTCGAGCAGCGGGCGGACGACGCCGGGCATCGGGCCGGCGTAGTCGCCGCGCGCCGAGACGCCGCCCGGCTCGTCCAGGACTTGAAAGGCGACCGCGTTCTTGGCGCGCGCGTGCAGGATTGTAGACGGAAAGTGCGACATTATCGAGACGTGCGCGAGGAGCGTCCCCTCGGCCATCAGGTTGCCGGGGACGCGCACCGCGCTCGCGTAGCGCCCGGCCGGGCGCGGGCGCCTGCGCCACGCCTCGCCCGTGTCGTGCGTGCTGAAGACCTCCGTGCCCTCGTCGTTAAAAAATTCGAGGACGGGCGTCAACGCGTGCCCGTCTTCGAGCACGTCGTAAGTCACCTCGACGCTGAAGGGGCGCCGCACGTCAACGGCCGCCGCCACCTCGCCGCGCTCGTCGAGCACGCGCGCGCCGCGCAGCCGCACGACCCGGTCGCCGGGCGCCTCCGCGTCGTCCCACGCGCGCTCGGCGCCGGCCTTCCAGCTCCCGCTCAGGTAGCGGTTGACGACCTCCTGCGGCGGCCCCTCGGCGACGAGCCGGCCGCCGTCGAGCAGCACGGCGCGCTTGCACAGCCGCGTGATGGCCGGCAGGTTGTGCGAGACGAAGAAGATCGTCCGCCCCTGCCGCCGCACCTCGTTCATCTTGTCGAGACACTTCTGCTGGAAGGCCATGTCGCCGACCGCCAGCACCTCGTCCATGATGAGGATTTCGGGTTCGAGGTGCGCCGCGACCGAGAAGGCGAGCCGCACGTACATCCCCGACGAGTAGAACTTGACCGGCGTCTCGACGAACCGCTCGAGCTCCGAGAAGGCGACGATCTCGTCAAACTTCTCCCTGATCTCGGTCCGGCGCATCCCGAGAACGGCGCCGTTGAGGAAGATGTTCTCGCGCCCGGTCAGGTCGGGGTGGAAGCCCGTGCCGACTTCTAAGAGCGAGCCGATGCGGCCGTGAAGCTCGACGCTCCCACGGCTCGGGCGCGTGATGCGCGAGAGGATTTTCAGGAGCGTCGATTTGCCCGCGCCGTTGCGGCCGACGATGCCGAGAATTTCGCCGCGCCGGACTTCGAGGCTCACGCCGTCGAGCGCCCAGAGCGTGCTCGCGCCCCCGCCGCCGCCGCCGCCGAGACGCTTGAGGCGCGAGGTGACGGCCTCGACCACCGACTCGCGGAAGGTCTGATAGCCTCTGGGCAGCGCGCCGATGTGGTAGCGCTTACTGACGTTCTCGACTCTGACGACGACTGGCTCCATCAGACTCTTCAGATGATGTCGGCGAAGGTGTCTTCCAGCCGGCGGAAGACGTAGAAGGCGGCGGCGAGCAGCAGCGGCGCCGCGACGAGTGGCACGGCGACCAGCCCCCAGTCGAACGCCATCCCGGCGAGCGAGGCGCGGAAGCCTTCGAGCACGCCGGCCATCGGGTTCGCCGCCAGCAGCCAGCGCCACCGCGGGGGCACGACGCTCACGGGGTAGATGACCGGCGAGGCGAACATCCAGAGTTGTAAGAGGAAGGGGAGCGCGTGGCGCAGGTCGCGGTAGCGGACTGTGAGCGCCGACGACATCATCCCCACCGCGAGCGCCAGCGCCGCCGCCAGCCCCACGAAGCCGGGCAGCAGCAAAAGCTTCCACGTCACCGAGACGCCGTAGTAGGCCGCGAGCGGGACGAGCAGCACCGCGCCGACCGAGAAGTCAACCAGCCCCGCGCCGACCGCCGCCGCCGGGATGAAGACGCGCGGGAAGTAGACCTTGGTGACGAGGCTCGTGTTGCCGATGAGGCTGTTCATCCCCGACGAGACCGAGACCGAGAAGAACGTCCAGAGCAGCAGCCCCGAGTAGGCGAAGAGCGGGTAAGGGATGGCCACCCCCTCCGCCCGGATGAACTTGTTGAAGACGAGCGTGAAGACGATCATCATCAGCAGCGGCTGGATGACGACCCACGCCACGCCCATCAGCGTCTGCTTGTAGCGCACCTTGATGTCGCGCCAGGTGAGGAAGTAGAGCAGCTCGCGGTAGGCCCACAGGTCGCCGAGGTTGAGCTGGACGCCCGCGTCCTCCGCCCGGACGAGGACGTGCGGCAGCTCCGCGAGCGACGCGCGCGCGCGCACCTCTTCCGCCGCCGGCTCGTCGGCGGCCGGCGGCGCGACCAGACCGCGCTCGGTCGTTTCGCTCGTCTCGGAACTCATCGGGTCTTCTTCATCGACGTTCGGGCAGACTGGTAAGTCTGCCAGCCGTGCCACGGGGCGTCAAACGGCCTGAAGATTTGAAATTTGAAATTTCAAATTTGAAATCTGTACACTGACTGCCTTGAGCATCACACGCAAAATGAGGCGCGCGCTGCGGGGCGAGGTCGGCGCGCGCGCGGCGCTGCTTGAAGCCGGGCGGCGGGGCCTCGTCGCGCTACGGCGTCGCGGGGAGCGCGCCGCGTCGGGGGCGGGCGCGTCCGCCGTGAAGGAGTTGCCGCGCGCCCGGCTCGCGCCGGAGTTCGCACGTCTGAGCGGCGCCGAGTTGGTCGAGCACTTCCGCGCGCGCGCGACGCCGCGCCTGCCGGCTGGCTTCGAGGAGTCGGAGACTGAAGGCGGCGGCGTTGTCATGGAACGCCTCGCGGGGAAGGCCGGCGGAATTCTGGAAGAGGCGCGCGAGGTCGTCGGGCACCGCTGGCCGCTGCTCGGCTACGGCGCGCGCGAGTACGGTGCCCGAGTGGACTGGCTGCGCGAGCCGGCTTCGGGCGCTGGCTGGCCGCTCGACTTCCACGCGGACGTGCGGCTCGTGCGCGGCGACGGCTCGGACGTGCGCGTGCTGTGGGAGCTGAACCGGCTCGGGCACCTCGTCACGCTGGCGCGCGCGTACGCGGCCGGCGGCGGCGAGGAGTTGGCCGAAGAGTTCTTCGCGCAGGTCGAGTCGTGGGCCGAGCAGAACCCCGTCGGCTTCGGGCCGAACTGGGCGTGCGCGATGGAGGTGGCGCTGCGCGCCGTCAACCTGTTCGCGGCGTTGCGCCTCTTCCGGCGCTCGCCGGCTCTGAACGCGGAGAGGTTGGCGGCACTGCTCGCGCTCTTCGACGCGCACGGCCGCCACGTCCGCCGCAACCTCGAATACTCCTACATCGCGACCGGCAACCACTATCTTTCGGACGTGGCGGGGCTGCTCTGGCTCGGCGTCTGTCTGCCGGAACTGGCGGCGGCCTCGGGCTGGCGCGAGTTCGGGCTGCGCGAGTTGACGCGCGAGCTGGAGAGGCAAGTCCTGCCCGACGGCGCCGACTGGGAGTCTTCGACCGGCTACCACCGCTTCGCTTTGGAGATTTTTCTCTACTCGTTGGTGCTCTGCCGCGAGAACGGCGTCGCCGTCGAAGAGAGACACTGGCGGCGTGTGCGCTCGATGCTCGAATACATGCGCGCCTACCTGCGACCCGACGGGCGCGCGCCGCTCGTCGGCGACACGGACGGCGGGCGCTTCCTGCCGCTCGCGCGCCGCGGGTCGGACGACCACGCGTACCTGCTCGCCGTCGGCGCGGCCGTCTTCCGCGAGCCGCGCTTCAAAATCTCCGACGACGCGCCCGAAGAAGTCTTCTGGCTCCTCGGCTCCGAGGGCGTGCGGACTTACGACGGGCTTGAGACGGCCGCCCTCTCGTCGTCCGCGTCGGAAGTCTTCGATCACGCCGGCGCGTGCGTGCTCCGCGAAGGCGACCTGTATCTGATGCTCAACGCGAGCGGCGCCGGCCTCGGCGGTCGCGGCTCGCACGCGCACAACGACGCGCTCTCCGTCGAGGTTTCGGCCTGCGGCTTGAGCTTCATCGCCGACCCCGGCACCTACGTCTACACCGGCGACGCGCGTTCGCGGCACGCGTTCCGCTCAACCGCCTACCACTCGACCGTTGAGGTTGACGGCGCGGAGCAGAACACGATCTCCGAGGGCGCGCCCTTCCACATCGGCGACGAGGCGCGCCCGCGCGTGCTCGCCTTCTTCTCCGCCGACCGGCGCGACTCGGCCACCGCCGAGCATCACGGTTACGAACGCCTCCCGGCGGGCAGCGTCACGCACCGCCGCTCGGCCACGCTCCACCGGCGCGAACGCTTCTGGCTCGTCCGGGACATTTTGACGGGGGCGGGCGAGCACGACTTCCGCTTCGTCTTCCACGCCGCGCCGGGGCGCGAGGTCACGACTCGGGACTCGGCCGTCGAAATCGCCGACGCCGCGACGGGCGCGCGGCTCATCGTCGTCTCGCTCGAAGGGTTGGGAGGGTTGACGGTCGAGCCGCGCCGGTCTTCGCGCGACTACGGCTCGAAGGCCGAGACGGCGGCCGCCGTCTGGTCTGTGCGCGCGCGGGCGCCGCTCCGCGCGCGCTGGCTGCTCCTGCCCGTGTGCGCTGGCGAAGAGCCGGCGGCGCGTTTAGAGTTGGCGCTGAAGTCTCTGGCCGACACATCCGAAGAGTCGGAAGAGTCGGACGCTTCCGGCGGTTAAAAACTATGTGCGGCATCTGCGGTGTCTGGGAGTACGGGGCGGCGTCGGGGCGCGTCGAGTTGGGCGTGGTCGAGCGGATGCGCGACCGGATGTCGCACCGCGGGCCGGACGACGCGGGCGCCGAAATCCTCGACGGCGGCCGGCTGGGCTTAGGCTTCCGGCGCCTCTCGATCATCGACCTCTCGCCGGCCGGCCACCAGCCGATGCAGGGCTGCGAGTCGGCGGGCGTGTGGCTCGTCTTCAACGGCGAGATTTACAACCACGCCGAACTGCGCGCGGGGTTGGAGCGGCGCGGCCACCCCTACCGCTCGCGCACCGACAGCGAGACGATTATTCATCTTTACGAAGAGCGCGGGCTGGACTTCGTCAAAGAGATTGAAGGCGACTTCGCCGTCGCGCTCTGGGACGAAAGACGCGAACGCCTCGTGCTCGCGCGCGACCGCGTCGGCGTCAAGCCGCTCTACTTCCGACACGAAGGCGGCCGCCTCATCTTCGCCTCCGAGATTAAAGCCATCCTCGCACACCCGTCGGTCTCGGCCGAACTTGACGAGGAGTCGCTCTATCACTACCTCTCCTTCCTGACCACGCCCGCGCCGCGCACGCTCTTCCGCGGCGTCGGCAAACTCCCCGCCGGCCACATGCTCGTCTGCGGGCGCGGCGGAGAAGTCGAGACGATACGCTACTGGGACGCGCTCCCGCCGGGAAGCCCCTCGAACGGCGCGCGCGCCCCCGGCGAGGAGGAGCACCGCGCGGAGATTCTGCGGCTGCTCCGCGAGTCGATAAAGAAGAGGATGATGGCGGACGTGCCGTTCGGCGTCTTCCTCTCGGGCGGCGTTGACTCGTCGGCCAACGTGGCGTTGATGGCCGAGCAGATGTCGCGCCCCGTCGAGACCTTCACCGTCGCCTACCGCGACCACGAGGAGTTGAACGAGCTGGACACGGCGCGCGAGGTGGCGCGGCGCTTCGGGACGAACCACCGCGAGGTGCTCATCGGCGAGCGCGAGATGCTCGACTTCCTCCCCGCGATGGTCTTCCACCAGGACGAGCCGCTGGCCGACCCCGTCTGCGTGCCGCTCTACCACGTCTCGAAGCTCGCGCGCGAGTCGGGCACCGTCGTCGTGCAGGTCGGAGAAGGCTCGGACGAGCTGTTCAGCGGCTACGACAAGTACGTCAAGTATCTGCGTCTCTACGAACGCTTCTGGCGACACGCCGAAGGGGCGCCGCTTCTCGCGCGACGCGCGGCCGGCGCACTCGCGCGCCCGCTGGTGGGCGCCGCGACGGGCAGCGCCGAGGCGGCCGAACTCGTCCGCCGCTTCGGCTCCGGCCAGCAACCGTTCTGGGGCGCGGCCGTCGTCTTCGACGAGACGCTCAAAGGCCGGCTCGTCTCCGCCGAACTGCGCGCGCGCCTCGGAGGGCTTTCCTCTTACGAGGTCGTGCGCGCAGACCTGGAGCGCGTCGCGCGCGAGCGCCCCGCGTCGGACTTCCTCGCGCGGATGACCTACGCGGAGCTGAAGCTGCGCCTGCCGGAACTGCTCCTGATGCGCGTGGACAAGATGACGATGGCGACTTCGGTCGAGGCGCGCGTGCCTTTCTTAGACCACCACCTCGTCGAGTACGCCGCCGGGGTGCCGCGCGCGCTCAAGGTCGAGGGTCGCAGCGGCAAGCACGTCCTCAAGCGCGCGCTCGAAGGCGTGCTCCCGCGCGACCTGCTCTACCGGCGCAAGCGGGGTTTCGGCGCGCCGGTCGAAGGCTGGTTCCGCGGAGCGTCGGCCGACGAGTTGGAGTCGCGCGTCCTCCACTCCGCCTTCCGCCGCCGGGGGCTGCTCGACTACGACTTCGTCGAGCGCCTCTTCGCCGAGCACCGGCGCGGCGCGCGCGACTGGGGCTTCCACCTCTGGGCGCTCCTCAACCTGTCGCTCTGGTACGAACGCTGGATCGAGTCAAACTAGGGGCCGGCCGTGGCGTCGCGCGGCGTCGGCTTGCTTCCGGCGGTTGCGGCGCCGGACGAGCGAGTAAGGCGTGACGAGGCGGAGGGCGACGCGCGCGAGCGAGGCGGCCGAGGGCGCGCCGCCCAAGCCGCGTCGGAGGTACTTGAGCGCGGCGCGCTTGTCGCCGAGGCGGAGGAGGTCTTCGGCGCCGGAGAAGTTGAGCCGGCGTCGGTAGCGCCAGAGTTGTTCGGGGGTGAGTTTGAGGTGCGCGGCGGCGTTGCGCTGAGCTTCGAGTCGCGCCTCGATCATCCAGACGAAGTCGCCGCTGGTGTTCGTCCCGTGCCTGCGCCAAGCCGAAAGCACGCGCGGGTCGAAGGCGAACTCGCCGTCGGCGCTCAGGCGCAGGTACAGCTCGTAGTCTTCCAGGCGCGCCCGCTCGTTCCAGCCGTGCCGCTCCACGGCCGAGCGCCGGTGGAGGACGGTCGGGCTCATCGGCGCGTAGGTCTCTTCGAGCAGCATCGCGCGCGCGTCGCCGTCCGCGTAACGCGCCCAGTCGAGCGTGCAGTCCGTGACCTCGCCGCGCTCGTCAACGAGGTACGCGTGGCCGTAGGCGAGCACCGCACGCTCCCTCGCGTTGAGCAGCGCCACGCGCGCGGCGAGGAAGTCGGGCAGCCAGAGGTCGTCCGAGCCGAGGTATGCAAAGTACGTCCCTGCGGTCTTCGACAGACCCTCGTTGAGCGTGGCGCAGAGGCCGCGATTCTCGCGCGCGATCAGCTCGCAGGGGAAGGGACAGTCCTTCAAAACGTCTTCGATGATTCGCGGCGAGCCGTCGCGCGAGCCGTCGTCGATGACGAGCAGCCGCGCGGGCGCGAGGGTCTGCGCCAGAACTGAGCGCAGCGCCGCCGCGACGAAAGGCGCGTGGTTGTAGGAGGGCACGACGACCGCGACGCCTTGTCCGCCGCCGTGCTGCGCGACCGAGCTTCCTCGGCTCACAGCTTTACCGATAACTGAACCGATCGGGCCGCTTCTCATTTCACTTCGCCGTGAACCTCGCCGTCCACTCCGTTCAGACCCGCCGCCCCGACCACTTCCCCCAAGCCCAGAGTCCCGCCTGCCGGAGCGCGAGCGCCGCGGGCACCAGAAGAAAATACTCTACGGCGAGAACGTAGCGGTACTCCGTGTGCAGCGCCGACTGGACGCAGAGGTAGTAAAGCGGCACGGCGACGAGCGCGGCGAGCACGCGCCGCCGTCGCCCGCGCGCGAGCAGAAAAAGCCCGAGCGCGTAGAGCGGCAGGAAGACGGCCGTGATGAAGAGCCTCTGCGCGCGGCGCACCAACAGCCCGAGAGGCCGCGCCCGGCCTTCCGAGACGGGCACGGCGTTCGACGCGAGCGGCACTCTCTCAAGTCTCAGCATCGAGACGGCGCGGCGCGCCATCACGGACGCGAACCAGAAAGGGTGCGCGCCGATGACGGCGAAGGCGCGCGCGCGCCTGTCGCGGTCGCGCTCGACGGCGTCGGGGCCGAACAGCGTGGTGGCGTACTCGGGGCGCCCGTACATCTCGGCCTCCTGCCGCTGGAGTTCCACGTCGGTGTCGGGCAGCCCGAACCGCCGCGCCGGGTCGTAGTCGCCGATGCCCTCAATCAGGGTCTGCCCCGCGCCGAGCGAGACGGGGATGAAGCGGCCGAAGACCATCGCGTTGCGTATCGTCAACGGCGCCAGCGCGAGCACGGCGCCCGCGACCAACGCCAGCGCCGGCCGCGCCCGCGCGCCCCTCGCGAAGAGAAACGGCACGGCGACCAACGCCATGAACGGCGCGAGCAAAAGCGCGTTCGCCCTCAGCCAGCACGACAGGCCGACGAGCGCGCCCGCGCCCAACGCCTTGAGCACGGGCCGGCCCTCCGACGCGCGCACCAGCAGGTAGACCGCGAGCAGCACGGGCAGCACCGAGAGCGTGTCCGGCAGGATGGTCAGCGAGTTCCAGCAGAACTGCGGCGCCAGCGCGGCGAGCGCGCCGGCGCCGACGCCGACGCCGAACGTCAGCAGTTCCGCCGCGATGAGAAAGACGAGCGCCGCCGCGAGCGAGTCGCAGACGATCTGAAAGATTTGCGCCGCCGCGTCTGACTCTCCGAACACGCCGTAGACGGCGGCGAGCACGAACGAGTAGCCCGGCGGGTGCCCGAGCAGGTCCGGCTCGCTCGTCGTCGAAGCTGGATCGTAGAGCGACGCCACGCCGTTCTCCGCGAGCAGACGCGCCATCTGCCTGTAGTTCTGCGAGACGGCCGATTGCACCTTCCGCGCCTCGAACCGCACGTCGCCCCAGCACAAAAGCCTCACCCCCAACGCCGCCACAAAGACCAGCCCGAACGCGACAACTCTCCGCCGCGCGCCCCCGCGTGGATTTCCGTGGGCGTGCCTCTCAAGACCCGTCGGGCGCTGCTCGGGGGGTTCCATCAAGACTGTCGGCTAAGTTAAGCTCAGGGTCGGCGTCGCGGCCGACATTATACAAACTGCCGGACGCGCCGACACCCGCCGCCGAACTTATGCGCGCCCGGCGGCGTAATCCCGGCAGAAGATTGAAGACGACCGAGCAACAGGTGAGCGAAATGTTTTGTCCCAAGTGTGGCCAGCAGGCATCCGACGAAGTCCGCTTCTGCCCGCGGTGCGGGCTTTCGCTCGCGGGTCTTCCCGCTTACGTGGCCGGCAACGACTTCGCGGCGGCGAGGCCGGCGGCGGCGCCGCCGCCAAACCCGGAGCAGACGGCGAAGCGGCTCGCCACGCGGCGCGCGGCCAAAATGATGTTCTTCAGCGTCGTGCTGTTCCCGGTCTTCTTCGGGCTGTGCTTCCTCGTAGACGGGCCCGTCCCGCTGTTCGTCCCGCTCACGCTCTTCCTCGCGGGGTTCGTGATGCTCGTCTACGCGCGGCTCTTCGGCGACGAACTCATCAACGTCGGGCGCCGCACTTCGCCCGAAGAGCTGGCCCCCGGCGGCTCGCGACCAGCCCTCGGCGCGTCGCAGTTCGTCCCGGCACCCCACTTCAACCAGCAGCGCGCCAACACCGCCGAGATATACCAGCCGCCGAGCATCACCGAGAACACGACCAAGCTGCTCGACAAAGACACATAAGCCTTCGGGCGTCCCAACCTCCGAACGGCCTCACGCCCACGCGCCGGCCGCCGCGCAGGAGCACGCCGACGCCGCGTGCTACTATTCCCCCTTTCGGGAACGGAAGCGGCGGTGGCGAACTCAAAACCCAAAGACAATCGCCGATGCTGACGGGCAGCTCAATCGTCTGCTTCGGCGGCGAGGACTGGTGGTATCACCACCCGCACTCGAAGAACCACCTGATGCGGCATTGATTGATCAACCTTCACCTATCGGCGGCGCTACTTATGACACCTCAAAAAAGACAACCGTTGACGCTTGACGCTACGAAAGCAACGGAAGACCGTGAAATTTTGGAAGCCATAGCCGAGGATGAGGGGGTAGATAACAACACGCGGAAAAGGGCGAGCCTGATCTTAAAAATGATTGAGGGTGCGGACGTGAAGGCCGCGGCCGAACAGGTAAGCATTTCCGTCGCGACGGCCAGGAAAAAAGTCGCGCTGTTTAATAACGGCGGCTGGAAATCCTTGCTAACAGTCATGGCACCTCGCGGCGGTGACTTCCTTGCCCGCTACGATCAGGGATATTGGGCCGAGCGACTGGTGCGGAATTACTTAGACCAGAGCGCGACCCACCGCGCCGTGCCTTACGGCACATCCCGCAGTGAGCCTTTTACTGACATGCATAGCTTCAGACAATATGTCGAAGCAGAATTTCAATTACAGGCGTGGTCGGCGCAAGGGCGCTGGAAGCGCCCAGACTTGCTAATGATTCCGCGAGGAGTTCTCAAAGCGGAAAAGGGGAACGATACCTGGACGCCCGACCTTAAGCACTTAGACAACGACCATTGCAGTCAATACGTGGAGAAGACTGCGGCCGCCATCGAAGTCGAGACGAGTCTGTGGCAGGTTAAGAGGGCGACCGTTAAATTGAGTTTCACGGTTAAGTTGGAAGACCTGGAATCGCTACGTAATTGGGTGCGCGCCAATAACGTGCCGCTTTTCATCGTTCAGGTATTCTATGACTGTGCCTATGCCTTGCCGTTCGCGACACTGGAAGAAGTAATTAGTCTGCCCACCACAGATCGCCGCCACGTTTCGGCCGAAGTGGACTCTGTAACGAAGAAAGCGACCTACAAGATTCCTCTCGGCGAAGGAGTGCTACTAGGAGATGTTGGCGAGCCGGACGTTGAGGGAAAAGTGTTCAAAGCGCCGAACGGTAAGGTCACCGTATACGCACGGCTCACTGGGTCAGACATCGCAATGACGAACGAGGCCGCGCTTGAACACCTCGCACAAGGCATCCTCAGGGGCGGGCTAATGGGGGAAGAGGCTATAGGGCGTGACGCCCAACTCGAAGGCGGGGACGTTAGCGAGGATGCAGCTGAAGGCGAGTGATACCGGCCTAATCAAACAACAGAGTTTGCAAGTTCAAAAAATCAACGGGCACATTGCCAAGTTCCTTAGGCTCAATTTTGTGTAAACCGCCTCCGTAGACGCGTCCTTCTCCGGTCATCGTCTCATACGATATTTGATTAAGGTGCTGCCAGATATCTTCCATACGTTTGGGGTCGCGACTCAACCCGCTTTCTAACACCGGCTTGGGGTACATCATCAAATAGCTGTTGGCGGTGGTCGCTTTTGAACGATTAAGAATAAAGCGGAATGGCCGGCCGCTTTTGGCATCCCGCCTCCCCATGTAGGTACAAAGTAATGGCGCGGGAGGGCGTATCTCCTGCATGTACCACGGCGTTCTGTCCTTACACAGATAGCGTTCGCTGATACCCCGTTCCACGCCTAACTTAAAGTACCTCCACAGCGCGGGATATCTAGTCCTCACCTCCCGCTCCGGGAGATCACAGTTCACGAGATACAGTTTGGTGTCCAACATCGGCTCGCCTTTGTCATCGGCGAGCACCTCGTCTGAATTTATGTGTCGTGGGCTAGGCAGTATCGGTGTTAGATATTCGGACGGCAGTTCGTGCTCATCTATTTGTTCTCGCGTCAACACGAAATAGTCGTTTGCGCCGGTGGCCAGGCCGCGTTTGATGCTGAACAAGTCGGATAGTTTCAAGCCGTGCGCGGTCGTTTCCCGCGCTGGCCGCGCAAGCGGTAGGTTCGTCCACTTCCGGGCGTGGGTTAAGGCGTCGGAGTGAACGAGTTTTGAGACCGCAGGTTCTTCCAGCGTCCCCCCGAATGTAAATTCCACGGCATTATTTGGCGGGGGCAAAGCTTTTTTGAACCAGACTACGGCAGACGATACGAGCGCATCATTGAACTGAGCGTCACTCGGGTTAAAACGGTGAACACGTAACAAGGTCACCCGCTTGAGTAGATACTCCTTCACCTCCCTTCCATAATTCACATCCATGAATTCACTGGGTATAAGCCACCCCGACAAACCACCCTCGGCCAACCAGGCGTCGGCTATGCACAGGAAATAGCTGTAAAGACCTGACAGGCCACTGAGGTTAACTTGGGCCGCCTTCTTTGCCAGCTTTCGTAAGCGTTGCTTATCGTTAAAGGTTAGGTGGTGATGTCGTACGTAAGGTGGGTTGCAAATGAGCAGGTTAAATTTATCTTCATCCAACTTGGGCTTCCGGGCTTTTGTGAAGTCCTTGATGTGGAGTTTTAGGCGGGTATCCGCCCACAGCCTGACGGCGTCGTCAGCGTAGTGGCTATCTATCTCATACCCCTCCACTCTTTTAATTCGGTTCGGTGGAAAGGTTTTAAGTAAGGCCGAATAGAATGCTCCCGTGCCGAATGCGGGATCCAGGAAGTTGACGTCCGACGTGGCAGGCAGAAGCGACTTTGCGTATTTAGCAATCTCTGTCGCTAACTTGATCGGGGTGGAGTATTGCCCCAGCTTGTTCCGCTCCTGCTGTGTCTTGGCGGCGTCCAGACGGCTCTGCAAATCCTGGCGGCTGGATTCGACGGAATCAAGTGCTGTCATGGTATATGGCTCAAGCTTCCCCGCACACGTGCGCCACATTCCCAAGGCGCAATGGTTTCATTCTATCTCTTTCCTACCCGAACGACCCGCGCTAAAATTGCCTTAAATAAAAAGTATAAAGAAGTCAAAGGCTTTTTAGAAATAAGGCTGGCTGGAAGCAAAGCCCGGACACCGCGGCCGCCGTCAGAGAGTCCGCGTCTGTATCAAGATGGGCGTGACGTTACAAGCATGATAGGGCGCATGTTAGTATTCAATTTTTGGTGTATTTGGTGCCTTTGTGTGAAAAACAGGGATCAGAACCGGCCCTCGAAAAATTAAAAGTTGCCTATTTTTACTGGAAAAAGCCTCGTTTGTTTCGGCGGAGAGGACTGGTGGTATCACCACCCACACTCGAAGAACCACCTGATGCGGCGGTTCGCGCGGGCGGGGAACCGCGTCGTGTTCGTGAACTCGATCTCGATGGGGCTGCCCGGCTTGGGGAACAAGGACTTGCTGCCGAGGGTCGCGCGCAAGCTGCGGTCGTACGCGAAGCTGGCGCGGACGACGCCGGAGGGCATCACGGTCGTCTCGCCGGCGGCGCTGCCGTTCTTCGGGAGCCGTGTGGCGCGCGCGGTCAACCGGAGTCTGCTCGCCGCGCAGGTCGGCGCGCTGGCGCGCAGCCGCGGCCTCACGCGCCCGGTGCTGTGGGTCGCCATCCCGACCGCCGCCGAGATGATCGGCCGCCTCGACGAGTCGCTCGTCGTCTACCACGTCTCAGATAAGTACGACGAGAACTCGATGGACCACGCGACCGACGCCGGGACCATCCGGCGCCTGCACGACCACGCCTTAGAGCGCGCCGACCTCGTCTTCTACTCGGGGCGCAAACTTCTCGAAGAGGCGAAGAGCGCGCGCGAACGCTCGCACCTGCTTGAGCAGGCCGTTGACTTCGAGCACTGGTCGAGTGTGGGCGGCGGCGCGCTCGAAGTGGCCGAGGCGGTGGCGCGCATCCCGCGACCCCGGCTCGGATACTTCGGCGCGGTGGAGCCGTGGCTCATTGATCAGGAGTTGATCAAGCGCGCGGCCGTCGAGCGGCCGGCGTGGCAGTGGGTCTTCATCGGGAACAAGTCGCGCGGCGTGGAGGTCGAGAGCTTGCCCAACACGCACTTCCTGCCGGCCGTCCCTTACGACGAGCTGCCGCGCTACGCCGCCGGGTTTGATGTGTGTGTGCTGCCGTGGGAAACTGAGCGCGCGTTTACGAGCTACGGCTCCGCCATCAAGGTGCGCGAGTACCTCGCCACGGGCTTGCCCGTGGTCATCTCGCCGCTCCCCGAGTACGAGCCGATGCGCGACGTGCTCCGCATCGCGCGCTCGCGCGAAGACTTCTTCCGGCTCGTCGAAGACGCGCTCGCCGAGGACGACCCCGAGGCGCCGCGGCGCCGCCAGAAGTCGGTCGAGGGCGGCACCTGGGACGCGCGCGCCGAGTGGGTGAGCGGCCTCATCGAAGAGGCACTCGCACGGAAGAATAGTTAACAGGGATGGACAGGATAAAGCAATTTCAAATTTGAAATCTCAAATCCTGTTCGTCCTGTCCATCCCTGTTAACTCATTCTTTCATTAACGCGCATCGCCGAGATGAAGCAGCTTCTGCAAAACCTGAAGACGGGCGAGGGGCTTGTGGCCGACGTGCCGGCGCCGGTGGCTCAGCGCGGGCGCGTGCTGGTGCGGGCGGCCGCGTCGCTCGTCAGCGCGGGCACCGAGCGCGCCTTCGTCGAGCTGGGGCGCAAGAGTCTTTTGGGGAAGGCGAAGGAGCGGCCAGACCTCGTCGGCAAGGTCTTCGAGAAGGTGAAGAGCGAGGGGCTTCTGAGCACCTTGCAGTCGGTGCGCGAGAAGCTGGACGAGTCGCACGCGCTCGGCTACAGCGCCGCCGGCACGGTCGTCGAGGTCGGCGAGGACGTTTCGGAGTTTCGCGCGGGCGACCGCGTGGCGTGCGCCGGGACGGGCTACGCCGCGCACGCGGAGCTTTTGTCGGTGCCGAAGAATCTGTGCGTGCGTCTGCCCGACAACGTTGATTTTGAGAGCGCGGCCTTCGCGACCGTCGGCGCCATCGCGCTCCAGGGCGTGCGGCTGGCGGAGCCGACTTTGGGCGAGTCGGTCGTCGTCGTCGGCCTCGGGCTGATCGGCCAGCTCGCCGCACAGCTTTTGCGGGCGAACGGCTGTCGCGTCTTCGGCGTCGATTTAGATTCGTCGAAAGTGGAACTGGCGAGGTCGCTCGGCGCGGACGACGGGTGCGTGGCCGGCGCGGGCGTGAAGGACGCGGTGCTGCGCTGGTCGCGCGGGCGCGGTGCGGACGCGGTGCTGCTGACGGCGGCGACGCAGTCGGACGAGCCGGTCGAGCTGGCGGGCGAGATTTCGCGCCTGCGCGGGCGCGTCGTCGCCGTCGGGCTCGTGGGGATGAACGTGCCGCGCCAGAGTTATTTTCAGCGCGAGCTGACGCTGCGCGTCTCGATGTCTTACGGGCCGGGGCGCTACGACCCGGAGTACGAGGAGCGCGGGCACGACTACCCTCTGCCGTACGTGCGCTGGACGGAGGGGCGCAACCTCGAAGCCTTCCTCGACCTCATCGCCTCGGGCGCGTTGAAGACCGCGCCGCTCGTCACGCACCGCTTCCCCGTCGAAGAGGGCGAGCGCGCTTACCGTCTCATCTCCGGCGACGCGGGCGAGCCGTACCTCGGCGTCCTCATCAGCTACGACGACGCGCGCGAGCTTGAGCGGAACGTCGTGAATCGGAGTTCGACGTTCAGAGTTCAAAGTCCGAAGTCCGTCTCGGCGGTGCGCGTCGGGATGGTCGGCGCGGGCGACTACGCGCGGAGGATGCTCCTGCCGAACTTCAAGGCGGAGGGCGTCGAGTTTGTCTCCATCGCGACGGCGTCGGGCGTGACGGCGCGCGACGTGGGGAGCCGCTACGGCTTCGCGCGCTTCGTCTCGGGCGCGGACGAGGTGCTGGCCGACGAGTCGGTCAGCCTCCTCGTCGTCGCCACGCGCCACGACACGCACGCCGGGCTGGCGCGGCGCGCGCTTGAGCGCGGGCTGGACGTGTTCGTCGAGAAGCCGCTGGCCCTGAACGACGAGGAGCTTGAAGCGTTGCTCGAAGCGGCCGCCGACTCGAAGGGGCGGCTGACGGTCGGCTTCAACCGTCGCTTCTCGCCGCACGCCCGTCAAGCTATTAAGTTCTTCAAAGACCGGCGCTCGCCGCTTTCGATTCTCTACCGCGTCAACGCCGGCCGCGTGCCGCGCACGCACTGGACGCAGGACGCGCGCGAGGGCGGCGGGCGCATCCGCGGCGAGGTCTGCCACTTCGTTGACTTCATGCAGTACCTGACCGGCTCGCACGTCACGCGCGTCTACGCCGAGCCGGTCGCCTCCGACGACCGCGAAGCGGTGGACGACGACTCGGTCTTCGTCACGCTCAAGTTCGCCGACGGCTCGAACGGCACGATTGCTTACTTAGCCGAGGGCGACCGCGCGCTTCAGAAGGAGCGCGTCGAAATCTTCGGCGGCGGAAGTAGTTTCGTCATCGAAGACTTCCGCGCGGCCTTGAGTTACGCGGGCGGCCGCGAGACGCGGACGCGGCTCCGCGCGCAGGACAAGGGGCAGCGCGAAGAGGTGCGCGCCGTCTGCGCCGCGCTGCGCGAGGGCGGCCCGGCGCCCGTCCCGCTCGCCGACCTCGCCAACACCACGCGCGCCACCTTCCGCATCCTCGACTCGCTGCGGACGGGAGAGGCCGCGCAAGTTATCTAAGTCCCATGTGTGGCATTGCCGGACTCATCTCCGTGAACCCCGAGCGGCGCGTCGGCGCGATGCTCAAGGCCATCGAGCACCGCGGGCGCGACGACGAAGGCGTGTGGACATCTACGCCGATTGACGAAGAGGGGCGGCGCGCGTGTCTGGCGCACCGGCGGCTGGCGATCATCGACACCAGCAGCGCGGGGCACCAGCCGATGCTGTCGGCCGACGGGCGCTTCTCGGTCACCTTCAACGGCGAGATTTACAACTACAGGGAGCTTCGGCGCCGGCTCCAAGACTTAGGGCGCGAGTTCCGCACCGACACCGACACCGAGGTCATGCTCGAAGCCTTCGCCGTGTGGGGCGTCGAAGGCTCGCTCGCGCACCTCAACGGGATGTTCGCCTTCGCCGTGTGGGACGAACGCGAAAGGGAACTCACGCTCGTCCGCGACCGCCTCGGCATCAAGCCGCTCTTCTATTCGGAAGTCGTGGGGGAAGGGGGAGGGGAAAAGTCTTTCGTCTTCGGCTCGGAGGCGAAGGCGATTCTCGCGTCGGGGCTGGTCAGGGCCGAGCTGGACGCGGAGGGTCTCAACCAGCAGCTCACCTTCCTCTGGACGCCGGACCCGCACACGCTCTTCCGCGGAATCAGACGCCTGCCGCCCGCGCACCTGCTCAAGTGGCGCGACGGCGAGATCAGCGTGCGCGAGTGGTGGGACGTTTCGTTCGACGAAATCGAAGAGGGGAAGGGCGAGACTTGGTGGCGCGACCGCGTGCTCGAAACGCTTGAGCGCGTGGTCGGGATGGAGATGGTGGCGGACGTGCCGCTCGGCTCGTTCCTCTCGGGCGGCGTTGACTCGTCGGTCATCGCGGCGCTGATGAAGCGACGCTCGAACGGCCGCCGCGTCTCGACCTACACGGTCGGCATCGAGGAGGACGACCTCCGCTTCGACATCATCCCGAGCGACGTGCCGTGGGCGCGCGAGGTCGGCCGCCTGCTCGACGCCGACTACCACGAGACGATGCTCCGCCCCGACGTGGCGGCCCTCCTGCCGATGCTCGTCCGCCACCTTGAGATGCCGGTCATCGACATGGCCATCCCGAGCTATCTCGTCTCGCGCGAGGCGCGGGAGACCTTGACGGTGATGCTCTCGGGGATGGGCGGCGACGAGGTCTTCGCGGGCTACCCGCGACAGTTGGCGATGAGTCTGGCGGGCGCGCTCGACCCCTTCCCGGCGGCCATCAGGCGCCCGGCGCTGCGCGCGGTGGCGTCGGCGCTGCCGGGCGGTCGGCCCGGAAGATTGACCGCGCCGCTCAGGAACGCGAAGAAGTTCGCTAGGAGCGCCGCCCTCGACTTCGAGTCGCGCTACATGGGCTTCGGCACCTACTTCACCGACGAGACGAAGCGGAGGCTCTACACCGACGAGACGCGCGAGCGCGTGGGCGAGGCGGACGCGTACTACCTGCACCGGCGCTACTTCGAGAGGTGCGCGAAGGCGGCGCCGCTCAACCGCCTGTTGTACGTCGATATGAAGACGTTCCTGCCGTGCCTGAACCTCGACTACACGGACAGGACTTCGATGGCGGCGACGCTCGAAGTGCGCGTGCCGTTCCTCAACCACGAACTCGTCGAGCTGGCGGCGCGGATGCCGCCGCGCATGAAGCTGCGGGGGCTGCGTCGCAAGTACATCCTGAAGCGCGCGGCCGAAGCATTGTTGCCGCGCGACGTGGTGTGGAGAAAGAAGGCGGGCTTCGGCGCGCCCATCCGCGCGTGGCTGCGCGGGCCGCTGCGGCCGCTGGCGGACGAGCTCCTGTCGGAGGAGGTCGTCCGCGCGCGCGGACTCTTCCGCCCCGAAGAGGTGCGGCGCGTGGTCGAGGCGAACCTCTCGGGGCGCGAAGACTTCAGCCTCCAAGTCCTCCAACTGCTGACGCTCGAAATGTGGCAGCGCGAGTTTCTCGACGCGTAGATGAAGAGGAAGCACTTCAAGCACAAGGAGCACGCGGCGTCGGGGCCGGCGGCGCGCTGGCCGGCGTGGTTTGACGCGCGCTCGGCCGGGATGGTGCTCGTCGTCAAGGCGCTGTTGCTGCTCTACGGCGCGCAGTCGTTCGCCGTCTGGAAGAACGAGCGGCTCGGCTCCTTCTACGACTGGCTGGCGATCTGGAACCGCTGGGACGCGCCGCACTACCTCGACATCGCGCGGATGGGCTACGTCTCGCAGGGCGTCGAGGCGCGCTGGATAGTCTTCTACCCGCTCTACCCGTGGCTGGTGCGCGCGGCGTCGTTCGTGCTGCGCGACGGGCTGCTGGGCGCCTTCTTCGTCTCGGGCGTCGCGTCGGTCGCGGCCGGCGTGCTGCTCTACAGGCTGGCGCGCGTGGACGAGTCGGAGGAGGTGGCGCGCGCCTCGGTCTTCTACATGCTCGTCTTCCCGACCGCGTACTTCCTGCACATCGGCTACACCGAGAGTCTCTTCCTCGCGCTGGCGTTGGGGGCGCTGCTCGCGGCGCGCGCGCGTTGCTGGTGGGCGGCGGGGCTGCTCGGCGGCTTCGCGGCGATGTCGCGCGTCAACGGGCTGCTGCTGCTGCCCGCGCTCGCCGTCGAGGTGTGGGAGGAGTACAGGGGCGGGGGGCGGCGCGGGCGCGCCGAGTGGCTGTGGACCTTGGGGCCGCTGGCGGGGTTCGGCGTCTACCTCTTCATCAACTGGTGGGTGCTCGGCGACCCGCGCGCGTTCCTCAACACGCAGGGCGAGTTCTGGTACAAGTCTCTGACGTGGCCGTGGGTCGGCATCACGGAGACGTGGCGCGCGGTCTCGGGGCGCTCGCCGTCGGACGCGCAGATGGTCGGGTGGCAGGAGTTCTTCTTCGTGCTGCTGGGCCTCGGGCTGACGGCGTGGGCTTGGCTGAGGCTGCGGGCGTCGTACGCGGTCTGGATGACGTGCAACTGGCTGCTGTGGACGAGCACGAAGTTCGTGCTGAGCGTGCCGCGCTACACGCTCGTGCTCTTCCCGGCGTTCATCCTGCTGGCGCGGCTCCGCGTGAAGCGCCCCGCGTGGGGCGCGGCGGTCGTCGTCTGGTCGCTGCTCTTCTTCGCGCTCTTCGCCGCGCGCTTCGCGCAAGGCTACTGGGCGTTCTGACGTTCTTGAGTTGAAAATCATTCTCGGGCGGGACGGAAAGATGAGACGAATGTTGACGGTCTTGACCATCGCGGCGCTGCTCGCGTCGTCGGCGGCGCCGGGGCGCGGACAGACTTTGAACTCGCGTGGGGCCGACGCGCCCGACGAAGAGTCGCCGAGGCCGCTGCGACCCGTGCACACTTACTCCATCGTGGCGCGCGACCCCGCGACGGGCGAGATGGGCGTCGCGGTGCAGTCGCACTGGTTCTCGGTCGGGTCGAACGTGGCGTGGGCCGAGGCGGGCGTCGGCGCCGTCGCCACGCAGTCGTTCATAGACCCCTCGTACGGCCGGAACGGCCTCGACCTGATGCGCGGCGGCGCAAGCCCCGAGGAGGCTTTGAAGACTCTGCTGGCGAAGGACGAAGGGCGCGACGTGCGGCAGGTGGCGATGGTGGACGCGCGCGGCCGCGTCGCCGCGCACACCGGCGCCAAGTGCATCGAGGCGGCGGGCGACCGCACCGGCGCCGGCTACTCCGTGCAGGCGAACCTGATGGCGAACGGGCGGGTGTGGCCCGCGATGGCGCGCGCGTTCGAGGCGGCGCGCGGCGACCTCGCCGAGCGGATGCTGGCCGCGCTCGACGCGGCGCAGCGGGAGGGCGGCGACATCCGCGGTCGCCAGTCGGCGGCGCTCGTCGTCGTCAAGGCCGAGTCAACGGGCAAGCCTTGGGCCGACCGCCTCTTCGATTTGCGTGTGGACGACCACCCGGAGCCGCTGAGGGAACTACGGCGGCTCGTCCGGCTCCAGCACGCCTATAATCACATGAACGCGGGCGACGCGGCCGTCGAGCGCAAGGACAACGAGGGGGCGCTGCGCGAGTACGCGGCGGCCGAACGGTTGGTGCCCGACAACATCGAGATGGTCTACTGGCACGCCGTCGCGCTGGCGAACATGAACCGCGTCGAGGAGGCTCTGCCGCTCTTCCGGCGCGTCTTCGACGCCGAACCCAACTGGCGCACGCTCACGCCGCGCCTCGTCAAGTCGGGTATTCTGCCGGACGATAAGAAGTTGATCGACCGCATCGTCTCGGCCGGCCGGCCGGCGAGGAAGAGGCGTTGAAGTTGATGACGCTGGGACGGCGCGGAACAAAAAGCGCCCCCCGGCGTGTCTAAGGGACAATGATCAGCACGTCTGGATTGACGAAGTTCTACGACGCGCACCCGGCGGTGCGGGACGTGAGCCTGTTCGTGCCGGCGGGCGAGACGTGCGCGCTGGTGGGGCCGAACGGGGCGGGGAAGACGACGCTTTTGAAGATGCTCGCGGGGCTTTTGCGGCCTTCGAGCGGGAAGATCGAGGTCGCCGACATCGAGGTCGGCGCCGAGCCCAAGCGCCTGCACCGCATCGTCGGCTACGTCCCGGACACCTTCGGCCTCTACGACGAGCTGACCGTCCGGCAGTTCCTCGAATACTTCGCGCGCGCGGGCGGCGTCGCCGCGGCGAGCGTCGCCAAAAGGATCGACGCCGTGCTCGAACTGACCAACCTCAACTCGAAGCGCGACGCGCGCGTCGGCGCGCTCTCGCGCGGGATGCGGCAGCGGTTAGTCATCGCCAAGACCCTGCTTCACGCGCCGAAGGTTCTGCTTCTGGACGAGCCGGCCTCGGGGCTCGACCCGCACGCGCGGATGGAGCTGCGCGACCTCATCAAGCAGCTCGCCGCGCTGGGGACGACGCTCGTCGTCAGCTCGCACATCCTGACCGAGCTGGCCGACTTCAGCACCTCGGTCGTCATCATGGAGCGCGGGCGCGTGGTGCGCTCGGGGCGCATCGACGCGCTGGTCGCGCAACTCGCGGGCGGCATCCCCGTCCGCGTCGTGCTGCTCGAAGGGGCGGGCGCCGGGCGGCTCGCCGAAGATTTAGGCGCGCGCGAGGGCGTGAAAGGGGTTAAAATCACGGCCGCGAACGTGGACTTCACCTACACGGGCGCGCGCGAGGGGCTGGCGGGCCTGCACCGCGAGCTGGTGACGGCGCACGCCGGCGTCGTCTCGTTTTACGAGCGGCAACTGACGGTCGAGGACGTTTTCCTCGCCTCCGGCCGCCGCGACGTGTCATAGAAAGGATGAAGGATGAAGGGAAGACAGTATTAACTTCATCCTTCATCCTTCGGAGGTAAGTCATGGCCTGGAATCCCGCGAACGTTTTGAACCCGGAACTGCTGAGGGGCTTGCGGACGACGCTGCCGAAGAGGCGGGCGCTGTTCGTCGTGGGGCTGACGCTGGCGCTGCTGGCGGCCGGCGCGTGGGTCGTGTGGAACAACTCGGCGCCGCGCTACTACGACGCAGACCTCGACGACGCGGCGCAGGTGGCGCTCGTCCACGCGACGCAGGTGAAGAACTTCGGGGCGACCGCTTACGGCGGGCTGACGGTCGTGCTCTTCGCGCTCCTCTTCATGCTCGGGCCGGCGATGGCTGGCCTCTCGTTCGTGCAGGAGCGGCTGCGCGGGACGGCCATCTTCCAGCAGATGAGCCTGCTCTCGCCGCTCGGGATGGCGTCGGGGAAGTTCTGGGGCGCGGGCGCGCTCGCCTACTTCGTCGCGCTGATGCTCCTGCCGTTCGCGCTCTGGGCGGCGTGGCTCGGGGGCCTGAACCCGTACAAGGTCGTGCGGCTCTACCTCTTCCTGCTCGCCGGCGGCTTCGCGTGGCAGGCCGTGGGGCTTTACGCCTCGGCGGCGCTGTGCGGGCCTTCGGAGCGCGCGCTTCGCGGCGGGCTGCTCGTCGGGCCGCTCGTCGCGGTGGCGGGCGCCGTCTCGGCCATCGCGCTCAACCAGTTCTTCACCGCCGACTACGAGACGATGGCGGCGTGGCTCTCGGACCCCGGCACCCACGCCGAGTCCGAGTACCAGTACAGGAATTACCTTTCCTTCTGGTGGCACTTCTACGGCGCGCGCGTCCCGGCCTACGCGGTCGTGCTCGGGCTGCTCGCGTTCGCGGGCGCGTGGGCGTTCGCCGGCGCGGTCAGGCGCGTCAAGGTCTGGCAACTGATACCGACGGGGCCGCGCGCCGCGTGGCTCTTCTACCTGAGTTCGTCGGCGCTCGTCGTCGGGCTGCTCTGGGGGCGGCACGTTGACGACGAGTTCCCGTCCGAGCGTTTGGCGTTCTACATGGCGCTGGCGTGGGCGGCCGTGGCGGTTCTGGCGGGCGGCTCGGCGCTGACGCGCGACCGCCTGCGCGAGTGGTGGAGCGCCGACCGCGACCCGCTCGCGCTGCTCCAGCGCTCGGAGATCAAGGCTTCGGCGGCGACGCTGCTGGTCGCGGCGGGCGTCTCGATGGCCGGGCTCTTCGCGCTCTGGTCGAGCTACCACGTCGCGCCCGGCGGCGGCCCGGCCAAGTACAACCTCTTCTCGCAGTTCTTCCCCATCGCGGCCTGCTTCGCGCTGACGCTGGTGGCGACCGTGGCGTTCGTGCAGTTCTGCGCGATGTTCCGGTTCCGCATCGGCGGCTGGGCGGGCGTGGCGCTGCTCGCGGGCGTCTACGCCTTCGCCGGGATAGCCGGCACGATGTTAGAGCGGCGCGACAACGCCGCCTTGCTCCTGAACCCGCTTGCCTACGCCGAGGCGATCACGCGCAGCGACTACTACATGGACAGCACTTACAACTCAGTCTACCGGACGCGGGAGCAGGCCGAGTGGCGCCTCGGGCCCGACGGCCACCTCGCCGACAAGGTCATCCAGCCGAAGGACTACAAGCGCCGCTGGTACCAGTACGGCGCCACCGGCGCCGCCACCCGCGGCCTCGCGGTCGAGTCCGGCTTCGCGCTCCTCTGTCTCGGCCTCGCCGCCTTCAAACTCAAACGCACCCGCCGCGAACTCCTCCGCGACCCCGACGCGTAAGACGAGACCACTTTCCCGAACACCGAGGGCGAAAGGCAACCCCCGCCTTTCGCCCTCGACTCTCTTCGGCGGACGCCGCCCGGCGGGGCGGTCGCTTGTGGGGCGCGGGAGTGGCATGTTAATTTCCTGAGTTTCGTGCGGCGCGCTGAAATCGCCCTACGTGGTCTTGAGTGGGAGAGGGCGCGCCGGTGGAGTTGGCGTCCAGGTGTCGGCGAAGTCTTTCATGGCGGATGAGCGGCAGAGTCTAAAGGAGAGGGTGCGGGCGTTCTGGCAGGAGCACCCGTGCGGGACGAAGTTCGCGGACGCGGAGGTCGGCTCGCGCGCCTTTTACGAGGCCGTCGAGGAGCACCGCTACCGCACCGAGTGGCACATCCCCGAGGCCGCCGGCTTCGACAAGGCCGAGGGGCTGCGCGTGCTGGAGATCGGCTGCGGGCTGGGCACCGACGGGGCGCGTTTCGCGCGGGCCGGGGCGCGCTACACCGGCGTCGATCTGACGGAGGCCGCCGTCTCGCTCGCGCGCAAGAGGTTCGAGCTTGAAGGGCTGCCGGGCGAGTTCCGCGTCGCCGACGCCGAAGCGCTGGAGTTCGCCGACGGGAGTTTCGACCTCGTCTACTCGCACGGCGTGCTGCACCACACGCCGGACGCGCGCGCGGCCGTCAAAGAGGTGCACCGCGTGCTCGCGCCCGGCGGCCGCGCGGTCGTGATGCTCTACCACCGCGACTCCTACAACTACCGCGTCAACATCGGGCTGCTGCGCCGCGCGGGCGCGCGCCTGCTGCGCACGGAGGCGGGCTTGAGGCTCGCGCACCGTCTGACGGGCGAGCCGGTCGAGAGTTTGCGCGAACACGCCGCGCGTCTGAAGGCGGACTCGGCGCAGTACCTCTCGGCGGGCGAGTTCCTGAGCCGCAACACCGACGGCGCCGGCAACCCCCTGACGCGCGTCTACTCGCGGCGCGAGGCGCGCGCTCTGTTCGAGGATTTTCCACAGGTGGATTTCGCGGTGCATTTCCTGAACAAGCGGTGGCTCCCGCTGCTCGGGCCGCGCCTCCCGCGCTCGACCGAGGCGCGCCTCGCCTCGCGCTGGGGCTGGCACCTCTGGATTTACGCGACGAAGGGAAAGTAGGTAGTAGGCAGATGGCAACTGCCTACTGCCGACTGATTATGCGAAACGTTCTGGTCACGGGCGGGGCGGGGTTCATCGGGTCGCATCTGGTCGCGCGACTGCTCAAGGAAGGCGGGTGGCGCGTCCACGTCGTTGACGACTTTAACGACTTCTACGACCCACGCCTGAAGCGGCGCAACGTCGAGCCGCATCTGGGGCGCGAGGAGTTCCGCCTCCACGAGGCCGACATCCGCGACCGCGCGGCGCTCGAAAGAGTGTTTGCGGGCGCCGACTTCGACGCGGTCGTCCACCTCGCGGCGCGCGCGGGCGTCAGGCCGTCGCTCTCGGAGCCGGTGCTCTACGCCGAGACGAACATCAACGGCACGCTCAACCTGCTCGAACTCGCGCGCGCGCACGGCGTCGGGCGGTTCGTCTTCGGCTCGTCGTCTTCGGTCTACGGCGAGAACGTGAAGGTGCCCTTCGCGGAGGACGACCCCGTCGCGCGCCCCATCAGCCCGTACGCGGCGACGAAGGCGGCGGGCGAGCTTTTGTGCCACACCTATTCGCACCTCTTCGGCGTGCGGTGCGTGGCCCTGCGCTTCTTCACGGTCTACGGCGCGCGGCAGCGCCCCGACCTCGCGATACACAAGTTCGCGCGGCTCATCTCTGAGGGGCGGCCGATCCCCGTCTTCGGCGACGGGACGACGCGGCGCGACTACACCTACGTTGACGACATCATCGCCGGCGTGCGCGCGGCGATGGACTATCAAGGCTCGGCCTACGAGGTCTTCAACCTCGGCGAGTCGCGGACGGTGGAGCTGCGCGAGCTGATCGCGCTGTTGGAGCGCGAGCTGGGGCAAAAGGCCGTCGTCGAGCGCCAGCCGCCGCAGCCGGGCGACGTGCCGCAGACCTTCGCCGACATCTCGAAGGCGCGCCGCCTGCTCGGCTACGCCCCGCGGACGGCCATCGAAGAGGGCGTCCGGCGTTTCGTCGAGTGGTTCAAAGCGAGCAAGGACAGTTTATGAAGATTTACGACGAAGAAGAGACCGTCATCAGTCGCGCGGTCGAGGAGCCGACCGTGGCGGACGAGGCGACGCTGGCGGCGACCGTGGCCGTGCCGGGCGCGGCGCCGGAGATTTCGCTCTTCCTGCCGGTGCTGAACGAGGAGCCGAACCTCCGGCCGCTCCACGTCAAGATCGACGAGGCGCTGGCCGCCCTTGGGCGCACGGCCGAGATCATCTACGTGGACGACGGCTCGACCGACGGCAGCCTCGAAGTCCTGCGCGAGCTGGCGCGGCGCGACCCGCGCGTGAGGGTCGTCGCGCTCAGGCGAAACTACGGCCAGACCGCCGCGATGGCCGCCGGCATCGACGCCGCGCGCGGCAAGATTCTGATCCCGATGGACGCCGACCTCCAGAACGACCCGGCCGACGTGGAGCGCCTGCTGGATAAATTGGACGAGGGCTTCGACGTGGTCTCGGGCTGGCGCAAAGAGCGGCAGGACAAGATGGTCTCGCGCAAGATTCCTTCGATGATCGCCAACCGCATCATCTCGTTCATCGGCGGCGTCCGTCTCCACGACTACGGCTGCTCTTTGAAGGCGTACCGCCGCGAGTTCCTCAAAGAGGTCAGGCTCTACGGCGAGATGCACCGCTTCATCCCCATCTACGCCAGTTGGGTCGGCGCGCGCGTCACGGAGATTCCCGTCCGCCACCACCCGCGCACGATGGGGCAGTCGAAGTACGGACTGTCGCGCACCTTCAAGGTCATGCTCGACCTGATGACCATCAAGTTCATGGCCTCGTACCACACGAAGCCGATCTACGTCTTCGGCATGTTCGGCTTCTCGTCGTTCATCATCTCGGCGGTGGCCTTCGTCTGGGCGGTGGTGCGCAAGCTGAGCGGCGAGTCGTTCATCCGCAACCCGCTCTTCACCATCACCATCGTCATGTTCGCCGTCGGGGTCCAGTTCATCCTGATGGGGCTTTTGGCCGAGATGCTCGTCCGCACCTACCACGAGTCGCAGTCGAAGACCATCTACGCCGTCCGCGAGCGCCTCGGCTTCCGCGACGAGGAGTGACGCGCGGATTCCGAGTTAACTTCAGAAAATTTTTTCGCGCGCGCCGCCAACCAAGCGGCGCGCGTTCGTGTCTCAGGCTTTATGAGGAGACTTCTCACCTGCGCGGCGCTCGTCTTGCTCGCCGCCGGCGGCGCCGGCGCGCAGACGGGCGAGGCGCCGCGCGCGGGCGCGCCTTCGTTCACGCGCCCCGGAGACGTGTCGGCGGAAGCGGCGCGGCTGCTCGGGTCGCGCGCGGGCAGCGAGCGCGCGTGGGGCGCGTACCTCGCGGGCGCCTATGGCCTGAAGGAGCACGTGCCGCTCGTCGTCGCGCTGCTCGAAGACGCGCAAGGGACGGAGGCGGCGGCCGAAGGCTGGGAGGAGTCGGCCGTGCGGCGCGCGGCGCTCGACGCCCTCATCCGGCTCGACGCCGAGGTGCCTTCGGAGAAGTTGCTCCCGCTCTACCGGCTCGCGCCCGACGAGACGGTCATCCTGCTGGCGCGCGCGCCCGAGCCGAACGCGCGGGCGCTGCTCACGCTCTTCGCGGAAGAGATGCCGGACGCGCGCTGGGTCGCGGTCGCCAACCTGCTGGCGGAGGCGCGCCCGCGCGGGTTCGCCGCGCGCCTGCTCGCGGGGCTTGAGATGAGGGCGACGGTCTTCGTCTACGACCGCGAGGGCGAGCGCGGCTACGGCGGCGGGGGCGGCCGCGGGTGCGGCGGGGGAGACTACTTCGGCCCGATGCCCGACGGCTTTCCGCCCGCCGCCCGCTACGCGCTGACCGCGAGCCAGTCGCGCGGCGCGGTCGTCGTCGCGCGCGGGCGGCACACGGTCTTCTACGTGCGTACGGGCCCCGGGCACGGCTACGCGGCCGACGGGGACTGCGATGTCGAGCGCGACGACTACCGCCTCGAATACGTGGCCGACCTGCTGCGGACGACGGTCGAGGATTTGCGACTCGAAGCGCACTCGTACGAAGAGGTCGTCTGCCGCGACGCGCGACAGTGCCGCCGCGCGCTCGCCGACTTGCGCGACGAGACCGCGCGCGCCTACGCCGTAGTGCTCGAACGCCTCGTCGCCGCCGAGCTGCTCGACCCGGCCGAGACTTCCGAGTTAAGACCCGACCTCACGCTCAACCTCTACGACGAGCGCGAGCGCAAAGCCTCTCCGCTGCCCGCGGAGCTAGTCGGCGTCAAAATCTATCTGGTCGGCGGCGACGCCGACGCGGGCGACGCAGCGCCCGACGCCCGGCGGTAAGAGTCGCGCCGCCTCTCGCGCGCGCCGGCGGCCGTGTTGTATCGTGGCGGCGATGCGTGAAGAGTTCGAGCAGGTCTACGGGCGCCTGCGCGCTTGGTGCCGCGAGCGGGGCTACGCCGGTCACGACCCTTTCGACGCGCTCAACAGCCGCCTCTTCCGCGCGACGCCGCTCAAGCGTTCTCGCCTCGCGCGCCTCGCCTGGACGCAGCTCTTCAAACGCTCGCCCGTCAACCTGCGCTCGCCCGCCTTAGTCCCCGCCGAAAGAAACTCGAAGGGCACGGCCCTCTTCGCGCTCGCCGCGCTCTCGCGCTTCCGCGCGACGCGCGACCCCGAAGACGAGCTCGAGGCGCGCTCTCTGCTCGAAGACCTGCTCGCCGCGCGCGTCGAGACGCCGACGGGCGGCGCCGCCGCGTGGGGCTATAACTTCGACTGGCAGGGGCGCGCCTTCTACGCGCCGCGCGGTACGCCTACCGTAGTCCCCACGGCCTTCGCCGTCCGCGCGCTGGCCGAAGGCGTCGCCGCGCTCGACACGCCCGGCGAAGAGGGCACGGTCTCGGGCGGCGTCTGGGACTACGTGACCGCCGCGGCGGGCGCGTGCCAGTTCATCCTCCGAGACCTCAACCGCTCGGACGAGACCGACGACGAAGTCTGCTTCAGCTACACGCCGCTCGACCGCACGCGCGTCTTCAACGCGAGCTTGCTGGCGGGCGAGGCGCTGGCGTCGGCCGGCGCGATTACGGGCCCGCGCGTCTGGGGCGACTACGCGCTCCGCGCCGCGCGCTACGTCGCGCGGCGCCAGCGCGAGGACGGCTCTTGGGCCTACGGCGCGGACTCCTACCAGTCTTGGTCGGACAACTTCCACACGGCCTTCGTGCTCACCTCGCTCGCGCGCATCCGCCGGGCCTGCGCGCCGCAGCTCGAAGAGGACGGGGCGACGCTCGGCGAGATCGAAGGGGCGCTGAGGCGCGGCTACCGCTTCTGGCGCGAGCGGTTCTTTCTTGCGGACGGTTGGCCGAAATACTACCATCGCTCGGCGCACCCGGCCGACGCGCACTCGGCCGGCGCCGCGCTCGTCGCGCTCTCGGAGCTGCGCGACTCGGAGCCGGACGCCGGAGAGCTGGCGGGGCGGGTCGCCTCCTGGGCCCTCCGCGAACTCTACGACCCGCGCGGCTTCTTCTACTACCAGAAGCGACGCCTCCACACCGTGCGCACGCCCTACATGCGCTGGTCGCAGGCGTGGATGCTCTACGGACTGGCGAGGATGTTGGAAGTAGACAGTAGTCAGTAGACAGTAGCCTGTAGGGCTTCCGCTCTATGAGCGTCGCCGCTGACGCGCGGACGATTCAACTAACGAAGGCTTTTCTACTGGCTACTGACTACCGACTACTGTCTACTTTCCCCGATGCTTCTCTGGATCGACCTGTCGAACTCGCCGCACGTGCCGTTCTTCCGGGCGCTGGCCGCAGAGTTCCGCGCGCGCGGGCACGAAGTCTCGGTGACGGCGCGCGAGTTCGCGCAGACGGTCGAGCTGGCCGAGGCGGCGGGCTTGCGGCCGGCGGTCGTCGGCGGCCACGGCGGCGGGAAGCTTTCGGGCAAGGCCGGGAACCTTCTGGGGCGCGCTTGGGCGCTGGCGCGTTGGGCGCGCGGGCGCGGGTTCGACCTCGCCGTCGGGCACAACTCTTACTCGCAAGTTCTGGCGGCGCGGCTGCTCCGCGTGCGCGCCGTGACGCTGATGGACTACGAGCACCAGCCCGCCAACCACCTCGCGTTCCGGCTGGCGTCGCGCGTCGTCGTCCCCCACGCGTTCCCCGACGAGGCGCTCAGGCGCGCGGGCGCGCGGGCCCGTAAGGTCAGGCGCTACGAAGGCATCAAGGAGGACGTTTACCTCGCGGACTTCGAGCCGGACCCGCGCTTCCCCGAACTCTTGCGGGAGCGCTTCGGCTTCGATCTGACGAGGGACACGCTGGTCGTCGTCCGCCCGCCCGCGAGCGAGGCGCTCTACCACCGCTTCGAGAACGAGCTGTTCGGCGAACTGCTCGCGCGCCTGCTCGCGCAAGACGGCGTCAAGGTCTTGCTGCTCGCGCGCGGCGACGAGCAGCGCGCGAGTCTTTCGGCGCGCTACGCGGCGGCGAACCTCTTCGCGCCGCGCGAGGCGCTCGACGGCGCGAACCTCGTCGCCGCCGCCGACCTCGTCGTGAGCGCGGGCGGGACGATGAACCGCGAGGCCGCCGCGCTCGGCGTCCCGGCGGCGACCGTCTACGCCGGGCGCTGGGCGGCCGTCGATGAACAGCTCGTCCGCGAAGGCCGCCTCCGGCGCATCGCCGCGCGCGAAGATTTGGACGCCTTGCGCGTCGGGAAGAAGGGCGACACCAGCCCGCGCCGACGCGCGGGCGTCCGCGCCGAGGTGGCCGACCTGATTCTGGGGGCCTCGGGCCGCGAGAAGGTGAGAGTCGTAAGTCCGAAAGAGTAATGAGGGTTGAACGCACGGAGAAGTTGAAGGCGAGGGCGGGCGCGGTGCGCGCGCCGGCCCGCGCGCCGGGGTGGGTCGTGCCCGCGGTGAAGGCCGCGCTGGTGGCGGCGGACGCGGCGCTCGCCGCCGGGGTGTTCGCCGCCGCCTACCTGGCGCGCGAGGGCGGGCGCCTGCTCGTCGATTTTAGTTTCGAGCGCGGGTTCGTGTGGGCGCCGCACTTCGAGCCGTACGCGGCGCTGCTCTGGTTCGTCGTACCCGTCCGGCTCCTCTCGAACGCCTACTACGACCTCTACCGGCTGCGCGGCGAGTTCTCCTACCTCGACGAGTGCCTGCGCGTCTACCGCGCGACGGCCGCCGGCTCGCTGCTCATCGTCGCGTGGGCGTTCCTCTACCGCGGCGGGTTCGAGTTCCGCGCCTTCTCCTACGCGCGCGGCGTCTTCGTCTTCGACTTCTTCCTCGCGCTCGCCGCCTACACGCTCCTGCGCCTCGCCACGCGCGCAGTGCAGAGCGCCGTCCGGCGGCGCGAGGTGAACCTCATCCCGACGCTCGTCGTCGGGCGCGGCGAGGCGGCCGCGCTGTGCGTGCGCGAGATGCGCGCGCGGCGCGAGCTGGGCTACAGGGTCATCGGCGTGGTCGAGACTGGAGACGGGCCTTTAGACGAAGAGTTCGAGGGCGTGCCGGTCATCTCAGACTTGGGCGGTCTGACCGAGGCCATTCGCGAGACGGGCGCCAACGAGGTCATCATCACCGACCCGACGCTCTCGGGCGACATGCTCTTCGAGGTGATGATGCGGGTGGGGCGCCGTCGCGGCGTCGAGTTCCGCGTCGCGCCCTCGCTCTTCAACTGCCTGCCGCGCAAGACCGAGGTCGATCAGATCGGCGTGCTCCCCGTCATCACGCTCTTCCGCGAGCCTTTGGGTCAGGGCGCGCGGCTCCTGAAGCGCGCCTTCGACATCTCGGTCGCTGCGCTGGCGCTCGTCCTGCTCTCGCCGCTGTGGGTCTTGATGGCGCTGCTCATCAAGCTCGACTCGAAGGGGCCGGTGCTCTACAGGCAGGAGCGCGTCGGGATGGACGGGCGCATCTTCCTCTTCCTCAAGTTCCGCACGATGCGCGCCGGGGCCGACGACGCCGCGCACCGCGAGTTCCAGCGCAAGTACATCGCCGGCCGCCCCGAGACCAACCTCGGCGACCCGTCGCGGCCCGTCTACAAGCTGCACGACGACCCGCGCGTGACGCGCACCGGGCGCTGGCTCCGCCGCACGAGCCTCGACGAACTGCCGCAGCTCTTGAACGTCCTGCGCGGCGACATGAGCGTCGTCGGCCCGCGCCCGCCGATACCTTACGAGGTGGAGGCGTACGCGCTCTGGCACCGCAAGCGGCTCGACATGAAGCCGGGGATGACGGGACTCTGGCAGGTGTCGGGGCGCAACCGCCTCTCGTTCGACGAGATGGTTCGGCTCGACCTCTTCTACATCGAGAACTGGTCGCTCTGGCTCGACCTCAAGATCATGCTCCGCACGCTCCCGGTGCTTTTGCGCGGCGAGGCGTACTAGCGAAAGGATGAAGGATGACGGATGAGGGATAAAGTTCAGACGGCGGGGCTTTCATCCTTCCGCCTTCATCCTTCATCCTTCGCGACGTGGCTTGAGCGCGGCACGCTCGCGTGCCTCTTTCTGTACGCGGCCGCCGCGCCGCACTCGATAGCGGGGACGCAGACGGCGTGGCTTTTGGCGATGCTCTGCTGGGTCGCGCGGCTCTGCGTCAGGCCGAGGCCCAGGCTCTTCCGCACGCCGGTGGACACGTGGCTACTCGGCTTCTTCGTCCTCACCTTCCTGACCGCGCTCACCTCTTACAACCCCGAGGTCTCCATCGGCAAGCTGCGCGCGGCGAGCCTCTTCACCGTCGTCTACCTCGTCGCGCAGAACGTGCGCGAGCCGAAGGTGATGCGCGCTCTGGTGCTGACGCTCGTCGCGTCGTGCGCGCTCGGCCTCGTCCACACGTTCGGCGTCTACGCCCGCGGGCGCGGCGTCAAGCTGCAAGCGCTCTCGGCCGAGAGCCCGCTGCGCGCCGTGGGCTTTGTCGAGGGCGACACGCTCTTCTCGGTTGACGGCGCGGAGGTCAGAAGCCCCGAGGAGGTCGTGCGCGCCGTCGAGTCGGAGCGCACCGCGCCGCGCGAGCGGGCGCTGCGCCACGCGGACGGGACGGTCGCGTGCCGCTGGGACGCGCGCTCGGCCTGCGTGCGCGTCTACCGCGCGGAACTCCTGCCGGCGGCGAACGTCGTGCGCGACTCTCTGCCGCCGGGCGCGACGCCCGAGGAGCGGCTCGGCATCCGCGCGTGGACGCGCGGGCGCGACGAGCGCGCGAGCGGCTTCTACGGTCAATATCAAACCTACGCCGAAGTGTTGCAGCTCGTCGCGTCGCTGGCGCTCGGGCTGCTGCTGTCGCTGCGGCGGAAGTGGAGCTTGAGGGGCGCGCTGCTCGGGCTCGCGCTGGCGGGGATGGTCGCGGCGCTGTTGCTGACGGTGACGCGCGCGTCGTGGGCGGGCTTCTTCGTCTCGGCCTTCGTCATCGTGCTGGTCGGGGCGAGCCGGCGGACGCTGCTCGTCGCGGCCGCGCTCGCGCTGCCGCTCGTCGTGGCCGGGCTTCTGGTCTTGCAGCAGAAGCGGCAGGTCGGCTTCATCGACACGAAGGAGGGCTCGACCTCTTGGCGGCTGATTGTGTGGAAGGAGGGCGCGGACATCTTGGTCAGCAGACCGCGCCACCTGCTGGTCGGCGTCGGGATGGACTCTTTGAAGCGGCGCTGGCGCGAGTGGGGCATGTTCGACAAGGGGCGGCAGCCGTGGGGGCACCTGCACTCGACGCCTTTGCAGATCGCCTTCGAGCGGGGCGTGCCGGCGCTGCTGGTCTGGGCGGCGTGGCTCTTCGTCTACGGGCGGGTGCTGTGGCGGCTGGCGCGCGGCGGCTTACAGGATGACCGGGTCGGGCGCGGACTCGCCCTCGGGGCCTTGGGCGGGCTGGCGGGCTTCGTCGCGGCCGGGCTCGTCCACTACAACTTCGGCGACTCCGAGGTGGTGCAGGTCTTCTACTTCATCATGGGGCTGGCTCTGGCCGCCGAACGGTTCTCCCGCGAGGGCGTCCGCGCCGGGGCGTGAACCGCGGGAGCCGCGCGCGCGTATACAAAGCGGGTCAAAAGAAGGGAAACGAGATGAAGAAACTTGCCGGTCTGCTCGCCTTCGCCGTCGCACTCGCGGTCGCGATTTTGATTACGCAGTACTATTCGCGGCACTCCGCGCCGCCGCCGCCACCGCCGGCTCCAGCGCCGCCCACGACGGGCGGGACGGGCGGGACTGGCCCGGGCGTGAAGACGGCGCCGGGCGCCGACACCGCCGCGCGCGAGAACGCCGTCGTGACCTTCAAGCCGCAGCTCGTCACGCTCGACCTCGCGGGGCGCAAAGGTCACGCCTCTCTGGTGCTTGAGCGCGACCCGGCGCGACCCGTCCCCGCGACCGTGTGGGTCTGGGCCTACTTCTTCAGCACGGACGCGCCGGGTCGCTACTGCGCGGGCGAGCCGGTCGAGGTGCGCCAGCCCTTCAACGCGGGCGCGCGCGCCGAGGTGAGGGTCGAGCTGCCCGTCGCCGACTGCCCCGCGCCGCGCACGCCGTCGTCCACCTACTACGCGCGCCTGAACGTCTCGACCGAGTCGGCCTTCGCCGCGCGCCTCTCCGAGCAGCGCATCAGCTACGACCTCACGCAGGCCACGCCCGTCGTCGTCGCGGTCGGGAAGACCGCCGGCCGCTGAGAAAAAGGATGAAGGATGAAGGCAAGACAGTATTCCTTTCATCCTTCATCCTTCCGTCTTCCGTCTTCCCCGCAAGTTCCCCCGCGGCGGCCGTTCAGACATTGTTGACGGCGGCCCGAAGCCGGCTCGAAATTCTTCGACGGAGGCACTGACATGGTTCACGTAGAACGGCGGACGGCGCGGCTCGCGCGTCCGCTCTCCCTGCTGTTTCTCGCCGCGCTCGCCCTGCTCGCCGCGTCCTGCGGCGGCGGCGAAAACGCACGGCCGGCCGAGTACGCCACGAACGCCAACGCGGGCCCCAACGTCGGCGTGGCCTCGGCCCCGGAGATGGCCAAGGACAGCGGCTACGCGCGGCCGGGCGAGTACGACGAAGGCGGGGCCGGCGGCGAGCGCTACGCCGAGATCGACGAGAACCCTTTCCTCGACGCGTCGCGCGCGCCCCTCTCCACCTTCTCGATTGACGTGGACACGGCCTCTTACAGCAACACGCGGCGCTTCCTCTCCGAAGGCCGCCTGCCGCCGCGCGACGCCGTCCGCATCGAGGAGCTGGTCAACTACTTCCCCTACGACTACCCGCAGCCCGACGGCCCCGCGCCCTTCTCGGTCACGGCCGAGGTCGCCGAATGCCCCTGGGACGCGCGCCACCGGCTCGTCCACATCGGGCTTCAGGGGCGCCGCGTTTCTTCGGAAGACCTGCCGCCCGCCAATCTCGTCTTCCTCATCGACGTGTCTGGCTCGATGGACTCGCCCAACAAGCTCCCGCTCGTCAAGCTGTCCCTGCGGACGCTCGCCGAACAGCTCAGGCCGCGCGACCGCGTCGCCATCGTCACCTACGCGGGCGCGAGCGAGCTCGTGCTGCCCTCGACCGCGGGCGACCGCTTTGGCGAGATCGCCTCGGCCGTCGAGCGGCTCAAGACGGGAGGCTCGACCAACGGCAGCTCGGGCATCCAGCTCGCCTACCGCATCGCGCAGGAGAACTTCATCCGCGGCGGCGCCAACCGCGTCATTCTCGCCACCGACGGCGACTTCAACGTCGGCGTGACGGGCGACGCCGAACTCGTCTCGCTCATCGAGGAGAAGCGGCGCGGCGGCGTCTCGCTCTCCGTGCTCGGCGTCGGCACGGGCAACCTCAACGACTCGGCGATGGAGCGGCTGGCCGACAAGGGCGACGGCAACTACGCCTACATCGACACGCCGGCCGAGGCCGAGAAGGCGCTGGGCGAGCAGTTGGCGGGGACGCTGGCGACGATCGCGAAGGACGTGAAGATACAGGTCGAGTTCAACCCGCGACTCGTCGCGGGCTACCGGCTCATCGGCTACGAGAACCGCCTGCTCGCCGACCGCGACTTCAACGACGACCGCAAGGACGCGGGCGAGATCGGCGCCGGCCACTCGGTGACCGCGCTCTACGAGGTCGTCCCCGCCGGCGAGAAGTTGGAGAATCCGGGCGTGGACGAGTTGAAGTACGGGCGGCCGGCCGAGGCGCCGCAGGGCGCGGCGGCGAACGAGCTGCTGACCGTCAAGCTGCGCTACAAAGAGCCGGAGGGCGGCGCGAGCAGGCCCCTGAACGTCGGCGTGCCCGACCGCCGCGCGAGCTTCCGCAACGCGTCGGAGAACTTTAAGTTCGCGGCGGCGGTCGCCGAGTTCGGGATGCTTTTGCGCGACTCGCGCTACAAGGGGCAGTCGTCGTTCGACGCGGCGGCGGAGTTGGCGCGCGCCGCGACGGGCGCCGACCTGCGCGGCCACCGCGCCGAGTTCGTCCGCCTCGTCGAGACGGCGAAATCCCTTTCCCCCCGCGAGACCGCCGGCCGTTGAAAAGCTAAAGGCAGTCCGCAGGCACACAAGACGCAAGGGCGCGGGGCTTAATCTCAAGTCCGAGATTAAGCCCCGCGCCCTTGTGTCTATGCGGCGTTTGTTCCTAGGCGGCCGGCGGGGGCGGCTCGTCAACCTGCGGCGAGTTCTGCGCCTCGATGTTGAGGTAGAAGCGGTACGTGCCGTTGCGCATGATGCCGAGCTTGAACTGGATGTTGACGCTCGCGCCCGGCGCCAGCGGCGTTTCCAGCGTGATGAAGTCGGCCGACAGGCTGGAGTTGTAGCCGCCGCCCGCCGGCTGCGAGGGCGGCTGCTCCAGCGTCACGCCGCGCACGGTCACGACCTGCCCGCCCACGCCGGCCTCGCCGTCCTGTGAGGTCAGCGCGCGCACGTCGGCGCAGGGGCCGCCGCCGCACTCGCCGGCCGGCACGCCGGGCACCGTCAGGTCGATGACGCGGAAGCGCAGCCGCGAGACGGGCGACCCCGTGTTGTTCGTGAAGGTGCGGCGGAAGAGCAGGACGCCGAGGTCTGCGTTCGGCTCGACGTTCGGGCGGCGCTCGCGGTTCGGGGGCTGCGCCGCGCCGACCGCCGGGTCGAGCAGTTGGTGGCTGATGGTGTTGTTAATCGGGGGGCTGGCGAGGTTCTGCGGCCCCGGCGCGCCGAGCCGCGTGATCTGGAGGTTGATGGCGGTGCCGACGAGGATGAAGTCCGACGCGTTGTTGTTCGTGTCCTTCGGCGTCCCCGAGCGCAGGTCGCGGTAGTAGGTGTGCTCGGAGGCGTCGGTGACGACCTTCGCGAAGCCCGTGCCCTCCCTGAAGAGCAGCGGCGAGTTCGCGTAGCCGAAGGCGTCGAGCCGCGTCGCCGCGCTCATGTTCGTGCCGTTCGTCGTGGAGAAGAGCGCGACGCCGGTGCCGTCGGGCACGTCGGTCGTCCAGGTCGCGTCCGGCGTCGTCAGGGCGAAGGGCGACGCCGCCACGGCGTTGGGCGTCACGGCCTCCGACCGCGCGGCGTTCGACCCCACGGGCTCCGTCTTCGTGCCCGTGATGACGATGACCTCGTTCGGGTTCCCCGACGGGTAGCCGCTCAGGCTGTAGCCTTGGGAGTTCGCGCCGAGGAAGTGGCCGCGCGCGGGTATCCGCGTGCCGTTCGGGACGGTGTAGAGGATGGCGCCGAACTGGCCGTTGTAGGCGACGACCGACCACCCTGCCGTCTGGTCGGTGGCCTGGACGACGATCTCCTGATCGGTGTTGTTATGAAGCTCGACGAACTCGTCCGTCGCGCCGGCCGGGCCGCGCAGCCGAAGCTCGCTGATGATGACCTGTCCGGGCTGTATCTGGGTCTGCGCGGCGGCGGGATGCCCCGCGAAGGCGACGCCGCAGACGACCGCGGCGGTGAAGATTTTGCAAAGGCGCTGGTAGATGTGCATTGAGCCTCCTCGGGCGTAGATTGGGACAAGACGAGCGTCAGGGGAAGGTTTTGCGTTCCGCGAGGGGAAGGGAAACAGTGCGTCGGCGCCGACCGGAAATACGCGGAGTATACATCCTCCCGCGCGATTTCCGTCACCCGGCGCGCGCGAGAACCCCCACGCGGGGCGTCTCGCCCGCCGGCGCTCTCGGGGGCCGTCCGTTTGAATTTCCCCTCTGACTTTTAACGCGTATTCCGGCCGCCGAATCCCTCAAAGGGGAAGTATCCCCCTTTCCTTGACACCATTTAACCCCGCCGTTATCATCCTTGTTTTCGGCTGGGGCTGGCCGACGCGTCTGTGTAGTTATGTTCGAGTCTTTATCCGACAAGCTGAAGCGCGCGCTGAAGAATCTGCGCGGCGAGGGCGTGCTCACGCCGGAGCACGTCGAGGCCGCGCTGCGCGAAATCCGCCTCGCGCTGCTCGAAGCGGACGTTAATTACAAGGTCGCCAAGGACTTCATCAACTCGGTCAAGGAGAAGGCCGAGGGGCAGCACGTCTGGGAGGGCTTGAAGCCTTCGGAGCAGGTCGTCAAGATCGTTTTTGACGAGCTGGTCGAGCTTCTGGGCGGCACCTCGTCGCGGCTGGTCTTTACGAAGACCAGCCCGAACGTCGTGATGATCGTCGGCCTGCAAGGGTCGGGCAAGACGACCTCGACGGGCAAGATCGCGATGTGGCTGGCGAAGAACCAGCAGCGCAAGCCCCTGCTCGTCTCGACGGACGTGAACCGCCCGGCCGCGCGCCAGCAGCTCGCCATCATCGCCAAGGCGACGGGGCAGTCGATTTTTGAAAAGCCCGAGTCGAACGACCCCGTCGAGCTGGCGCGCGAGGCTTTCCGGCACGCGCAGCAGACCGGCTACGACACGCTCCTCATCGACACGGCCGGCCGCCTCCACGTTGACGAAGAGTTGATGGACGAGCTCGTCCAGATTAAGGCCGAGACGCGCCCCGCCGAGATTCTGTTCGTCGCCGACGCGATGACGGGCCAAGACGCCGTTCGCTCGGGCGAGGAGTTCCACCGCCGCGTCGGCATCACGGGCGTCGTCCTGACCAAGATGGACGGCGACGCGCGCGGCGGCGCCGCGCTCTCGATCAAGCAGGTGACGGGGCAGCCCGTGAAGTTCGTCGGCGTCGGCGAGAGGTACGACGCGCTGGAGCCTTTCTACCCCGACCGCATCGCGCAGCGCATCCTCGGCATGGGCGACGTGCTCTCGCTCATCGAGGAGGTGCAGTCGAAGGTCGATCAGTCGGAGGCCGAGGCGCAGCTTGAGAAGTTACAGAAGAACAAGTTCACGCTCGACGATTTCCGCGGCCAGCTCCGGCAGGTCAAGAAGCTCGGCTCGTTCTCGAAGATCATGAAGCTGCTGCCCGACCAGTTGCTCGGCGGGATGGGGATGCCGCAGCTCGACGAGGAGCAGACGGCCGAGATGGAGCGGCAGCTCAAGCGCACCGAGGCGATCATCGACTCGATGACGCGCGAGGAGCGCGAAGACCACCGCATCCTCAACGCGAGCCGGCGTCGGCGCGTCGCGCGCGGGTCGGGATCGACCGTCACCGAGGTCAACGCGCTCGTCAAGCAGTACGTCGAGATGCGGCAGATGATGCAGCAGCTCTCGCGCTCGGGCCTCTTCGGCGGCGGCGGCGCGGGCGGCGGCGGAGGCATGAAGGGGCGGATGATGCGCCGGATGGCCGGCATGATGGGGATGCCCGACGTGAGCGGCATGATGGGCGGCGGCGAAGACGGCGGCGACGCCGGACTCCCGCAACTGCCCCCCGCGCCCGGCGGCGGCGGCGGCGGCGCGCGCCGGAAGAAGAAGCCGCGTCACAAGAAACGCAAGTAATCAGTTAGAAAGTAGTTTTTGGAGGATCGATGTTAGCAATCAGACTGATGCGCATGGGCGCGAAGAAGAACCCGTCTTACCGCGTTGTCGTTAAGGAGAAGCTGTCGAAGCGCGACGGCGATTACGTCGAGAACGTCGGCTTCTACAACCCGACGCGCGACCCGGCCGAGGTGCGGCTCAAGATGGATCGCGTCAACTACTGGATCGCGCGCGGCGCGCAGCCGACCGACACCGTCCGGCAGCTCATCCGCCGCCAGTCGAGGGCCGAGGCCGCCGAGCCGCAGCCCGTCGCGTAAACCCCCGATGATGAAGGACGCCGTCGAGTTAGTCGTCAAGCGTCTCGTCCGCGAGGCCGAGTCGGTGGACGTGCGCGAGGTCGAGCGCGACCGCTCGACGAGCGTCATCGAGGTGCGCGTGGCGCAGGCGGACGTGGGCAAGATCATCGGCCGGCAGGGGCGCACGGTGAAGGCGCTGCGTTCGCTGCTCTTCGCGGCGGGGCAGAAGCAGGGCCGGCGCTACGTGCTCGAAATCGTAGAATGAGCGGCGCGGGCGAGGGCGAAGACCTCGGCGCGCTGGAGCTGGTGCTGGTGGCGCGCGTCGCCAAGCCGCGCGGGGTCAGGGGCGAGGTCGCCTGCGACCTTTTGACCGATTTCCCCGAGCGGTTCGGGCGGGTCGAAAAGTTGATCGCGGTCTTCCCCGGCGGGCGCCGCGAGCGCCTGAAGCTCGAACGCCACTGGCTCCACGGCGACCGCGTCGTCCTGAAGCTCGGGGGCTACGACACGCCGGAGGCGGCGGCCGCGCTCGCGGGCTGCGAGCTGGCCGTCCCCGAATCCGAGGCGGTCGAGCTGGAAGAGGGCGAGTTCTTTGACTGGCAGCTCGAAGGCTGCCGCGTCGAGACGGTCGGGGGCTTAGGAGTGGGCGCCGTCCGCGAGGTGCTCCACACGGGCGGCGAGGCGCCCGTCCTCGTCATCCGCGACGAAGCGGGGCGCGAAAACCTCGTCCCGCTGGCCGAGAGCATCTGCGTCGAGATCGACGTTAACGCCAAGCTCATCCGCGTGGACGCGCCCGAAGGGCTTTTGGAATTTTAGGGTGCGGTTTGACATCATCACCATCTTCCCCGAGTTCTTCCGGGGGGTGTTCGACTTCGGCATCCCGAGGCGCGCGCGCGCCGGCGGGCTGGTCGAGATAGCGGCGCACGACCTGCGCGGCTGGACGCACGACCGGCACAAAGTCGTGGACGACCGGCCGTTCGGCGGCGGCGACGGGATGGTCTTAAAGCCCGAGCCGATCTTTGAGGCGGTCGAGGCGTTGACGGGGTTGGCTGGCGCTGATGCCGGCCGTCTCCGCGAGGCGGGGAAGCGGGTCGTGCTGCTCTCGCCGCAGGGGCGCTCTTTGACTCAGGCTCTGGCGGCTGAGCTGGCGAAGGCCGAGCAGGTCGTCGTCATCTGCGGCCGCTACGAGGGCGTTGACGAGCGCGTGGCCGAAGGGCTGGCGACCGACGAGGTCTCCATCGGCGACTACGTGCTCTCGGGCGGCGAGCCGGCGGCGGTCGTCTTGGTGGACGCGGTGACGCGGCTCGTGCCGGGCGCGCTGGGGAGCGAGACTTCGGCGGTCAACGAGTCGTTCTCCGAGGGACTGCTCGACTTCCCGAACTACACGCGCCCCGTCGAGTTCCGCGGGCGGCGGGTGCCCGAGGTGCTCACGGGCGGCCACCACGCCGAGGTCGCGCGCTGGCGTCGCCGCGAGGCGCTCCGCAAGACGCGCCGCAACCGCCCAGACCTCTTCGCGCACGCCGAGTTGAGCGAAAAGGAACGCGCCGCGCTCGACGAAGAGGGCGAGTGATTTGAACTAACGGATTCCGCGGGTGGTCAGAAGCTAAAGGCGCCACAAGCCTTGCTGACTGCTGGCTACTGACTACTGACTACTGCTTTTTGAGGTGACATCATGAATCGCTTGGACAGTGTGGATAACGCGCAGTTGCGCACGGACATCCCGGCCTTCTCGCCGGGCGACACGGTGCGCGTGCACGTGCGCATCAAGGAGTCGGAGACGAAGGAGCGCCTCCAGGCGTTCGAGGGCGTCTGCATCGCGCGCACGGGCGGCGGCATCCGCGAGACCTTCACGGTGCGCAAGACCAGCTTCGGCGTCGGCGTCGAGCGCATCTTCCCCGTCCACGGCCCCGTCATCGGCAAGGTCGAGCTGTTGCGCCGCGGTCGCGTCCGCCGCGCCAAGCTCTACTACCTGCGCAACCTGCGTGGCAAGGCCGCCCGCATCAAGGAGCTCGACACGCGCAAAGCCATCAAGGGCAGCAGCGGGCAGGCGCAGGGCGCCTCGGCCTCGAACAAAAGTAAGTAAGGCCGCGAACCGTGAACCGTGACGGGAGGAGGCGAGTGCTTCCCGTCACGGTTCGCGGCGTTTTCCCGTCGCGGTTCACGGCTGACGGCTCACGGCTTTTTATGGCTCGGCAGAAGCGCCAGTCGCTCATCCACACGCTGTTCGAGGACGAGGCGCGCGGCTCGGGGTTCGGGCGCGTGGCGGGCTTGGACGAGGTGGGGCGCGGGGCGCTCGCGGGGCCGGTGGTCGCGGCGGCCGTCATCCTCGACCCCGAGACGCCGGTGCCAGAGGGCTTGGACGACTCCAAGAAGCTCACGCCCTTGCAGCGCGAGCGCATCGCCGAGGAGTTGCGGCGCACCGCCGTCTGCTACGCCTACGGGCTTATTTCTCCCGAGGAGATCGACGCCACTAACATCCTCATCGCCACGCGGCGCGCGATGTTGCAGGCTTTAGAGAAGCTGCAACCGTGCGCCGACTTTCTTTTGATAGACGCGTTGCAACTGCGCGAGTCGCCGCTGCCGCAGAAGGCCATCATCAGGGGCGACTCCGCCTCGGCCTCCATCGCCGCCGCCAGTGTCCTCGCCAAGACCTACCGCGACGCGCTCATGCGCGACTACGACACGCAGTTCCCACACTACGGCTTCGCGCGCCACGTCGGCTACGGCACGCGCGACCACTGGGCCGCGCTCAAGGCGCACGGCTGCTGCCCCATCCACCGACGCTCCTTCCGCGGCGTCGTCCCCGAAGAGAACTCCGAAGGCGAAGGCGCGGGCGAAGAAGCCCCGGCGGGGTGAAGTCGAAGGCCGGTCGGGGTTGACTGTGTGAGCGCGCGAAACCTTGCGACAGGCGCCGGCCCGTCTCGCCGCCGTCAACAACCCCCGCCCGCCCCGTTTACCAGACGTGACCGTTCGAGCAGATGTGCTGGCGGTGAGATATGCCGCTGCCGACACACCCCTCGCCACACATCGGGCAGCTGGAAGAGCAGGCCGACGTAATCGCGCTGACCGCAATAGCTATTAACCTTCTCATCGTCATTCTCCTTTCATCCTTCACCCCTCGCCGTTCGAGCGGGAGACGGCGCGGAGGGCTTCGACATCTTGCAGGTCGTTGGGGCGGCCGTCGAGTAATTTCATGCGGATGAGGTGTTCGAGCGAGCAGACGCGGGCGGGGCGGCCGCCGGCGTCCGCGAGGTGTTCGGAGGCCGCCCAGAGTTCCTCGAAGGGGAGGCGGAAGCGCGCGAAGGCGTCCACCTCGCGGCGCGACGCGTCGGTGAATCTGAGCACCGTCAGCAGTTCGAGCGGGAGCGGGAGCGACGGGACGAAGCCGAGCGAGAGGAGCGCGGCCGTCGCGCGGCGCGCCTCGCGCGGGGCGTTATCGACGACGATGTCGAGGTCGCGGGTCGGGCGCTCGTGCCCGTGCAGCGCGACCGCCATCCCGCCCACCACCACGTAGCGCACCCGCCCGGCCTCAAGCCTCTCGAAAACGTCGCCGTAGTCCAACGCCCCTCCCCGCGAAACCTTCGGCGCCCGGCCGGCCCTAGCGCACGCGCCCCATCAGGCGGCGCAGAGTCGGGATGAGCGCCGCGAGGATGCCGGTGGCGATGAGGAGGCCGACGGCGATCCCGCCGTAGAGTCGGACGAGCGTCGCCGGGCTGTCCGCGACGAAGAAGCCCGAGAGGTAGCCCGCGAGCTTGCTGCCGAACGACGAGGCGAGGAACCAGACGCCCATCATGATGCCGACGAGCTTCAAAGGCGCCAGCTTCGTCACCGTGCTCAGGCCGACGGGGCTGAGGCACATCTCGCCGACCACCTCGAAGAAGTAGAGGCCGACCAGCCACAGCGGGCTCACCTTGCCCCCGGCCGTGAGCCACGCGGCCGGCGTCATGAACAGCAGGTAGGCCAGCCCGATAAAGAGCATCCCGAGCGTGAACTTGGCCGGGCTGGAAGGCTGGCGGTCGCCCATCCGCACCCAGAGGATCGAGAAGGGCGTCGCGAGGATGATGACGAAGAGCGGCGTCAGCGATTGCAGCCAGCTCGAAGGGAAGCCGAAGCCGAAGACCTCGGTGCGGACCAGCTTCGCGGCGAAGAGGTTGAGGCTCGCGCCCTTCTGCTCGTAGGCCGCCCAGAAGAGCATCGTGAAGAGGAAGAAGATGAAGATGGCGGCGACGCGCTTCCAGTCGCCGGGCGTGAGCTTTTGGTCGGCCGCCCGCTCGACCTCGCCGCTCACCACGCCGCCCGCCCTGTCGAGCCTTCGCTCGGCCTGACGCAGCCGGCCGCGCTGGAGGAGGAAGACGACCAGCCCGAGCGTCATCCCGACGCCCGCCGCGCCGAAGCCCCAGTGCCAGCTCGTCGCCGGGTTGAACCCCCGCGAGGCGAGGAAGGCGCGGAAGCCCTCGCTCTGCGCGAGGTAGCCGCAGACGAGCGGCGCGAGCACCGCGCCGATGTTGATGCCCATGTAGAAGAGCGAGAAGCCGCTGTCGCGGCGCGGGTCGTTCTCGCTGTACAGGCTCCCGACCATCGCGCTGATGTTGGGCTTCAGCAACCCCGTGCCGATGGCGATCAGCGCCATCCCCGCGTAGAGGAAGTTCGTTGACTGGAAGACCATCGTGAAGTGGCCGCAGGCGATGACGATGCCGCCGAGCAGCACCGCCAGCCTCGCCCCCAGCCACTTGTCAGCGATAAGCCCGCCGGGCAGCGCCGTCAGGTAGACAGACATCGTGTAGGTGCCGTAGATCGACGCCGCCTGCTTCGTGTCGAACCCCAGGCCCCCCTGCGCCGCCGGCGCCACCATGTAGAGCACCAGGATGGCGCGCATCCCGTAATAGCTGAACCGCTCCCACAGCTCCGTAAAGAAGAGCGTCGTCAGCCCCCGCGGGTGCCCGCCCAACCCCCCCGCGTCCTGCACGGCCTCGACCGCCTCCTGCGGCGGCCGGTCGATTGCTTCACTCATAAACGCGACGTAGCTTCCCGCCCCTTTCTTCAGGATTGCATCCTTTAAAATTTCGCGGCGCAGTATATCACGCCGGGTTGGGGTGTTAATTACCAAGCGCAATCAAGGCTGGCCCGGTCGGGATCGAGTCCACGTCGCGTAAGATTATCGACCGCGTCCCTCGGCCAGAGACGCGTTGAGGATCATGATCTTCTGCCATATCTTGCCCGACAGCCCGGTCGTCAAATCCTCCACTTCGTTGACGGCGGCGAGGGCCACGGGGTCGTCGAACTTCTGCACGTACAGCGCCGCCAGCTTCCCGATGAGTGAGAGCATCTCGCTGCAATAGTCCAGGTACCTGATTAGCTCGGGCGCGCTCAGAGTCCGCTTAGGCGAAGAGGGGGTCGCCTTCCCGCTGGCCGGCAGTCGGTCGGGGTCTTTGGTCAGTTGGTGCATGTCGATGACGTGTGCCAGCGCCCGCAGTTCATGAATCGCCTTGAGCGCCCGCCCCCGCTTGATGCGCACCTCGGCCGTGGCGAGGAAGAGCACCGCCGCGCCGAGCAGGATGGTGACGTTGAGACCGGCCTCCGAGACCTGCACGAGCACGACCAGATCGAACCCGCCGCGCGGCCACGCCGAGTTGGCGAGGACGGCGGCCAGCCCGCCGAGTATGACGACGACCAAAAGCCACGCCGCAACCCGAAGCGACCTGTGCGGCTTGGCGATCCACGCCGAGCGCTCCCGCGACTCCCCGGCGACCGTCAGCAGCTCCCGGCAGACCCTGCCGAGGCCGGAGTCCGGGAACCGCTCGTCGATCCTTCGACAGAGCGTCCCGATGGTCTCGATGATTTTTTCAGAGTCCAGGCTTCGATACATCTGACCAGTATGCCGAGTGGTGAGTTGAAACCGGCCTCCCCGTCGCGGTCTTTGAAAGTGAGTTCTGATTATACCGCGTGACGCGGTATAACATCCGGGTTAACTTTGTTAACTTTATTAGAGCCGGATTCCGCTGCCGGAACTTTTCGCCAATGCACATAGCGATTGACGCGCACTCGGTGGGGACGGGGTTGGCGGGGAACGAGACGTACGCGGCGAATCTGGTGGAGGCGCTGGCGGAGGTCGATGGGGAGAATCGCTACACGGTCTACGTGACGCGGGCGGAGGCCGAGGCGCGGTTCGGGGGGCGCTGGCCGAACGTCTCGGTGCGGAAGACTTTGCCGCACACGCCGCTGGTTCGCATCCCCGTCACGCTGTCGGCGGAGTTGAGGAGGCGCCCCGTAGACTTGCTCCACGTCCAGTACACCGCGCCGCCGCTCGCGCCGTGCCCCGTCGTCGCGACCGTCCACGACCTCTCCTTCGAGCATCTTCCCGAAACTTTCAAGCGGCGCAGTCGTGTACAACTCAGGCTCACGGTGCGCGCGACCGCGCGGCGCGCGGCGCACGTCATCGCGCCCTCCGAGTACACGCGGCGCGACCTCCTGGAGACCTACGGGCTTGACCCCGAACGCGTGACGGCGATCCCGCTGGCCGTCTCGCCGCGCTTCCGGCCCGTCGAGGACGGGGGCGAGCTTGAGCGCGTGCGGCGCCGCTACGGGATTGCGGGCGAGTACGTGCTGGCCGTAGGCTCCATTCAGCCCCGGAAGAATCTGGGGCGGCTCGTGCGCGCCTATTCGGCCTTGCGCCGCGCGCGCGGGAGGAGTAATCTGCCGCAACTGGTGCTCGTCGGGAAAAAAGCTTGGCTCTATGGCGAGACGCTGAGGGCGGTTGAGGCGGAGGGGCTCGGCGACTCGGTCGTCCTGACCGGCTACGTATCGGAATCCGACCTGCCCGCACTGTACTCGGGGGCGCTCTGCTTCGCCTACCCCTCGTACTTCGAGGGCTTCGGCCTGCCGCCGCTCGAAGCGATGAGCTGCGGCGCGGCGGTCGTCGCCGGGCGCGGCGCGGCGGTCGAGGAGGTCACGGCCGGCGCCGCGCGACTCTTCGACCCGCGCGACCCGTCGGCGCTCGCCCGCACGCTCCTCGAACTACTCGACCACGAACCCGCCCGCCGCGCCCTCGCCGAAGCCGGCCTCGCGCGCGCCGCCCACTTCTCCTGGGAGCGCACCGCCCGCGCCACCCTCGACGTGTACGCGGAGGCGTTGAGAAGAAGTAGACGGTAGGCAGTAGACAGTAGATAAGAACGGGCGGCGCGTCTCAGCCATGAGCCGGGACGTGCCGCCCTCTCTTTTTCTACTGACTGATGACTACCGTCTTCTGTCTACTCCACCTTCACCGGCACGCGGAGCGGCTTCGATCCTTTGAGGACGAACCAGGAGACGCCCTCCTGGAGCATGTCGATTTCGAGCTGGTAGTCGCCGGGGCGGCGCGGCGCGTTGACGTCGAAAATAATCAACGCCTCTTCGCCGGGGCGCAGGTCGCGCGGGAGGGCGCCGCGCCCGTCGTCGTTGATGAGGGGGCGGCCTTCGGCGTCGAGCCAGTGGTTGGCGGCGCTCAGTTGGAACGGCGAGAGTCCGCGCTCGCGCGCGGGCCAGACCGAACGCCCGGCGTTTCTCACCGCGACGCGAATCTTCACGCGCGCCTGCGACGCGACGCTTGCGGGCACTTCGACCGCGCGCAGCTCGGCGCGAAAGTCTTCTTCGGCGAGCGGCGCGGGAGCGCGCGGCGGCCCCTCGGTCGCGCAGACCGTGTAAGGCTCGCTCTCGGCCAGCACGCGGCAGCGGGGGCGCACGTCTTCGGTGGTGATGACGACGGCGCCGGCCGGCGCGGGCTGGTCGGGGCGGAGCCTGACGAAAGTCTCCGGCGGCAGTCCCCACGCCGCGCCGTGCCAGAGCGCCTGCACGTAGCCGGGCACCGAGGTCGAGTCCGCCAAGTGCACCTCGCGCGGCGAGGCGGCGAGAGCCGCCGGCAGGAGCTTCGAGGGGTAGTCGGCGTCGAACATGTGGAGCCGCTTGGGCGAGGCGGCGTACAGCTCGAACCGGCGGCGGAAGAGCGCCCCTTCGGCGAGCGTGAGCGCGACGAGCGCGACGAGGGCCGCGCGCCGCGCCCGCCCGCCCTCCAGCAGCCACGCCAGCGCGGGCGCCGCGAGCGCGACGAGGAAGACGGGCAGCGCGGCGAGGCGCAGCATGTGGAAGTAGTCGCTGGTGAGCGACGCGGGCGCGACCGACGCGGCGACGCCGTAGAAGACGAAGCGCCACCAGGCGTCCCGCCTCGCCTCGCCGAGCGCGAAGCCCGCCCCCGCGAGCGCGAGCGCGAAGGCCGCGAAGGTCACCAGACTCGCGCCGGGGACGCTCGCGATCTGGTACGTGTTCACGTCGCCCGTGACGAGCAGCCGCCAAGGGTTGAGGTTGCCGGCGAAGTGCTTGACGAACTCCCACGCGTCCTCGGCGTAGCCGCTCTCGGGCGTGACGTAGGTCAGGTAGGTGAAACGCTTGGTCAGCGCCTCCGGGTGTCGCAGGTGGTAGACGAGCAGCGGGGCGAGCGTGAGTCCATACAGCGCCCACGTCGTCAACAACCCGCGGATGCGCGCGCGCGTCGTCGCGAGCAGCAGCAGCCCGAGCGCGAGGAGCGGCCCGGTGAGTCTGCCAGTCGAGTAAGTGTATGTGACGAGCGCGAGCGTGACGGCGACGGCCGCCGAGTCAACAAACCCCCACGCCTCCTTCCGCGACGCGCGGTGCGCGGCCAGCAGCAGGAGCGCGACCGCTACGGGGTAGGCGGCGACCTCGACGACGACGCGGCTCAGCTCGAACAGCCACGGCGTCAGCAGCGCCGTCAGGAACGTGAGCGGCCCCGCGCCCGGCCGCCGCGTCACGCGAGCGCCGAGCAGGCCGAGCGCGAGCGCCGCCAGCACGCCCAGGACTGCGCTCAGGTAGCGCGCGGCCGCCACCGACGGCCCCGTCACGCGGAAGACGGCGGCGAGCAGGTAGACGTAAGTCGGGTTCTTGTAGTCGCCGAACGCGCGGAAGTAGAGCGGCCACGCCTCGCCGTGCTCGTCGCGCCCCGACTCGGAGACCGTGTGCGCGTTGTAGGCGACCGAGGACTCGTCGATGAAGAAGCCGGGCGGGTTCGCGGGCGCGCCCCACGCGTAGAAGGCGAGGCCGGCGGCGGCGAGCAGGAGCCAGAGCGCGGCGCGCGCGCGGCGGGGGGCTTGCGGACTTGAAATGTGAAATTTCAAATCTGACTCAGCGGCCGTCTTCGCGGAAGAGGTAGATCGAGCCGCCGAAGACTTTCTCGGGCGTGCGGCGTCGGTACTCGTCGAAGGTGTTGACGCGCTCCTCCTCGGTGACGGGCCGCCCGCCTCGCTCGTAGCCCGAGACGGTCGAGCCGTTGAGGAAGCTGGCGCCGACGGCCGTGTAGCGCGTCGCGCCCGGCGGCGTGGCGAGCGCGTCGAGGTAGGCGACGCCGTGGTGGTGGAGCGTCAGGAAGCCGCCGAGGAACAGCGCGCGCACCTTCGTCTCGCCCTTCGAGCGCAAATACTCGGCGAGCGCGCGCGTGTCGTCGCCCCACTCGACGTTCGAGTCGGACAGGTACCACCAGTGCGGCCGCGCGTAGGCGAGCTGGTTCATGTAGCTGATGTGGTCGGGGTACGCCCGCGCCGCCTCGACGCACATCCACGCGAGCAGCCCGGCCGCAATGAACATACCCGCGCGACGTTTGTGAGTCGAACTCCACAGGCGTTCGAGCAGCGCGCCGCCCGTGATGAAGAGGAACATGTAGCCCGGCAGGAAGTAGCGGATGCCGAGGTTGAGCGCGCCCGCCATCGAGACGGCCGCGTAGACGGCGAAGGCCGCGAGCGGGAGGAGGAAGCGTCGGTCGCGCCTCCCGAAAAGTCTGTACGCGCCCCAGCCGAGCGCGGCGAGCGAGAGCAGGAGGAAGGGCAGCGTCGCCTTGAGCGAGAAGGCGACGGGGAAGTAGTACCACCAGCCCTTCGGGCTGTACATGCCGAGCAGCCCGGCGTTGTGCCCCTCGCGGTTGTGCCACAGTTGCCAGAAGACGCCGAGCACGAAGTCTGTCGGCAGCACGTAGGACGCGGTCTCGACCGCGCGCACCGCCGCCCACGGGTTGTCGGGCGCCTTCTCATGCACCCACTTGACGCCCTCCACGCCGAGCGGGCGGTGGTCGAAGAAGTAGGCGGCGTTGATGACGACGAGCGCCGCCAGCGCCGTCGCGCCCGCGTGCGCGGCGAGAGTCTTGAACGCGGTCTTGCCCGCGGTCTTGTCCGCGCCCTCGCCCCGGCGCGCGCGCCACCAGCGCGCGAGGAGGACGACGCCGACCACCGGCCCGACCATCAGCATCGAGAACTTTGTCAGACAGGCCACGCCGCCCGCCGCGCCCAAAAGCAGCGCGCGCCCGAGCGTCGGCTCGGCCGTGTACTTGTGGAGCGCGTAGAAGACGAGCAGGTAGCCGAACGAGGCCGCCACGTCGGTCTGCACGACGCGGCCGTGCGCCAGCAGCGTCGGCTCCAGAGTGTAGAGCGCGACGGCGAGCACGGCCGCCGCGTCGCCGAACAGGTCGCGCGCGAAGGCGAAGAGGAGCACGCCCGTCAGCACCGAAAGCGCGATCATCGGCACGCGCGCCCAGAAGGAGATCGACTCGAAGAGCGCGGGGTTGTCGTCCCAGAAACGCTCGCAGTACGTCCACTTGCCGACGGGCGAGTCGGGCGCGTGGCCGAACTTCGCGGGGTCGTTCTCGTCCGGCTGGACGAAGAGCAGGGGGAAGCCGGCGAGGATTTTGACGAGCGGCGGGTGTTCGTGGACGAGTTGGCAGTTGCCGGCGGCGAGGTGGTAGTATGCCGCCGGGATCATCACGACCTCGTCCACGGTAATGCTCTTCTGCCAGACCACCGAAAGCATCTGCAACGTCATGACGGCGAGCAGCGCGGCGCACGCGAGCGAGGCCACGCGCGCACGCGCCCACGCGCGAGCCGTGTCGAGCGCGCGCCGCGGCTCGAAGACGGCGGCGCCGCCGCCGGCCGTCGCCGCTTGATGCAATGACTCGTCCATCAAACCCTCGGCTGCGGGCGGGTCGCTTCGCGGGCGTCTCCTTCGGCCGCGACGCCTACGCCGCGCTCGCCGTCTCGCTCGCGCCCGTCCTCTACTTCCTGCCCGCCGTCCTCAACGGCTCGGTGCTGTGCCCCGACGATGGGACGATCTTTAACACGCCGCTGCGCGTCGCCGCCGCTAGTATCATGCTCGGCGGGAATCTCCCGCTCTGGAACCCTTACATCTTCGGCGGGATGCCTTTGCTCGCTTCGGCGCAGGGCGGCGTGCTCTTCCCGCCGAACTGGTTCTACCTCGCGTTCCCGCCGCAGGCGGCGACGAACCTGATGGTCGTCTCGTCTTACGTCGTCGCCGCGCTCGGCGCTTACCTCTACGCGCGGCGCGCGGGCGCTTCGCTCGCGGGCGCGTTCGTGACGAGCCTCGCGTGGCAGTGGGGCGGCTTTCTCGTCGGCCAGATCGGGCACATCAACGTCGTCCAGACCGGGGCGGTGCTGCCGTGGGTTTTGTGGGCGCTCGACGGTTACGCGGTGACGGGGCGGCGGAAGTGGGCGGTGACTTTAGCCGCGCTCGTCGCGCTCCAGACCTTCGCCGGCCACCAGCAGACGTTCGCCTACTCGCTCCTGCTCGCCGCCGCGTACGCCGTCGCCTGCGCCTACACGCAGCCGCGCGAGACGCGCGCGCGATACCTCTGGACTCTTCTTTTCGTCGCGGCCGGTGTGCTGCTCGCCGCCGTGCAAATCCTACCGACCTTCGAGTTGCTGCGCAACAGCCCGAGGTCTGACGCGACCTACGACTTCTTCACCTCCTTCTCGCTCCACCCGCGGATGCTCCTGACGTTCCTCGCGCCGTACGTGGCGGGCGGCGGCGACGGGCGCGTGTTCCGCGCGCCGTACGTCGGGCCGCCTTACTACGGCGAGATGGCGGGCTACGTCGGCGCGCTCGGCTTGATGCTCGCCGCCTGCGCCTTGGTCTTCAAGCGCGACGCGCGGACGAAGTTCTGGGCGGCGGCCGCGCTCGTCTGCCTCCTGCTCGCGCTCGGGCGCTACGCGCCGCTCGGTCTCTACAAACTGATCTATCACGTCCCCGTCCTCAACCTCTTCCGCGTGCCGGCGAGACATTTGATGGAGGCGGAGTTCGCGCTGGCCGTGCTGGCCGGGCGCGGTTTGACGGCTCTGGCTTCCATGCGCGGCGCGCGCGGGGCGGGGAGCGCGACGCTCAGACGCGTGGCGGCCATCGGCGCCTCTGCGCTCGTGTTGACGTTCGCGGCGGTGACGTGGGGGCGCCCCGACGATTTTAAGCTGGCGCGACGCGCGCCGGTCGCGTTGATGCGCGCGCCGGAATTGTTCGTCCCCTTGCTCCTGGCGTGCGCGTCGGCGTGGGCCTTGTGGGCGTTCGCGCGCGGCAGGCGCGGGGCGACCGTATTGCTCGTGGCGCTGCTCGCGCTCGACCTCGCGGTGTGGGGACAGTCTACGGGCTGGTGGATGTCCAGCCCGAAGACGGACGGCGAGTTTTGGCGCGAGCCGGAGCCGGCGGCGCTCGTCCGCGCGAAGGCGGGCACAGACCCGGCCGCTTACAGAATCCTGACCGCGCCGCACGCGTTCGACCCGGCCCTGCCGCCCGTCCCGCCGTCGGTCTCGCACTCGCCCGAGTGGACACTGTGGACGCAGCCCGACGTGTACATGATGCACGGCGTGCCGAACGCGGCCGGGTACGACGGCTTCGGGCTGGCGCGCTACAGCCGGCTCGCGGGCGAGATGAAGGTCTGGGGCGAGCTGACCGACCCCGAGACGACTCTGCGCGGCGCGAGCCGCGAGATAGATTTGCTTAACGTTCGTTACCTCGTCTCGATGCGCGCGAAGGGCGGCGGCGCGAAGCCGGCCGCTCCGCCGGACGCGGGCCAAGACGGCGCGCCCGCCGACGCGACGACGAAGACCGCGCCCACGGCCGCCGCGCCCGCGCCGACGCCCGCGCAGGAGTTCCCGCAGGCGACGGAGAAGTACGGCGACTTCATGTTCGGCGCGGGCGATTTGGGTCTGCCTAATCTCGGCGCGGGACGGAGCCTGCGTTTTACAATCGCGCCGACGCTCGCCGACCGCGTCGCGCTCCTGACCAACCTGTCGTGGTCGGAGGACGTGCCGGACGGCGCGACCGTGGGGCGCGTGAGTTTGCGGGCGCGCGACGGCCGCGTCTTCGACTTCGTGCTGCGCGCGGGCGGCGACACGGCCGAGTGGGCGCACGACCGCGCCGACATCCGCGCCCGCGTCCGGCACAAGCGCGCGGCGGTCGCGACGAGTTACAAAGTGGCGGACGCCAAAGGCGACTACGAGGGTCACACCTACGTCACGTCGTTCGCGCTGCCCGCGGCGGCCGAGATCGAGGGCGGCGAAATCACGCCCGCGCCTTCGGCGAAGTGGCCCGACCTGTTGCTCGGCGTCTTCCGCGTCTCGCTCGTTGACGCGGCTTCGGGCAAGTCTTACCCGCTGCGCCGCGAGTGGCTGAGCGTCGGGCGTGAAGGGCGCGCGCCGGGCGAGCCGACGGGACTGCGCCCCCCCAACGACCCGCGCGTGCCGGGTACGCATTTTATCCGGGACGACGCTCTACGCACCGAAGGCGGCGGGGGGGACGAAGGCGAGCCGCGCTGGCGCCTGTTGGGTCAGACGGCGCGTGAGGAGGTCTACGAGAACGCGCGGGCGCTGCCGCGCGCGTGGCTGGCGGCCGAGGCGCGGGCGCTGGACGAGGAGGCGACGCTCGGCGTCATACGCAAGGGGCTACTGCCCGACGGCTCGCGCTGGGAGCCGCTGCGGACGGCGCTCGTCGAGCCGGGCGTGGAGACGGCCGACACGGCAGGAGTCGCCGCCGCCGGGAGCGCCGGCGTCGTCGCTTACGAGCCGAACCGCGTTGACGTGAGGACGAAGGCCGGCTCGCCGTCGATACTCGTCCTCGGCGAGAATCACTATCCGGGCTGGCGCGCGTACCTCGACGGCCGAAGGGTCGAGATGCTTCGGGTCAACTACGCGCAGCGCGGCGTACGCGTCCCGGCGGGCGAGCACGAGGTGAGCTTCCGCTACCGTCCGGCCTCCGTCTTCGCGGGGCTCGCGCTGTCGCTGCTAACGGCCCTCGCGCTCCTCCTATGGTGGCGGCGTTGGCTGCCGGAAGAATTTCTGCACGGCCTCGCCGCGCGCGTGCGGCGTCGGCCTTTGAATCAAGGGGTGAACGGATGAGCGAGCAGGTCGAGTACGCGCGCCCGCGCCGCGTCGAGTCGCCCGAGGGGTGCTTCTTCTATCACACGGTGGAGCTGCCGGGTTTGGGCGTCGTCCACGGACAGTGGGACTTGAGGGGTAAGTTCGATGAGTACGTCGGCGGCGTCGAGGTCGCGGGGAAGAGCGTGCTCGATGTGGGGACGGCGACCGGATTCCTGAGCTTCGAGGCCGAGCGGCGCGGCGCCGCGCGCGTCGTCTCGTTCGACATGAGCGACGTGCGGCAGCAGACGCTCCTGCCGTTCAAGGACAAGCTCTACTACCAAGACCGCGAGCGCTGGGCCGAACTCTACGGCGCGGAGATGGAGCGTTGGAAGGACGCCTACTGGCTCTGCCACCGCCTTTTGGAATCGCGCGCCGAGGTCGTCTACGGGAGCGTCTACGAGGTGCCGCCCGCGCTGGGGCGCTTCGACGTGGTCGTCGTCGGCTCGGTGCTCGAACACCTGAGCGATCAGGTCTCGGCGCTGGCCTCGATTGCGCGCGTGACGGGCGGGACGATGGTCGTCGTCACGCCGCTTCTGGAGACGGAGGAGCGCGTCGCGCGCTTCGAGCCGCTGGCGTCGAACCCGGATTACGATTACACGTGGTGGACTTACTCGCTCGGCGTCTACCGCGAGGTCTTCCGAATGCTCGGCTTCCGCGTCGAGCGCGTCACGAGCGGCGAGTACTTCTACGACTACGCCGGCCGCTGGGAGCGGCGCTTCACCGTCGTCGCCACGCGCGAGAGTGACTGAGCCGGCACGGACGGGGACGCAAAAAAGAAGAGGGGCGCCCGGCGTTGGGCGCCCCTCTTGTTCTTTAGTCGTGCGGGTTGGTTAGAAGCGCGTGCGGTACTCGGTGGACGAGATGAAAGCCTTGACCATCTCGGCGCGGACGTAGTCGCCGCCCGCCTCGTTGAGCTTGTCCAGCCAGAAGTTGTAGCCCGCGTAGTTCAAGTCGGGCAGGTCGTTCGGGTTGCGCTTCAGGTAGCCGAAGTACTGCATCAGCACGAACGCCTTGTTCTTCTCGGCGGTGTCGAGCGACGCGCTCTCGACCACGGCGCGCAGCGCCGCCGCGCGCCCGGTGGGGTTGCCCGAGCCGAAGGCCGCGATTGCCGCGTTGCGCTCGCCCGCCGAAGGCGTCACGAGGGCGTTCGTGTAGAGCTTGTCAACGAACTCGGCGGCCGTCATCGAGCCGGGGAAGGCCGACTGGAAGTCGCCGCGCCCGACGAAGGCGAGCGTGTAGGCGTTAATGTTGGCGTTGATGCGCTGCTCCCAGCCCGGCGTGTTGACGATGACGTCGTTCGAGATCGAGCGCGCCTCGGGCATGAAGGTCTCGCGGCGGACGGGGACGGGCTGGCCCGGGATGTTGCCGAAGGCGGCCTTGTGCGTCTTGTAGACGAAGAAGCCGGACGCCTGGAACTCGATGGAGAGGAAGAAGGCGGCCGAGACGTTGACGCGGCGCACCTCGCGGCAGACGGCGTCGGCGCCGCACTGGTTGATGCCGTCCTGCCAGAAGGCGAAGCCCGCCTGGTCGGGGAAGCGCGAGAGGAAATCGACGTACTGCTGCTGGACGAAGAAGTCCGAGTCGTCGATGGTGATCGGCGTGTTGGTGCCGGGGCGCAGGCGCAGCGGCTTGACCTTCGTGTTGCCGTACATCAGCTCGGAGGGGAGGCGGTTGCCGTCCTCCGAGACGATCCGAAGCGTCGGCGCCTGCTGCGTCTGGGCGAGCGCGGCGCAGGCCGTGAAGGCCACGGCCAAAACTGCGGCGATAAACTTACGCATCTACTTGCTCCAAATCCGGGAAAGCTGCGGTGAGTTTTTGACACGCGGCCCGTGGGGCCGCGTCGTCCTCAGAAACTCTCGGCGGGAGCGGGGCTGCTCCCGTCACGACCAGGGGAAGTTTAGACAGCCCCCCGGCCTTTGTCAACTTCAAGAAAACCGATGATTTAACGGCCGCCGGCGACTTCCCGCGGCCGATGTTTTGGACGCGCCGGACGCGCGAAAAGTTGACCGGAATCTTGAACTGTTTGTCAGAATCGCCCGTGGTAGCGGGCGGCCCTTTGTCATGCGGCGTGGTCGGGTGGCAAAGGGCCGCCCGCTACCGCAGGCGGTTCTGACTTGGTTATTCAACCGTCAGCGCGTGGCGGACGACCTCCGAGCCGAGGTCTTCAAACCACGCGAGGTGCTCGGAGACCATGTCGAATTCGAGCCGGTAGCGCCCCGGCTCGGCGGGCGCGCGCATGGCGATTTCGATCTCCGCCGACTCGCCGGGCTGAACGTCGCCGGGCAGGTAGGCGCCCGCGTGATACCACGAAAGCGGTTCCTCGCCCTCGGCGCCGAAGACGTGCGCGACGAGGTGGACAGACCCCTCCTGCGTCCCCGTGTCGTCGCCGCGCAGCCAGCGCGCCAGCCCCGTGTTCTCGGCGCGGACGCGGAAGGTCAGAACCTCTTCCGGCCCGCAAAGCGACGGCCCTTCTTCGACCGCGAGCTTTGCGGCCAAGTAGCCGATCCAGCGGCTGTCCGGGTAAGGCTCGCGCTTGCGGCAGGCGAAGATGGCGCGGTCGCTCTGCGTCGCGGGGAAGACCTCGACCTCGTCGAAGCCGACGTTTTTGAGCAGCGCCGTCAAAGCCTCAACGCCGGGCAGGAACCAGTTGTAGATCGCCTCCTTAGCCTCGCCGGGGTTCTCGACGTAGGCGAGCGGGTGGAGGACGGGTCGCAGGCCGCCGACCTCGTAGGCGAAGGAGCCGGGCGAGTGCTCGGGCGGGTAGATGGCCGTCTCAAGGACGAGCAGCCCGCGCGTGACGGCGAACAGTTTTTCGAGCGCCAGCACGAGGTGCTTGCAGTGGTAGACGAGCCCGAGCGCGAGCGTCACGTCGAACTGACCCAGCGCGCGCGGGTCGAGGTCGTAGACGCTCATCCGCCGGTACTCGATGTCCAGGCCCAGCGCGTCGCGCACGAAGGCGGCCTGCCGGACGAGGTTGCGCTGCGAGTCAACGCCGAGGACGCGCGCGGCGCCGCGCCGCTTCAGCTCGACGGCGTAGAAGCCCGCGTTACAGCCCACGTCGAGGACGCTCAAGCTGTTGAAGTCTGCGGGCAGCGCCGCCCTGACCTTCTCCCACGTCGGGCGCGGGTGCTCGACCGGCTCGCCGACGGCGCTCACGGTCTTCGTCATCAGCCCGCCGCCCAGGTCGATGCAGTGGAACCACGGCCCCAGCTTCTCCACGCGCGCTTCGATCTCTTCCCGCGTCATCATCATCATCTTTTAAACGACCCTGAACTGAACCTTGAGCGGCGCGGAGCCGCGCTCCTCGAACCAGCAGACGTGCTGCGCGACCACGTCGAGCTTGAGCGTGTAGAGGCCGGGCGCGTGCGGCGCCTTCAGCCCGAACTTGAGCGAGACGGACTCGCCCGGCGCCATCGCGCGCGGAAGCGGCGGCGTGCCGTGGCGCTCCGAGACGAGCGCGCCCGCCTCGTCGTAGACGCGCACGCCGAGCATGACGGAGCCGGCGCGCTCGGCCGCGCCGACGAGCCAGAGCGTGTCGCCCGTGTTCTCGACTTCGAGCGCGGCGATGGTCTTCGCGCCCGGCTTGATTTCCGTCGGCCAGCCGCCGGGGAAGCCGAGGCGGGCCGACGGCGCGACGGGCGCGCGGCTGTCGGGGACGGAGGCGGCGCGGCGCCCCGGCTCCGTGACGACCTTCTTGCAGAGCAGGTAGTTGACGCCCGGCGGCTCGACGCGCAGCCGCCCGCCCGCGAGCGAGTCGCGGTCGAAGAGTCCGTTGACGCTGACGTAGTCGCCGACGACCGCGAAGCCGAACTCGTCCAGAAGCGCGCGCAGGTACTCGCGGCTGAAGGGCGATTCGAGCGTGCCGAAGTCGCGCATGACTTCGAGCAGCTCCTCCTCGTTCTCCGACCCTTCCACGGGGCGGTCGCCTTCGAGGATGAAGAGGGAGCCGCCGTACTTCGTCATCGCCGCCAGACCGCGCAGCACCGCGCGCTCGTCCTCGAAGTGGTGGAGCGAGTCGTAGCAGACGACGGCGTCGAACTGCTCGGCGAGCGGCGGCCCTTCGGCGTCGTGGACGAGGAAGCGGCAGCGCAAGGGCGTCTCTTGGTCGGCGCCGTAGGGGACGCGCTCGACGCGCTCGCGCGCGACTTCGATCAGGTCGGGGCTGATGTCTAAGCCCGTCACGTCGTAGCCGAGCCGCGCGAAGTATTCGCTGAGCCAGCCCGAGCCGCAGCCCACGTCGAGCAGGCGTCGGTCGGGCGGGAGCGCGAGCGCCTGCGCGACGTTGGCGAAGTCGCAGAAGTGGCGGAAGGTGTCGGCGTCTAGCCCCTCGCCGTCGTAACGCTCGGGCTTGTTGGCGAGGTTGTAGAAGGGCTTCGTGCGGAGGTGGTGCAGCCGCTCCTCCGTGATGCGGCGCGGGTACTCGACCGCCGCGCGCTTGTAGTCCACGCCTTCGAGCTTGCGCCCGCGGCCGTTGCCGTTCGACGTGCGGGGGGCGGCACTCTCGTCCAGAGCTTGCGCGCGCTCCGCGAGCGGGAGCAGGGCGGGGAAGGTCGTGTCCGGCTGTCGCCAGGTGCGCGCCGTCGTCTCGGCGGGGGCGAAGAGGCTTTCGGGCGCGAGCGCGGCGAACTCCGAGGCGACCGAGCGGACGAGCGCGTCGTCGCCCTCCGGCTCGACGCCGAGCAGCGCCAACTCCTTCGAGACGCCCGCGAGCAGGCGGCGGCGCGGGCGCGCGGCGACGACCTCGCCGATGAAGTCGAGATAGCCTTCGGCGCTCCGGCGTACGTCGTGCTCGGAGAGGACGTGGCGGCGCGCGTTGGCGCCGAGGCGCGCGCGCAAGGGCGCGTCCGTGATGAGGCGTTCGAGGTAGGCGCCGAGCAGCGCGTCGGCGTGCTGTCCCGGCTCGACCTTGACCACAGAGTCGTCGGGCAGCTCGCCGAACCAGCCGACCGACGAGACGACCGCGCAGACGCCCGCGGCCATGATGCGGCAGAGGCTCCCGGAGGTCTCGCCGACGGTGCGCTCGCGGAGGTTGAGCGCCACGTCCGTCTCCGCGATGCGCCGCTCGAACTCTTCGAGCGGGACGTGCCCCGTAATCTCGACGCGGTCTTCGAGGCCGCACTCGCGCACGAGCGCGCGCACGTCGAAGTAGCTGTTCGGGTCGCCGACGAGCGTGTAGCGGAAGTCGTAAGCGTCGCGCAACTGCGCGAGCGCACGCAGCGCGCGCTCGATGCCTTTGTCGGGAGTGATGAGTCCGAACGAGGCGAGACGAACAGGCTCGGACGACAGCGAGGCGTCGGCGTCGTAGTCGCGCGCGGGCGCGGCGGCGGCCTCGGGCGTGACGTGGTGGTTGACGCGGCGGACGGGGACGCCGGGCGCGATTGTCTGGAAGCGCGCCCGGCTCCAGTCGGAGTGGACGATGATGCCCTCGGCGGAGCGCGCGAGCCGGCAGTTGACGGGGAAGTCGAGCGGGCGCGCGAACATCGCGGGCGTCGCGCCGCGGGCGAGCGCCTCCTCGGCCTCGCGCCGCGCGTCGGCGCCGTGGCAGGCGGCGACCTCGTCAAGGTAGAGGCGCATATCGCCGCGCGCGCGCGCGAGGCCGAGGAAGAAGTCCTGAAGCGCGAAGTCGTGGAAGACGACGACGCCCGCGTGCGCGCGCATCGCGTCGAAGACGCCCGCGTGGTAGCGGTGGTCGTTTCCGACGTGGTAGACGGCCGCGTCGAACTCGCCGAGGCGGGAGAGAGCGCCCGCGTCGCGCCGGTAGTCGCGCACCTCGAAGCGCGCCGCCAGCGCGTCGTTCGCCGGCCGGAAGCCCTCGACGAACAGCGTCACCTCGGCGCCCGCCGCCGCCAGGTGCGGCAGAAGCTCCTCGCTGTAATCCGCTATCCCCGAACGCTGCGGGCCGAGGGGGCTGAAGTAGGCGAGCTTCATAAAGCAGTAGACAGTAGACAGTAGTCAGTAGCCGGTAGAAGAGCCTTTATCATCCGAGCCGTCAGCACCTCAGTCAACGTCCGCAGAGCGGAGCCTACTGGCTACTGACTACTGTCTACTTCCCCATCAGCGAACCACCGTGACTTTCGCGCGCGCCGTGGGCGAGCCTTTGTCGCTGAACCACGCGACCTGCTCCTGGATGAGGTCTACTTCGAGGAGGTAGTCGCCGGGCTCCTTCGGCGCGGTGACGACGAGCGGGACTTCCGTCTCCTCGCCGGGCTTGAGGTCTTTGGAGATGCCGTAGCGGCCGTCCATGTCGGTGACGAGCGAGCCGTCGGGCTTGAGCCAGCGGTTGCCGGCGGCGATGTAGAAGAAGTTGTCGGTGCGTTCGTTGACCTCGCCGCCGCGCGCCCACCAGAAAACGTCGCTCGCGTTCCGGATGTGCACCTGCACGGTCTCCTTCTGACCGGCGCGCAGCTTCGCCGGCGTCTCGGGCAGCGTCAACTGCGCCTTGAAGGCCGCGTCGGGGAGCGGCCCCGGCGTCTTGCTCGGCGCGGGCGCCGACGACGCGGTGTTGCCCGACGGACGGCTGCCTCCGCCGCAAGCCGCCAAGCCCAACGCGCACGCCAGCGCGGCGGCCCGAAATAGCTTCATCCTGTTCATCCTGTCCATCCCTCTTAACTTTTCCTTTCGCGATAACTCAACCCGCGCCGGCTCAAGGCTCGACGCGCACGTTCAAGCGCAGCACCGCGGAGCCCTTCTCGCGGAAGAAGGTGACGGCCTCGTGAATCATGTCGATTTCGAGGACGTAGACGCCCGGCGCGTCGGGCGCCCTGACGGGGAGCGTCATCTCAACCTCCGCGCCGGGCGGCAAATCTTCGGCGAGCGCGGTGCGCCCGTCGAGGTCGTTGACGACGCGCCCCGTCGAGGGGTCGAGCCAGCGGTCGCCGAGGTTCACCTGGTGCGTCACTTCGCCGTCGCCGCGCGCGGGCCACGCGAAGCCGCCCGCGTTGCGCACGCGGAACCGCAGCACGGCGCGTGCGCCTGCGCGCATCGTCGCGGGCGCGTCGTGCGCCGTAATCTCCGCGCGGTACTCGTAGTCGGGGTAGGGCGCCGACTTCCAGAAGTTCTCCATCTCGGCGCGCCCCGCGTCCCCCTCGGGCCTCAGGACTTCGACGAGCATCATACCTACCGCGCGGCGCTGCGAAAAGAAGGGAAGCCGCACGGGCGTCACGCGGCCGGCCGCGAGCCTGTGACTCTCAAGGTGGCGGCGCGCCTCCGCGAGGTCTTCCGGCATGCAGAGCGAGTAGAGCGGCGCGGGCGCGTCCCCGAGCGCGCGGACGAAACGCTGGCGCGCCGGGCGCGTCGTAAAATATTCGTGGTGGTTGACGCCGAGCACGGGCGCGTCGGGTTTGTAGAGCGACTCGAAGGCGTTGGCCTTCGAGCCGGTGTCGATCCACGCGCCGACGCCGTCGAGCAGCGCGCGCGTCTCGCCGCTCGCGAAGTCGCGCAGCCGCCGGTCGCGGAAGATGTAGCGCGCCTCGTACCTGTACGAGTCCCAGTCCGAGAGCGCCGTCGGCCTCATGCTCCACTCGTAGCGCGCGGCGTAGACGCACGCCGCGGCGGCCTGCGCGCAGAGCGCCGCGACGAAGAGGGCGGCCGTCGCCGTCCTCCAGGACTTTGTTTTGAAGAGCCGCGCCGCGACGGCGACGACAACGACGCCCGAAAGCAGTTCGAGGTAGAGGCCGTAGCGGCTGTAGCCCATGCCGCCCGCGCCCCACGCGAGACAGCCCGTCAGGAGAACGAGGCAGAGCACACGCACACGCCCGTCGCGCCGCGCGAGCGCGAGGCCGCAGAGCGCGACGACGAAGCCGAGCGTGACGCGGCCGGAGTAGACGGCAAGCTCGGAGTGTCGCGCCGGCTCGAAGAACGCGAGCACGGGCCAGACCAGCGTCTCCCAGAGACCGTGTGGCCCCCAGCGGTCGTCCCAGCCGCCGCCGGTCGGCCAGAATGGCGACTTGAAGAGGCCGTTGGCGAGCGGGAAGAGCGGGTTGCCGGTCAGCCGCCAGAGGTAGACCGCGAACGGCACGAGCGGCGCGGCGAACGCGGCGAAGCAGAGCGCGACGGTCGCGGGCAGCTCTCTCAACTTCAGACGCCGCGGCCCCGCCAGAGCCTTGTACGCGCAGAGCAGCACTACGGCCAGGACGGCGGCCGCGTTCGTCAGCTTGAGCGCCGACGCCAGCCCCAGCAGCAGCGCCGCGTGGACGAAGATTGTGCGGCGCGTGTGAAGCGTCTCGGCCTCGTCCGCGCCAAGCGCCAGCCACGTCGCTTCGAGCAGCAACGGCAGCGCGAGGAGGTCAACCATGTAGTTGTTGACCTCGAACAGAAGGTGCTCGGCCAGCACGACGAGCAGCACGCAGGCCGCGCGCGCCCACGCGCCCGCGACGAACGGGCGCAGGAGCTTATCGACGACCCGCGCCGCGAGGGCGAGCGCGAGCAGGTTGACGACGGTGCCGAGGCGGTAGCCGAGCGCGAGGCGGAAGAGTCCCGTCACGGTGTCGGGCGCGGGGTTGTAAGGCGCGGGCGTCGGGAAGAAGTCGCCGGCCGCGTAGAGCGTCCCGCGCAAGCTGCGCTCGGCGTGGAGCATCCGGTAGTTGAGCACGTCGTACGACGCGTCGGGGAAGGGGAGCCGCAGCAGGAAGAAGAAGACGAGCGGCGGAAGCACGACCAGCCAGAACTCGCGCCCCGCGCGCTCGGCGGGGAACGGCTTGGACTTGACGTAGAAGAACCACGCGGCCGCGGCCAGAGGAACCGAGAGCGCCCACGCAGCCGCGTTCGAGACCGAGGTCGAGTCCAGCGGCCAGAGGCACTGCCGCGCGAAGACGAGCAGGTAAATGAAGACGAGAACGTCGCCCCACTCGGCGCGTTCGCGCAGGCGCGCGAGTCGCCCGTGCGCCGCGTGGGCGTTGCGAGTTGGGGTCGAAGGGGCGGCCGTCGCGCTCGTCATCCTTCTTGTCAGCGCCCCGCGCCGTCGTCGCCGCCGCGTCCGGCCGGGGCGTCGTGCTCGCCGGCGTAGGCGTGCGGCGCGCGCCCGGCGCGCAGCTCGTCGGCGAGCACGCGCATGTGGTACTCGAACTCCTGCGAGCGGCGCGCGATGGAGTGGAGGATGAGGCCGGCCGTGAGCGCGAGCAGCCCGCAGACGAAGAGGCCGACCGAGAGCACGGCCGCCGTCAAACGCGGCGCCGCGCCCGCGCCGAGGAGGTCGAAGAGCGCAATCGCGCCCGGCGCCAAGGCCGACAGCAGCAGCAGCAGCCCGACGCCCCCGAAGAAGGTCAGCGGCTTGTAGTCGCGGAAGAGCGCGAGCGTCGTGTTGAGGATGAGGAAGCCGTCGCGCATGAACTGAATCTTGGAGTGGCTCCCCTCGGGACGGTGCGTGAGGTCTACGGGGACTTCCCGGAGGCGGTAGCCGCGCTCGACGGCCTTGATGGTCAGCTCGGTCTCGATCTCGAAGCCGCCGCCGAAGAGCGGCAGCCCCTTGACGAACTCGCGGTTGAACGCACGGTAGCCCGAGAGGATGTCGGTGAGGCGCACGCGGAAGATGAAGTTGAGCGTCGAGCGGACGAGCCGGTTCGCCAGACGGTTGCGCCGCTTGAACTGGCTGCGCGACGCCGAGTGCAGGCGCGAGCCGATGGTCATGTCGGCCTCGCCCGCGAGGACGGGCGCGAGCAGGGTGTGGACGGCCTCGGGCGGGTACGTCTCGTCGCCGTCAACCATCACGTAGAAGTCGGCGTCCACCTGCCGGAACATCGACTGGACGACGTAGCCTTTGCCCTGCCGCCGCTCCGTGAAGACGGCGGCGCCGGCGCGGCGCGCCTCGTCGGCCGTGCGGTCGGTCGAGTTGTTGTCGAAGACGTAGACGCGCGCGGCGGGCAACTCCTCGCGGAAGCGCGCGACGACGCGCGCCACCGTCGGCTCCTCGTTGTAGCAGGGGATGAGGACGGCGACCCCGCGCCCGGCGCCGGCCGCGGCTTCGGGGAGGGTCACGGCCTCCCTGGCGTGTGTTCTTGACATCGCGTTGCGAGAAAGTGATAAGAGAGCGTCACGCTGACAGCCTGGTTTGTCACCTATCACTCGTCAATTGGGGAAGCCGCAAACTAACACTTCGGGTCGGGAAATGCCAAGCGCGCGGGCCGGCGTGCGGGGCGCGCTCTCGGCCTTCGGGCGCGTGCGCGTGGCGCGCGAGCTGCTGGTGGTCGGCGTCTTCTGCCTGCTGACGGCGCTGCTGACGTGGCCCTACGTGACGCGCCTGCGCGACGCGGTCGTAGACCCCGGCGACCCTTACCTCGTCACTTGGATCATGTGGTGGGACTACCACCAGACCTTCCGCGATCCCTTAAACCTCTTCCACGCGAACACGTTCTACCCGCTCAAGTACACGCTGGCCTTCAGCGAACATTGCTGGGGGCTTGCGCTGCCGTTCTTCCCGCTCTTCGCTTTGGGGTTGAGGCCGCTGACGGTGCACGCGGTGGCGATGTTCTTCGGCTTCGCGCTCTCGGGCTACGGCGCGTTCCGTCTGGGGCGGACGCTGACCGGCTCCGTGGGCGTCGGGTGGGTCGCAGGCGTTGTCTTCGCGTTCGTGCCGTTCCGGTTTCATTTGATGTCGCAGCTCGTCTACCTCTTCACGCCGTGGCTGCCGCTGCTCTTCGAGGCGCTGGTGCTCTTCGCGCGCAGGCGGAGTTGGAGGCGCGCGGCGTGGCTCGGCGCGGCGTTCTTGATGACGGGGTTGACGAGCGTCTCGTTCTTCGCCTTCGCACTGGTGCCGTTCGGGGCGGCCGGGGTCGTGCTGCTGACGCGCTACCGTCTGTGGCGCGAGCGCGAGTTCTGGGCGAGGGCGGCCGTCGCGCTCGGCGCGGCGTCGCTGCTGCTCGCGCCTTTCATGCTGCCTTACTACCTCGTCTCGAAGCTCTACGGCTTCAAGCGCAGCGTCGAGGAGGTGAAGGCCAACTCGGCGTGGCCGATGCACTGGTTCTCGGTCGAGAACCGCAACAAGCTCTGGTTCGGGATGGGCGAGACGATGAAGGAGGGCGCGCGCTTCAAACTCTTTCCGGGGCTGCTCCCGCTCCTGCTCCCGCTCGCCGCGCTGCTGCTCGTCGAGCCTTTGAAGCAGAGTGGAAGCGCCGCAGCGCCGGGCGAGAGGCGGCGCGCGTGGCTCAAGCGGCTCGACGTGACTTGTCTGGTAGCGCTCGCCATCTCGATCCCGGCCGTGGGTTTTGACGGCACGGACTACTTCGGCGGCGTCTTCCGCTACGTCACCTCGGAGCGCGCGCTCGCCGTGCTGGCGGCGGCGGCGCTGGCGCGTCTGTGTCTCGCGTACCCTTGGTTCCTGCGCGCGTCGCACGCGAACCTCGTCGAGACCGTCAGGTCTGAGCGACGCTGCGACGCCTTCTGGCTCGGCCTCGTCCTCTCTGGTATAGGCTTCCTCTACTCGCTCGGCTGGAACACTTTCTTCTACCGCATCTGCTACGACCTGCTGCCGGTCTTCCGCAGCATGCGGGTGCCGGTGCGCGGCGCGATGTTCGCTTACCTCGGACTCGCTTTGCTGTCCGGCATCGGCGTGCGCCGCCTCGCCGAACTGATTACAACGCGGCGCCCGCGCGTGACGCCGCGCGCGGTCTACGCCGTCGCCTGCGTGCTGCTGCTGTTGGAGTTGAACGGCGCGCCGCTCTCGTTCATGCGCGGCGACGTCTTCCCCGACGCGGTGACGCTAAGGTTGAAGGAGACGCCGATGCGCGGCGGCGTCGTCATCCTGCCGGCGGGCGCGGACTTCAACCACCGTTACATGCTGCGCGCCGCCGACCACGCGAAGCCGCTCGTCGTCGGCACCTCGGGCTTCAACTCGCCGCAGGAGGATCAGATCGAGCACTGGACGGCCGCCGGCACCATCCCCGCCGGCCTCCTCAACCTGCTCGAACAGATTCCGGCCTCCTACGTCGTCGTCAAGAACGACCTCATCGGCCCCGAGCGTCGCACCAACTACTCGAACTTCCTCACGCGCGCGGTCTCCGCGGGGCGTTTGCGCTTCGTCAACCGCTTCGACGGCCGCGACGACCTCTACGCGGTCGTGAAGACCGAGCCGGACGCGCGCGCCGAAGCCTCGCCGCCGGCCGAGCTTGAGATACGCGACTGGACTTCGCTGATCGACGAAGACCCCGTCAACATCCTCGGGCAGTACGCCGACTGGAGCCGCGCCCTCTACCGCCTGCACCTCGTCGCGCGCGGGCGCGTGCCGCGCTTCTCGGAGTTCATGCCCGACGCGCGCGCTCTCGGCCGAGGTCTCGTCCCCGGTTTCGAGGAGGCGCAGCGCGACTTCGACGGGCGGCTGCGCGGGCTGGCGCGCGAGTGGGCGGCGCGCGACGACTTCCGCGCGCTCTACGGCGGGCTGGACGACGCGCGTTTCGTCGCGCGGCTCTACGAGAACGCGGGGCTGGAAGCCGATCCTGCGGCGCGCGCGGCGCTCACGTCGGCGCTCGCCTCGGGCGAAGAGACGCGCGCGGGCGCGCTCGTCCGCGTGGCCGAAGACCCGCGGCTGGCCGAGCGCGAGCGGGCGCGCTCGCTGCTCCTGCTCCACTACTTCGGCTTCCTGCGCCGCAACCCCGACGACCCGCCCGACAACAACCTCGAAGGCTTCAACTTCTGGCTCGCGCAGCTCGAACAGACCCAGGACCCCGACCGCATCGCCCTCGCCTTCCGCGACTCGTTCGAGTACAAGAGGATTAAAGGAATTGATAAGTGATGAGCGATGAGTGATAAGAAGAGCAACCGGATTTTCTTATCACTCGTCGCTCATCACCTATCACTTACCACCCATGCTGGCGCTACTGTTTCTTGCCGGGGCGGCGTTGCTCGGGGCGTGCCTGACGCGGCGCGTGACGCGCGGGGCGCTTGAGGCGTGGGAGCAGGCGTTGTGGGGGACGGTCGCCGGGTGGATGCTGTCGGCGCTCATGGCGTACGCGGCGGCGCGCTGGCAGGGGCGGCTGACCTACGCGACGGTCGCGTGCGTGACGGCGTTCGTGTGGGCCTGCGCGGCGCTCTTAGCAGCGCCGACGCTCGCACGTCTGCGCGGGGCGAGTCCGCGCGCGTGGCGTGTGGGCTTGTTCAAACTGCGCGGCCTGTTCGGCCGGCGGCACGCCGGGCTGGCGTTGGTGCTCGCGGCGTCGGCGCCGGTCTACTGGCGGCTCTTCTCGTCGCACACCTTCGCGCACGGCGACGGCGGCCTCTACTCGGGCGGGAGCGCGTGGTATGACCTGAGCTTTCACGCGGCGCTCGCCACGTCGTTTCTCTACGGCGAGAACTTCCCGCCCGCGTACACGCCTCTGGCGGGCGAGCCTTTGCTCTACCCGTTTCTGCCGGACTTCCACGCGGCGGCGCTGATGGCCGCGGGGCTTTCGATGCGCGCCGCGTTCCTCTCGACGGCGCTCCCGCTCGCGCTCGTCACGACGGGCCTCTTCTACTCGTTCGCGCTCCGCCTCGCGCGCGGCTCGGCGGCGGCGGTGGTGGCGACCGCGCTCTTCCTTATGAACGGCGGCCTCGGCTTCGTCGAGATGTTCCGCGACTGGCGCGCGAGCGGGCGCGGCTTCGCCGAGTTCTGGGGCGCGCTCCCCTCTAACTACGCGAACGACTGGGCGCGCGGGATTCACTGGACGAACCTCGTCGCCGACACCTTCCTCCCGCAGCGAGCCGCGCTCTACGGACTCCCCGCCGGGTTAATTATCCTGACCGTCTTCGCCATCGTCTGGCACAAGTCAGAACCGCCCGCCACCGCAGGCGGTTCTGACCGGCTCTCGTTGTTGTTTGCGGCGGGCGCGTTGGCGGGCTTGCTGCCGCTCTTTCACACGCACACGTACGTCGCGGTCGGGCTCGTGAGCGTCTTCCTCTTCCTGATGCGCCCGCGCCGGGCGTGGCTCGCCTTCTGGGTGCCGGCGTTGGTTTTGGCGGCGCCGCAACTCTTCGAGCTTGCGCGACACGCGGGCGTCGGCGGGGTCGTGCGTTTGCAGCCGGGTTGGATGGGGTCGGACGCGCCTTCGTTCGCGGTCTACGCGTTGCGCAACTTCGGCGTGCCGCTGCTGCTCGCGGTGCCGGCGTGGTTCGCGGCGCCGCGCGCGTGGAAGACTTTTTATTTGGCCTCCGTGCTGCTGCTCGCCTTCGCGCTCGTCGTCGTCGTCTCGCCCAACGTCTTCGACAACGGCAAGCTCACCTACTACTGGCACGCCGTCAACAGCGCCCTCGTCGCGCGCTGGCTCGTCTCGCTCGCTCGCGCGAGGCGTTGGCGGCTGCTGGCCGCGCCGCTCGCCGTCCTGCTCGCGCTGCTCTGTGTCCTGACCGGCGTCGCGGCGTTGCGGGCCGAGGGTAACGCGCGCGCCCGCCTCTTCACCGACGCCGACCTCGAAGCCGCGCGGGCCGTCCGAGAGTTGACCGCGCCGCGCGCGCTCTTCCTGACCGCGCCCGACTTCAACCACCCCGCGCTCGTGTTGGCCGGGCGGCCGGTGCTTCGCGGCCCGACCGCGTGGCTCTGGGGGCACGGCTTCGAGTTCCGCGCGCGCGAAGCGGACGTGCGCAGGATTTACGCGGGCGGCGCGGACGCCTTAGAGCTGCTGGCCTACTACGGCGTGGAGTACGTCTACCTCGGCGGCGCGGAGCGCGGCGCGCTGAAGGCCGACGCCGGCTTCTTCGACTCGAACTTCCCGGCCGTCTACCGCAACGGAGGCGTCGCCGTCTACGACGTACGGCGCGCGCGCGCCGGGGTCGATTCGCGCACGCTCTTTCCCGCACCGCGCGAGCTGGCCGCGCGCGTCGGCCGCGACCCCTTCGCGCTGCTCGAAGAGTTCCCGCGCACGGGCTTCTTCGTCTACCGGATACTGAAGGCCGCCCGAGGCCGCGCTCCGTCGCGTGAAGAGTTCATGCCGGCGTTGGTTGAGTTGGGGCGCGGCCTCCACGTCGGCGCGGACGGGTGGGAAGAGAGACTCGCGGCCAACCGGCTCGCGCTCGCGCGCCGACTCGCGCCCGGCGACGAGGCGCGCGCCGCCGCGCTCGTCCGCGCCGCCGCAGACGCGGACTACGACGCGCGCGAGTACGACGCGGCCTACGTGCTCGCGCACTTCTTGGCCTACCTCGGCCGCGACCCCGACCAAAGCGGCTACGACTTCTGGCTCGGAGTGCTCACGCGCACGGGCGACTACCGCGCGCTGAGCCGCGCCTTCATGGAGTCGGACGAGTACAGGAACAGGCCCTTGGAGCCTTGAGGTTGGGGCGTGCGTCAGCCGGCGGCGGAGATGATCTTCTCGACGACGTTCTCCCATGAGAGGTCGAGGGCGGCGAGCTTTTCGCGGCCGCGCTCGCCCATGCGGCGCGCACGCTGGCGGTCGGCGTAGAGTTCGTCGAGGCACTCGGCGAGCGCGCGCGGGTCGGGGTCGGTGACGAGTCCGTCCGCGCCGTGCTCGACGAACTCGGTCGCGCCGCCGCCGTCGCGCGTGACGACGACCGGCTTCGCCGAGAGCATCCCTTCGAGCGTCACGTAGCCGTAGTCCTCGTCGAACGGCAGGTAGCAGACGGCGAGCGCGTCGGCGTAGAGCGCGACGATCTCCTCCTCGCTCACGAACCCGCGAATCTCGACGCGGTCGGCGACGCCGATGTGTTTCGCCAGCGACTCGTAGTGCGCGCGGTCGTGCGACGAGCCGGCGAGCACCGCGCGGACGGGCGTGCGCGTGAAGTACATCGCCTCGATCAGAAGCTCCTGCCGCTTCTGGGCTTCCATCCGGCTCGGGTAGAAGACGTAGTCGCCCTGCGCGCCCGCGCGCAGAGAGGCGGCGCGCGGCGGCGGGTGGTAGAGCGGCTCGCTCTCGATGCGGTTGTAGCGCAGGAGCCTGTCGGCGACGGCGCGCGAGTTGGCGAAGACCTTGCGCGCCTCGGGGATGAAGCGCTCGTCGCAGTGTCGGATGAGGTCGCGCACGCGCGCGCCGTCGGGGTAGGTCGAGAGGTCGTCGAAGGGCGTGCCCCAGAGGTTGTAGGCCGAGCGGTGCTGGTGGATGACCCACAGAACCTTGCGCGGGTGCGCGACCGTGTAGGCAGGGAACTTCATCCCGACGACGAGGTCAATTGTCTTCCCGTTCGACTCGGTCACGTCGAGCATCCGCCACGCCAGCGCGCCGCGCATGATCTCCGAGGGCGGGTACCACTTGAAGGGCAGCGCCGCCACCTCGGCGTTGTAGCCGGCGGCGACGAACGCGCGCCTCAAGCCCTCGACGTGCGACTCCGCGCCGCCGGTCGTAAAGGGAACCTGCGTGGTGCAGATGAGTATGTTTCGGATCGCCATCGGGTCTGAAACCTTCGGCGTTAATGTATCATGCGGCGGGAGGCGGAGGTGAACATGGGAGACAACGCGGACGCGCTTCGGCGCGGGGATTCGGGGGCGCGGCAGCACACGCTCATCACGCACGCGGTGCTGACGGGGCTGACGCCGCTCATCCCCGTCCCGATGGTGGACGACCTCGTCAAGAGCTACTTCCGCAAGCGTCTGGTGCGGAGCCTTGCGGCGTCGGCCGGGCGTGCCTTGAGCGAAGAGGAGTTGGACGCGCTGACGGCCGAGAGCGAGGGCGGGTGCCTGCGCGGGTGCGCGGTGGCCGCCATCGTCTACCCTTTGAAGGCGGTCTTCCGCAAAATCTTCTACTTCCTCGAATGGAAGCGCGCGGCCGACCTGACGAGCCGCACGTACCACTTCGGCCACCTCGTCGGCCACGCGCTGCGTGCGCGCGAGGGCGGCGCGAGCGCGCTCGACCTGCGCGGCGCGCGCGCCGTCGGCGAGGCGATACAGGCCGTCTGCCGCGAGGCGCCCATCAAGCCCTTGGAGGCGGCCGTCGGCGGCACCTTCCGCAAGTCGAAGGGCGTGCTCAAGGGCGCGGCCGCCCTGCTCGCCGGTAGCCTCCGGCGCGAGCCGGCGCGCCCGGCGGAAGTCGCGGCCGCCGTCGAACGCGTCGAGCCGGAAGAGGAGCGCGAACTCGGCCCCGTCGTCACCCGCCTCCAACGCTCCATCGGCTCCGTCCCCGAAGAACACTTCCGAAGCTTACGCGACGCCCTCGACGCGCGCCTCGGCCTCGCCCCCGACGCGCGTCTGAGTGGGAGAGAGTAATTCACATGGATGGACAGGATGAACAGGATAAAGAATTAGGAGATGTTGTTGAGTAATTCGGAGGGGGCTTGTTTGTAGCGGTGAAGCCGCTTGTATTCGAGCCGGGGGTTGCCGAAGTTAACGAGTAACCCGACTTCGATGCCCGTGGCGTTGAGATAGTTGATGACCTGCGCTTGGTGTTCCGTCGTTAGCGCGCGTGCGGCCTTCAACTCGACGATAACTTTGTCTTCCAGCAAAATGTCCGCGAAAAACTCTCCGACCACCTGTCCGCGGAACTTAACCGCTAGTGGAAACTGCTCCTTCGCGTGAAGCCCTTTCTGGCGGAGCGCCACGATCAACGCCTTTTCGTAGACCGATTCGAGGAAGCCGGCCCCTAACTCTTTTGCCACCTCAAAGCACGCCTCTAGCGCCTTCGCCGTGAGGTCTTCATGAAGCATGGCCTTTCACTCCTTCTGTTTAATTCTATCCTGTTCATCCTGTCCATCCATGTGAATTCATTCTTTCGTTACACAAGAGCCTCGATGTTGCAGACGGCGATTGAGAGTTCGCGGTCGTCGCGGTTGGAGGGGTCGTCGGGGCGTGGGCGCCAGGTGCGGTCGGCGCGGAGTTCGAGTTCGTAGTCGCCGGCGGCGGGCGTTAAGTCTTGGGGGACTTCGCAGGTCAGTTCGAGCCAGCCGTGGCGGAAGAGCGAGAGGGCGGCGAGGCGTCGGCCGTTCAAGTGGAGTTCGAGGCCGAGCGGGCGCTCGCCGAGGTCGGGGATGTGCGAGGTGAGGTCGAGGCGGAGCGCCGAGAGCGCGGGCGCGCGGAAGCGCAGGCGCGCGCGCCGCTTCATCCAGCGCGCGACGGGCGGCAGGACGTTCGGCTCGTACCAGCCGTCGTCGAACTCGGCGGCGCGGTCGAGGCAGAGGGCGCGCGGCGCGTCATCAGAGGAGGGGACGGCCGCGCCGTCGAAGAGGCCGGAGCGGTCGCGGTGCTCGTTGTAGAAGGGACCGAGCGGCGCCTGGGAAGCCTTGACGAGCACGTAGAGGCCGCTCTTGGGCAGGCGGACGTGGAGGTCGGAGATTTTGCCGAAGACGTAGCCCATCGCCATGTCGAAGGCGCGCCGCTCCGAGTGCGAGAGGCCGCGCAGGTACTCGACGAAGTCCGGCTCGAAGGGCAGGCCGTACTCTTCGCGCTGCTTGACGAACTCTTCGGACGAGAGGCAGAGCGCGTAGCGCGGCTCCCACGCGACCTCGCGGAAAAAGCGCCGGAAGCGCGCGGCGTGCTCCTGCTCCTCCTCCAGCCCGACGTGGCCGTCCACCGCGACGAAGCGGCGCAACTCCTCCCCGGTCATCTCCTCGTAACTTTTCTGCGCGCGGCGGTCGGTGCACTCGACGCCGTGCAGCGTCACGCCTCCGGGGCGCAGCACGCGCGCGACCTCTCGGAGCACCGCGTCCTTGTCTTTGAACTCGACGTGGCCGAGCACGTCGAGGCTGGCGACGTAGTCGAACGAGCGGTCGGCGAAGGGGAGGCGTGTGAGTTCGGCGGCGCAGGTCGCGTCGTAGCCGTTGCGGCGCGAGGCGAGCGCGCACTCTTCGGAGAGGTCAACGCCGGTGAGCGTGACGCCCTTGCGCTTGAGGAGCGCGAGCATCCCGGCGCCGCAGCCGAGGTCGAGCACCGCCGATCCCGCGCGGACGTTGTCGTAAACCCACATCGTCCGCGCGAAGCGCATGTCGAAGCGGTCGAGCGCGCGGAAGTAGCGCGCGTCGAGCACCTCGTCCGACACGAACTTCGTGCGGTAGAACTCCGAGAGGTCTTCGACCCCGGCTTTCTTGTATAAATCGTCTTGCATCAAATCGGAGTGTAAAGGATGGAGCTAGGGGGGACTTTCGGGGCCTCCCCCCCCTCGCCTTTGAAGCCTAACCTCTGCCGTCGCCGCTTTCGTCTCAAGGGCTTCGAGGCGCGCTTCGAGTTGGCGTCGGGCGCGGTCGTGCATGACGGCGGCCTCGCCGGCTTCGAGCGAGAGTTGTTTGAAGCAGACGCGCTGCTCGTCGAGCAGGCCGTCCACGCGCCGTTGCAGCTCGGCGTGCAGCTCCTCGGCGCGCGCGTTGATCTCGGCGCTCTCGGCGCGTTGCGCGTCGCCCAGCTCGGCGCGAAGCTCGGTTCGCATCTCGGAGGCCGAGGCGCGCTGCGCGTCGGCCAGGCGCTCAAGCCCGGCGGCGAAAGCCTGACGGAGTTGCGCGCCCTGCGACTCGAAGCGCGCCTCGGCCTGCGCGAGCCGCGCCTGAAGCTCAGAGACGCGGGCGCGGTCGGCCTCCCCCTCCGCGCGCAGCGCCGAGAGTATTTCGGACTGGAGTCGCGCCAGCGCCTGCTCGTGCGCATTCAGCGCGGCGCGCGCGTCGCCGAGCGCGTGGTGGACGGCCGAGTTGAAGTTGACCTGCTCCCAGGTGAACCAGCGCGCGGCGCGCGCGACCAGACGCTTGAGCCAGAGTTCGAGCCTCGCCGCCGCGCCCCGCCGGTAGCTCAGCATCGGCGGCAGACGCGACCACGCGCGACCCGTCGTGGCGAGGTTCGCGTCCATGCGCGCCAGCGCCTCGCCCGCGCCCGCGCCGTTGGCGCCCGCGCCGGCCGCCGGCTGCGTCGCGGGCGCCGCCGCCCCCTTCAACGTTGTCACGGCCGACGCCTCTGGCGCGCGCGCCTGCGCCTCGGCCAGCACGCGCTCGCGTATCTCGCGCAGAGTGCTTTCGACTTCAAGGTCAGACATGTGTGTGCGCTCCCTCAAGGGGTGGCTTCCGCCTCAAGCAGCGGCGCCGAATCCGCGCCGCGCGCGCCTAGCCGCCGCGCCGTCGCGCTGGCGTTGAGGTTGGCGATGCCTTCGACGAGGACGGGGCTCGTGACGCGGAAGAAGAGCACGCCGTCGAGCCAGTCGTAGCTGACGCCGTCGCGGCTGTGGACGGCGAGCGAGACGGAGAACTGATCAAGCCCGAGCCAGCAGTCGAAGGCGAAGACCGCCTCGACCACCTCGCCGCGCCTGAGCACCCCCAACTCGATCCGCTGCTCCTTCGTGTTGGTGCCGTAGGCGTGGACGCCGCGGCTGTCGTTGATGAGGACGCCGAAGACCGCGTCGTCAACCTCGCGTTGGAAGCGCGCGCGCACGCGCACCATGAGCGGCGAGCCGGTCTCGACCACCGCGACGGGGCGGCGCGAGGCGTCGAGCAGTTCGGCGCTCACGATCTCCGCCGTCCCGTCGCCGTGCCTGTACGTGTAGCGCAGCGGCGCGAAGCCCTCCACGGTCTCGCGGCCGTCTTCCGGCGCCCCTTCGGAGGCGGCTTCTTCCTCCTCCTCGTACGCCTGCTCGCGCTCCATGACGGTCTTCTGGTAGTGGTTCAAGACCTCGATGGGCACGCCGTCGGAGAGCACGCGGCCGGCGCTCATCAGGACGGCGCGCGTGCAGAGCGCGCGCACCGCCGCCGCGTCGTGCGAGACGAAGAGGACGGTCGCGCCGCTCTCCTGAATCTCCTTGATGCGGCGCAGGCAGCGGTGCTGGAAGACCGCGTCGCCGACCGCCAGCGCCTCGTCGATGACGAGGATGTCGGGCTCGACGTTGGCGGCGACGGCGAAGGCGAGGCGGACGAACATGCCCGACGAGTAGGTCTTGACGGGCTGGTGGATGAACTGGCCGATCTCGGCGAAGCGCTCGATCTCGGGGAAGAGCCGCTCGGTCTCGCGCCGCGAAAGCCCCATCAGCGCCGCGTTCATGTAGACGTTCTCGACGCCCGTCCCCTCGGGGTCGAAGCCCGCGCCCAGTTCGAGCAGAGCCGCCACGCGCCCCTCGCGCCAGACGCTCCCCGCGGTCGGCTCAAGCGTCCCGGCGATGATTTGCAGCAGCGTTGACTTGCCGCAGCCGTTCGGCCCGATGATGCCCGTGGTCGTCCCCGCCTCGACCTCGAAGCTCACGTTCTTCAAGGCCCAGAACTCGCGGTGCCGCTTCAAACGCCCGCGCGTCAGCGTCTCCTTCAGGCGGTCGCCCGGCCGCGCGTAGATGCGGTACTGCTTGGACACGTTCTCGACGCGCAGCGCAACCGTCATGCGCTGAAATTTAACAGAGGAGGGAAGCGCGAGGCCAGAAGCGGCGCGGGGCGCGGCGCTTCAGCGCGGGGCGGGCTCGACCGTGACCTTGACCCAGAAGAAGCCGATGTTGTCGGCGTAGAAGAGGTCGGAGTTGTTCTGGTCGCCCTCGTTCATCACATCGTTGACGTTGAACCACAGCTCGCCGTCGCCGGTCGCGCGCAGCGTCTTGCCTCCCCCGACGTAGAACGCTTGGGCCTTGCCCGGCTGGCTGACCTTGTCGTCCTTGACGGCCGCCACCAGCGCGCCGAGGTTCACGTCGGGCAGCAGCCGCCGCGTCCTGCGCGAGGCGAAGGACTGGTCGGTCGTCTGCGTCGTGTAGCCTTCCGGCCCAACCCACCCGCGCCTCAGCTCCAGGGCTTTCCTCTCCTCGGCGTTGAAGTGAACCTCGGGCGCCTTGTCGGGCGACTCGGAGGCCGGGTCGGCGACGCCGAGCTTCACGTACTTCTGCTCGAACTGGTGGCGCTTCAGAGTCCTCTCAGCTATCCCGTTCAGGTCAACGGTGACCCTCCCGTCCGCCTTGAACTCCACGCTGTCGCCGCCCCTCACGCGGATGCCCGCGTCCTGCCAGCCCTGCGGGTGGACGAGGATGAGGTACTCGGACTTGTGCGACGTCTGCGACTCGAAAAGGATTTGCGCGCCCGAGGTCGAGAGCTTCAGCTCCCTGGCGGTGGTCACGCCGAGCACCTTCGTGATGAGGAGGAAGAGCAGCAGGAGGAGGCCGCAAAAGCCGGCGGTCGCGGCTAAGAAGGCGATGAACTTTTTCCAGTCGCTCAGGATGTTGTCGAAGACGTCGGCGAACGTCTTGCCCTCGTTTATTGTCGTCATGCTCAACTCCTTTCACCGCCGCGCGCGTCGGGCGGGCGGGCGTCGTCGTCGGCGGGCGGGCGCGGGCTCAACACCCTCATCACCCTTTTGCTGATCTGGAACGCGAGGCGTTTGAACGGGCGAGGTTGAGACTGCCCGGCCCCCGGAGGTTTTGACTCGCGAAATAATACCCCGCTTCGGGGCGCGCCGCGAGAATATTCTCGCCCCCGGTGGCGCGGGGCGGCGGAAACCGCGCCGGATTCGGCGTGTTATGTACGCCGTGACACGTCCGCGTTGCGCCGCGCGAAAGCGGTGTGATACGCTCGGGTCTCCCCTGAAAACTGAGCCATCAAGGCGGGGCCGTATTCTTTAGATGAAGACATGCCCGACATGCGGTAGGCAGTACGGCGAGACGACGACGCTGTGCCCGGCGGACGGCGCGGTCTTGAAGCGCGCGGGCAACGACGACCGCCTCATCGGGCAGGTGCTCGCGGGCAAGTACCGCATCGACGAGAAGATCGACGAGGGCGGCATGGGCTGCGTCTACCGCGCCACGCACGTCCTGATGGAGAAGGTCGTCGCCGTCAAGGTGCTCCACCCCGCGCTCGCCGCCGACGACAAGATCGTCCAGCGCTTCACGCGAGAGGCCAAGGCCGCCTCGCGCATCTCTCACCCGCACGCCATCAACGTCACGGACTTCGGCGAGTCGGAGCAGGGCACCGTCTACCTCGTCATGGAGTACCTGCGGGGGCGGACGCTCAAGGACGTGGTGCGCTCGGGCGGGCCGATGACGCTCGCGCGCGCGACGGAGATCGTCCGGCAGGTGGCGGGCGCGCTCGAAGCGGCGCACAACGAGGGCGTCGTCCACCGCGACCTCAAGAGCGACAACATCATGCTCGAAGAGGCGACCGGCGGCGACTGGGCGAAGGTGCTCGACTTCGGCATCGCCAAGATTCAGCAGACCGAGCGCTCGATACACGAGACCGACCCGGGGCTGACCGCGCCCAACATCATCATCGGCACGCCGCAGTACATGTCGCCCGAGCAGTGCTCGCAGGCTTCCGACATCGACGCGCGCTCCGACGTTTACAGCTTCGGCGTCATCGTCTACGAGTTGCTGGCCGGCCACGTCCCCTTCACGGGCGACTCGCCGACCGCAATCATGATGAAGCACATCCAGGAGCCGCCGCCTTCGATACTCGAAGAGCGGAAGGACTTGCCGGCCGAGGTCGGCCGCGTGCTGGCGCGCGCGCTCGCCAAGCGCCCCGAAGACCGCTTCCAGAGCGCGGGCGAGTTGTCGGCCGCGCTCACCGCCGCCGCCGAGGAGGCGCCGCTCGGCGCCGCCGCAGCCGGGGCCGCCGCAATTCTCGACACCGACCGCATCGGCTCGCCGACTTCGCCGAACGAGCCTGCGCGCACGACGATCGTCGCCGGCGACGACGACGACGACGCGACCGTCGTCGGCCGCCGCTACACGCGCGCCGGCGCTGGCTCGACGACGGGCGAGGAGGTGGCGGCGCTGCCGCCGCCCGTCGCGCCGCTCCCCGAGCCGGCCTTCAACCCCTGGCGCATCGCGGTGCCGGCCATCGCCGCCGTCGCCATCATCTTCGCGGTCTTCTTCGCCTTCCAGCGGCGCGGCGTCTCTTCGGAGCAGACCGAGCAGCCGCCGCTTCAGGCCGACCCGAACGGCCAGCCGGTGCAGCCCATCACGCCGCCCACGGGGCAGGCCGAGCACAACCTCGCGCCCGCCGGCGGCACGCCGACGCCGGCCGCCCCCGCGGACGGGATGGGCGGGACGCTGCCCGCCGCCACGCCCGGCACTAACGTCACTGCCCCGGCCACCCCGACGCCCGAGGGCGGCAAGGCGAACCCCACCCCCGCGCCGACGCCCGCCGACGACGAGGAGGAGCCGGAAGAGGACGAGCCCGCTCCCACGCCGACGCCCAAGCGCAACAGGCCGCTGCCCAACCCCAACGTCAACGTCGCGCCGCCGCCCCCTCCGCCGCCCAAGGAGGATAAGCCCAAAGAGGATAAGCCGCCCGCGCTCGACGAGGCGCCCCCGGCCGCGCGGCCGGGGCGCTGAGCCTGCGAAAAGAGAAACAGGAGGCCGGGACTCGCGCGAGTCCCGG
>DASVQX010000053.1:0-100068 GCA_036388915.1 Pyrinomonadaceae bacterium
CGCGCTCGACCCGTCGCAGAAGAACGCCCCGCTCTTCATCGCGCGCGCCGTGCAGCAGCAGTACAAGCCCGGCGTCCAGACGCCGGAGAACCTGGCGGTGGGCGAGAGGGCGGTCACCGCCTACCAGGACATCCTGAGCCGCGACCCGGGCAACGAGGACGCCTACAAGGCAATCGTCTTCCTCTACGGCCAGATGAAGAACGAGGAGAAGGTCAACCAGCTGCTCGCCGAGCGCGCCAAGGGCGGCCCCACGCCGACGGCGAAGTCCGAGGCGCTGACCATCCTGGCGAGCAAGCAGTGGAACTGCTCCTACGAGATCACGGAGCAGAAGGAGAACAAGACGACCGAGAACAAGCCGGACAAGATTCTCATCCACTACAAGAAGCCGGCCAACCAGGCCGACTTCGACAAGGCGCAGCAGTGCACGACCGAGGGGCTGAGGCTCGCCGAGGAGGCCGCCTCGCTCGACCCGAACAACCCGAACGCCTGGTCTTACAAGGCCAACCTCCTGCGCGAGAAGTCGAAGATGGCCGAGATGACCGGCGACGCCAAGGCCAAGGAGGAGTTCGACAAGCAGTACGTCGACGCCCTCGAAACGCAGAAGCGGCTGAGCGCCGAGGCGACCAAGAAGAAGGAGGCCCAGGAGGCCGCCAAGTCGCCGACGCCCCCGGCCAGCTAAGCCCGCGCGGCACGAGCACGCGCGCGCCGGCCGCCCCCGCGCGGCGGCGCGAAAACGACCCTCCCTTCTCCGGGTGATGCCTGACTTCACGTCGGGCATCACCTGTTTCTATAATGGCCGTTAGCTCTTAGCCCGGGGCCGGAGCGCCTGCGCGGGCGGCACGGCAAAGAAAATCGCGCGCCGTTCATCAAACAGAAGGCTCACGGCTAAAGGCTGACGGCTTCTTATGATTCGCATCGAGGACATCATCGAGAAGGTGGGGCAGAACCACCCGCAGGCCGACTTGGAGATGCTGCGGCGCGCCTACTTCTTCTCCGCGCTGCACCACAAGGGTCAGACGCGCGCCTCGGGCGAGCCCTACCTCGTGCACCCCCTCGAAGTCGCCAACATCCTCGCCGACATGCGTCTGGACGAGGTCTCGGTGGCGACGGGGCTGCTGCACGATGTGGTCGAGGACACGCTCGTCGCGCCCGAGGTCATCCGCGACTCGTTCGGCGGGGAGATCGCGCACCTCGTGGACGGCCTCACCAAGCTGGCGCACATCAGCAACCAGTCGCGCGAGGAGCAGCAGGCCGAGAACGTCCGCAAGATGCTCCTGGCGATGGTGGACGACGTGCGCGTCGTCCTCGTCAAGCTGGCCGACCGCCTCCACAACATGCGGACGCTCCACCACCTCAAGCCGGAGAAGCGCCGCCGCATCGCGCAGGAGACCCTCGACATCTTCGCGCCCATCGCCCACCGCCTCGGCATGGGCCGCCTGCGGAGCGAGCTCGAAGACCTCGCCTTCAAGCACCTGCACCCGGAGGAGTACAGGGAGCTGGCCGAGCAGCTGGAGCGGCGGCGGCGCGAGCACGAGTCCTTCCTCGGGTCCGTGACCGAGCGCATCGAGGAGAAGATGCGCGAGGCGGGCGTCCCCTTCGAGTCCGTCGAGGGGCGCGTCAAGCGCCTCTTCTCCATCTGGAAGAAGCTCAAGCGGCAGAAGATCGAGCTCGACCAGGTCTACGACCTCATCGCCGCGCGGGTGATTACGCCCGACGACGAGACGCGCCACTGCTACGGCGCGCTCGGCGTCGTCCACACCCTCTGGCAGCCGATACCGGGCCGCTTCAAGGACTGGATCGCCACGCCGCGCGACAACCTCTACCAGTCGCTCCACACCTCGGTCATCGGCACCAAGGGGCAGCCCTTCGAGATTCAGATTCGCACCGACGAGATGCACCGCGTCGCCGAGGAGGGCGTCGCCGCCCACTGGAAGTACAAGGAGGGCCGGCGCGGCGCGCACGACGACGACGAGGCTTTCCAGTGGCTGCGCTCGCTCGTCGAGTGGTCGCAGGAGGTCAAGGACTCGCGCGACTTCTTAGAGTCGCTCAAGCTCGACCTCTACCCGAAGGACGTTTACGCCTTCACGCCGATGGGCAAGGTCATCCAGCTCCCGCGCGGGGCGACGCCCGTTGACTTCGCCTTCCTGATCCACACCGAGGTCGGGAACACCTGCACGGGCTCGCGCATCAACGGCCGCATTGTGCCCCTGCGCACCGCCATCCAGAATGGCGACGTGGTGGAGATTCTCACCTCGCCCAACGCCAAGCCGTCGCGCGACTGGCTCAACTTCGTCAAGACCTCGCGCGCGCGCAACCGCGTCCGCCACGCCGTCGCCGAGCAGCAGCGCGCCGAATCAATCGAGCTTGGCCGGAAGCTCTTCGAGAAGGAGGCCGCGCGCTTCAGCCTCTCGGCGAAGAAGGTGCTGGCCGACTCGGGCGGCGAGTTGAAGCGCATCGCGAACGAGTACGGCTACGGGCGCGTGGACGACCTGATGGCGGCCATCGGCTACGGGAAGACCGTGCCGCGCAACGTCATCGCCAAGTACCTCGGCCCCGAAAAGTTCGCCGAGATCGAGCAGAAGAAGGAGTCGCCGCTCCGGGGCCGCCTGACGGCGGGCGTGCAGGCCGTCAAGAAGTTCATACGCCTCGGCGAGGACTCCATCGTCGTGCGCGGCGTGGACGACCTTCTGGTCACGCGCGCGCGCTGCTGCAACCCCGTCCGGGGCGAGGAGATCGTCGGCTACATCACGCGCGGCAAGGGCGTGGCGGTGCACGCGCGGCGCTGCACGAACGTCCAGCAGTTGATGATCAACCCCGAGCGCGTCGTCGAGGTCGAGTGGGCCGACGCCGGGGCGGGCGAGGCCGCCTACGCGGTCAAACTCCTCGCCATCACCGAGAACCGGACGGGCATGATCGCCGACGTGACCAACGCCATCAAGGACATCAAGACCAACATCCGCGCCTCGAACGCGGCGGTCGCCCCCGACGACCGCGGCCGCATCGAGGTCACGGTCGAGGTCTTCGACCTCAAACACCTCGACAAGGTGATGACCTCGATCCGCAAGGTGCCCGGCGTCCTCGATGTCGAGCGCGTCCACGGCACGGCGTGAAAACCCCGCCGCCCGAGCATCCATCCGCCGCGAAAACGTCATCAATCAGGATGCACTTCAATGAGAGCGTCGCCCGGCGCGCGCCTCCCGCGGCTTCTCCGTTTGCCGTCCGGGGAAGGCGTCTGTTAGAATCTGCAATTTGTTTGCAGGCTTACTGTAAGGGGTTTTCGTGACAGAGAGACGCGTCGTCAAAACCGAGGGGGCGCCGGGCGCCATCGGGCCTTACTCGCAGGCGGTCGTGGCCGGGGGCTTCGTCTACGCGTCGGGGCAGATTCCGATTGACCCGGCGACGGGGCAGTTCGTCGAGGGCGGCGTCGCCGAGCAGACCGCGCAGGTCTTGCGCAACCTCTCGAAGGTCTTGGAGGCCGCCGGCTCGTCGCTCCCGCGCGTCGTCAAGACGACCGTCTTTCTGGCGGACATGAACGACTTCGCGGCGATGAACGAAACTTACGCGACCTTCTTCGCGGATGAGCCGCCGGCGCGCTCGACCGTGCAGGCGGCTCGGCTGCCGCGGGACGCGCGCGTCGAGATCGACGTTATCGCGCTCGCCGACTGAGACCGCGCCGCCGCGCGCAAACGAAAAGCGGGGGCGCCCGTCGAAATGAGCACGGGCGCCCTCCGCCTTCCTTGAAAAGTTGGGTTTTAAACTAGGCCGCCTTCGCGACCTTGCCCGCCTTGATGCACGACGTGCAGACCTTCATGCGCACGTTGCCGCCCTGCGGGCGCTGGACGCGGATCGACTGTAAGTTCGGGTCGAAGCGGCGGCGCGTGCGGTTGTTCGCGTGCGAGACGTTGTTGCCGAACTGCGGCCCCTTGCCGCAGACTTCGCATCGTTTAGCCATAGCGTTGATAACCTCCGGACTTTAAAAAGGCGCGTGCTACTTGTCGCGGTGCCACACGGTCGCGGCGGCGGCGCACGTCGTAAACGGAAATTTATAGCAAACGGCTTCGCCGAGCGTCAAGTTGGGTCGGGGTCGTCCCCGGGCGGCGGCCGCCATCATCCCGAGAGTTAAGTTAAGGAGCAGAGACCCAAAGTGCCCAGATTCTTCAGAAACATCGCAGCCCTCGCCCTCGTCACGGCCTTCGCGCTCGCCACCGCGGCGTGCGGCTCGAAGGCCTCGCCCGGCGGCGCGGACGTGGCCGCCACCGTCAACGGCAAGGACATCAGGCTCGCCGAGGTGGATCGCATCGTCACCCAGCAGGCTCAGGGTCAGCCGCTGTCCACGCTCCAGCAGGCCGCCGCGCGCCTGACCGTGCTCGACAAGCTGATCGAGCGCCAGGTGCTCTACGCGCGCGCCGAGAAGGAGAAGACGGTGCCGAACGACGACGAGGTCACCACCTTCGTCAACCAGCAGAAGCAGTCGCTCACGGCCGAGGAGTGGGAGAAGAGCCTCAAGGAGAACAACCTGACCGACGAGCAGGTGCGCGAGGAGGCCCGCAAGGACGTCGCCATCCGCAAGCTTCAGGAGAAGGTCTACGGCAAGATCACCATCCGCGATCAGGAGATCACCGACTTCTACAACTCCAACCGCGCGCAGTTCGTCAACCCGCGCGGCGTCTACCTCTCCGACATCGTCGTGGACGCGGGCGACGGGCGCGGCGAGTACAAGGACGACGCGAAGAGCGAGGCCGAGGCGGTCGCGAAGATTCAGCGCCTCTACACGCAGCTCAAGGGCGGCGAGAACTTCGCCGACATCGCGCGCGCCAGCAGCGAAGACCCGAGCGGGCTGCGCGGCGGCGACATCGGCATGGCCAACGAGCAGACGCTCCAGCAGTACGGCTTCCCGGGCGAGCTGGTCAGCCGCTTCTTCAACCAGATGACGGTCGGCAGCTACACCGAGCCGATCCGCTTCGCCGACGGCCGCTGGTACATCTTCAAGCTGACCAACCGCCAGCTTGAGAACAAGCCGCTGGCGCTCGAAGACGCGGGCGTCAAAGACCAGATCAAGCAGGCGCTCATCAACCAGCGCCAGCAGATTCTCCAGGCCGCGCTCGTCAGCAACGCGATGAGCGACGTGACGGTGGTCAACCGCCTCGCCGAGAACATGCTCAACGACCCGAACAGCCTCGGCGGCAACCAGCCGGCTTCCCCGGGCACGGCCGCCTCGACGCCCGCCGCGGCGGCGACACCGGCCGCCGCAGCCGCGACGCCGGCTTCGACCCCGGCCGCGACGGCGAGCCCGGCCGCGAGCACTGCGGCCGGCGCCGCCCCGGCGGCCACGCCGCGCGCGGCGACGCCCGCGGCGGCCGGCACGCCGAAGAAGTAAGGGACGCGGGAGCCGCCTAACCGGGCGGCTCCGCCAGTTAAAACTGAAGCGGGCGGGGCCGCGCGGGGAGCCGTGCTGATCCCAGCGCCCGCTTCAGTCACGTTGGTTGTTTTATGCTTTTCCGACTGACAGACGTTTACAAGTCTTACGGCGGGCAGGACGTGCTGCGCGGCGCGTCCTTGCAGGTCAATCCGGGCGAGCACGTCGGGCTGGTGGGCCGCAACGGCGCGGGGAAGACGACGCTCTTCCGGCTCGTCACCGGCGAGGAGACGCCCGACCGCGGCGACGTGGTGCGCGCGCGCGGCGTCAAGCTCGGGCTGCTCGAACAGCACGTTGACTTCGAGCCGGGGACGACCGTCCACGAGGCGGCGCTCGCGGCCTTCGGACAGCTCCAGTCAATCGAGCACGAGATGCACGAGCTCGAACACCGCATGGCCGAGGCGCCCGACGACCTCGAAGCCGTGCTCGAACGCTACAGCCACCTCCAGCAGGAGTTCGAGCATCAGGGCGGCTTCGAGTACGCGGCGCGGGCGGAGGCGATCCTGCAAGGTCTCGGCTTCGAGCGCGAGACGTGGGCGACGCCGGCCGAGATACTTTCGGGCGGGCAGAAGAACCGCCTGGGCCTCGCGCGCCTGCTGCTCGCCGAGCCGGACGTGCTGCTCTTGGACGAGCCGACGAACCACCTCGACGTGGCGGCGGTCGAGTGGCTCGAAGAGTTCTTAGCCTCCTACAAGTCGGCCTACGTCATCATCAGCCACGACCGATACTTCCTCGACCGCGCCTGCACGCGCATCGTCGAAGTCGAGCTGGGCAAGGCGGTCAGCTACACGGGCAACTACTCGGCCTTCCTCGTCGAGCGCGAGGAGCGGCGCGAGATTCAGTTGCGCGCCTACGAGAACCAGCAGCACCTCATCGCCAAGACCGAGGAGTTCATCCGCAAAAACCTCGCCGGGCAGAAGACCAAGCAGGCCAAGTCTCGCCGCACGATGCTCCAGAAGCTTGAGCGCGTCGAGGCCATCCGCCCGGACCAGCCGCAGGGCAACTTCCAGTTGCAGAAGGTCGAGCGCGCCGGCGCCTACGTCCTGACCGTGGCGGAGGCGGCGGTCGGATACCCCGGCAAGCTCCTCGCCTCGGACATCAACTTCGTCCTCAAGCGCGGCGAGTGCCTCGGCGTCATCGGGCCGAACGGGTCGGGGAAGACGACCTTCATCAAGACCGTGTTGGGCAAGCTCCCTCAGCTCGCGGGGGAGATTCGTCTGGGCACGAACGTCTCGGTCGGCTACTACGCGCAGCAGCTCGACGACCTCGACGACCGTAACGAGATCATCATGGAGCTGCGGCGCGTCGCGCCCTCGTCGGCGACCGCGGGCGAGCTGCGCGGCTTCCTCGGGCGCTTCCTCTTCACCGGCGACGACGTGTTCAAGCACGTCCGCGACCTCTCGGGCGGCGAGAAGGGGAGGCTCGCGCTGGCGAAGCTCATCTACTCGAACGTCAACGTGCTGGTCTTGGACGAGCCGACCAACCACCTCGACATCCCCTCGCGCGAGGCGCTCGAAGAGGCGCTCGACGCGTACGAGGGCACGATCATCACCATCAGCCACGACCGCTACTTCCTCGACCGCGTCGCGACGCAGATACTCGCGCTCGACGGCGAGGGGCTGGCCGAGCACTACGACGGCGACTACACCGAGTACCACGACTGGAAGGCCGAGCGGCGCGCGTCGGAGTCGGCCGCGAGGGCCGCCCGCGAGAAGTCGCCGGAGGTGAAGTCTGCGCCGCCCGCGAAGGCTTCGGCCGGCGGCGCGGCATCGCCCGCGAAGCAGAGGGGCGGGCAAGGCTCGAAGAAGAAGGGCGGCGGCGGTCGCGACCCGCAGGCGGTCGAGGAGGAGATCGCGTCGGTCGAGCGCCGGCTCGGCGCGCTCGGCGAAGAGATGGCGACGCCCGAGGCGGCGCGCGACCACGGCCGGCTCGCGCGACTCAACGGCGACTATAAGAAGGCCGAGGAGCGCCTGCGCCAACTGTACGAGGAGTGGGAGCGCGTCGCCGCCGAGGGCGCGAACGCCTGAGCGCATCGGTCGGGGAAGATAAAAAAAGAGGCGCGTGTGTCGAGCACGCGCCTCTTTCTTCTTTCGTGGAAGTGGCGGTCAGGGCAGCGTGAAGACGTAGTTGATCGTGCCCTTGACCTTGACCGGCTCGCCCGAGAGTTTGGCGGGCGAGAAGCGCGCGAGGCGTGCGGCCTGCACGGCGGCCTGCTGGAGGAAGGGGTGGCCGGAGACGGCGCGCGCCTCGATGATCTTGCCGTGCTCGTCAATCATCACCTCGACGACGACCTTGCCGGAGGCGCCGGTGCTTCGGGCGGCCGACGGGTAGTTGGGGACGGGCAGGCTGAGCGCCTTGGTGTTGAGCACGCCGCCCGAGACGACCGTCTTTGTGCTCTCGCCGCCGGCGTCCGACTTCGCGCCCCGCGACTCTTCGACGGGCGCGGGTGCCGAGGCGGCCTCCGCCTTCGGCACTGGCTCCGGGGTGGCGGCCGGCTCGGGCGCAGGATTCGTCGCGACAGAGTTGGCCGCAGAGTTTGTCTCGGCCGCGGCGTTCGCGACGGCGCGCTCCGGGGCGGCGGAGAAGAGTGACGACGCGTTGGAAGTCTTCGGCGCGGCGGCGGGCGCGGGCGCCGAGGTCGTCAGGGTGAAAGTCGCCGTCGAGTCGTCGGCCCTCTGCTTCGTCTTCGCGGCCTCTTCGGTGTCGGGGCCGTCCGGCCCGAGCCTTGAGCGGCCGGGCGTGGCCGCGCCGCGAGCGGTGGCCGGCGCGTTCGACTCGGCGGAGGCCCGCCTGTACGGCGCGGCTTCGTTCGTGGTCGCAGCCGCGACGGCGGGGACGGGCGCGCTAGTGATCCCGCCGGAGAAGTTCGCGGGGCCTGCCTTCGCGCCGCCCTGCGGCACCTGCGCCGCGTCGGGGTAGAAGCCCTTGCGCGCGCGCACGCGCAAGGCGGGGCGCGTCTTGACGCGGACGCTGATGAAGCGGAAGTACTTGTCCTTGCGCTCCTCCTGCGGGTAGTAGCTGAGAAGATACTGCTGCGAGAGGTCGAGCGAAATCTGTGTGAAGACCGCGTCCAACTCCTCGACCGAATGCGGGACGAAGACGGCGCCGCCGGTCTGCTCGGTGATGCGGTACATGCGCTGCTCGGAGACCGTGTCGTGGAGGTTCGGGTCTTCGACCTGACGCGTCTGGACGACGTAGACCTGACACTCGGCGCGGAGCGCGCGGTTGACCGCCTCGTCGAAGTTCACGTCGCTCACCGTGTCCGTCCCGTCCGAGACGAGGACGAGCACCTTGCGCCCCACGAGCGGGCGCATGTAGTCGGCGGCCTGCGCGAGCGTGTCGAAGAGCGCGGTCGCGCCGTCAGGCTTGCCGAAGCGCTCGATGGTGCGGACGAGGCGCGGCACGTCGTTCGTCAGCCCTTGCGCGAGCGTCGGCATCGTCGAGATCGAGTAGACGGCGGCGCGGTCGATGGGGCGCACGACCGATTTGAAGAAGCGCACGGCGGCCTGCTTCTCGAACTCGCGCGCGGCCGAGAGCGACGCGCTGTTGTCGAAGAGCAGCGCGACGTGGACGGGCGTCTCGGCGCGCGTCAGCTCGCCGATGGGCTTGACCTCGCCGTCAACCTTCAGCTCGAAGTCCTCGACCTTGAGGTCGGTGATGGCGCGGCCCCGCGCGTCCACGACCGACGCCGGGATGATGACGAGGTTGGAATCGACGCGCACGACCTCGTCCTCGTCCACCACCTCGCCCGCGTCCGCGTCGGCCGGCCGCGCCGGGGTCGCGTCGGCGGGGCGCGTCGGCTGCGCCGAGGGTGTGGGCGCGGGCTGCGTGGGGGCGGACTGCGTGGGCGTGGGCTGGGGCTGTGTCGCCGGGGGCTGCGCGGTCTGGCCGCCGCCGGCGTCTACCTTCGGGGCGACCTTGCGCGGGCGCACGTAAGGGGTGGGCGTCGGGACAGCCGGCGTGGGCGTCTGGGTCTGGCCGAAAAGGGAAGTGGCCTGCGCGAAGGCGAGCGAGGCGCATAGCAGCAGCAGGAGTCGCGCGGAGAGGTTTCGCGCTCGTGCGCGGGGCATAGGCGACAGGCGCCGGGTCGCTTTCGGCTGAGGATTCTGCGGAGACAAGGCTGTGGTTTCTCCAGGGCGCGGGAGCCCGCTCGGCTCGCGGGGTCTCGTCGAAGGCGCGCGAAAAATCTTTCCGGTCTCTTCGGTTTGAAGGGGTTTGTCGGCCGCGGCGCGCCCGCCCGTACCTTACGGAAAGGGGCAATCGGCGCGTTCTTCCCATCCGGGTCGGGTTCGGGTCCCCGGACGTTGCCTATGCTAACACTTCCCGGCCGCTTACTCTAGTTTTACGCCCGGCGCGAGGCCGGGTCGGGCGCCCCTGCGCCGCCGCTTGACAGTTGCGGAAAGCCTTTGTTAACTTAGCCTTCCGCTTTTTTGGAAGCGCTGTTTGTAAGACTTGTAGGCACGTAGCTCAGGGGTAGAGCACTACCTTGACACGGTAGGGGTCCGCGGTTCAAATCCGCGCGTGCCTACCATCAAATTTTCGACAGGGAGCCCCGTAAGTCCCTTGCCAGAAACGATGTTGACGCTCGCGCGCACGACGTTTCGATTTTAGTTGACGCTGGCCGCCCGCCAAAGGGTCAGGCCGCGCGGCGAGGGCGCTTCTGTCGAATCCGATCTCGGTTGGTTAATCCCTTTCGGGGACGACACATAGTTTTTGACCCTTCTCCGCACGGCGACCGCGCCGGCGCGGAGGGCTTTTCGCCGACCGCGCCGACTTTTTTGTTAAGTCGTGCGGCCGGCGCGGGGCTTGCGGTCGGAGGCCGGGGGCTGGTCGGAGATGCTTTTTCCGGCCCCGAGGCGGCCGACCCCTAACTCAGGAGGTGTAGGTATTCCTTCATTTCGAGGCCGCGGGCAGCGCCCGGACAACCGCCGCGCCCCCGCCACGCGCATCAACGACCGTATCCGCGTGCCGCAGGTGCGCGTCATCGCGGAGAACGGCGACCAGCTCGGGATCATGAACACCCGCGAGGCCGTCCAGCTCGCGCGCGGGCAGGGTCTCGACCTCGTCGAGGTCGCGGCGACCGCCGACCCGCCCGTCTGCCGCATCATCGACTTCGGCAAGTTCACCTACGAGGCGAAGAAGAAGGCGAGCGAGGCGAAGAAGAAGCAGGTCATCATCACGGTGAAGGAGGTCAAGTTCCGACCCGGCACCGACGACCATGACTACAACTTCAAGGCCAAGCACGCGCGCGACTGGCTCACCGAGGGCGACAAGGTCAAGGCCACCATCTTCTTCCGCGGCCGCGAGATCACGCACCGCGAGCTGGGCGCGGAGCTGCTCCAGCGGCTCGAAAAAGACCTCGCCGAGGTGGCCGAGGTCGAGCAGCGCCCCAAGATGGAGGGCAACCAGATGTTTTTAATCTTCGCCCCCAAGCGACACAAGTCGCCCAAGCAGCAGCAGCAGGAGGCGAAGACCGACGGCGGCGTCAAACAGGGGCCGCCCGTCCCGCCCGGCACCGGCGGGATGGTTCAATCGTAAGCAGACTGTTTAGAGAGGTCATTATGCCGAAACTTAAAACACACAAGGGCGCGGCGAAGCGTTTTCGCACGACCGCGTCGGGCAAGGTCAAGCGCGGCCACTCGCACGCGCGCCACATCCTGACGAAGAAGACGGCCAAGCGGAAGCGCTCGCTCGACATCGACGTGCTCGTCTCCGAGTCGGACGAGGGACGCATCGAGCGCATGTTGCCCTACGGGCGGAGCTAAGACGGAGTAGTTAGACTGACTACTGTCTACTTGTTTTTGGAGGATTGAGTCATGCCTAGGGCAAAACGTGGAAACAAGCGCACCGAGAAGCGCAAGCGGATTTTAGACCTCGCGAAGGGGTACCGCGGGACGAAGTCGAAGCTCTACCGCTCGGCGAAGGAGTCGGTCGAGCGCGGTCTGAAGTTCGCCTACACGGGGCGCAAGCTGAAGAAGCGCGACTTCCGCAGCCTGTGGATCGTCCGCATCGGCGCGGCCGCGCGCATCAACGGGCTGAACTACTCGCAGTTCATGCACGGCCTCACGTTGGCCGGCATCGAGCTCGACCGCAAGGTGCTCGCCGACCTCGCGGCCAACTCGCCCGACGCCTTCGCGGCGCTCGCGGGCCAGGCGCGCACCGCCATCGACAACCGGCCGCAGCCGGCGGCCTGAAGTTAAAAGAGAAGACTGATGAGAAGACTCTGATGAGTTCCGAAGCGGTGGACTACGACGCACAAGTGGAAGCCGTGCGCGAAGCGTTCGAGCGAGAGTTCGGACGCTTCGCTCGCTTTCGCGCGTACGAGGGGACGGAAGGGCTTAAGCTCGACGAGGCCGAGGCGCTGCTGCGCGAGGCGAAGGAACTGACGACGCGCCACACCGCCAAGAAGAGCGCGGTCTCGCAGTTGATGAAGCTGGTCGGCCGCGTCGCGGCGGACGAGCGCGCGCGGTTCGGCCAGTCCGTCCAGCAACTCGACAAGGAGATACGCGGCGCGCTCGGCGACGTGTCTGTCGCGCTCCTAGGACGGATTCAGCTTCTCAAGACCGAGCGCGAGCGCGTGGACGTGACGCTACCGGGCAGGAGGCCCAAGCGCGGCCACCTCCACCCCATCACGCTCCTGCGCCAGCGCATCGAGGACGTGTTCGTCGCGATGGGCTACGCGGTCGAGGACGGCCCCGAGGTCGAGACCGACTTCTACAACTTCACGGCGCTCAACATCCCCGAGCTGCACCCGGCGCGCTCGCCGCAGGACACCTTCTACACGACCGACGGGCTGAGCCTGCGGTCGCAAACGTCCACCGTGCAGATTCACGCGATGCAGCGGCGGCGTCCGCCCCTGCGCGTCGTCGCGCCCGGCCGCGTCTTCCGCCGCGACACGCCCGACGCCACGCACAACCCGATGTTCTTCCAGGTCGAAGGACTCCTCGTTGACCACGGCGTGCATATGGGTCACCTGAAGGGCACGCTCTCCGAGTTCGTCCACCGCCTGTTCGGGCCGGGGACGCGGACGCGCTTCCGCCCCTCCTACTTCCCGTTCACCGAGCCGAGCATGGAGGCCGACTACTCCTGCTTCAAGTGCGGGGGGGCGGGCTGCCGGCTGTGCAAAGGCTCGGGCTGGATCGAGCTGGGCGGGTCGGGCATGGTTCACCCGAACGTCCTGCGCGCAGTCAACATCGACCCCGAGGAGTTCTCCGGCTTCGCCTTCGGCCTCGGCATCGACCGCATGTGCGGGCTGATGTACGAGCTCGACGACATCCGTCTCCTCTTCGAGAACGACGTGCGCTTCCTCGAACAGTTCGGCTAAAACAGTAGACAGTAGACAGTAGTCAGTAGTGCTCCGCCGGGAGCGCGCTGACGCTGCTACCCGGACGAGCCGCAACGCGGAAGTTCTTCTACTGTCTACTGACTACTGTCTACTGACTACTGCCTTATGGACATCAGCTACGAATGGCTCGGCGAGCTGGCCGACACCGGACTCGCGCCGCAGGCGCTGGCCGAGCGCCTGACGATGGCGGGGCTGGCGGTGGACGCGGTCAAGGAAGAGGCGGGCGACTCGGTGCTTGAGATCGACCTGACCTCGAACCGCCCCGACTGTCTCTCGCACCTCGGCGTCGCGCGCGAGGCGGCGGCGCTGACGGGCGCGTCGCTCAAACTGCCCGGCGTGGAGGCGAAGAGCGTCGGCGGGCGCGCCGAAGAGTTTACCGCCGTCGAGATCGAGGACGCGGACTTGTGCCCGCGCTACGCCGCGCGCGTGGTGCGCGGGGTGAAGATCGGGCCGTCGCCCGAGTGGCTCGTCCGGCGCTTGCAGGCCATCGGCCAGCGACCCATCAACAACGTCGCCGACGTGACGAACTTCGTCATGCACGAGACGGGGCAGCCGCTCCACGCCTTCGACCTCGCCACGCTGGCCGAGCGGCGCATCGTCGTCCGCCGCGCGCGCGCGGGCGAGAAGTTGAAGACGCTCGACGGCGTCGAGCGCGAGCTGGACGCGGAGACGCTCGTCATCGCCGACGCCGCGCGCGCCGTCGCCGTCGCGGGCGTGATGGGCGGCGAGGAGACCGAGATTTCCGACTCGACCGTGGACGTGCTCGTCGAGAGCGCCTACTTCGCGCCGCAGTCGGTGCGCCGCACGTCGAAGGCGCTGGGCTTGCAGACCGAGGCGTCCTACCGCTTCGAGCGCGGCGTCGATTACGAGGGCGTGCGGCGCGCGCAGGATCGCTGCGTCGCGCTCATCTGCGAGCTGGCGGGCGGCACCGCGACCGTGGACGCCGTCGATGTCTACCCGCGGAAGATTGAGCGCCCCGCCGTCACGCTGCGGCCGCGGCGCGTGAAAGAGTTGACGGGGCTGGACGTGCCGGCCGGCGAGTGCGTGCGCATCCTGACGGCGCTCGGGTTCGAGCGGCGCGACTCGGGACAGGGCGAGGGCGAAGACCGCGTCGGCTTCGTCGTCCCGACGTGGCGCACGGACGTTTCCATCGAGGAGGATTTGGTCGAGGAGGTCGCGCGCGTCCACGGGTACGAGAAGATCGAGGAGGCGCTGCCGCCTTCGCCCGTCACGGGCGAGTACCTCGTGGGCGACCGCCGCCGCCGCGCCGCGCGGCAGGTGCTCACGGCCGCCGGCTTCGACGAGGCGGTCAGCTTCAGCTTCATCGACGAGTCGGGCGCGCTCGATGAGGCGGGCGCGAGCCACTTCGAGCCGGTGCCGGGGCTGCAAAAGGCGGAGGGCGCGGGCGCCTTCGTCCAACTCTCGAACCCGATCATCGAGGGCGCGCGGCTGATGCGCCCATCACTTCTGCCCGGACTGCTCGAAGCCACGCGCCACAACTTCAACCACGGCACGCGCGACGTGCGCCTCTTCGAGATGGGGCGCGTCTTCGCCTCGGGCGGCGGCGAAGAAGGCCGCCCCACTGAGGTCGAGGCGTTCGCGCTCGTCGTCACCGGCGAAGCGCTCGAAGAGGGGCACGCGGCCGGGCGCGCGGCCGACTTCTTCGACCTCAAGGGCGCGTTCGAGGCGGCGGCCGACGCGATGCGTGTCGGCGGACTCTCGTTCGAGCCGGCTTCCTTCCGGCACCTGCGCGAGGGGCAGGCGGCGCGCGTCACGCTGAACGGCGCGGAGGTCGGCTCGCTCGGCAGGCTCTCGGAAGATTTGGCCGCGCGCCACAAGTTCCGCCAGACGGTCTACGTCGCGGAGGTGAGTCTGACGGCGCTGCTCACGTCGGGCGAGCGGCCGGCGCGCTACACGCCGCTGCCGCGCTACCCCGGCGTCGCGCGCGACATCTCGCTCGTCGCCGAACGACGTGTCACCTACGGCGAGCTGCGCGGCGCGGTGCTCGCGCTCGGGATTGAAGAGTGCCGCGGCGTCGAGCTGGTTGACGTTTACGAGGGCGCGAACCTGCCCGAGGGGAAGCGCTCGCTGACGCTGCGCGTCGAGTATCGCGCCGACGACCGCACGCTCCGCGACGAGGAGGTTGACGCGATGCACGCGCGGGTCATCGCCGCGCTCGGAGAGGGCTTCGGCGCTCAACTCAGAGGTTAGAGGCCGGAGGTTAGTCAGGGCTGCGGCTTGCAACTATCCTTGCAGAAATTCGGCGGCGCGGCGGGAAAAACTAACCGCTCACCGCTCACTGCTCACCTCTACTTTTAACTCTTGCGCTCGCGGGCGCGAAGTCGCATAATCGCTCGGCAGTCACGAGGCCGCAGCCGCACGGAGAAGGAAGATGGTCGGATTGACCGGACTTGAAAAGTTCTCTCACCTCGAAGACAAAATATACCGCACCATCGAGCTGACCAAGACACTCCGCCAGGAGAAGGAGGGGCTGGAGCGCGAGCTGGCCTCGGTGCGCCGCGAGCTGGGCGCGCTCCTGGACGAGAAGGATCGTCTGGAGACGCAGGTCGAGCGACTCCTCTCCGAGCGCGACACGATCCGCACGAAGGTCGAGGCGATGCTCGACGCCATCGCGGTGCTCGACCCCGAGGCCGTCGAGGTGATGCGCAGGTAGCCCCGAGATTTAACCGATGAGCGCCATCAAGAACCCGGCGGAAGGCACGCCGACCATCCGGGTCGAAATCTACAACCAGACCTACAACATCCGCTCCGACGGCGACAGCGAGTACGTCATCGGGCTGGCGGAGTTCGTTGACCGCCGGATGCGCGAAATCTCGTCGGGCACGCTCACCGTCGATTCGCTCAAAGTCGCCATCCTCGCCGCGCTCCACGTCGCCGACGAACTGCACCGCCTCAAGCGCCTCCACGAGCAGACCGACCAGCAGCTCGCCGCGCGCAGCGCCGAGTGCGCCGAGATGCTCGACCGCGTCCTCAAGACGCGCAGCGCCGCCGAGCAGGTCACCCCGACCATCACCATCTCCTGAAAGCCCGCGCCCCCTCCCCGTAACCCGAACCGCCGCCCACGCCGCCCCGTATTAATAGGACGGGAGGGACAATTCTCATGCTCCACCGCTCGAAGAAAGACGCGTGGCTGGTCGGCCTCGTCTGGGGCGCGGCGCTCGCGCCCGTCGTCGTCGGACTCTTCCTCGCGCTCGCGGGCGGCGGCGACCCCGGCCCCGGCTGGGCGCTCGTCCGCGTCGGGGTGGTCGTCGCCGCCACCGTCCTGCTCACGACTTATCCGCTCAACTACGAGATTTCGAGGGAGGAGTTGGTGGCGCGTAGCGGCGTGATGCGCTGGCGCGTGCCGCTCTCCGCCGTCGAGGAGGTGAGGCCGTCGCGGAGTGCCGCGAGCGCGCCGACGTGGTCGCTCGACCGCCTGCGAATCGGGTACGTGAAGGGCGCCGAGGCGCGCACGCTCTACGTCTCGCCGGAGGACAAGGCGGCCTTCATGCGCGACCTCGCCGACGCCGCGCCGGGGCTCGTATTCGACGGCGAGCGCGTGACGCGGACGCCCTGAATTGTCAAGCGCGGGCGCGGGATTTTCGGGGCGCATTTTCTGGCGCGCGGGGGCGCGGCGTGTGTTAGTATTTTTCCAGGCTGAGGGATTCGCTTCTGCGCGGCTCGCCACCGATTTACAATGGTTGAGCCTATGTCGTGAGATAGGGAGACCGATGCCGCCACCAGTGCAGCCCCTCAAATGAAGGGATTGCCAGAGGTCGCGGCTTCAACCGCAAGGTTAGGTCACCCACCTGTTAACGCAGGTTCAACTACGACTTCGGAGCGGCCGTCGCGGTTCTTCCCCCGGCCACCTTTTTCGTAAACCGTAAACGGTAAACCGTGACGAGAGGAGAGCGGTCTCACTCGTCACGGTTTACGTCTTTTGCCTATGAGAGTCCTGATGATCGGCGACGTGGTGGCGCGGCCGGGGCGCGTGGCGGTGCTCGAACGCATCCAGGATTTGCGCGAGCAGCACGCCGTAGACCTCGCGGTGATGAACGCCGAGAACCTCGCGGGCGGCTTCTCCGTCACCCCGCAGATGTGCGAGGGGCTGTTCGCCGCCGGCATCGACGTGATGACCTCGGGCAACCACATCTTCGACAAGCGCGAGGCCGCCCCCTACATCGCGCGCCAGCCGCGCCTGCTCCGCCCCGCGAACTACCCCGAGGGGACGCCCGGCGCGGGGCTGTGGGTGGGCGAGACGCGCGCGGGCACGCGCGTCGCCGTCCTCAACCTGATGGGGCGCGTCTACATGCCGCCGACGCACGACAACCCGTTCGCCGCCGCCGACCGCCTGCTCGCGTCGCTCGACGACTCGGTCAAGGTCAGGCTCGTGGACATGCACGCCGAGGCGACCTCGGAGAAGGTCGCGATGGCGTGGCACCTCGACGGCCGCGTCTCGGCGGTCGTCGGCACGCACACCCACGTCCAGACCGCCGACGAGCGCGTGCTCCCCGGCGGCGCCGCCTTCATCACAGACCTCGGGATGACCGGGAGCCACTCGGGGTGCATCGGGATGGAGACCGAGGGCGTCATCGCGCGCTTCCTAGGCCCCGCCACCCCGCGCCCCGAGCACTCGAAGGGCGGCGTCCGCATCTGCGCCGCGCTCATCGACGTGGACGACACGACGGGCCGCGCGCGCGAAATCTCGCGCCTCAACCTGCCGCACGAATCCTGATGTCTACTTGATTACTCGCCTTCGGGTGAAGGCGCGAGGGGCGGGGAGCTGAGGGCGAGGCGGTAGCTCTCGGGGAGCGAGATGACGCGGTTGTTGGCGTCGGTGACGACGTGGCCGGTCTCGCCTTCGGCGATGACGCGGCCGTCCGTGAGGTTGATGATCTCGTAGCCGAAGCGCACCGAGCGGCGTCGAAGCTCCGTGATGTGCGTGCGGACGACCAGTTCGTCGTCGTAGCGCGCGGGCGCCTTGTAGCGGCAGTAGCTTTCGGCGACGACGAGGAAGGCGCGGTCGTTCTCCTCCATGTCCTTGTAGGCGAAGCCGCGCGCGCGGCAGAACTCCGTGCGCCCGATCTCGAACCAGACGAGGAAGTTCGCGTGATACACTACGCCCATGCGGTCGGTCTCGGCGTACCGCACGCGGATGGTCGTCTCGTGCCAGTCGTCGAAGAGGGCGTCTGCTTCCAGCGGTTGCATGTCTTCCAGCTCGAAAGCCTTGTCCGAAAGGGTTATTAGAGCGTTCCGGTTTCAGCGGACTATAAAAGCGAAGGGTTCGTGATGTCAAAGAGAATCAGGCCGGGGAAGATTCTGGCGGCCGCTCTCGTCGCGGCGGTCGTCGGCGCGGCCGCCGTCGCGCCGGCGGTCACGGCGCAGAGGGCGAGGCCGGCGGCGGTCAACCCGAAGACGGCCGCCGTCCGCGAGGCGACGGCCGAGGTGCTGGCCGAGACGAGCCAGCTCCGCAAGCTCCCCGTCCTGCGGCAGGTGCGCAGCGGCGCCCAGTCGCGCGCCGAGATCGAGCAGATGCTCGTCCGCAACCTCAACCAGAGCGCGACGCCCGAGGAGATGGCCGCCTCCGAGGCGACGCTCAAAAAACTCGGCCTCGTCCCCGCCGACTTCCAGCTCCGCCCCTTCATCATCAAGCTGCTGACCGAGCAGGTCGCCGGCTACTACGACCCGAAGACGCAGGAGTTTTACCTCGCCGACTGGATCGACCTCGAAGGCCAGAAGCCGGTGATGGCGCACGAGCTGGTGCACGCGCTCCAGGATCAGCACTTCAACCTCCGACGCTTCGAGGACTGGCCCAAGCACGACTCGGACGCCGAGCTGGCCGCGCACTCGCTCGTCGAGGGCGACGCCTCGTTCCTGATGATGCAGTACGTGTCGCAAAGCCCCGCGCGGCAGCTCGCCTTCCTCAAGGCGATGATGGCGGGCGGCTCCGGCTCCAGCGATCAGATCGAGCGCGCGCCGCGCGTGCTGCGCGAGACGCTGCTGTTCCCGTACCTGCAAGGCACCTCGTTCGTGACGCAGGTCTACAAGCGCGGCGGGTGGGAGGCGGTGACGGCCGCCTACAAGACGCTGCCGCAGTCCACCGAGCAGGTGCTGCACGCCGACAAGTTCCACGCGGGCGAGGCGCCGCAGAAGGTCGCGCTGCGCGACGTGTCGGCCTCGCTCGGCAAGGGCTGGCGGATGGCCGACCACGACGTTGAGGGCGAGTGGGGGCTGTACCTCCTGCTCGACGAATTTCTCCAGTCGGCCGACGCGTCGAAGCGCGCCGCCGAGGGCTGGGGCGGCGACCGCTACGCGCTCTTCCTCGGCCCGAACCGCGCGGCGGACGTGGTCGTCGCGCACAAGACAGCGTGGGACACCGAGGCGGACGCGCGCGAGTTCTTCGACTCCTACGTGCGGCGCACGACGAAGCGCTACGGCGTAGAGCCGTTCGAGGTCGCCGAGTCGGGGCGCCACGTCTGGAAGACGAAGGAGGGCGTCGCCGCCGTCGAGCTGATCGGCAGCGCCGTCGTCATTGTCGAGGGCGTGCCCGACGGCGTTGACGCGAAGTCGCTGCTCAGGCTGCTCTAGGGCGATTGCAAGAATGGGCCCGGGCCGCACGCCGAACACAGCCGCCGTCGTCCTCGACTTCGCCGACGACCTCGGCCCCGGCGGCCGCGCGCGCTTCACACGCCCCGTCGAAATCATCACCGCACACGCCCTGGACGAAGTTCGCGACGCGCTCGCGGAGGTTGAGCGCGCCGCCTCGCGCGGCTTCTACGCCGCCGGCTTCGTCGCGTACGAGGCCGCGCCGGCTTTCGACCGCGCGCTCAAGGCGGGGCCGGGCGTGCCGGGCTTGCCGCTCGTCTGGTTCGGCGTCTTCGACGGCGCGCCCGAGCCGGAGCCGGGTGGGGGAGGGGAGTTCAGCGTCTCAAAGTGGGCGCCGTCGGTCGGCCGCGACGAGTACGTGCGAAGCGTCGAGGCCGTGCGCGAGGCGATAGCGCGCGGCGACACCTATCAGGTCAACTACACTCTCCGCCTGCGCGCGCGCTTCGAGGGGGACGACTTCGCCTTCTACGAACGTCTGCGCGCCGCGCAGCGCACGCGGTTCGGCGCGTACGTAAACGCCGGCCGCTTCCGCGTGCTCTCGGCCTCGCCCGAGCTTTTCTTCCGGCGGCGCGGGCGCCGCGTCGAGACGCGGCCGATGAAGGGCACGGCGCCGCGCGGGAGATTTAAAGAAGAGGACGAAGGCATCGCCGCGCGGCTCGCCGCGTCGGAGAAGGAGCGCGCGGAGAACCTGATGATCGTTGACCTCCTGCGCAACGACCTCGGGCGCGTCGCCGAGACGGGGACGGTGAAGGTCGAAGAACTCTTCCGCGTCGAACGCTACCCGACGGTCTTTCAGATGACCTCGACCGTGGCGGCGACGCTCCGCGAAGGCGCGACGCTGGCGGACGTGTTCGCCGCGCTCTTCCCGTGCGGTTCCGTGACCGGCGCGCCGAAGGTGAGCACGTCGCGCATCATCGCCGCGCTCGAAGACGTGCCGCGCGGCGTCTACTGCGGCGCGGTCGGCTTCGTCGCGCCGGGCGGCGACGCGGCCTTCAACGTCGCCATCCGCACGGTCGTCGTGGACACGGAGACGGGCGAGGCCGTCTACGGCGTGGGGGGCGGCGTGACGTGGGACTCGACGCCCGGCGGCGAGTACGAGGAGGCGCTCGACAAGACGAAAGTCCTGACCGAGAGCGCGTCGGATTTCGAGCTGCTAGAAACGCTGCGGCTCGACGAGGCGGGCTACCGCCTGCTCGAAGAACACCTCGCGCGCCTCGAAGCGTCGGCCGAGTATTTCGACTTCCCGGTCTCGGCCGGCGAAGTCCGCGACGCGCTCGGCCGCCACGCCGAGGCGCACGCGGGCGGCGGCGCGCGGCGCGTGCGGCTGCTCGTCGCGGCGGGCGGGGGCGTGCGGGTCGAGAGCGAGCCGCTCGGCGAGACGCCGACGGGGCCGCGCCCGGTCGCGCTCGCGCTCACTTCGGTGGACAGCTCCGACCGCTTCCTCTTTCACAAGACGACGAGGCGCGGGGTCTACGACTCGCGCCGCGACGAGCGGCCGGGCCTCTTCGACGTGCTGCTCTGGAACGAGCGGGGCGAGCTGACAGAGTTCACCAACGGCAACCTCGTGGTCGAGCTTGACGGGGAACGCCTGACCCCGCCGCGCGCGTCTGGCCTGCTCGCGGGGACTTTCCGCGCGGAGCTTCTGCGCCGCGGCGAGATCGCCGAGCGCACGCTGACGGTGGGCGACCTCGCGCGCGCCTCGCGCCTCTGGTTCGTCAACGGCGTGCGCGGCTGGGTGGAAGTCGGGCTGGTTTGAGCCGCCGGGCGCGGGGAAATATCCAAAAGCTCTGCTTATCCCAATGATAAAATCTTTTAGCTTTGATTATTGACGGCGGGTTCATTAGAATACGCCGCAAGTTTCGCACACGAAGGCGTATCCGTCCTTTTCGCCTTCATCAGTTTAAAAGCTCTATGTCCGAACACGCGCCCCCGAGTACGGGGCCGTGCTTCCGCGAGAGTACGGGCGGGCCACGGGTCTCTTTCCTTTTAATGCCGGGAATTATCAATCGTTCCTTCGGGCCGGGGCGCGTTCGCTCGACGCCCGAGCCGTCCGAGCGCCGTGCGGCGTCCGTCCGGCCGGCCGATTCTGCCGACGCGCCCAACAAAATCTGAAGCCGGAGTCTCCCAAGATGAAGAAACACATCCCGCTCGCCCTCGCCCTCGCCCTGCTGTCGGCGCTGATCTTAACTACCGCCGGCGCCGTCTTCGCGCAGGGCACCGCCTCGCGCGTGACCGGCGTCGTGCTCGACGCCAACGGCGCGGTCGTCGAGGGCGCGGCCGTCACGCTCACGAACGAGGGCACGAAGGTCGCCTTCACCACCCAGACGACCTCCACGGGGCAGTACGTCTTCGACGTGGTGCAGGTCGGCGTCTACACCGTCGCGGTCGAGAAGGCGGGCTTCAAGAAGTTCGTCTCGAACGCCAACCAGGTCAACGTCAACCAGCCGGCGACCGTCAACGTGACGCTCGAAGTCGGCGGCGTCAACGACGTGATCACGGTCGAGGGGGCGGCCGAGCTGGTGCAGACTTCAAGCTCCGGCAACTTCGGCAACACCGTCGAGCAGCGCTCGCTCGAAGCGCTCCCCATCGTCGGCGAGCGCGGGCGCAACCCGCTGCTGTTCGTCTCGCTCCAGCCGGGCGTGATCGGCAACGGGCGCGCGGGGACGGGCGGCAACACCGGCGGCAACGTCCACGTCCACGGCGCGCGCGACCGCGCGTTCAACTTCACGCTCGACGGCATCGACATCAACGAGTCGAGCGCGGGCGGCTCGAACTTCACGCCGCTCCGGCCCAACCCCGACTCCATCGAGCAGTTCCAGGTCGTGACGGGCAACTTCACGGCCGAGCTGGGCCGCTCCTCCGGCGCGCAGGTCTCGCTCGTCACCAAGTCCGGGTCGAGCGAGTTCCACGGCACGCTCTTCGAGCTGTACCGCACGCCGCGCCTCAACGCCAACGAGTACGAGAACAACCTGAACGGCCGCGGCAAGGGGCAGTTCGTCCAGCACATCTTCGGCGGCAGCATCGGCGGCCCCGTCATCCTGCCCGGCTTCAACGGCCGCGAGAACAAGACCTACTTCTTCGCCAACCTGCAAATGCTGCGCGCCACGCAGGGCATCCTCGTCACGCGCACGGTCTACACGTCGCAGGCGCGGCAGGGCCTGTTCCGCTACCGCATCGGCGCGGCCAACGCGCCGGCCGGCACCTCGAACCCGTCGGTTGACGGCGCGGGCAACGTCCTCCCGACCGTCACGCTCGGCACCTACAACATCCCGGCGATGGACCCGCTCTGCGCGACCCGCCCCGCCGACTGCGGGCTCGACCCGACGACACGCGCGCTCATCGCCGCGACGCCTCTGCCGAACAACTTCTTCGTCGGCGACGGCCTGAACACCGCCGGCTTCAGCTTCAACGCGCCGCAGATCGAGAAGCAGTACGACTTCGTCACCAAGATCGACCACGCCTTCAACGAGCGCAACACCGTCTACTTCCGCTACGCGCAGGGCAAGCAGGACACGTTCGGCGACAACGGCAACGGCGGCCTGCGCTCGTTCCCCGACAGCGAGTTCAACTTCGTGAACACGACCCGCAACCCGAAGAACCTCGCGGTCAACTACCGCTGGACGCCGTCGGGGTCGGTGACCAACGAGTTCGTCGTCGGCTTCAACAAGTTCGCCTTCACCTTCGGCAACCCCGACCCGAACCCGGTCCCCTTCATCCTCAACCTCGTCCGCGACCCGTTCAACTTCTCGCCGGTCGTCAACAACGAGCGCGAGATCACGACGTGGCAGTTCGTGGACAACATCAGCTTCGTCAGGGGCGCGCACACCTTCCGCGGCGGGACGAACATCCGGCTCCAGTCGCACGACGACATCCGCAGCTCGGTCGGCGGCTTCAACACGAACCTCGCGGTCAACCTCTCGCGCACCGTCAACCCGCCGGGCACGAGCGGCGCCTTCAACTTCAACCTGCCGGCGGCGGGCGCGGGCTCGATCAACAACACCGACCGCAACAACCTCCAGTCGGCCATCAACGACCTCTTGGGGCGCGTCGGTAATCTTCAGCAGGCTTTCGTCGCCGCCGACGACGCGTCCTACGCGCCCGCCGGCACGCTCTTCACCTTCGTCTCGGAGTACGACGAGTTCGACCTCTACTTCCAGGACACGTGGAAGTTCCGCTCCAACCTGACCATTGACTACGGTCTGCGCTGGGAGCCGAAGATGTCGCCGCGCGCCGGGGGCGACAACGTCGTGCTGCGCCCCGACCGCCCCGTCCGCCTCGGCGAGACGCCGACCGACCAGCTCCGCTTCGTCGAGGGCAAGCTGTTCGACGACGACTGGAACAACTTCGCCCCGACGGTCGGCATCGCCTGGGACCCGTTCTCCGACGGCCGGACTTCGATCCGCGCCAACTACCGGCTCGCCTACGACCGGATGAACACGTTCCTCGCGTCGTCGTCGATCTTCCCGAACACGCCGGGCACCACGCTCGGCATCAACGACACCTCGTTCGCCGGGCGCACCGACGAGACCGACCGCATCCGCTTCGGCCTGCCGACCATCGCCCCGACGGCGACGCCCGCCGCGCTGCGCCAGCCCGCCGCGTTTTCGACCGCGTCGCTCACCGTCTTCGACCCTTCGACGCGCTTCCCGAAGACCAACCAGTGGGGCCTCAGCATCCAGCGCGAGCTGGGGAGCAGCTTCGTCTTCGAGGCCAACTACGTCGGGCGCAAGGGCGTCGGGCTGTTCGGCGCCTACGACGTTAACCAGGTTGACATCTTCGCGCGCGACGCGCGCTGCCCCAACGAGACCTTCCTCGACGCATTCAACACGCTGCGCGGCAGCGCGCTGGCGACGAGCTGTCTGGCGAACCTGCTTTTCACCGGCAACCCGGCCAACCCGACCGGCTCCTCGTCGTTCCGCTCGACCTTCTCGTCCGAGCTGAATCAAGGCTCGGTCGCGTCGGCCGCGCTGCTGATGTCGCAGCGCGTCTCGGGCGGCGTCCGCACCATCGCGCAGGCGGGCAACGTCGGCGGGTCGTTCTTCCAGCCCTACTCGCAGTTCACCGGCGCCGTCAACGTCATCGACAGCAACGACTACTCGCGCTACAACGGGCTTGAGCTTCAAATCAGCCGCCGCAAGCGCAACGGCCTGCTGATGCAGCTCAGCTACACGCTGGCCAAGTCGCTCGACACGCGCTCGTTCGACCCGGCCTTCACGGTCGCGGCGCGCACCACGTCGGGGACGAACGCGTCGCCGTCGGCGCAGAACACGCCGTTCGACAACCGCGACCGCAGCCTCAACTACGGCCGCTCGGACTTCGACCGCCGCCACGCGCTGCAAGGCTACGTCGTCTACGACCTGCCGTTCGGGCGCAACCAGCGTTTTCTGTCGGGCGCGAACGGCTTCGTCAACCAGCTCGTCGGCGGCTGGGAGATCGCCAACGCGCTCGTCTGGCAGAGCGGGCGCGCCTTCACGGTCTACTCGGGCGCCTTCACCGTCAGCAACGTCGTGCTCTCGACGGCCAACTGCAACAACTGCACGGCCAACATGGGCAGCGTCGTGCAGGACGCGGGCACCAACTTCATCTTCACGCCCGAGCAGCGCGCGCAGTTCTCGACGCCCGAGCCGGGCGAGCAGGGCAACACGCCGCGCAACTTCTTCACGGGGCCGCCGTTCTTCAACCTCGACATGACGCTGCGCAAGAAGTTCCGCATCACCGAGTCGAAGAACCTCGAACTGCGCGCCGACATCAACAACGTGACCAACACGCCGTCCTTCGAGTTCCCCATCAGCTCGACGAGCGGCATCGGCATCCAGTCGCCGGGCTTCGCGGGCAGCGCCTCGCTCAACCCGACGTTCGGCCGCATCCGCGACAGCGTGAACAGCAACTCGCGCAGGATACAGTTGGGCCTCAAGTTCAACTTCTAAAGCCCGCGCGTCGAGTGATATGAACTGGCGTCTCAAGCTCGGCCTCGCCGCCGCCGCGTTGTCGGCGGCGGCGGCGCTCATCCCGGCCGGCCTCGCGGGCGCGCCCCGCTCGGCGGCGGGGCCGGCCTACGACCTCGTCATCCGCGACGCGCGCGTCGTGGACGGCTCGGGCAACCCCTGGTTCCGCGCCGACGTGGCGGTGAGCGGCGGGCGCATCGCGCGCGTCGGGCGGGTCGCGGCGTCGGAAGGGAAGCGGGTGATTGACGCGCGCGGGCAGGTGCTCGCGCCCGGCTTCATCGACGTGCACACGCACGTCGAGAACATCTTCGAGCAGCCCGACGCCGAGAACTTCGTCCGCATGGGCGTGACGACGCTCGTCACGGGCAACTGCGGCGGCTCGGCCGTGGACGTGTCCCGTTTCCTCGGCCGCGCCGGGGAGACGCCGCCCGCGGTCAACGTCGCCACGCTCGTCGGCCACAACTCCGTGCGCCGAGAGGTCTTCGGCGAGCAGAACCGCCCGCCCACTCCCGAGGAGCTTGAGCGGATGAAGGCGCTCGTCGAGCGGGCGATGCGCGACGGCGCGGTCGGCCTCTCGACGGGGCTGATCTACGTCCCCGGCGTCTACTCGAAGACGGACGAGGTGGTCGAACTCGCGCGCGTCGCGGCGCGCCACGGCGGCGTCTACGCGACGCACATGCGCAGCGAGGGGCTGGAGGTCGTCGAGGCCATCCGCGAGAGCATCGAGATCGGCGAGCGCGCGGGGCTTCCCGTCCAAATCTCGCACTTCAAGATCAGCTCCAAAAAACTCTGGGGGCAGAGCGACATGACGCTCGGGCTCGTGCGCGAGGCGCGCCGCCGAGGTCTCGCCGTGACCGTTGACCAGTACGCCTACACGGCCAGCTCGACCTCGCTCGACTCGCGCCTGCCCGACTGGGTGCTCGAAGGCGGGCGCGACGAGGGGCGCAAGCGCGTCGCCGACCCCGCGCAGCGCGCGCGCGTCGTCCGCGAGATGAAGGACGGGCTTAAGAAGTCGGGCTTCAAGGACTTCTCGCACGCGGTCGTCGCCAGCTACCGCCCGAAGCCGGAGTACAACGGCAAGTCCATCGCGGAGGTCGCGCGCCTCGCGAAGGGTAAGGCGGACGTGGCGAGCCAGATCGAGCAGATACTTGAGATGTACGCGGAGGGCGGCGCGGCGATGGTCTACCACTCGATGGGCGAGGACGACGTGCGCCGCATCATGCGCGAGCCGTTCACGATGGTCGCGTCGGACTCGGGCGTGCGCCGCTTCGGCGAGGGCGTGCCGCACCCGCGCGGCTACGGCAACAACGCGCGCGTGCTCGGCACCTACGTCCGCGACCTCCGCGTCGTCTCGCTCGAAGACGCCGTGCGCAAGATGACGAGCTTGCCGGCGCAGACCTTCGGCCTCCGCGACCGCGGGCTGGTGCGCGAGGGGATGGCCGCCGACCTCGTCCTCTTCGACGAGGCGGCGGTCGCCGACCCCTCGACCTTCGAGAAGCCGCACCAGTACGCGTCGGGCTTCTCCTACGTCATCGTCAACGGCGAGCCGGTCATCGACGCCGGGCGCCCGACGGGCGCGCGCCCCGGACGGGCGCTGCGTCACGCCGGCGCGACCGCCGAGCCGGCCGCCGACAGGCGTTGAACGCGCGCCCGGCGGCGCGGCACACTTTCAAAGGGGCAGACGTTTTCGGGGCGGGGCGCCCCCGGACTCCCGCCCGCCCCCGCGGCCTCCGGCGCCGGCGGGGTGCATTTGATCTCCGAGGCCGGGGCCGCCCCGAGAAGCGGCCCGGGCCGGATTCGACACTAAATAAACCCTGTCACTACAGGAGAGGAACCACCGTTATGAAGAACCATTTGAGGAACGGGTCGCGCGCAGCAATCCTAATCCTCGCCGTCTTTTTGTGCCTCGGCAGCCCGGCCCGCGCGCAGGTGGCGGAGACCGCGGCGCAGATTCAGGGGCAGGTGACCGACGCCGCCGGCGCGGCCGTCGCCGGCGCCACCGTCGTCGTCAGGAACGAGGCGACGGGCGAGGAGCGCCGCGCCCAGACCAACGAGGACGGCCTCTACACCATCACGCAGCTCAACCCCGCCGTCTACACCGTCACGGTCGAGCAGGCGGGCTTTAAGAAGCACGTCGAGTCGGCCGTCACCCTGAACGCCGCCGACCGCCGCCCCCTAAACGTCGCGCTCGAAGCCGGCAACGTCAGCGAGGTCGTGACCGTGACGAGCGAGACCAACGTCGTGCAGGACAGCCCGACGCAGCAGACGCTCATCTCGGGCACGCAGGTCATGGAGATACCGCTCCAGAACCGCGACTTCACCAAGCTGCTGGAGCTCGCGCCCGGCGTCAGCTCCAGCCTCGACGACGAGACCGGCTTCGGCCTCTCGAACCGCTTCGACGTGTCCGTCAACGGCATGCGCCGCAACAGCGTCAACGTCTTCGTTGACGGCGTCTCGAACACCGACGTGGGCTCGAACATCACGCTGCTCTCGACGCCGACCGTGGACTCGATCAAGGAGTTCAAGCTCCTCAGCTCGAACTACACGGCCGAGGTCGGGCGTTCGGGCGGCGGCGCGGTCACCATCGTGACGCGCGGCGGCGAGAACGACTTCCACGGGTCGATCTACGAGTTCGCGCGCAACGACCGCTTCAACGCCAACACCTTCTTCAACAACCGGCGCGGCCGCCGCGCCAACGGCGACCCCAACGCGCCGACCCCGCGGCTGCGCTACCACAACTTCGGCGGGACGTTCAGCGGCCCCGTCGTCATCCCCAAGTTCGGCGAGGGCCCCGGCAACGCCTCGTGGAACGGCCGCGACAAGACGTTCTTCTTCTTCTCGCACGAGCAGCGGCGCATCACGCGCGGCATCACGGCGGCGACCGCCACCGTGCCCTCGCTCGCCGAGCGCTCGGGAGACTTCTCGTCCTTCCTCGGCGCGCCGCTCTTCCGCAACGCGGCCAACACCGCCTCCTGCGTCGCCGGGGCGGCGGGCTGCACGACCAACCCCGTCCTCGTCCAGGACACGAACGGCAACACCACGCAGGCGCGCGCCGGGATGATCTTCCGCCTCGCCGACAACCGCGCCTACGCGGGTAACATCGTCCCGGTCTCGGACATCGACCCGCGCTCGCTGGCGCTGCTTCAGGCGTACCCGCTGCCGAACTCGGGCGCCAACCTGTTCGTCCACTCGCCGGTGACGGCGCTCCAGACGCGGCAGGAGTCGGTGCGCATCGACCACAACATCAGCGACAGCCACAAGCTCTTCGGCCGCTACACGCACGACCTCAACCTGACGCGCGAGCCGACGGGTCTGTTCACGACCAACGCCGTCCCCAACTTCGGCACGACCGACACGCGCATCCCGGGGCAGACCTTCGTCGCGTCGCTGACGAGCGTGCTGTCGCCGACGCTCGTCAACGAGGCGACCTACAACTTCTCGGGCAACCTGATCGGCTCGCAGGTCGTGGGCCGGAGCTTCGACACCGACTTCCCCGGCCTCAACACCATCCCCGAGGTCTACCCCGAGAACAACGCCGGGGTCATCCCCCGCATCACGTTCACGAGCGCGCACTCGAACCTCAACTCGCTCCAGGGCTTCAACATCGTCTACAAGAATCAGGTCGTCCGCGACACGGTGACGTGGATGAGCGGCAACCACACGTTCAAGCTCGGCGGCGAGATGTCGTGGGAGAAGAAGGACGAGAACGCCAACAACATCACGCAGGGCAGCTTCAGCTTCGCGGGCACGCGCTCGCGCGGCACGACGCCCGGCCTCACCGCCGCCGGCGCGCCGGCCACCCTCTCGCTGGGGCAGACGGGCCTCGCCTTCGCCGACTTCCTGCTCGGGCGCGCCGACGCCTACAGCGAAGACCAGTTCGACGTGACGGTCAACCTGCGCTTCGGCCGCCGCGAGTTCTTCGCGCAGGACACCTGGAAGCTCCGCCCCAACCTGACGCTCGACCTCGGCGTGCGCTACCAGTTCTTCGTCCCCGTCACCGACCAGAACAACGTGCTGACCTCGTTCGACCCGGCGCTCTACAACCGCGCCAACGCCCCGGCCTGCGTCACCGCCGCCTGCGCGACGTTCCAGCGCGGCACGGGCGACGAGCTGAACGGCATCGTCCGCGCCGGCGTCAACTCGCCCTTCGGCGACTCCATCTACCCCTCGGACAAGAACAACTTCAGCCCGCGCATCGGCATCGCGTGGGACCCGTTCAGGAAGGGCCAGACCGTCATCCGCGCCGGCTACGGCCTCTACTACGACCAGCCGCTCGTCGGCATCTTCGAGCAGAACTCGTTCGTCAACCCGCCGTTCAACAACAGCGCCGCGTACACCAGCGCGGGCATCACGTTCTCGAACCCGACGGGCGGTGCGTCGCTCAACGCCCTGCCCAACCGGGCGCTCATCGCGTCGGCGCCCGACTTCACCACGCCGATCATCCAGCAGTGGTCGCTCGGCGTGCAGCACTCGCTCTTCCGCAACGCGGTCGGCGAAATCTCCTACGTCGGCACCAAGGGCGACCACCTGATCCGCCCCGTCAACATCAACTTCCCGCAGGTGGCCGCCGTCAACAGCGTCGGGCTGGCGAACGCCAACACGGTGCGCCCGTTCCTCGGCTACTCGACGATCAACTACCGCGAGACGAGCGGCAAGTCGCGCTACCACGGGATGCTCTCTTCGCTGAGCTACCGCTTCGCGAGCGGCGTCTCGTTGACGGCCGCCTACACCTTCAGCAAGAACATGACGGACGCGACGAACGACCGCGACGCCGTGGACATCCCGCAGAACCCGCTCAACTACAGGGCGGAGTACGCGGAGGCGCGCACCTCGCGGCCGCACATCTTCTCGGCCAGCTACGTCTACGAGCTGCCGTGGTTCCGCAAGGACTCGAACCCCTTCAAGCGCGCGCTGCTCGGCGGCTGGCAGTTCGCCGGCATCACCGACGTCACTTCGGGCCAGCCCGTGGCGCGCGTGCTGACGGTGGCGACCGTCCCGGCCGCCACCGCCACGGGCTACTACGCGAACCTCGTCTCCGACCCGAACGCCGGGCGGGCCGGGACGATTGACCCGGTGACGGGCCTGCCCTTCATCTTCGACCCCGGCGCCTTCGCCGCGCCCTCGGCCGGCACCTACGGCAACGCGCCGCGCTCGTTCGCCCGGCTCTTCGGCCGCAACCAGACGAACTTCACCCTGACGAAGAACATCTACTTCGACAGGGAGCAGGGCATTCGTTTGCAACTGCGAGCCGAGGCGTTCAACGTCTTCAACCACACGCAGTTCACCGGCGTCCAGACCGTGCTCGGGACGGCCGACTTCGGCCGCCCGACGGGCACGCGCCTGCCGCGCGAGTTCCAGTTCGGCGCCAAGCTCTCCTTCTAGGAGACGTGCGCCGGAGGTCTGCTGACCCGCGTGCCCGCCGCGCCCTTCAAAGGGTTCGGCGGGCACGCGGACTTTAAGAGCGTGACTTTCGAGAGATTATGAAAGACGACGACACACAGACGGCGCTGCTGCTCAAGGGCGCGCGCCTCGTCCTCCCGAACGAAGTCGTGGAGGACGGCTCGCTCCTCGTCGAGGCCGGGAGAATCGCGCGCCTCAGCGCGGGCGTCGGAGCGCCGGACGGCGCGCGCGAAATTGACCTCGCGGGGCTGACCGTTTATCCGGGCTTCGTGGACGTGCACATCCACGGCGCGGTCGGCGTGGACACCCTGGAGGCTTCAGCCTCAGACCTGGCCCGCGTCGCGCGATACCTGGCGGGCGAGGGCGTCACGGCGTGGCTCCCGACGCTCGTCCCCGCGCCGGTCGAGAACTACCGCCGCGCGGTCGGCGCCGTCGAAGAGTTGATGCGCGCGCAGGACGCGGGGACGCCGGCGGCGCGCGCCCTCGGCGTCCACTACGAAGGCCCCTTCGTCAACAAGCGCCAGTGCGGCGCGCTGCGCACGGCCTACTTCCGCGACTTCCGCGAGGGGACTGAGCTGGACGACCTGCCGACGCTCTCGCCCGGCGGCGCGGCACACATGATCACGCTCGCGCCCGAGGTCGAGGGCGGCGTCTCCTTGGTCGGCGAGCTCTCGCGGCGCGGCTGGGTCGTCTCGGTCGGCCACACGCGCGCCGACGTGCGGACGCTTGAGCTTGCGCGCGAGGCCGGCGCGCGCCACATGACGCACTTCCTCAACGCGATGGCGCCGCTCCACCACCGCGAGCCGGGGCCGATTGGCTGGGGCTTGTTGCAAGACGACGTGACCGTGGACATCATCGCCGACGGCGTGCACAGCGACCCGCTCATGCTCCGCCTCGTCCTGCGCTGCAAGACGCCCGCGCGCGTCTCGCTCATCAGCGACGCGGTCGCGCCCGCCGGCTTGGGCGACGGCGAGTACCGCGTCTGGGGCGAGACCATCACGGTCGAGGGCGGGCGCACGCGCAACGAGCGCGGGAGCATCGCCGGCTCGGTCATCTCGATGCGCGACGCCGTCCGCACCGCGCTCGCGCTCGGCGTCGCGGAGCCGGACGTGGCGCGCGTCGCCTCGCTCAACCCGGCGCGTCTCGTCGGCGCGGACTCGGACTGTGGCTCGATAGAGACGGGCAAGCGCGCCGACCTCGCCGCGCTCGACACAGACGGCCGCGTCCGCCTCACCCTCGTCGGCGGCCGCGTCGCATACGACAGTAGACAGTAGACAGTAGCCGGTAGAAGGAAAGGCGGCGCGCCCGGTTGATGACCGGGACGCGCCGCCTTCGTTGCTCCTACTGACTACTGTCTACTTTTTTTTGGTTCCTCCGCCTCGCGCTTCTGGTCTTTGAGGACGCGGGCGCGGTCGAACTCGCGCCGCGCCTCGTCCCTGCGGCCGGCGAGCGCGAGCGCGCGGCCGAGTTGATAGTGGCCTTCGGAGACCTCGTCGCGGAGTTTGACGGCCGCGCCCAGCTCCGCGACGGCGCGCGCCACTTCGCCCGCGCGCATCAGTGCGCGCCCGAGCGTGAAGCGCGTGTCGAACTCTTCCGGGTAGGCGCGCGCCGCCTGTTCGAGCAGCGGGAGCGCGCGCTGCGCTTGCCCGCGCGTCAGGTAGAGGTCGCCGAGCGTGAAGGCCGCGCGCGCGTCCGCGGGGTCGCGCCTGAGCACCTCGCGCAGCACCGGCTCGGCCTCGTCATAGCGGTAGAGCTGCCAGTAGAGGTAGCCGAGCGCGTAACGCCTGCGGTTCGAGTCGGGGTCGAGCTTGACCGCCTGTTCGTAAGCGTCGGCCGCCTCGGGCGTCCGGCGCACGTTGTCGAGCGCGTCGCCGTACATGGCCCACAGCTCGGCCGTCCCGACGCCGAGGTCTAAGAGACGGCGTAGCACCGTGACCGCCTCGGCGTGACGCTTCTGCGCCATGAAGGCGCGCGCGGCGAGTTCCAGAAGCGCCGGGTCACGCGGCGCGCGCGCCAGCAGTTGCGCCAGCTCGCGGCTCGCCTCGCGGAACCGTTCGGCGCCGGCCAGCGCGACGGCCAGCGCGCGCCGCGCCGCCTCGTTCTCGGGTTCGAGCGCGAGCGCCCGGCGGAGAGGCGCGACGGCGGCCTCGGCCTCGCCCCCGCGCACGAGCGCCAGCCCGAGGTTGAAGTGCGCGCCCGCGAGCTTCGGGTCGAGCGCGGCGGCGCGGTTCCAAGCTTCGATCGCCTCGGCGCGCCGTCCCTGGTGGCCGCGCGCGACGCCCAGATTCACCCACGCGCGCGCGTCGCCCGGCGCGAGCGACACGACCTCATCCCAAGCGCGCTCCGCCCCGGCCCAGTCGCCCGCCGTCTCCCTCGACTTCGCCGCGTCGTAGAGAGCGCGCACACGCTCGACGCGCCCGGCGTCGTCCGCGACCGCCTGCGCCGGGGCGATGACGGCCGCCGCCGCCGTCAAGAGCAGCGCGGCCGCTAACGTCCCGAAGGTCAGGATGGAGGCGCGTGGTTTCATCTCTTGAATTTCAAATCTCGAATTTGAAATTTCAAACTTCCTTCGCGTCGTCGTAGAGGCCGGCGCGCCGGTACGACTCGTCGAGCAGTTCGACGGGGTGGACGACGCCGAGCGGCAGGCCGGCGAGCCGCGCGCCCGCGGCGAGTTGCATGTGGCAGCCGGGGTTGCCCGTGGCGAGCACCGCGGCGCCCGTCTCGCGCACGCGCGCGAGCTTCTCCGCGAGCACGCTCGCCGAGAGCGCCGTCTCCAGAAGGCTGTAGACGCCCGCGCCGCCGCAGCACACGTCCGAGCCTTCGAGCGGCACCAGCCTCACGCCTTCGACCGCGCCGAGCACGCGCAGCGGCTCAGTCCGCGCCTTCTGCCCGTGCAGGAGGTGGCACGAGGCGTCGTAGGTCACGGCCACTTCTTCTAGCGGCGCGCCCGCGCGTTCGAGTCCCGTCACGTCCAACTGCTGACTCACGTCGCGCACGCGCGCGCTGAACACGCGGGCGCGCTCGGCGTACTCCGCGTCGCCCGCGAGCAGGTGCGCGTAAGAGGCGAGCATCGCGCCGCACCCGCCGGCGTTGGTGACGACCGCCGAGCCCCCTTCCGTCTCGAACGCATCGACGTTGCGGCGCGCAAGTTCCCGCGCGCCTTCGAGGTCGCCCGCGTGCGCGTGCAGCGCGCCGCAGCAGACCTGCCCGCGCGGCGCGCTCACCCGGCACCCGTTGGCCGCCAGCACGCGCGCCGTCGCACGGTTGACGCGCGCGAACAGCCCCTCGGTCACGCACCCCTCGAACAACAGCGCGCCCGCATCAGCGCCCCGCGCGCTCGCGCCACCCGTCGCCGTCTTCACTTCGCCGCCGCTTCTGCTCACGCGCGTCGGGCGCGAGCTGTCGAGCAGCGCCAGCGCCAGCTCGACGCGCGCGGGCAAAAGCTTCGTCAGCTTCGACGCGAGCATCAGGTGAGGGAGGCGCGAGTCGCGCGTCAGGCGCGCGAGCAAGAAGGCGAGGCGCAGCCGCGCGGGGTGCGACCAGACGTGTCGAAGCGTGAGACGCAGCGCGCGCGAAGTCCAGCCCTCGCGGCGGCCGCCCGCCGAGATGTCCGCGCGCGCCGCTTCGAGCAGTTGGCCGTATTCGACGCCGGCCGGGCACGCGCTCTCGCACGCGCGGCAACCCAGACAGCGGTCGATGTGGCGCGTGAAGGCGTTCGAGTCCAGAGGGAGCCGACCCTCCTCGACCGCGCTCATCAGGTAGAGGCGGCCGCGCGGACTATCATTCTCGTCGCCCGTGTGGACGTAGGTCGGGCACGCCTCAAGGCACAGGCCGCAGTGGACGCACGCCAGAAGCTTCCGCTCCTCCGCCGCCAAAGCCCCCGCGAGTTGTGTCGAGTGTTCGGGCATCAAGAGATTTCTTACCGCCGACTTTGCAAACTGAATCCGAAGCGGCCGGGCGAGAAAGTGTCCGCCGGGTCGAGCTGCTCCTTCAGACGCCTCATCAGGAAAGCGGCCGAGTCCGACAGTTCACACGCGTCGAATTCGCGCGTGAGCCACGCGGGCGCGCGCTCGACGACGACCGAGCCGCCCGCCTCGCGCATCGCGCGCAGCGCCGAGGGCACGGAAGCGGCCCCCCCGTCCTCGACTTCCCGGACGCGCGCCGGCACGTCTTCGAAGACGCGCAGCCGTCCGTCGCCGGCGCCTGCGTGCCAGTCCGCTTCAAGCCCGTGGACGCCGCAGGTCAGCTCGGCCAGCAACAGCCCGAGCGCGGAAGGCAGCACGCCCGCGCGCCACACAAGCCCGTTGCCGCCCCCGCGCCCCGTCGAAGAGAGACGCGCCCAGAGACTTTCGTCGTCTTCAAACAGCTCGGCGTCGGCCGCCTTCGACGCGCCCGCCACCAACTCGGCCGCGCTCGCGAGCTGATACTCGACCGCGCTCTCGGTCCCCGCGAAGCGCGCGAGCATGACGAAGCCGTTCGCGCCACCCTCGGCCGACGCGCCGGCCGCCTTCGCCACGCCCGGCGAGAGAAGCTCTACCGCGACGGGGAGGAGCTGAGAGGTGACGAGCGCGCGCGCCGCCCCGAAGAGTTCGCCGAGGTCTTCCGAGCGCGCGACGAGCGTGGCCTCGCGGCGCGGGCGCGGGCGCAGGCGGAAGGTGACTTCGAGGATGACGCCGAGCGTGCCGCGGCTGCCCGTGAAGAGTTTGCAGAGGTCGTAGCCGGCGACGTTCTTGACGACGCGGCCGCCGACGCGAATACGGCGCCCGCCCGCGAGAGCCACCGTCATGCCGAGCACGTGCGAGCGCGGCGCGCCGTAGCCAAAGCTCTGCGCGCCGGCCGCGCCCGTCGCCACCACGCCGCCGAGCGTCGCACGCCCCGCGGCCGGCGGGTCGAGCGGGAGCCACTGACCCGCGCGCCCGACCTCGCGGTTGAAGTCCGCGAGCGTCATCCCGGCCTCGGCCGTCGCCACGAGGTCGGCCGGCTCGTGGCTGACGAGCCGGGACAAACGCGTCGTCTTCAGCACGACGGGACGGCCGCCGCGCGCGTCGTCAACGCTCAAGCCGCCCTGCGCCCCCGCGCCGGCCGGGAAGACGCTCCGGCCTTCGCGCTCGGCGACGCGCAAGACCTCGCAGACCTCCTCGAACGTCCCCGGCTCGGCGACGTGCGTGTCGCCTGAACCGTCAGAGGCCGAGGGAGAGATTGAGCTTGAGAGTGCCGCCGTCTCGACACGGTTCTCGACGCGCGTCTCGACGGCGCCCCAGCCCGAGACGGTCGCCGTCTCGACATGATGCCTCTCGTCTTCAACCTTCTGCGCTTCGTCTACCGCCGCGCGTCCGTCGCCGTTCGCCCTGCGCCGCGCGCCCGCCTCGGCGACGACGCGCGCCTCGCCGCAGCCCTTGGGCGCGGGGATGATCTTGCCGGGGTTGCACAAGCCCGCCGGGTCGAAGGCCGCGCGAACTCTCAGCATCGCGCTCAGGTCTTCGTCGGAGAAGACGAGCGGCAGGTATTCGCTCTTGTCGAGTCCGACGCCGTGCTCGCCCGTGATGGTGCCGCCGGCGCGCACGCACGTCTCCATGATCTCGCGGCCGGCCGCGTGGACGCGCCTGACCTGATCGGCGTCGCGCGAGTCGAAGCAGACGAGCGGGTGGAGGTTGCCGTCGCCAGCGTGGAAGACGTTGGCGACGCGAAGCCGGTGGCGCGCGCCGATGCGGTAGGTCTCGGCCAAGACTTCGGGCAGGCGCGAGCGCGGGACGACCGCGTCCTGAATGAGTATGTCGGGCGTGATGCGCCCCATCGCGCCGAACGCGCCCTTGCGCGCGGCCCACAGACGCTTGCGCTCAAACTCGTCGGCGGCCAGACGCACCGAGCGCGCGCCGTTCGCAAGGCAGATGGCGCGCACGCGCTCGACCTCCTCGTCCATGCCGGCTTCCAGCCCGTCCAACTCGACGAGCAGCGCGGCCTCCGCGTCCTGCGGCATCCCGGCGGCGAAGACGCTCGCCTCGACCGCACGGATGGTCTCGCCGTCAACCATCTCAAGGCCGGCCGGGATGATGCCTTCCGCGATGACGGCCGAGACGGCGCGGCTCGCGTCGTCGAGACGCAGGAAGTCGGCGAGCAGCGTCCGCACCGACGGCGCGACCGGCGTCAGGCGCACGGTTATTTCCGTGACGACGCCGAACGTGCCCTCGCTGCCGACGAAGACGCCGAGCAGGTCGTATCCGGGCAGGGCCGTGCCCGCGCCGCCCAACTCGACGACGCGCCCGCCCACGAGCACGACGCGCGCGCCGACGACGTGGTCGGTCGTCGTCCCGTACTTCAGACAGTGGATGCCGCCCGCGTTCTCGCCGACGTTGCCGCCGACGGTGCAAGTGCCTTGGCTCGAAGGGTCTGGGACGTAGTAGAGGCCGTGGCGCGCCACCGCGCGCGAGACGTGCGCGTTGACGACGCCCGCCTCGACCAACGCCAGACGGTTCTCCACGTCAACCTTGAGCACGCGGCGCATCCTTGAGAGTTCGACGCACACGCCGCCGCCCACCGCGAGCGCGCCGCCCGACAATCCAGTCCCCGCGCCGCGCGGCACCAGCGGCACGCCCTCTCGGGCGAGCAGACGCAGGACTTCGGAGACCTCTTCAGTCGAGTTAGGGAAGACGACCGCGCGCGGCCTGTGGCGGTAGTGCGTCAGCCCGTCGCACTCGTAGACGAGCAGCTCCTCCGGGTCTGAAATGACCTGTCCGGGCGTGAGCAGGGCGCGTAAGTTTTTGACGAGTGTGTCCACCGCGGGCTTCTTGAGCTGGCTCGGAAAATTCTTGCCGGAAGGCGACGCCGCAATGATACACTACGCCTCCGTCGTTCTCGTAACAGCACAAGGAACCCTCTGACAGACCAAGGAACCCCCGAAGATGAGAGCAGCTCTCGCCTCCCTCCTTCTCGTATGTCTTATGTCAACGGCCGTCACGCCACCGTCGGAGGCGCGGAAGTTCGAGGCCGACCTCGTCGTCGTCAACGCCAACGTCCGCACGATGGACTCGAAGACGGCGACGGCCGAGGCCGTCGCCGTCTTCGGCGACCGCATCGTGGCCGTCGGCACGAACGCCGAGGTGCGCGCGCTGGCGGGGCCGGGGACGCGCGTCGTGGACGCGGGCGGCGCGCTCGTGCTGCCGGGCTTTAACGACGCGCACGTCCACTTCCTCTCCGGCGGCTTCCAGTTGTCGAGCGTTGACCTGCGCGACGCGGCGACGCCCGCGGAGTTCGCCGAGCGCATCCGGCGCTTCTCGGAACGGCTCCCGGAGGGGCGCTGGATAACGGGCGGCGACTGGGATCACGAGCGCTGGCCGAACGCTAACGGCGCGGCGCCGCTCCCGACGAAGGAGTTGATAGATTCTTTCACGCCTGACCGCGCGGTCTTCGTCAACCGGCTCGACGGCCACATGGCGCTCGCCAACAGCCACGCGCTCAAGCTCGCCGGCGTCACGCGCGACACGCCCGACCCGCCCGGCGGTCAGATCGTCCACGACCCGAAGACGGGCGAGCCGACGGGCGTCTTGAAGGACGCCGCGATGAGCTTCGTCTGGAAGGTCGCGCCCGAGTCGAGCTTCGAGGAGAGGCTGGACGCCGCGCGCGCCGCCACCGCGCACGCCGCCGCGCACGGCGTGACGAGCGTGCAGGACATGTCGGCGGGCAACGACGTGGGCGTCTACCAGACTCTGCTCGAACGCGGCGAGTTGAAGACGCGCGTCTACGCCGTCTCGCCACTCTCGGACTGGGAGCGGCTGGGGCGCGTCGGCGTCCGCCGCGCCTTCGGAGGCGACATGCTCCGCGTCGGCGGTCTGAAGGGGTTCTCCGACGGGAGCCTCGGCTCGACCACCGCGCTCTTCTTCGAGCCGTACCTCGACGCGCCGAACACCTCGGGTCTCCCCGGCGACGAGATGTTCCCCGAGGGCGCGATGCTCGGCCGCGTCAAGGCGGCGGACGCGGCCGGCCTTCAGGTGATGATTCACGCCATCGGCGACAAGGCCAACGACACGATACTGACCATCTACGAGCAGGTCGAGAAGGCGAACGGCGCGCGCGACCGCCGCTTCCGCGTCGAGCACGCGCAGCACCTCCGCGCGCGGGACATCCCGCGCTTCGGCCGCGACCGTATCGTCGCCTCGATGCAGCCCTACCACTGCATCGACGACGGCCGCTGGGCCGAGAAGCGCATCGGCCGCGAGCGCGCCAAAGGCACTTACGCCTTCCGCACGCTGCTCGACTCGGGCGCGGTGCTGGCCTTCGGCTCCGACTGGTCGGTCGCGCCGCTCGACCCCGTCCTCGGAATCTACGCGGCCGCGACGCGGCGCACGCTCGACGGCAAGAACCCACGGGGCTGGGTGCCCGAGCAGAAGATTTCCGTCGAGGAGGCCGTGCGCGCCTTCACCGTCGGCTCGGCCTACGCCGAGTTCGCCGAAGGGGTGAAGGGGACGATCACGCCCGGCAAGCTCGCCGACCTCGTCATCCTTTCCGAAGACATTTTTAAGATCGACCCCGCCGCCATCGAGAAGGTTCGGGTGAGGATGACGGTCGTCGGCGGCCGCGTCGTTTACGAGAAGAAGGACTAACCGCGGAGGGCGCGCGTTGGAGTTCACTGTCGTCGAAGGGTTGGGCACGGTCACGTTCAACCTCGTCTTCTCGCTGGCGCTGGCGGCGCTCGCGCTCTTCGTCGGTTACTTCGTGCAGCGGCGCGTGCCCTTCCTTTCGCGGGCGAACATCCCGGCGGCCGCCGTCGGCGGGCTGCTCTTCGCGGGGCTGGTCTTCGCGCTACGGGCGTGGGGCGTCGCGGGCGTGGTGCTCAACACCTCCCTGCGCGCGCCGCTCCAGACCGTCTTCTTCACGACCATCGGGCTCGGCGCGACGCTCGGCCTGCTGCGCGCGGGCGGTTGGCGGATGGGCTTCTTCTGGCTGCTGGCGACGCTCGCGGCCGTGGTGCAGAACGCGGTCGGGATGGGGCTCGCGGTGCTGCTGGGCGCGCCGCCGCTGCTCGGGATAGTCTGCGGCGCGCTGACGCTGACGGGCGGGCCGGCGACGGGGCAGGCCTGGGAGAAGCAGTTCGCCGAGATGGGACTCGCCGGGGCCGGGACGCTCATCGCCGCCTCGGCGTTCTTCGGCATCTTCGTGTCGAGCCTCGTCGCCAACCCCGCGGCGACCGCGCTCATCCGCCGCCTGCGGCTCGCGCCCGAGCGCGAGCGCGGCGAGACGCTCCTCGCCGAAGAGGAGTTCTGGGCGCTCAGCCCGACGGTCGCGCCGGACGACGACGGCAAGGAGCGCGGGCGCGAGCCCGCCGAGGGCGAGAGGGGGTTGGACGCCGGCGTAGTGCTCCACAACCTGCTCGTCGTCCTGCTCGTGATGGGCGCGGGCGCGTTGCTGAGCCAGTACGTCAGACACCCGAGCTTCACGCTGCCCGACTACATCGGGGCGATGGTCCTCGCCGCGGTCGTGCGCAACGTGGACGACCGGACGGGCTGGCTCCGCATCGACGGGCGCGCGGTCGGCGTCATCGCGGGCGTCGCGCTCGCGCTCTTCCTCGTCATCGCGCTGATGAGCCTTGAGCTGTGGAAGATCGCGGGGCTCGTGCTGCCGATGCTCGTCATCCTGTGCGCGCAGGTCGTGTTGACGGTTGCCTACGCGCTGCTGGTGACGTTCGCGCTGATGGGGCGCGACTACGAGGCGGCGGTGACGGCGAGCGGGCACGTCGGCTTCGGGCTGGGGATTACGGCCAACGCCGTCGCCAACATGGAGGCGCTCGTCGAGCGCTTCCGCCCCGCGCCGCGCAGCTTCCTCGTCGTCCCCGTCGTCGGCGCCTTCTTCATCGACTTCTCGAACGCGCTCGTCATCGGCCTCTTCGTCAACCTCTACACCAACTTCGCTCGCTGAGTCGCCGCTCGAAAAAACATGAAAAGACAGATGAGAAACGGCGCGCTCTTCATGCTCGCCCTCGGGTTGCTCGCGCCCGCCGTCGTGGGCGTGCGTGCGGGTCAGTCGTCGCCGCCAACCACACAGACGGCCGCCTCGCCGCGCCTGCAAAAGATCGTTGACGACGCGGCGCGCGCCGCGCTCGAACGCTTTAAGGAGAAGGGCTTCTCCGAGAAGAACCTCGCGGTGACGGTCATCGACCTGACCGACCCGGCGCGCGCCGAGCAGGCCAGCTTTCGGGGCGCGGAGCCGATCTACCCGGCGAGCGTCGTCAAGCTGTGTTCTACCTCGCGGCGGCGCACCGCTGGCTGGAGGACGGGCGGCTGAAGGAGTCGGAGGAGTTGACGCGGGGCCTGCGCGACATGATCGTCGAGTCGTCGAACGACGCGACGCACTACGTGCTCGACTCTCTGACGGGCGTGTCGAACGGCGCGGAGTTGTCGCCGGCCGAATTGAAGAAGTGGGCCGAGAAGCGGAACGCGGTCAACCGCCACTTCGCCTCGCTCGGCTACCGCGTGGGCGCGGACGGCATCAACGTCAACCAGAAGCCTTGGTGTGAGGGGCCGTACGGTCGCGAGCGGCAGTTCCTCGGGCCGAAGTTCGAGAACCGCAACAAGCTCACGACCGACGCCACGGCGCGGCTGCTCGCCGAGATCGCCACGGGGCGCGCCGTCACGCCCGAGCGCAGCCGGCGGATGTTGGAACTGCTCAAGCGCGACTTCTCCGGCAAGTCGGACGACCCGGACGATCAGGCGCACGGCTTCACGGGGATCGCGCTCGACGCGGGCGCGCGCCTCTGGTCGAAGGCGGGCTGGACGAGCACCGCGCGCCACGACGCCGCCTACCTTGAGCTTCCAGGCGGCCGGCGCCTCGTCATCGTCACCTTCACCACAGACTTCGCCAAAGAACGCGACATCATCCCGACCGTCGCGAGCGAAGTGATAAGCGCCGTGAACCGTAAACCGTAAACCGCGACGAGAGAAGTGGCGTCTTCTTCTCGTCGCGGTTTACGGTTTACGGTTTGCGGCCCTTCAGTCTTTCTGGGCGATGACGAGACTCTTCGACCACGCGATCGGCTCGAAGGGCGCGAAGCGGTGGTGTTCGATGACGCGGAAGAAGCGACGCGTCTGCTCGTCCACCTCGTCGGGCGGGTGCGCCTTGAAGCTGAACATGACTTCGAGCAGGCTGGTGAAGAGGGCGGGCTTGACGGGGACGAAGAAGAGAAGCCCGCCGGGCGCGAGCACCCGCGCCACCTCTTGCAGCCCCTCACGCAGCGGCAGGTATTCGAGCACGCCGCTCGTCATCACGAGGTCGAATGCCTCGTCGGCGAACGGGAGCGAGAGCGCGTTGGCCTGTGCGAAGCTGACCTCGCGGCGCGGCGCGAGCTTGAGCTTGCGGGCCGCCTTCCGCGCCGTGTGAAGCGAGCGCACCGAGAGGTCTATCGAGGCCACGTCGGCCGGCCGCCGGTGCGCGCGCAGGAACGCCAGCGTGAGCAGCCCCGTCCCGCAGCCCGCGTCGAGCACGCGCGCCCCGGCCGGGAGCGGCAGCGGGTTCTCGCGCAGGTAGCGCTCGACCGAACGGCCGTAGCCGTTGAACCGGAACATCAGGTCGTAGAGGTTCGTGAAGCGGTCGTAGATCGACACCGGGTTGTCGGGCAGCCGGGTGGTCGTCGCCTCTGGTTGGCTCATTCTCCTCCTCTGGCCTCGGGCTTTGGTTGACAGGGGGCCGCGCCGTGCGACCGGCGTCTCTGGGGGCGGGTGCGCAAAAGGTAACACAACCGCCGGGTTTTCCTAAACTGCGCGCGCCCCGGCCGATTTCGACTGGGGCGGCCCCAAGTGTTACCATTGTGCCGGCCGCCGGTCCCGAGGCCGCGCGACGCGCCGTTTAAATTTTTTCCCGGAAGGTCTCTTCCCGAATGAGTCGCAACCCGAAACAGTCGAAAAGCTCGCTCCCCTTCGTCATCATCGGCGGCGTACTCGTCGCCGTCATCGCGGCCGTGGTGGTGCTGTCGCGCTCGGGCGGCAACACGCCGTCGGCGCAGCAGAGCGGCAACGCCTCGAACGCCGCGCCCGTCCAGCAGACGAGGGCGCCGCAGCCCGGCGCGCCCAACCCCTGGGAGAAGGGCGGCGCCACCGCGAAGGTGACGCTCGAAGAGTTCAGCGACTTCCAGTGCCCGGCGTGCGGCGCGCTCGAACCGGGCTTGCGCCGCGTGTCCAAAGACTACGGCGACCGCGTCCGGCTCATCTTCCGCAACTTCCCGCTCAGCGGGCACAGGTACGCGTTCCAGGCTTCGCGCGCGGCCGAGGCCGCCGGGCAGCAGGGAAAGTTCTGGGAGATGCACGACATGCTCTACGACAACCAGAAGGAGTGGAGCGACGCGATGGAGCCGCGCGTGCAGTTCGACTCGTACGCGACCCGTCTCGGGCTAGACGTGCAGCGGTTCAAGACGGACATGGAGCGCGCCGACCTGACCGAGCGCATCAAGGCCGACTACGCGCGCGGCCTGTCGCTGGGCGTGAAGGGGACGCCGACCATCTACCTCAACGGGCGCGAACTGGTGCCCGGCAAACTCGTCACCGAGGAAGACCTGCGGCGCGAGATCAACGCCGCGCTCGGCTCCACGGGCCGTTGAGCCGGCCGGGACACTTTAAAGAGACGATGAGCACAGCCGATGTCGAGCGGGACGAAGCGGGGCGCGGGCGCGCGTGGGACGTGGCCGCGGCCGTGCTGGCGCTCGTCGGGTTGTTGGACGCGTCGTACCTGACGGCCGAGCACCTTTCGGGCAACAGCGTCCGCTGCATGATCGTGTCGGGCTGCGACGAGGTCTTGCAGAGCAGCTACTCGACGATCGCCGGCGGCGTGCCGGTCGCCGCGCTCGGCGCGCTCGCCTACTTCACCGCCTTCAGTCTGGCGACGCTCGCGGCCTACGGCTACGACGGCGCGCGCCGCCTGCTCGCCCCGCTGGTCGCGCTGATGTTTCTGGCGACCGTCTGGTTCGTCTACCTTCAGGCGTTCGTCATCAAAGCCTACTGCGTCTACTGCCTCCTCTCGGCCGCCGTCACCACCGCCCTCACCCTCGTCGTCTTCGGCCGCCGCCTGCCGGGTCGGGACCGCCTGCGGTAGCGGGCGGGCCGGCGCCGCAAGAAGTCCCGGCGGCCCGCGTTCCTCCCGTGTGGTAGTTTGACTTGAGGAGGGTTCGTGATGAGCAGGGCGCGTTTGATCTCGGTTTTAGCTTCTCTCCTGTTAACTTTTGCCGGCGTCGGGCCGGCCTCCGCGCAGGACGGTCGCGTCACGCGGCCGCCGCAGTACGGCGGCTTCGGGCTTGAGGTTCGGGTCGGCGGGAGCCCGGTCGAAGTGCTCTACGGGCGCGGCCGCCGCTACGTCGAGGCGCGCGAAGGCGCGGAGTACGACCTCGTCGTGCGCAACCCGCTGCCCGTCCGCGTGGCCGTCGCGCTCTCGGTGGACGGCCTCAACACCATCGACGCGCGGCGCACCGCGGCCTGGGACGCGAGCAAGTGGGTCATCGAGCCTTACGGCACCATCCGCGTCTCGGGCTGGCAGATGAGTTCGAGCCGCGCGCGCCGCTTCTACTTCACGACCGAGCGCGACTCCTACGCCGCGCGTCTCGGCCGCGCCTCAGACCTCGGCGTCATCACCGCCGTCTTCTTCCGCGAGAGCACGCCGCGCCCGTACCCCGTCGTGCCGCCGCCCGCATACGAGCCCCGGCCGCGTGAGCGCTCCGGCGAGCGCAACGAGGACGAGATGCGTTCGCAGGGCGAGGCGCCGAAGTCGCGCAGCTCGGCCGGCGCGACCGCCACGCGCCCGCGCGCCGACGACGGCTACGCGGCGACCGGCATCGGCCGCTCGGTCGATCACGACGTGACGTGGATAGACATGCGGCTCGAACGTTCTCCGGCCGGCGAACTGACGGTGCGCTACGAGTACCACGACGCGCTGGTGCGGCTCGGGCTTCTGCCGCGGCCCTGGCGCGACGACGGCGCGCTCCGCCGGCGGGAACGCTCGCGCGGCTTCGAGGAGCCGCGCTACAGCCCCGAGCCGCCGCGCTAAGACTTCTTCCCGCTCGGCCGTCAAAACTTCTGGAACGGCCGCGCCGCCCGCGCGTCTAAAGGGGTTGAGTCCCGCCGCGAACGGAGAGAAAGAGATGCCAAAGTTCACCAGCCCGCTCGACGAGGTGAGAGTCGCGGCGCCGTGCCCGGCCGACTGGGGCAAGATGGTCGGCGACGAGCGCGTGCGCTACTGCGGGAGTTGCGACCTGCACGTCTACAACCTTTCGGGGATGACGAGGCGCGAGGCCGAGGGTCTCGTCGCGAGCACCGAGGGGCGCCTCTGCGTGCGCTTCTTCAGGCGCGCGGACGGGACGATTCTGACGAACAACTGCCCCGTCGGCCTGAGCGCCGTCAGGCGTCGCGCCGCGCGCGTCGCCGGCTCGGTGCTGTCGGCGGCGCTCGGCTTCTTCGGCGGACTCGGGCTCAACTTCGGCATAGACCGCGCGCTGTCGCCGTCGATCATGGACAAGTCGGCCGTCCCCGCGCCGCTGATGCCGACGCCGCCGGTCGCGCTTCCCGCCGAGGAAGAGATCGAGGTCATGATGGGCGACATCGCGTCGCCGCAGGAGCAGTTCGTGATGGGGAGGCGTGGGGTGGTGACGGGCGGGGTGCTCTCGCAGGAGTACGGATACAAGAGCGACGCGGCCACAACCCGCGGGCGCGGCAAGGTGCGCCGGCAGAGGTGAGGTAGAAGGTTGGTCCAAGCGGCGAAGGGCGGCGGCATCGTTTGTGCCGCCGCCCTTCGCCGTTAGCGCGTAGACTTCCGCGCTCAGCGGCGGGGCTTGAGGTCGTCGGTGTAGAGAATCTTGTAGGCGCGGTAGTTGGCCATCACGCGGTTGACGTAGTCCTTCGACTCGTTGAAGCCGACCTCGGAGGTGAAGATGCCGGGGTCTTTGTGGACGGCGCGCACGACCCAGCGCGCGACGTTGTCCTCGCCGCCGTTGTAAGAGGCGGCGACCGCCTCCGGCAGGTCGGGGAACATCCTGAAAAGCTCGCCGAGGTAGGCCGTCCCCAACAGGATGTTGACCTCGGGGCGGAAGAGGTCTTGCTCGCTCACGTTCTGGAGCTTGACCGACGGCGCGTACTTCGCCGCCTGGTCGGGCGTCATCTGCAAAAGCCCGCGCGCGCCGGCCGCCGATTTGGCCGACGGCCTGAAGCTGCTCTCCTGCTTCATAATCGAGAGGACGAAGCGCGGGTCGATCTTCTGCTGCTTCGACGCGCGCACCAGCGCCTCGCGGAACGGGGCGGGGAAGTCTCCGGCCGCGCGCCTGACCTCGGCCGCAACGCGCGCCTCGCGCGCCTCGGCCGCGCGCTTGGCGTCCCCGCCCAGCTTCTGCAAACGCGCGTTGGCCATCCAGCCGTAGTAAGAGCCGGCGCCGTCGGCGATGCCCTGATAGGCCCTCGACGCCTGCTCCTTCCCGCCCGACATCTCAAGGCTGAAGGCGCGCAGGTACGCGACCTCCGGGGCTGTCGTGTTCGACGCGCGCGGGAGCGTCATGCGCCCCAGCTCGTCGCCCGACCGCAGCGCCGAGGCCCAGTCGTTGCGCGCCACGTCGAGCCGGAGCCGCGCGAAGAGTGCCGCCACGTCCGAGGCCGTGCCCTTGAACCGCGCGCGCGTGCGCTCGATCCACGGCAGCGCGTCGTCGGGCCGCCCCGCCTCGCGCAGCGAGTCGATGATGTTGAGGTGCGCGTTCTCGACGCGCTCGCCGTTGGGGAAGCGCGCCACGTAGTCGGCGTAGCGCGCGGCCGCCTCGCCCTGACGGTTGAGACGCAGCAGCGTCGCGGCGACGTAGTAGTAGCCGTCGCGCCCGGCGGGAGTGGTCTGGTACGTGTCGCCCAGTTTTTGAAAGACCTGTAGCGCCTCCTCGTAGCGCCGCTCCTGAAAGAGCGTGCGGCCGATGCCGAAGTGCGCGGCCGGGACGTTGCCGTCCGTGGGGAAGCGCTCGATGAGGGCGCGCCAGTGCGCGCGCGCCTCCTCGAAGGCGCGGTTGGCGTGGTAGATGGCCGCGCGCCGCATGTGCTCCGAGGGCGTGAGCTGCGGGACGCCCGCGCCGCCCGCGCGCCCCGACTCGTCGGCGCGGCGGACGGTGTTGAGCGCGTCTTCGGTCTGATCCTCGGGCGCGAGCACGATTGGCTCGGCCGCCGAGAGCAGCGGCGCGTCGGGCGGTGCGGCCCCGAGAGTCGCGTTGGCGTTGCCGCCCCCGGCCGGCCCGACGCGCGCGCAAGAGAGCGCGAGCAGGAGCGCGGCCGCGCAGACGAGAGCCTGTTGCATGAAGATCGCCATTCTTACCCCTTGACGGACGGCCGCCCGCTCACCCCGCGTCCTCGATGACCTCATAAGTCGTCACGATCTCGACGCCCGGCCTGAGCGTGGCGGCGACGCTGCAATACTTCGTCTCGGACAGTTCGACGGCCGAGGCGACGGCCGCCTCCGAGACGCCGCGGCCGCTGACGACGTGGTGCACCTCGATGCGCGTGTAGGCGCGCGGGTGCTCGTCCCGACGCTCGCCCCGCACCTCGACGCGGTAGCCTGTGACCTGCTGCCGCTTCTTCTTCAAAATCGTCTCCACGTCAACGGCCGTGCAGCCGCCGAGTGCGACGAGCAGCAACTCCATCGGCGTCGCCGCGCTCGCGCGCTCGTGGTCGGTTTCGAGCACCTGCGCGTGCCCGCTCGGCGTGATGCCGACGAACAGCCCGGCGCCCGCCGAGTGGATGACGGCCTTCGCCCCGCCGTTGTCCATTGAGTTTCTAACCTCCCCTTCGCGGCAAGGATAACACGGCGCGCGGGGCGCTTAAACACGTCCCAAAAGCGCGGCCAAAAGCCGTCCGCGCCCTTTGTATGCTACCCGAACATCCACGACGGGTTCCGTACATAAAGGCGAGGCGTCGAGATGGATTCCGACGGCCGCCGTCGAAAATTAGGAAGCAACCATCGGACGGCAAGGCACATACGGCAGCAACTTTGCACCCGCACGCGCGGCGCACGCGGCCTACAGTTCATATTGACCCACCACGCACTTATGGGCACGGTGCTTGCTTGACAGCAGGGCAGGTGAATCCTTGCTTGAAGCGTATGTCTTTCCGGGTTCCAACGCTTCTCCCCGTACAACTTGAGGGGCAGGGGCGGGCCTGTCTTAAAGCAGCGACCCGCCGCGCCAGAAATCCGAACAGGAAATTGTGCAGACACATTTGGAGGGAAGAGCGATGAACAGAATCAGACAGACAGTCTCGGCGGCGCTCGTCTGCGCCATGCTCAGCCTCGGGCTGACCGCGGCGCAGGCGCAGACGCAGCGCCCCTACCGCATCAACGACCGGCAGGTCGATAACGTGCTGCGCCGCGTCGAGGCGTCGGCCGACCGCTTCCGTTCGAGCTTCTCGACGGCGATGGACCGCAGCCGCTGGAACGGCACCAGCACCGAAGACCAGCTCAACGGCTACGTGCAGAACTTCGAGACGGCGACCGACCAGCTCCGCTCGCGCTTCAACTCGCGCAACGCGGCGGCCGCCGACGTGGAGAACGTCCTGCGCCAAGCCGCGTTCCTGAACGACTTCATGATGTCGAACCGGCTCGACGCGCGCGCCTCGAACGACTGGACGGCGCTGCGCGCCGACCTCGACGCGCTCGCCCGCGTCTACCACGTGACGTGGGACTGGACGCGCCAGTCCGTCCCGACGACCTCCGGCAACACCGGGTACGGCACCCCGCAGACGGGCGTCGCCTACCGCGTTAACGACCGCCAGCTCGACGCGCTCATCCGCCGCATCGAGAACGGCGCCGACCGCTTCCGCGCCAGCATGGGCAACGCGCTCGACCGCAGCACCTACAACGGCACGCGCGCCGAGGACAACATCAACCAGTTCATGCGCGACTTCGAGACCGCGACCGACCAGTTGCGCTCGCGCTTCAACGGGCGCACCTCGGCGACGGCCGACGTGGAGAACGTGCTCCGGCAGGCGACCTACATCGACGACTTCATGAACCGCCAGACGCTCTCGATGAGGGCCGAGAACGACTGGACGACGCTGCGCGGCGACCTGAACCAGCTCGCCTCCGCCTACAACGTGGCTTGGAACTGGGACGTGCGCTCGATGCCGGGCTACGGCAACAACACGACGGCCGGGGGCGGCGTCTTCGACAACCAGCGCCGCGGCGGCGGTGGCGGCCAGCGCGCCGCGAACCGCCTGACCGGCACCTTCCGCCTCGACACGACGCAGAGCGACAACGGCTCGACGGTCGCGGAGAACGCGGTGCGCAACCTGCCGTTCGGCGAGCGCGCACGCGTCCGCGAGCAGCTCATGCGCCGGCTCGAATCGCCCGAGATGCTCGCCATCGAGCGCAACGGCAACAACGTGACCATCGCCAGCTCGCGCGCGCCGCAGACGACCTTCGTCGCCAACGCGGCCGAGAGCCGCGAGCAACTCCCGAATGGCAGCTACTCGCGCGTCAACTCGACGCTCCAGGGCGACCGCTTAGTCGTCCGCTCGGCGGGCAACCGCGAGACCGACTTCACGGTCACCTTCGACCCGATTGAGGGCGGCCGCCGCCTGCGCGTGACGCGCGAAATCTGGAACGAGCGTCTGGGCATGAATCCCATCGTCGTCCAGAACGTCTACGAGCGCACGTCGGACGTGGCGGAGTGGAACGTCTACAACGGCTCGACGGCCGGCTACAGCCAGAGCGGCTCGACCGGCGTCAACTCGCCGGCCGGCGGCGACTTCGTCGTCCCCGACGGGCAGGTGCTGACCGCCCGGCTTGAGACCAATCTCTCGACGAGGACGGTGCAGACGGGCGAACGCTTCACGCTGATCGTCACCTCGCCCGCGCAGTATCAGGGTGCGGCCATCGAGGGGCACGTCGCGAGCTCGAGCCGTTCGGGGCGCATCACGGGCCGCTCGGACATGTCGCTCAACTTCGACACGATCCGCTACAACGGCCGCACGTACCAGTTCGCCGGCTTCATCGACAGCGTCCGCACGCAGGGCGGCGAGGTCGTGCAGGTCGATAACGAGGGCACGGTGCGCGACGACGACAGCCGCGGCACGCAGACCGCGCAGCGCGCGGCCATCGGCACGGCCGTCGGCGCGATCATCGGCGCCATCGCGGGCGGCGGCAAGGGCGCGGCCATCGGGGCGGTCATCGGCGCGGGCGCCGGCGCCGGCTCGATCTACGTCCAGGGTCGCGAAGACCTTGAGCTGCTGAGCGGCAGCGAGTTGACCATCCGCGCGAGCGCGCCGAACAGGTAAGGCCGGGCGCTCAACGTCGGACTGAAAGACGAGGCCGGGTTCCCTTCGGGGCGCCCGGCCTCTCGTTTTACCCCGGCGCCGCCGCGCCCGCTCGCGGCGGCGTTTGGGCCTGTGTTAGTATTTGGCGGCCCTCAACCCTCTCGGTCTTAGACAGCAGTTTTAGTTGAGTGAGGCGCCCGGCTCGACCGATTCGGGGGCCGCGCGTTCGCGCGCAAAACTCTCCCCGGAGTGCGGAAACATGGCGGCGATACTCATTGTTGACGACGACGACGCGGTGCGCGACGTGCTCTACGACCTCTTTTCGGATGAGCACCTGTGCCACGCGGCCGCGACGGCCGAGCAGGCGCTCGCCTTCCTGCGCGACCAGACCTACGACACGGTGCTGACGGACATCTCGATGCCGGGCCTGAGCGGCGTCGAGCTGCTGAGCATCCTCCGGCGCGAGCAGCCCGACACGCCCGTCATCGTCGTCTCGGGCATCGGCGACCGCACGCACGCCGAGGGGCTGACGCGGCTCGGCGCGTTTGACTTCATCCTCAAGCCCTTCCGCCTCGAAGCCGTCGAGGAGAGCGTCGCGCGCGCGCTCGAACACAGCCGCGAGCTTAAAGAACGCCGCCGCACCGGCGCGCCCGGCGAGGGCTGACCAAAGCTTAGCCAAGGAGACACGCGGAGACGCGGCTTGAAGCGATAAGACTTCAAGCCGCGTCTTCGCGTCTGCGGTGGTGAATCTCTTTAACGGGGTGTCGCGGCTCGTCACATGACGAGGGCGAGCTCTTGCCCGGCGGCGTGGCGGCGGTGCGAGGCGTCGGCGGCGAGTTCGGCGATGCGGTCGGCGTCGAAGGGCTTGGTGACGACCCAGTCAACGCACGCGGCGCGCTGCTCGGCCGAGCCGACGGCGTCGCCCCAGCCCGTGATGACCGCGAGCGGCACCGACCCGTCGGTCTCGCGCACGGCGCGCGCCAACTCCCACCCGCTCATCCCCGGCATCCCGATGTCCGTGAAGACCGCGTCGAAGTGCGAGGCGCGGAAGAGTTCGAGCGCCTCGACCCCGCTGGCCGCCGGGTAGACCTCATGCCCCTCGGCGCGGAGTATCTCGCAGAGCAGCTCGCGCACGTCGCGCTCGTCCTCGGCGACGAGAATCCTGATGGGGCGCGTGCCGGCCGTCGTGCGCGCCGGCTCAGAAGGCGCGGGCGCCTCGGGCGCCGGCTGGGCCTCGCGCCCGGCCGCGGGCAGCAGGATGCGGAAGGTCGTCCCGCGCCCGACCTCGGACTCAACCTTCACCGAGCCTTCGTGGCGGCGGATGATGCCGTAGCTGACCGAGAGACCAAGCCCCATCCCGGCCTTGCCCTTCGTCGTGAAGAACGGGTCGAAGACTTTCGCGCTGACCTCGGGCGTCATCCCCGTCCCGGTGTCGCTCACGGAGAGCACGACCCGCCCGTCCTCCTCGTCGGAGGTGAGCGTCAGCCGGCCGCCGCGCGGCATGGCGTCCACCGCGTTGAAGATCATGTTGACCAAGACCTCGCGCAGCTCCGAGCCGTCGCCGAGCACGGTCGCGCTCGAACGCAGGCGCAGGTCGAGCGTGATCTGCACGCCGGCCGCCGCCGCGCTGTCCTTCCAGCGCGCCCGCGTGATCTCGCGCACGTCCAGGAGGAGCTGGTCAACCGAGACCGGCTGGAAGTCGTGGTCGCGACGCTGGCGCGCGAAGTCCTGTATGCGCCTGACGGTGTGCGCGCCGTCCTCGGCCGCGCGCGCGATAATCTCAAGCCCGCTCCTTAGCTTCTCGGGGTCGCGCGTGCGCATCAGCAGTTGCGCGCGGCCGAGTATTCCGGCGAGCGTGTTGTTGAAGTCGTGCGCGACGCCCGAGGCCAGCTCGCCCAAGGCGGACAGCTTCTCGATCTGCGCGTACTGCTCGCGGATGCGCTCCTGCTCGGCGATGTAGTGCGAGAGCTCCTCGACGTGGCGCCGCGCCTGCTCGGCCTGCGCGTTCGAGGTCTCGACGTTCTTGAGGTAGGTGCGGTAGGTGAAGTAGACGACGACGACGACGGGCGTGGCGAAGATGAGCGCGGGCGCGCCGACGGTGCGCATCAGGAACGCGATCAGCGACGCGGCCGAGGCGCCGGCGAAGTACGTGATCGAAGTCCAGAGGTAGTGGCGGTGCCACGTCGGCCAGAAGCGTTCGCCGTTCTTGAGCGCGTAGCCGAGCGCGACGAGGCCCGAGTTGGCCGCGTACTGGATGAGCGCCATCAGGCAGATGGCCGTGACGTAGCGGCCGCCGTGCCCCCACTCCGCCAGCAGCTCGCCGCCGAAGCAGAGCCGGAGCGCGGCGACGGTGGCGAGCGTCGCGACGGAGATGGCGCCGGCGTTGTAGGCCACCGTGAGCTTCGACTTGCTGTAACGGGAGGAGGTGAGCGCGCTCTCGGCCGCGTTGAGGAGGATGGCCGCCTCGCCCCCGTAAAGAATCATCGTCAGGAAGATGAGCGTGTCCGAGACGGAGATGGACGACTTGACGCGCGGGATGACGACCGTGACCCGCGAGGTGACGCAGAGCGTGACGGCGGTCAGCACCAGAAAGCGCACGTCGAGCGCGCCCAGCGGCAGGCGCGCGGCCGCGCACACCGCTATCGCCGCGCCGGCCGCGGTCACGCCCCATGCGACGGTCGGGAAAAGAGTCTTCCTGCTCATCCGTGCGGGTTCAAGCGTGCGGAGTCTGTCGGGAAAATTGCGCCGGGCCGCGAGCGCGGCCGGCGTGGGACGGCGTCACTCGCCGACCGAGAGTTGGTCGGTCATCACTTTGACGAGCACCTTGCGGCCGTCGGTCGCCACCAGGTGCACGTCGTCGGCGTCGAAACGCAGCGCGCCGGCGCCGGCCGAGAGCGCCTCGACCTCGAAGACCAGCAGCACGCCCGCGCCGCTCAGCGGCGAAGACGTTTGGCCGGGCGTGACGGTGACGAGCAGCAGCCCCTCGGGCGTGACCGCGTGCGCGACGCGCGCGTCGCGGGGGGCCGAGAGCGTCCCCGCGCCGACCGAGCGCACGGCGAGCACGCGCGGGTCGAGGCGGAAGGTGAGCGCCAGCAGACCGAGCGGCGCGTCGGTCTTGAGCAGAACCTTGAGCTGCCGACGCTCGCCGACGCGCAAGGGTCGCGGCTCGGACATCAGACGGAGCGAGGCGGCGCTCGACGCCGTGGCGGCGGCGCGGTCGGTCAGCGGCTTTTCCGTGATGACCGAGACGGCGGTCGGCGCTCCGACCGTCAGCGAGGCGTCGGTGATGCGCGCGGCCGGCGGCGCGCTCTGGTCGAACGAGAAGAGGGAATTGCCGGCCACGCGCTTCGGTGTGACGGGCTTCGGGGCCTCCGGCTTCGGCGGCTCGGGCCGCGTAAGTTCGGGCCGCGCGACTCTGGGCCGCGTGACCTCGGCGGGCGCGCTTGTTTGCCGGCGCGCGGCCGGGGACGTGAGCACGGCGTCGCGCGCCTCCGTCGGCGCTTCGGGGCGGGCGACGGCGGCGTCGTTCATCAGCTCCTTGGGCGCGGGGACGAAAGTCACCCCGGCGGCCTGAGCCTCGGCGGACGTCGTCTGCGGCTCGGCCGTCGAGACGACCGCCGGGTCGTTCGGCGAGTTTGAAGGCTCGACCCTCGCGTCCGGCCGGCGCTCGGCGTAGCCGGCCGCGACGCCGGCCTGCGTGGGCACCTCGACGCTCGCGTGCGTCGGGATCGAGCGCGCGGCGGCGAGCTGCTCCTCGCGCGTGACCTCGATGAGCATCGCTTCGAGCGTGCCGGCCGTCGGCGTCTGGAGCGTCCCCGAGGGGTGCATCTCCTCGTCCTGCGGCGTGACGGTCGAGGCGCGCATGACGTGCGGCGTGACGGCGATGACGATGTCCGACTGCGAGTTCTCGCGCGTCGGCGTGGAGAAGAGGTTGCCGAGGACGGGGACGAGGCCGAGCACGGGCAGCCCCTGCCGGCCGCGCGACTGCTGGTTCTGCGCGACCGAGGCGATCATCAGCGTGCGGTTGTTCTGCATCCGCGCCGTGCCCTCGATGTTGCGCTCGGTGAAGGTGGGCGTCAGCGCCGGGTTGCCCTTCACCTGAACCACGTCGTTCGACTTGATCGACATCTTCACCTGCACGTCGAGGTTCGGGAAGACCTGCGGCGTGAACTCAAGCGTCAAGCCCGTCTTCTCGTACTGGATGACGGGGTAGCCGTTGCCGCCGAACAGCCCCTGCGTGACGGCGGCCGACGAGGTGTTGTTGCCGTCGCCGGTCGAGACCGAGCCGTAGGGCGAGACGGTCGCCGTCTGGACGGGGACGCGCTGCCCGATGTGGGCGGTGGACTTCTCGCCGTCGAAGGCGTGAACCTGCGTCGAGGCGACGAGCCGCGTGTTGTCGCGGCGCTGCAAGGCCGAGAGCGCGGTGGGCGGGACGAGGAAGGCCGCGCCCAGAGCCGTCGGCACCGCCGCGAGCGCCTGCGTGACGACCTGGCGGCTGCCGCCGATCACGCTCAGGCCCTTCTGGATGCCGCCGAGGTTGGTGAGCGAGTCGCCCGTGCCGATCTGGTTGCCGAACTGGAGCAGGTCCTCACGCGACACCTCGAAGATGTTCACGTCCATCACGACCTCGGCGCGCTCCTTGTCGATGGAGCGCAGAAGCTCGCCGACGAGGCGGACGTTCTCGGGCGTGTCGCGGACGGTGATGGAGTTGGTCGCCTTGTTGGCGGTAATCACCGGCTGGCGGCCGGCCTGCGGCGGGATGGAGGCGGTGATGAGCGTGCGCGCGTCGCCGGGGTCAACGTTGTAGAGGTAGAAGGTGCGGAGGACGAGCTGCTGGTACTGCGGCCGCTTGACCTGGTCGGCGACGACGATGGTGCGGCTCGAAAGTTTTTGGAAGAAGAGTCCCTGTGTGAGAAAGATGTAGTCGAGCGCCTGCGCGGCCGACACGTCGAGGAGGTCAACGCTCACCTCGCGCTTCGGGAAGTCGCGGTCGAAGACGACGTTGATGCGAATCTGGCGCGCGAGGTACTTGATGAACTTTTCGAGGTCGCCGCTGTACTGAATCGTCTGCAACTGCTCGTTGCGCGAAGGCGCGAGCGTCTCGTCCTGCCGCCGCCCCTCGCCGTCGCCGCCCGGCGCGGGCACGCGGCCCACCGAGGCGTCGAAGGCCGTCGGGCGCAGACGCGCTTCGGCTTGCGGCCGCGCGACGGGCGCGGGCCTCGCGGCGTCCTGCTTGTCGTCGCCGCCGGTCTGGAGCTTGAAGGCGCGATCCATCATCGTGCGCGCCAGCTCGTTCGCGGGGTCGTAGGCGTAGGCGCGGCGGAAGGCGTTGTACGCGCCGAGGTAGTCGGCGCGCTCAAGGAGCGCCGCGCCCTGCTGTGAAAACTGCTGCGAGGCGTTGAAGAGCGCGCGGCGGAGGTGTAGCTGGTACTCGCTGTTCGCCGGCTCGGCCGCGGCCGCGAGCGAGAACTCTTCGGCGGCCTTCTCCCACTGCTGCGCGGCCTCGTGCTTGAGGCCCTGCTTGTAGTTCTTCTGCCCCTTGTCCGACCACGCCGCCGCGTTGGGGGCGAGCAGGCAGAGCGCGAGCAGGGCGGAGACAAGGCGAAGCGTCGTGCGCCGCGTGGGACGTTCTGGTATGCTGCCGGCCAAGTTACACCTCCGGGAATTCGTGTGACCGGAAAAGGTCAGGCCGCGCGCGTCTCGCCGTCGGCGCGCGCTTGGCGTGTCGGCCGACGACGACGCGGTCTCCGCTCTCGATGCTGGGTCGCCTGAAGACATTCTGTAGGGGTTCGGGGCGGGTGGCCGCTTGGGCGAAGGGTCGCCGCGGCGACGCGAAAAGGGACGAACCGGCTTAAAAACATTCGCCTTTGCTCGGTAAATCAAGAGCAGGCATTAAGGATTAAACAGCTTTGGCAAGAGTTTGTCAAGGATGTTCACGTAATTTCTGGAAATGTTAAAGACGCTTCCAGAAGAGGTCGAAGCCTTCCGCGACCGCGCCTGGCGGCGCGAGCCGGAGGCGCGCGTCGAGACGGCGGTCGAGGCCGAGAAACTCGTTGAGTCCGTTGGCTTCTGCGCGACGATGACGGATTCTCGGCGGCCGGGGCCGTCGCTCTACGTCGCGGTCTGCGGCCGTCGCGACGCGCACATGCCGCGCAACGTCCAGAAAGACCCGGAGAGCAGCCTGACGTGGGTTTTGAAGGACGAGCTGATGCGGCGCGGGCGCGTCTACTACGCGAAATTGGGGAAAAACCGTGCGACCTTCGTCGCGCCGCGCCTCGTCCCGCACTTCAACGCGCTGTGGGGCGTGGCGCGCGGGGGCGAGTCAAAGACACTCTCGGCGGACGCGCGCGCGGTGCTGAAGGTCTTGCGGCGGGAGTGGGAGATGGCGACCTGCGATCTGCGCGAGGCGTCGAAGGTCACGGAGCGGCCGCGGTTTACGCGCGCGCTCGACGAGTTGCAGCGGACGCTGAAGGTCATCCCGCAGGAGGTTCTGTACGAGCCTTGGTTCACGTACATCTGGGCGCTCAGCGAGGGGCGTTTCGGCGAGCAGTTGTCGCGGAAGGTGAAGCGGGAGGAGGCTCTGCGCGAGGTGGCGCGGGCGTACCTTGAGGGCGCGGGCGTGACTCTGCCGGGCGAGTTGGCGAAGGTGACGGGGCTTTCGCGCCCAGAGGCCGGGAAGGGGAATCACGCGCTGGTTGACGAGGGTTACGCCGTCCGCGTCGAACAGGGCGTCTACCGGCTGGCGGATTTCGAGGAGCGGCTCAAGCGTTTATAGACGCCTCAGACGCCGGGGCGCTCCTCGGGCGGCGTGGGGAGTTGACGTAACGTTTGCTCGATCTCTTCGAGCGCCTCCTGCTCATGTCGAATCGTGTCGAGCGTGAGCGGGCGGTTTTCGCGGACGGAACCGAGGCGTTTGAGCGCCAGCTCGGTCTCGGTCTGGCTGGCGTCGCGGCCGGCGATGGCCTCGATCATTTGCAGGCGGGCGTCGAGTTCGCGCGCGTGCTCGTCGGCCTCGCGCCGGACGCGTTCGAGCCGCACACGGTCTTTTTGCAAATCCTCTTCCAACTCGGCGCGCCCGGCGGCCTGTAGCCCCGAGGCGCTTTGCAGGCGGCGCTCGACCGTCTCGGCGTCGCCCCCGGCGCGGGCGAGCACGCGCGCGGCCGTCACGCGCGCGGCGAGCGTCTCGCGGTAGGCGTCGGCGAGCAGCGGGTGGCGCGCCTCCATCTCGCGGAGCGCGCCGCGCTGCGCGGGCGAAAGCTCGTCTGTGAAGAACGAAAGCTCGTCGGCGGTCACGCCGTCGGCGGCCAAGCGCTCGCGCAGCCGCCGCTCCCAGAAGCGCCGGTACATGTAGACGACTAAGGCCGCGACCATCCCGAAGACCGCGAAGATGCCGAGCGACGAGAGCGCGACGAGCAGCTCCTCGCCGGGGTTGACGGTCGCCGTCAGGTAGCGGAAGAAGAAGTAGACCGGGAGCGGCAGCGTGACGGCGAGGAAGACGAGCAGCGGCGACCACCGCAGCAGCGAGTTCTTCAGGCGGTCGCCCGCAGTCAGTCTGCCACCCCGGTTAGTCTCGCCCACAGCCTTCCTCCCGCCGAACTTTTTCCGCCGCCGGGCGCGTCAGAGCTGATGACCGCCCGGCGAAAAGATTCTTCCACCCTGAACGTTTTAGACGCCCGACCCCGACCCGCATACGTTTCGACCCGCCGAGAGGCTATAATAGCAGAGCCAAGCGGGAGGCGAAGGTGTCCCGAGGAGGGGCGATGAGAAGAAGGTTCAGAAAATTTGCCGCCGCGTTGCCGGCCGCGCTGTCGGCGCTGCTCGTCTGCGCCGTCGCGGCGACGGCCCCGGCGCAGAAGCGCGGCGAGGGCGCGGGGCGCAACGAGCTGCGGCGCGACGTGCGCGCGGTGACGATACCCGTGACGCTGCGCCTGCCCGAGCGCGCGCAGCAGACCGAGTTGAGCTACCTCGAAGACTTGCAGGTCTTCGAGGACGGCGAGCGGCAGGAGATTCTCGCGATGCGCGGCGCGGGTCGGTCGCCGCTGACGCTCGTCGTGCTCATCCAGGACGACCTCGTCTCGTCGCTGAGCAACGAGATTCGGGGCATCGCGGGCTTCGTCCGCAAGCTGCCCCCGGGGTCGCGCGTAATGGTCGGGTATCTGAGCGCGGGCTCGCTGCGCGTGCGGCAGAAGTTCACCGGAGACCTCGAACGCGCGGCGAAGTCTCTGCGCATCCCGCTCTCCTCGACCGCCGGCTCGCCCTACAACCCCTTCGCGCTGACGCGCGACGCCGTCAAGCGCTTCGAGTCGCAGCCGGTCGGCCGCCGCGCGGTGCTGCTGCTGAGCGACGGCATCGACATCTCGCGCGGCGTCACGCAGGCGTCGCCGGCCAACAGCGTAGACCTCCAACGCACGATCAACGAGGCGCAGCGTCTCGGCGTGGCCGTCCACGCCATCTACGCGCCGAGCGTCGGCGGCGGCGACCCGACGCTTCTGACCAACGGGCAGGGTGCGCTCAGCCGGCTCTCGGAGGAGACGGGCGGGCGCGCCTTCTACCACGGGACGGCCGCTCCCGTCAGCATCGACAACTTCCTGCGCGAGGTGGACGCGCTGCTCTCGCGGCAGTTCGCGCTCACCTACCTTTCGACGCACCCCGACAAGGGCTTCCACAAGGTGAGAGTCGTCGCCGGCATGGCCGAGGGCGAGATCATCCACCCGAAGGGCTACACGCGTTAGCGGCGGCGAAATAAAGAAGGCGAAAGCCGGAAGGGGGACGAGGACCACGCTGCCTCTCGTCCCCTTCCGGCTTTCGCCTTTTGGAGTCTGCCTTTACCTTACCGGGCCGCGGCGTCGGCGGTCTGCCAGCGGCCGGGCGAGGGCGCGAGCAGGCTGACCATCTCGCGGAGCGCTTCGAGGTGGTTTTTGGTCAACTCGACCTCGGCGCCGCCGAGCTGCGCGGCGACCTTGCGCGCCTGCGTGAGCGCGGCGGCGTCGGCGTAGGAGAGCGAGAGCCGCACGGCGTTCCCCGTGCCGACGGGCTGGGCGCGGAAGCCGGCGTTGGCGCCGAACGCGCGCGGCCGGCCGTCGAGCACGAGCACGAGCTGCTGGCCGGCCTGCAAGTGCGAGGCGGGCGACGCCGTGTAGATGACGAGGTCGAGCGTCGGCGTCCCCGGCCGCTTCGCGTTCTGGTGCATGAAGGAGGCCGCGAGGTAGTAGGCGTCCGCCCCGTGCCCGAGCGCGCGCGGGTGTTCGAGCGTCGTGCGCATCCCGCCCGCGCGCGAGTCGAAGGAGGTGACGATCTCCCCGTCGTGCTTGAAGGGCGACGGCGGCGGCTTCGGGCACAGGCGCTTCTGGGGGAAGGCCGTGGCGGCGAGAAGTATCAGCAGGGCGGCGGCGGACAGGACGAGTCGGGAACGTGAAAACATTGGGGGTTCCTCTGTGCTCTGGGGTTTAAGAGTGCTTCGGGACGGACGCGGACGCAGGGAGGGGCGGCGGTCTCGCCCGCGGGTAGCAGACCTGCGGGGAGATGTCTTTGGAGACTCTGCGACCGTTTCATCAGGTGTATGTCTGAATTAAAAGGACGGGAAGAACGCCGCCCGCCGTCGGCGTGTAAGACGCCTGCCGGGGTCGGCAGCGGGAGACTAACACCAAACGCGAACTTTTCCAAGACCCGGCCTGATAAAGCTGGCCGAAGGCCGTTCGCGGTCGCCTTCCGTCCTCAAAACTGCTCGGGTGAGTTTCGGCCGACGCGGGAGAGAACTGCTTTTTGCGCGGCTCGAAAGGGCTAGGGCGCTCTGAAAAATCAGAGCGCCCTTAAAATATAGAACAGCGCGGCCGCGTTTGTCATTGCATTTTTTCGTTAATCACGTTGCGGCGCCCTCGGCCTCAGAACTTGTAGCGGTAACGCAGGGTGATTCCACGCCCCGCGCCGTCAACGCCCCAACTGATGCCGCGGTACTGCTTGTCGGCGATGTTCTCGAAGTCGAAGAAGACCTCCGAGCGCTCGCCGAAGCGGAAGGCGCCGCGCAAGCCGACCAGCCCGTAGCCGGGGAGGTAGGGGAAGAGCGGGACGGCCGTGTCGTTGTTGACGACCGTCACGCCGTTGATGGTGGCGCCGATGGGCAGCAGACGGTTCTGCACCTGCGCCAGCGTCTCGCCGGTCGCGACGAGGATGCCGCCGGCCGAGCCGCAGCCCGACGCGCCCGGCGTCGTCACGCCGCGCACGCAGGCGCCGCGCCGGAAGAAGTTCTGTATCTGCGCGCGCGAGCGCGGGGCGCCCGTGCGGCGGTCTGAAAGGTCGAGCGACGAGAGGCGGTTCTGCCGCGCGTCGAGAATCGCGTACGGCTCGACGTAGAAGCGCGACGAAGGCCGCGGCTGGTAGCGCAGCGAGACGAAGCCGGTGGCCGGCGGCACCCCGCCCTCGACGTTCGGCGGCAGCCCGTTGAGCAGGCTGTAGGCGCGGATGTAGGTGAAGTTGCCGGTGGCGGCGAAGTCGCGCGAGAGGCGCGCGTCCATGTCGAACTCGACGCCGTTGAAGCGCGCGTCGTCGTAGTTGACGCGGACGAGCACGGGGTTGGTGGCGGCGGCGACGAAGACGAGGCCGCTTGCCGTCTGCCTGACGATCTGCTCGCTCCCGAGAAATTGGCCGACCGCGCCCGGCGGCAGGACGAGCGCCTGGTCGAAGTAAACGTCGGTGAGCTTGTTCGTGAAGCCGGTCAACTCGGCGCGGAGGCGCGCGTGCGTGTAGCGGAGGCTCAGGTCGAAGCTGTCGCTCTTCTCGGGGCCGAGGCGCGTGACGGGGATGCCGGAGGAGACCGCGTCGGGGCCGGCCGTCGTCCCGACGAAGCCGCCGAGCGCGGCGGCCGTCGCCGCGTCAACCTCGAAGCCGGTGCCGACCAGCCCGATGATGCCGAGGTCGGTCGTGTTCGGCGCGCGGAAGCCGCGCACGTACTTCCCGGCGATGTCGAAGCCGCCGCCGACGTTGACGACCGCGCCGATGCGACCCGAGAACGCCGCGAAGCGCGCGCTGTCGTCGGGGAAGAGCGGGCGTCCGCCGACGACCGGCGCGTTCTCGGCGCGCGACTTGTAGGACGCGACGCTGTAGCGCACCGCGCCGCTCAGACGCAGGCGGTCGGGGACGGCCGTCAACACGTCCTGCGCGAAGAAGCCGTAAGAGAGGTAGCGCGCGCCGTCGGGGATGCGCGGCCGCGAGGGAGTCACGGCCCTCGTCACGCCGTTGGTCGTAAAGGCCGGCGCGCTGATCTTGTCGCGGTAGATGTCGGAGCCGAGCGTGAGCGTGTTCCGCTCGCCGAGCCGCTTATCGACGTGGAAGTTGAAGCCGAGGACGTTGGTGCGCTCGCGCTGGTTGGTGATGTCGCCGACGGGGTTGCCCTGCCCGCCCTGGTTGACGCGCTCCTCGCGCTGCCCGTTGTAGGAGAAGGTGAACTGCCCGTCGTCGAAGAAGCCCAAGTCCTGTTTGACGACGCGCGCGTAGAACATGTCGGCCATCAGGTTGCGCAGGTCGGCGATGAGGTTGCCGTCGCCGCCCGCGAGTTGGTCGTAGCGGCGCCCGCCGTCCTGCTGGTTGCGCGCGTAGCTCAGTTGAAGCTGCGTCGTGTCGTTAAGGTTGTGGCTGGCGCGGAGCAGTCCGCCGTACTGCGTGAACGCCGTGTCGGGCAGGCGCTCGCCGAGCACGTCCGAGGGGATGCCGAGGAAGCGCGTCACCGCCGCGTGCGTGTCGAGGCCCGCGCCGGGGCGGAGCCGGTTGATGCGGCGCGCGTTCAAGTTGAGCAGCGCGCCGTACTTGCGCGTGCCGTAGGTGAACAGGGTGTTACCGCCGAAGCCGTTGGTCGGCGACGTGTAGAAGACGTTCGCGTTGCCGTGCCACTCGCCGTCGGCGCCGCCGTAGGTGGGCGCCTGCGAGATGAAGTTGACGACGCCGCCGAGCACGTCCGAGCCGTACTGCGAGCTGTTAGGCCCGCGCAGGATTTCGACCGTCTCAAGGCTCGAAGGCTCGATCAGGCTGAAGAAGGTGCCGACGCCGCCGCGCTGCGCGCTCGTCGTGTAGCGCACGCCGTCCACGTAGACGGCGACGTTCCTTCCGGTCAGCCCGCGCACGAAGACGGCGCTCAGAGAAGGGCTCGTGCGCTGCAAGTTGACGCCCGGCTCCTCGTCCACCACCTGCGCGACGACCTCGGGCGCGCGCTGGATGATCTCCTCCTCGGGGATGACGTTGAGCGGCTGCGCGGTGTTGCGCGCGTCGGTGACCTGGCCGGCCTCGGCCGTCACGGTGACGTGTTCGGCGAGCGTCTCGACTTCGAGCGTGACGGCGACGGTCGCCGTCTGGCCGGCCGAGACCTCGACGGGCACGCGCCGCGTCGAGAACTCCCTGCGCGCGACGCGCAGCAGGTACGTGCCCGGCGCGACGCGTTCGAGCCGGAAGCGCCCGTCGGCCGCCGTCTCGCCCGCCGCGACCAACGCCTGCCGCGCGTCCATGAGGTAGACACGCGCGCCCGCGAGCGCCCCGCCCGAGGCGTCGGCGACCGTGCCCTCGACGACGCCCTGCGACCCCTGACGCCCGAGCGCCTGCGACGGCGCCGCGCACGCGAGCAGCGCGCACAGGCAGATTGTTAACGGCCTCGCTATCATCCTCATCTGGAAACTCTCCGTGTGAACTCGGTTGTGGCGGCGGAGCCGTGCCGAACGCGGCCGCGCCCCGGCGGGCACGCCCGGCAGAAAGGCGGCTCGGCTGACTGATTTCGTGAAGACGGAACGCCTGTCCGAACGACTCAAGTTAAACGTTCCGGCCAGCTACTACCAGGGGCCGTAGTCGCGACGCTTCGGGGAATGAGAGGGAATTTGAAGGCGACCGCGCGGGACTTACCTCAGGTGCTCGACGACGCGCTCGATGGCGTCGTGCGTGGCGCGCAGGACTTCCGTGTGCGTGAGCAGGGGCGCGGCCGCGGCGCAGAGACAGAGGCACAGCGCCGCCCGCAGCGGGCGCAAAGAGCGTAGCCGCCCCGATGTGCGGGCGCCCTCGGGCGACGAGGCGAGGCGCAGCAGCGCGCGCACGCGGCGCGAGAGGCCGTCTTTGTCGGCGTCGCCGAGCAGGTGCGCGCCCGCGGGCAGCGTCGGCGTCGCGCCGGCGGGAATGAGCTTCGAGATTTTGACCAGCGCCGAGGCGAGGTCGAGCGCGGACGCCGCGCCGCCCGCGGCCGCGAACTCGTCTGCCGCCAGCTCCGACTCGTTCTGCCACTCGCGCCGCAGAGAGCGCCCGAGCGGCGCCAGCAGCAGCAGCGCGTCCTGCCCGGCCTGGAGCAAGGCGCGCTTCAGGTTGTCGCGCGCCGCGACGTGCCCGCGCTCGTGCGCCAGCGCCGACTTAAGCTCGCCGTCCGTGAGCGCGTCGAAAAGTTGCGAGGCGATGAACAGGCGCGGCCGCAGCACGCCGATGACCGCGATGACGGGGAAGCGGTGTCGCATCCGGTAGGCCGGGACGCTGACGCCCGCGGCCTCGAACGGCTCAGAGTGGCGCAGCCAGTCGCGCACGAGCCGCCGCGTCGCGAGCCACGTCCGCGCGACGCGCCAGAAGGCCAGAAGCACCCCGGCCGCCGACACGGCGGCGAGCGCCAAGAGCTTCGGCCCGACTTCTTCCCCGGTGTCGTGCGGTTCGTGCAGGAGGTAGGCCGGGAGGAGGAGCGCGAAGACCAGCGCGGCGGCCAGCAGCGGCGGCGACACGCGCAGGGCGAACAGCAGCCGCGCCCGCACGGCGGCGGGCTTATGCGCGACGCGCGGCGCGAGCGAGCGCCAGACAAGCCCGGCCAGCGCCGAGGCGAAGGCGTTGAGCGCGAGGAGCGCGGAGAGGGCCAGGCATGTCCCGAGCAGCAGATACAAGGCCGTTCACTCCCGTCCGCGCAGCTCGCGCCTCTTCTCCTCGACCAGCCGGTGCAGTTCGTCTAAGAGCGCGCGGTCGTGATCGCTCACCGCGTCCACGATGCAGGCGAGCAGCGGCTCGGCCCCGCCGCTCCTGTCGAGCAGGTCGCCGAGCACGTCCTCGGCCACGCCGCGCTCGAACTCCTCGCGCGTGACGCGCGGCGAGTAGAGGTAGGCGCGCCCCTCCTTCTCGCGCGCGAGCAGCCCCTTCTTGAAGAGCCGGTCGAGCGTCGTCATCCAGGTCGTGTAGGCGGTGCGCTCGCCGAAGGCGCGGAAGATGTCGCTGGCGCTGACGCGACCGCGCCGCCAGACCTCCTCCATCACCGTCTTCTCCAGCTTGCCGAGCGCCGCCCCGACGACCTCGCGCGGTCGCCTGAAACCGAAGAGTGTGAACTGCGGCACTTTCATCTTCGAGGAAGCCTTTTGTAAAAGAGTGTGACGTAGAACGTGCGGGCACGCGGCCCATAAAAGAAGTTGGTGGGGCGGCTAGCGGGGCTCGAACCCGCGACCTCCTGATCCACAGTCAGGCGCTCTAACCAACTGAGCTATAGCCGCCACGAAGGGGGAAGCGAACGGAAGACTCATACTACCAACCGCCCCCGCGCGCTGACAAGTTGGCCGGCGCGCGTACGACGCGGCCGGCCACCCCGAATGCCCCCGGCTGGACTCGAACCAGCGACCCTCTGCTTAGAAGGCAGATGCTCTATCCGACTGAGCTACGGGAGCGCGCCTGTCGCGGCTGAATGTTAGCACGCGCATCTTTGCCGACAAAATTACTCAGGCTGCGTGATAACTCGAAGACGGGCCGCGACGTGATTTTGAAAAAGCGGGGGCGCGGGGCTGTGGTAGAGTGTGCGGACTATGGGAGAGTGGGCTGAGCCGAGGGGCAGGCAGGTGCGTTGGTTCGGGCTGCTGGCGGCGACCGCGGTGGCGCTCTACCTCTGCTGGTCGATGCTGCAACCGTTCGTCGAGGTCGTGCTCTGGGCCATCGTCCTCGTCATCGTCTTCTTCCCCGTCCACAAACGCATACTCGCGCGCGTCGGGAGCCCCGGCTGGAGCGCCGTGCTCTCCTGCCTGCTCGTCATCGTCGTCATCCTCGTCCCGCTCACGCTGCTCACCTTCGCCGTCGGCAACGAGCTGGCGAGCTTCGCGCAGATGCTCAAGCCGAAGGAGGGCGAGACGGGCGGCGGCGCGGCGGCCGCGGCGGCCGGGCTGCTTGACCCGAACTCCCCCTACCTCGGCCCCGTCGTGCGCTGGCTGGGGCAATACTTTGACCTGAGTAAGCTCGACTCGCAGAAGTTCATCTCCGAGCGGCTGGAGGGCCTCAGCGGCGCGATAGCCTCGCGCACGCTCGGCTTCGTCGGCGGCTTCGTGGGCTTCGTCGTCGAGGTCTTCTTCGTCATCTTCACGATGTACTACCTCTTCCGCGACGGCGAGCGTCTGCGCGCGGCCGCCTACGAGATGGTGCCGCTGAGCGACAGCAAGGCGCGCGAGATTTTCGACCGGACGGGCGAGGTCATCTCGGCGAGCGTCTACGGCGTGCTCGTCATCGCGGTCATTCAGGGCGTGCTCGGCGGGCTGGCCTTCTGGGTGCTGGGGCTGCCGTCGCCGCTGCTGTGGGGCGTCGTGATGATCTTCCTCTCGATGATCCCGATGCTCGGCGCCTTCATCGTCTGGGTGCCGGCGGCCATCTTCCTGGCGGTCACCGGCCACTGGCCCAAGGCGCTCATCCTCGCCGTCTGGGGCGGGCTTGTCATCGGCAGCGTCGATAACTTCCTGCGGCCGAAGCTCGTCGGCGAGAGGACGCGCCTGCACGAGCTGCTCGTCTTCTTCTCGGTGCTCGGCGGCCTACAGGTCTTCGGCGTCCTCGGCATCGTCCTCGGCCCCGTCATCGTCGCCATCACGCTCGCGCTTCTCGACGTGCTCCGCCAGGCCGACGACCACAAGACGCGACCGCCCGAACGCGACACGCTCCTCGAAGAGCAGTCCCAGCTTCGCGCAGAGCCCGAGGCGTCGTCCTGAACGTCAACCTCCCTCAATGAGCGCCGAAGAATTCGACAACCCCTGGGAGAAAATCTCGACGCGGGTCGTCTACGACAACCCCTGGATACGCGTGCGCGAGGACGAGGTGTTGCGCCCCGACGGGCTGCCGGGAATCTACGGCGTCGTTCACTTCAAGAACGTCGCCGTCGGCGTCCTCGCGGTCGAGGACAGGATGCTCTACCTCGTCGGTCAATACCGCTACCCGCTCGAACGGTATTCGTGGGAGATACCCGAGGGCGGCTGCCCCGTGGGCGAAGACCCGGTGCAGGCCGCGCGGAGGGAATTGGAAGAGGAGACGGGCTTGCGCGCGAGTCGCTGGACGAAGATGGGCGAGGCGCACCTCTCGAACTCGGTCTCGGACGAGTTGGCGGTCTGGTTTCTGGCCGAAGGGCTTGAGCAGGGCGAGCGGCGCCCCGAAGGGACGGAAAGGCTACAGGTGCGGCGCGTGGGCATGAAGGAGGCGCTCGGGATGGTCGAGACGGGCGAGATCACCGACGCCATCAGCGTCCTCGCGATACAGCAGCTCCTGCTCCGTCAACGACTTGCGTGAAGCCCCGCTCGGGATTCCCGCCGCGTCCGCCGTGAAATCTTTCGGGTAAAAAAGGGAATGCCGCCGTTGTTTAAACGGCGGCATTCCCATATTTCTTAGGGCAAGGCTGCTGAAAGCCGTTTCAGGCAGCGTTGTTAAAGGTCTCGGCGAAGACGCGGCGGCCGTTGAGGGCGTCGTCGATGATCTCGCGGACGGCGGCAACGTCCGGATTAACGTCCATGCGGTCACAAGCGCGCAGGTGGCGGATAATCCCCTCGGTCGCGATGTCGAGGGCGGGTCCACCCAGCTTGGAGTAACGGCGCGCCTGGATGTGGTCGATCATCTTCAGCCGTTCTGCCAGCGGAAATCTCTCGGTAGCAATCACTTTTCCTCAGCTCCTTATTTTTTCGGGCCCCCGAAAATCTGTCTCGGACGGAGGGCTCTGTATTGATGACAATTTAGATGCATCCGGGGTTTGAAGGGATGCGAATCCGTTACATTCCCCGAATTTTCACACAATCCAGCCCGCCGTTTGTAAAGCACCACAACCCTGTAGGGGAAAAGGGGGCTAGAAGAAAAACGCATTCTACATTGAAATTATTTAGATTGCCAGAAGTTTTTTCAATGGAATTGGGGGCGTCCGCAGCGGTCGGTGGGGGCGTCCGAGCGGGGGCTGAGAAGGTGGATTAAGTGTCTGTCAGTAAAGACGATAGGTGCTTGAACTTGTAGGGGCAGCGCGCCCGCGTGTGTGGCGGCGGCGTGGGCGTCCGGGGACGAAGAGACGCCGGCGAAATCGGAAGGCAAAAATAGCCTGCCAAAACCCGCCGGCGATCTTTTCGGGTATCTGGAGAAGTATGACTGAAGTTCGGGAGCCGTCGGCCTACTTCTTGGGGACGACCGAGTCCTTGAGGCCCTTGCTCAGACGGAATTTGAGCGCCGTCTTGGCCGGAATCTGGATCGTCTCGCCCGTCTGAGGGTTACGGCCTTCGCGAGCCTTGCGCTCGGAGAGAACCATCTTGCCGAAGCCCGGGAGCACGAATTCGCCGTTCGACTTGACCTCGTCGGAGGCCAGGTTGGAAAGCTCCTCGAAAAGCTCCTTCACCTGCGCCCGCTTGAGGTCGAATTTCTCGGCGAAGTGGTTGATCACTTCGGACTGTGACATGCGCTTCTTGCCTGCTTTCGACGCCATTTTGTTGTGCCCTACCTCCTGAAAATTCGGGAAGAAATCAAAAAGCTTGCGTCAGGACATATATCACACACGGCCGCTTTGCGTCTCGGAAAATTGGCTCTTTTTTGCGATTTTTCGAAAAAAGTTGTGGAAAAGTGCCTATAAAGAGCGTGTAGCCCTCAAACCGTACACCGCCTAAAGCCGCGAGCCTATTTTTGTGTGGATGTTTTGCCTCCCGCCCGAGAAGGGAATACACTGTCGCCAAAGCGATTTTCATCAATAAACTGGGGGTTGCGAGCCTTGACTCCATTTCGCGGGGGAACCGTGCAGACCGTCCGGACGAGTCCCTTCGAGGGGCAGCGGCCGGGCACTTCGGGACTACGCAAGAAGACGCGCGTCTTCATGCAGCCGGGCTACTTGGAGAACTTCGTCCAGTCGGTCTTCGACGCCGTGCGCGCCGACGCGGGCGGCGACTTCCGTAAGGAGACGCTCGTGGTCGGGGGCGACGGGCGCTTCTACAACCGCGAGGCCACACAGGTCATCATCCGCATGGCGGCGGCCAACGGGTTCGGCCGCCTGCTCGTCGGGCGCGGCGGCATCCTCTCGACGCCCGCCGTCTCGGCCGTCATCCGCCGCCGCCAAGCCTTCGGCGGCCTCGTGCTTTCGGCCAGCCACAACCCCGGCGGCATCGACGAAGACTTCGGCATCAAGTACAACACGCGCAACGGCGGCCCCGCGCCCGAGTCGGTCACAGAGCGCGTCTACGCCGAGACGCAGAAGCTCACGCGCTACCTCACGCTCGAACACCCGGACGTTGACCTCGAACGCGAGGGGAGCGTCAGCGTCGGCGAGACCGAGGTCGTCGTCATCGACTCGCTCGAAGACTACACGGCGGTGATGGAGGAGCTGTTCGACTTCGACACCCTGCGCGAATACTTCGCCTCGGGGCACCGGATGCTCTTCGACGCGATGAGCGCGGTGACGGGCCCGTACGCCACGCACATTCTCGAAGGCCGCTTGGGCGCGCCGGCGGGGACGGTCTTGAACGGGACGCCGCTGCCGGACTTCGGCGGCCACCACCCCGACCCGAACCTCGTCCACGCGGCGGAACTCGTCCTGCGCCTGAGCGGCCGGGACGCGCCCGACTTCGGCGCGGCGTGTGACGGCGACGGCGACCGCAATCTGATTCTCGGCCGCGACTTCTTCGTCTCGCCGGGCGACTCGCTGGCCGTCATCGCCGAGCACGCGCGCGAGTGCATCCCCGGCTACCGCGAGGGGCTGGCCGGTGCGGCGCGCTCGATGCCGACGAGCACGGCTGTTGACCGCGTCGCCGAGGCGCTGGGGATTAAGTGTTACGAGACGCCGACCGGCTGGAAGTTCTTCGGGAACCTTCTGGACGCGGGGCTGGCGACCGTCTGCGGCGAGGAGAGTTTCGGCACCGGCTCGAACCACGTCCGCGAGAAGGACGGGCTGTGGGCCGTCCTGTGCTGGCTCTCGATTCTGGGGAAGACGGGGAAGTCGGTCGAGGAGGTCGTGCGCGACCACTGGCGCAGGTTCGGGCGGAGCTACTACCAGCGTCACGACTACGAGGCGCTCGACGCGGCGGCCGCCGCCGAGATGATGTCGGGCGTGACCGAGGGCCTGTCGAACCTCGCGGGGACGCCGCTCGCCGGCAGCCGCGTCGAGCGCGCGGACGAGTTCGCCTACACAGACCCCGTGGACGGAAGCACGACTTCGCGGCAGGGCGTGCGCATCTTCCTCGAAGACGGCTCGCGCGCGGTCTTGCGTCTGTCGGGGACGGGCACGGCCGGCGCGACGCTGCGCGTCTACCTCGAACGCTACCGCGACGACGGCGGCGCGAGCGACGTGGGAGAAGTCCTCGGCCCGCTCACGCGCGGCGTCCGCGAGATGCTGCGCCTGCGCGAGCGCTTCGGCACCGACGAGCCGACGGTCGTCACGTAGGGCTTTTGGCGCGCCGACGCCGCGGCGAAGCTTCGCGGTGAATCTTTTGTCCCACAATCTCAAAGCAGGGCGCACACTGCCGCGCCGCGCCGCGTAGTATCATCGCCGCTTTATGGAAAGTCATGTTTTAGAAGAGGGCGCGCCGACGCTTTCGATGTCTTCGCGCAGGCGACTGGCGGTGACGCTCGGCGTCATCACGGGGATGTTTCTGGCCGCGCTCGAAGCGACCGTGGTGGGGACGGCGATGCCGACGGTCATCGCCTCGCTCGGGGGCCTCAGCCACTACAGTTGGGTCTTCTCGGCCTACCTCATCACCTCGACCGTGACGGTGCCGGTCTGGGGCAAGCTCTCCGACCTCTACGGGCGCCGCCTCTTCTTCCAACTCGGCATCGCAATCTTCCTCCTCGGCTCGGTGCTCTCGGGATTGTCGGCGTCGATGACGCAACTCATCGCCTTCCGCGCGATACAGGGCTTGGGCGCGGGCGCGCTCATCCCGCTCGGGATGACGATCATCGGCGACGTGTACACGGTCGAGGAGCGCGCGCGGATGCAGGCGTTCTTCAGCGGCGTGTGGGGGATTTCGAGCGTCATCGGCCCCATCGTCGGCGGCTTCATCACCGACCAGCTCTCTTGGCGCTGGGTCTTCTACATCAACGTGCCCTTCGGCATCCTCGCCGCCGTCATCATGCAGCTCGCGCTGAAGGAGCCGAAGCGCACCGTGCGCCCTTCTATCGACTACGCGGGCGCGGCGCTGTTGATGGCGTCGATCACGCTTTTGATGCTCGGGCTGGTCGAGGGCGGCGCGACGCTGCGCGAGTTCGCCTCGGCGCGCAACCTCGCGCTGGTGGCGGGCGCGGGGCTGCTGGCCGCGGTCTTCCTCTACGTCGAGCGGCGAGCCGAAGACCCCATCGTGCCTTTAGATTTGTTCCGCAACCGCGTGGTGACCGTCGCGGTGGCCGCCGGGTTCTTGGCGGGCGTGGCGATGTTCGGCGCCATCTCTTTCGTGCCGCTCTTCGCGCAGGGCGCGCTGGGCTCGACGGCGACCGAGGCCGGGTCGCTTTTGACGCCGCTCATGTTGAGCTGGGTCGGGCTTTCGGTCGTCGGCGGGAGGCTTCTGCTGCGGGTCGGCTACAGGCCGACGACGCTGGCGGGGCTTCTGCTGCTGACGCTCGGCTTCGCGCTGCTGTCGAACTTCCAGCGGACGACGCCGCGCGTGTGGCTCTACGTCGATCTGATTCTCATCGGCGCGGGGCTGGGGCTGACGATGCTGACGCTGCTCATCGCGGTGCAGCAGTCGGTCGGCCGCACGCAGTTGGGGATCGCGACTTCGCTCAACCAGTTCTCGCGCTCCATCGGCGGCGCGGTCGGCGTGGCGATCATGGGCGCGGTGCTGTCGGCCGGCCTCGCCTCGCACCTACAAGGGTACGCGCGCACTTCGGGGGGGACGCTGACGCCGGAGCGCGCGGCGGAACTGGCCTCGAACCCGAACGCGCTCATCGAGCCGGAGGCGCGCGCCGCGCTCCCGCCCGCCGTGCTCGACGAGCTACAGGAAGCGATGGCCGCGTCAATACACAAAGTCTTCTGGACGGGGACGGCGCTCTCCGCGCTCGCGCTGCTCGTCGCGTTCTGGCTCCCGCGGCATGGCGACGCCCGCTTCGCACCGCCCGACGAAGAGTCCTGCTGCGCCGAGACCGGCGAACGCATGGTCATCGCCGAGTTCGCCACACTCGAACCCGAAGACGAACCCGTCGCCTCGAAAGGGAGTTAACTGACCGGGTATGGAAAAGGGAAGGTAATCGGGGCGGAGGGATTTGAACCCCCGATCTCTCGGTCCCAAACCGAGCGCGATACCAGGCTTCGCTACGCCCCGCTGTCAAGGTGAGACAAAATTCTCTGTCATTTGACCGTCGGCATTCTAACAGACCGCGTCGCTCAAGGGTCAAGTCAATGTCTAGTCGGTGTCTAGTCGGCGCGGCGTGAACGGAGGTGGCGGACGGCCTTGGCGAGCGCGAGGGCGCGGTGGCTGAGCGAGTGCTTGACGTGTTCGGGAAGCTCGCCGAAGGTTTGGTCGTGGCCGTCGGGGATGAAGAGCGGGTCGTAGCCGAAGCCGCCGGTGCCGCGCGGCGCGCGGGCGATGCGGCCTTCGCAGACGCCCTCGAAGGTCTCGACCGTGTCGTCTGAAGGGTCGGCGACGGCGATGACGCAGACGAAGCGCGCGCGCCGGTCGTCGCCGCCCGACGCCTCAATCTCCGCGAGCAGTTTCGCCATGCGCTCGGCGTAGGTCGCACCGGCGCCCGCGTAGCGCGCGGAGTAGACGCCGGGCGCGCCGCCGAGCGCGTCCACCGCGAGGCCGGAGTCGTCGGAGAGGGTCAGCAGCCCCGCGTGCGCGGAGTAGTGAAGCGCCTTGAGCACGGCGTTCTCGACGAAGGTCGTCCCCGTCTCTTCCGCCTCCGTGACGCCGTCGAACTCGGAGAGCAGGCGCAGGCGGAGCGGCGCGCCCGCGAGGAGTTGCGAAAGCTCCCTGACCTTTCCCGCGTTGTTGGTGGCGACCAGAAGCTCGGTGTGACGTGTCATGCGAGTGACTGAAATGTCCGTTAATGTACCCGCGCGTCCGGCGGCGTAAAGATGACTTTGCCCCCCGCCGCTTTCCTGTTTAGAATCATCCTCGGGCCGACGGCCCGCAGACTCCCACGCTCTCAGCCATTCTAGAATCAGGCCGCGCGGTTTGGCACGCGCGCGGCGGACGGCCGCCGGGCGGCACCGAACGGGTGAACCAACTGTCCCAACAACCCACACTCCCCGAGGCGTTCCCGCCCGCGCAGGAGCTCGCCGTGTGGCTGCGCTCGCTGCTGAGTTTCTTCAACCCGGCCAACCACCCCTTCACCGAGTCGGAGCGCGCCGGGATCGGCGAGCGCAGCTTCAAGTGCGAGACCGGCGTCGTGCGCGACGCGCTGCTGCGCTGCCTGCACCTGCTCGCGAGCGTCGCGCGCGGCGAGTCGCTGCGCGGACTCGCCGAAGGGGCCGGAGAGTCCGCCGGGGCCGAGGCGCCGCCGGCCTCAGAGCCGGCGCGCGGGGGCGGCGAGGCCGCGCTCGGGCTGGCCGGCGCGAAAGACTCGCTCGGCGACCTGACCGACAACTTCAAGGACGTGTCGAGGCTGTGTGACGCGCTGCTCGAATCGCAGACCGTCGGCTTCGCGGCGTGGTCGAGCATCGGGAGTCTGCTGGAGCGCGAGCTGCGCCGTTCGGAGGCCGCGGGTCTGATCGTCGCCGCCGGCCACGGCGCGAGCACGGCCGAGTTGCAGGAGCCGCTGGTCGCGCTCGCGCACGGCCTGATGCCCGACGACTTGGGCGACGACCTGCTCGAAATCTTCCGTGCCTTCTCACGGCTGCTCGCGCGGCTGCGCTTCGTCGAACTCTCGCTCAGGGGCGACGCGCAGCTCAAGCGCCTGCTCCCGGTCTTCACGCTCGTTCACGAAGAGACGCGCTCGCTGCTCGACTTCATCGAGGGGCGCGCGCTGCGCGTCGAGGGCGTCGGGAGCGGCACGAGCGAGCTGCTCGACGGGACGGCCTACGCCGTGAGGATGGAGGTGCGCAAGGCTTTCGAGCACGAACTAACGGGGCTGTGCTCGGTGCGCCAGCCGCCGCAGCTCTTCGCGAAGGTCGAGAACGCCGCCGGGCTTCTGCGCGACTGTTACCAGCAGTCGGTCGTCGCGCTCGCGCAGAGCTTCGACCCTTCGCTCGACGGCTCCGCGCTCTTCGGCTCCTTCACGACCAAGCTCGAACAGTCGCTCGAACTCCGGCGCGAGCTGTGGGGACTCGTCCGCCTCGTGCGCGGCGTCTCGGCCGACGGCGTGGGCGCGACCGCGTCGCAGGTGCTCGAAGCCCTCGCGGCCTTCGGCGAGGGCGGGCAGCGCTATCTGATGTACAAGGATTGGGAGGCGATCGAACGCTTCTCGGAAGAGATCGACTCGGCGCGCGGGGCGGGCGATCTGTCGCGCACGCTCCACCGCTTCGAGGCTTACCTCGAAACGCTCTTCGGTCAGGTCAACATGCGCGCCGTCCTCGCCGAACGGCCCTTCAACCCCAACTCGCCCGACTCATAGCCCGCCCCCGCGCGGCGCCGCGCCGAACTCGGGCCGCGTCACTAAGTAACCGAACCAGCCGAACGACGAGCGCGTCTTGATCTCGAAGCCGCCTTCGCCGAGTCGCGTCTCGGACAGGGAGTAGGCGCGCCGCGCCAAAGCCTTCTCAAGCCCGGCCGCGTCGGCCTTGCGCCCGAAGAGCGCGAGCACAGAGCGCGCCGCCGCGCGTTCGTCGGTGAGCGTCCGCGCGAACGCCGGTCCCTCGAAAAGGCCGCGCGACGGCGCCCCGAACGACGCGCCCTCGCGCAACGTCTGCCCCTTCTGCCGCGAGTCGAGACAGCGGCGCACGTCTCCTTCCGCGCCCGTCAGCACGAAGTCGCCGACGAAGGCGGCCGCGCCGCGATCCGGGTCGTTCGAGACGAGGAGTTCGGCGTCGCCCACGCGCTCGCTGCTCGCGCCGCGCCCGAGGTACGCGAGCGCCTGCGCCCGAATCGCCGCGCGGTCGCGCACCGACGCGACGAGCACCTTGCCCTCGCTCTCTTCTTCGAGCCGCGCGGTCGCGACCTCGCCGCCGCACGCGCGCAGGAACGCGCGCGGGTCTTTGACGCCGTACGGCCCGGCCAAGCCTTCGAGCGCCGACGTGATGAGCCGCGCGCTCAGGATGTCCACCTGCGAAGAGAACGCCGCGCTCAGCCCGCGCCACGCGTCCTCCGGGCTGCGGAAGTCGTAGAACGTTACGGCGTGGGTGTCGGTCGGGAGCAGGGCCGCGGCCCCTTCGCGGAAGCCTTCCGAGGTCGCGAACGGCGCCTGAAGTCTTTGCGGCATCCCGCCCGCGAGCGACAGCGCGTAGGTGTCTTCGATGCCGCCGCCGCCGAGGCGCGCGCTCCACCCGAGCGCGCCGAGCGTCTGGTTGAAGAGTTGCGGCAGCGTCGTCGCCAGAAAGCTCTGGACGGACGCGTTATCCGTGACGCCGGCGACGAGGGCAGGCGCGAAGACTTCGGCCGCCTTCGCCACGCTCCCGCGCGGGGCGTAGCCGAAGGCCAGCGCGCCGTCGCCGCCGAGCCGACCGCGCATCTCCCTCAAGCCCTCGTCGCCCGCGAGGCTCGGCCGCGCCCCGCGCCTCACGTCGAGGCACGCGCGCACCGCCGCCTCGTCGTTGCCGACGACCGCCACGCTCCCCTCGACCGCCGCCACCACCTTCCGCCGCGCGCCCGCCGATTCGGCCCAAGTGTAGAAGGGGACGCCGTCTACCTCCTTGCGCTCGACCGGCGGCGCGCCCATGCTGCGGCGCGCGAAGCCGCCGACCAGCTTCTCGACCGCCGCGCGCACGCGCCACTCGCTCGTGTGCGTCTCGGCGACGAGCGCCACGCGCGGCGAGAGCTTGAGCGTCGCGCCCGACTCCTCGGCGGCGCGGAAGCCGAGCACCGAGACGGCGACCTGCGCGCGCGAGAGGACGACCACGTCGCTCGGGCCCAAGCCCGTGAAGGAGACGAAGCCGGGCAGCCAACCCTTCCAACGCTGCGCGGCGTCAACGCCCGCCGCCGGCGCCAGCTCGCGCCACGCGTCTGTAGAGGTGAAGGCGTCGAAGACCTCCGGCAGGCTGTTCGCCTCGGCGTAGACGATCGAGTCGGCCGGGGCGTAGGCCGCCATGTCAACCCGGCCCGGCCGCGTAAACCACAGCCACGCCAAGGCTAACAGCGCCAGAATCAGAACGGCGGCGAGCGCCTTCCGGAGTTTGGACATACCCGCCCATCCTAACTTTCGCCGAGAGCGCGAGGCAAGAAACATCGCCGCGAATGTTTCTGCACGCGAGAGTCTCAAATTTCTGGAAAAGAACCGGGGCTAATCCTGAAAGGTGAGTTAACTTAAGAAATATTGCGAGTTAAACCAAGCAAAATACTGGTTGACAGAGTTGGCCGGCTGTCTTATAGTTTCTGTGGAAGTTGTTCCGCCGACTTTCCGCCCGTAGGGCAGGGACGAGGCGAACACGTTTGAGAGGTCGGCGGGCAGTAGACGCAAGGGGCGAAGCAGCCCGGCCCGGCCGCCTTTGAAACTCAACCGATAAAGGCACACCAGGCGCGAGCTTGGGCCGCAAAGCCGACGGGAGTCGAACCGCAAACTTCGACTCGGCCGGGTTGCCGAAGGGGAGATTCTTTGAGCCGCAGCGGAGCCATTTCGGCGCTCACGCCAAAGCCCGCGACGCACTCCCGCCTTCGGAAGCACACAGCTCCAGCACAGTCGTCAGCCTTAAAACCCCTCCTCAGTCCGCCGACCGACGCACGGCCCGCGCGCCCCGCGAGCGGAAGGCTCCCGCGAGAAATGGACTCCGTCACGCCCAACACGCAAGCGCCGCAATGGCGCACGACCCACGCGAGGCTCCTGCGCGCACGCGCACGGCTGCGCCGCATCCACCGACAGCGACAGGGTAGCTCTTCGAGGAACGCATAAGCTATGTTCAGAAAGAAACTCGGCAACAAGGGCCTGGTGGGCCTGGACATCGGTTCGAGCTCGGTCAAGGCGGTCGAGTTGTCCGGCAAGCCGGGCGCGCTCTCGCTCGTCAACCTCGGCTTCGAGGGGCTCCAGCCCGACACCGTCGTTGACGGCCAGATCATGGAGCTGAACGACGTCTCGGGCGTCATCTCCGGCGTCTTCGCCAAGCACCAGTTCAAGACCGACCGCGTGGCCGCCGGCGTCTCCGGCAGCTCCGTCATCGTCAAGAACATCATCGTCCCGCAGATGACGCGCGAGGAGCTGGAAGGCTCCATCGACTGGCACGCCGAGGAGCACATCCCGTTCGAGATTTCCGACGTGAGCCTCGACTATCAGGTCGTCGGCTCGGCCGCCGACTCGCTCCACGTGCTGATGGCCGCCTGCAAGCGCGACTTCGTCGCCAACCTCAAGCAGGCCATCCAGCTCGCGGGCAAGCAGCCGGCGGTCATCGACGTGGACGCCTTCGCCTTGCAGAACTGCTACGAGGTCAACTACCAGCCGCCCGCGAATCTGGTCGTCGCGCTCTTGAACGTCGGCGCCTCGACGATGAACATCAACATTCTGCGCGGCGTCCGCAGCGTCTTCACGCGCGACGTCTCGGTCGGCGGCAACCAGTACACCTCGCTCCTCCAGAAGGAGCTGGGGCTGACCTACGAGCAGGCCGAGGCCGTCAAGCGCGGCGGCGCGCCGCCCGCGAACGTGCAGGAGGCCGACATCGACGGCGCGATGGAGTCCGTCTCGGACATGCTCGCGCTGGAAATCTCGAAGACCTTCGACTTCTACCGCGCGACGGCCGACGACAACGACGGCAGCGTCCAGAAGATTCTGATCTCGGGCGGCGGCTCGAAACTCAAGGGGCTGCCCGAGTTCCTCTCCAACCGCTTCGAGATGCCCGTCGAGCGGCTCGACCCGTTCCGCCAGATACGCGTGGACGCGCGCCGCTTCGATCCCGAGTACATGCGCGAGGTCGTGCCCGAGATGGCGGTCGCCGTCGGGCTGGCCCTGAGAGGAGTGGATGCTTAAATGATCAAGGTCAACCTTTTAGATTCGGTCACCGAGCGCCACCAGTCGAGCGCCGCGGTCGTCGAGGAGCGGGTCGCCAACCCGGCCGCCCGCTTCTGGATGCTCGGCGCGGCCGTCTGCGGCGTCCTCAGCCTGGCGATGGTCTTCGACTACTTCAGCGCCTCGGCCTCGCAGGCGAAGTGGAAGGCCGAGCTGGAGAAGCAGCAGCAGGTGGCGGCGCAGATGGCGGCGGTCAACAAGGAGCAGGCCGACCTTGAGAAGAAGCTCAAGGACATCCAGTCGCGCATCGAGGTCATCAAGAAGCTCCGCGCCGCGCAGCAGGGGCCGGTCTCGCTCCTCTCCGACATCAACGCGCGCATCCCCAAAGACCCCGACTTCCGCCTCGACTCCATCGAGCAGAAGGGCGGCGAGCTGACCATCGAGGGGCAGTCGCCCAACGAGTACGCGGTCACGCAGTTCGCCCGCAGCCTCGAATTCTCCGACGGCCTCTTCGTCAACGTCGGCCTCGAGGCCGAGCGCAAGACGGTCGAGGTCACCGCCGCCGACTACACGCCGGCGGACGGCCCCGTAGACCTGGCGGTCAAGCCCGAGGTCTTCAAGTTCAAGCTCAAGTGCAGGTACGGCCCGAACGCCGCGTTGCCCCAGGCCGAGCAGAAGAAGGGCGGCAAGGCCCCGAAGAAGTAGCCGCCCCGACGCGGCCGGCGAACCCGGAAGGACAAGAACGATGCTCAAACTCGATGCCCTCCAAGAGAAACCCTGGTACATGCACCTCGCCGTCTTCGGCGTCGTCGCGCTCCTCGTCTACGGCGCCTTCTGGTACTTCGTCACCTCGGGGACGCGCGCCGAGACGCACAAGGTCGAGGCGGAGGTCGAACAGCTCGCGCGCGCCAACGCCGGGGCGGTCGTCGCCTCGCAGCGCCTCAACGAGTTCAAGGCCAACTACGAGCGCGCCAAGGCCGACTACGACGACTTGAAGGCGCTGCTGCCCGAGCAGCGCGAGCTGACGATGGTCTTGCAGAACGTGCAGGATCGCGCGCGCGGCCGCCTGACGCTCAGGAAGTTCATGCCCAAGGAGGAAGTCCAGCAGGACTTCTACACGGGCAAGCCGGTCTCGGTCGAGGTCACGGGCAACTACAACAACATCGGCCAGTTCTTCGCGCAGATGGCCTCCTACCAGCGCATCGTCTCGATCACGGACTTCAAGGTCACGAAGCTGAAGCCGAAGCAGGCGGGGCAGAAGAGCGACGGGCAGACCGTCTCGGCCGAGTTTCTGGTGACGGCCTACTACGTCTCGCCCGAGAAGCTCCAGCCGCCGCCCGCGCCCGAGAAGAAGGGCAAGCCCGCGAAGGGCGGGAAGGCCGCCAAGGACGAGAAGGCCGCGCCGGCCGAGTAAGGGGTGAGGGCCGCCACCCCGGCGGCCCGCGACAAGGGACTTCACAGACGGAACGCAGGAAGAGTTTATGAGAAACAGACACACGCCCAGCACGCTCAAGGGACTCCTCGCGGCGGCGCTCGTCGCGGCTGCGGCCGCGTCGGCCCCCGCCCAGAACGCGAGCAGCACCTACCGCGGCGCGCCGCGCGACCCGTTCACGAAGTACAAGCCGGCGCTCAAGAAGAAGGTCGAGAAGAAGGTCGCCGCGCCCGTCGGCGTGCCGCCCATCCAGTCGCGCATCGAGAAGTACAAGGCGCAGAAGCTGGCCGCGATGAACCTCCGGCAGGCGGCGCCCAAGCCGACCACCGCGCTCACGCTCGCCGAGGTGCAGGTCATCGGCATCTTCCGCACGCCGCGCGGGTACGCCGCGATGGTCGAGGCGACGCCGATCAACCTCTCCTACGTGGTTTACCCCGGCGAGCAGTTCTTCGACGGGATGCTCGTCGCCATCGAGGAGACGCGCCTCGTCTTCCGCAAGCAGACGCGCTGGACTGACGGCCGCACCGACGTGGCCGTCGAGACCAAGGTGCTCCGGCAGCCCACGGCCGCCGACTCCCTGACCGCGCAGCGCGCCGAGCCGTCGGCGCCCGCCGCCGCCGCCGAGAAGAAGTCCGAACTCTCAGTCCTCGTCGAAGCCCTCAAGGCGCTCGCCGGCTCCGGCGCGCAGCAGCAACAGCAGCAGCCCGCCCCGCAGCAGGGCGGCGCCGAAGCGCAGGACGCCGGCCCGCAGGCCAAGCCCTAAAGGCCCGCCGGCCGCGCCCCGCGCGCCCCGCACGTTGACCGACCCCGCAAACCTCGTCCCGCCAGTCTCGAACGGAGGTGAAGCAACCCGTCCGGCCGCGCCCCGCGGCGACACTTTTTGACAACATGGCCGGCGGCGGAGCTGCGTTGTGCGGCGCGCGCTTGAAGACGAGGCGGCTTTCCGAGAAGGCCGCCGACTCGTACGAGCGTTAGCGCGTGGCGGCTCCCGGCGCCCGGCGGTGCCCTCGAAGGAAGATGAAAATGTCACACACCAAAATCCCATCCGCGGCCACGGCCCGAAGAGGCGCGCTCGTCCTCCTCGCCGTGTTGACGCTCGGCCCTCTGGCACTCGGCTCCAGCCCCGTCGGCGCGGCGGCTGGCAGGCCGCTCGTCGCCACCTCCGTGCGCGCGGTCACCTCCGGCGCGTCCACGCTCATCACCATCGAGGCCACGGCCCCGATGGCCTACACCGTCCGCCGCCCCGACGCGCGCCACATCGTCGTCGAGCTTCCGGGCGTTGACGGCTCGCAGCTCTCGCCCGCCTACGGCGTCTCCTCGCCCCTGGTCGAGGGTCTGACGGTCAAGCAATCTTTGCGCGGCGCCGAGCCGGTCGCCAGCCTTCAGGTCGAGCTGCGCGCGCCCGCGCGCGACCGCTCGCGCCTCGAAGGCCGCCACCTCGTCATCGAACTCCTGCCGGGCGAGGCGAATGACTCGCCCGCGGCCGACGCGGGGCAGGCGCGCCCGACGCCGACGCCCATGAGCAACCCCTCGCAGGCGTCGCAGACCACGCAGGGCGCGCAGTACGGCCAGCCCGGCTTCGTCGGCGAGCCGATCAACCTCAACGTCGTCAACGCCGACATCCGCGACATCCTCAACTACATCACCGAGCAGTACGGCGTGAACTTCGTCGTCGATTCATCCGTCCAGCGCGTCCCCGTGACCATCAACGTGACGGACGTGCCGTGGAACTTCGCGCTCGACTCGATCCTGAAGGCCAACCGCCTCGGCATCGAGGTCAACGGCAACATCCTCCGCGTCGTCACGCTCGTCGTGCTCAAGGACGAGGCCAAGATTCGCGCCGAGGAGGAGGCCGCGCGCACCAACTTGCGCGACGCGCAGCTCCTCAACCAGCCGCTCGTCACCGAGTTCGTCCGGCTCAACTACGCGCGCGCCTCCGGCTCGCTCGCCTCGGCCTCGGCCGGCGCGGACGCCTTCGTCGGCGGCGGCTCGTCGGCGGCGGGCGCCGGCTCGGGCGGCGACTCCGGCATCCTCCCGATCATCGCCCGCAGGCTCTCGCGCCGCGGCGGCATCGAGGTTGACAGCCGCAGCAACACGCTCATCATCACCGACGTGCGCGAGAACATCGAGGCCATCCGCCGCCTCGTCCAGCTCCTCGACCAGCCCGAGCCGCAGGTCGAGATCGAGACGCGCATCGTACTCGCCACCCGCAGCTTCAGCCGCGACCTCGGCGTCCAACTCTCGGCCGCCCTCCTGAACAACCGGCGCGGCGCGGGCATCACCTTCGAGAACTTCCCGAACCCGGCGACGGGTCTGAACCCCGGCGGCATCCCCGGCGGCCTGCCCGGTACGACCGGCGCGTCGCCCGGCCTCGGCGCGGCCAACCCGACGACCGTCATCGGGCTGACGACCGGCATCTTCGGCACCGCGCAGATCGGCGCGCTCATCACGGCGGCCGAGAGCAAGGGGCAGTTGAAGGTCGTCGCCACCCCGCGCGTCACCGCGCTCAACAACCGCTCGGCGCAGATCGAGAGCGGCGCGCAGATTCCCGTCGTCACCCCGCAGGTGGGCGGCAACGGCGGCGCGGCCATCTTCACGACGACGTTCGTCTCCGTCCCGTTGCGCCTCTCCATCACGCCGCAGATCACCGACGCCGGCACGGTCATCCTCCGCGTGACGATGGAGAACAACACGGTCAACACCACGGTCAACGCGCTCGGCACGCCCGGCATCGACACCCAGCGGATGCAGACCGAAGTGCTCGTGCCCGACGGCGGCACGACGGTCGTCGGCGGCGTCCTGAACGACCGCGAGAACGACACGCAGACCCGCACGCCGGGGCTGGCGAGCGTCCCCGTGCTCGGCAACCTCTTCAAGCGCAAGGCCATCTCGCGCAGCACCAACGAGATTCTCTTCTTCATCACGCCGCGCATCTACCGCCCCGACTACCAGGGCCGCCGCATCGACGCGGAGCCCGCGACGGGCACGCGCTCGGTGCAGATACCGCAGCCCGTCCCGCTCGGCAACCCGATGACGAACACGCCCGCCACGTCCGTCCCCGCCGGCCCGCAGCAGCAGCAGCAGCAGTCGCCCGCGCCCATCATCATCCAGCCGGCCGCGACGACCACCACGACGACCGAGCCCCAGCCGGCCAGCCCGCCGCGCCTGTAAAGGAGGAGCCACCAGAGATGTTCAAGCAGGCACTCACCGACATCGTCGAAAGCACGGAGGGCGCGACCGGCGCTCTCATCATGGGGATGGACGGCATCGCGGTCGAGCGCGTCTTCCTGCCCGAGGGGAGCGACGCCAACATGGACGTGGCGGCGGCCGAGGTGACCTCGCTCGTCCGCAGCGCCATGCGCGCCGGCACCAACACCGGCCTCGGCGCGACGCAGGAGCTGTTCGTCCACTTCGAGCACGCGCGGATACTGGCGCGCATGTTCTCGCCCGAATACTTCGTCGTCCTCGCCCTCAAGCCCGACGGCAACCTCGGCCGCGGCCGCTACGAGCTGCGCAAGGCCGAACTCCGCCTCGCGCGCGAGTTCGCTTTGTAAGTAGACAGTAGACGGTAGTCAGTAGGAAAACGAAGGCGGCGCGTCCCGGTCATCAGCCGGGCGCGCCGCCTCTCTTTCTACTGACTACTGTCTACTTCCGCCTCAACATTGCGGCAGTCTCACCGAGTTTATGCCCCGGAGGATGACGCGCTGGCGGCGCTGGACGCGGCGGAGGTTCTTCTGCGGGTTGAAGACGTTGAGCGGGCTGGGGATCATCGCCGAGAGGAAGGCGGCCTCCTGCGGCGAGAGGCTGGCGGCGGGCTTGCGGAAGTAAACTTGCGCGGCGGCCTCTGCCCCGTAGACGCCGTCGCCCCACTCGATGACGTTGAGGTAGATTTCCAGAATCCGGCACTTCGAGAGCGAGCGTTCGAGGAAGTAGGTGATGGCCGCCTCCTTGACCTTACGCGCGGCCGTGCGCTCCGAGGAGAGGTAGAGGTTCTTGGCGAGCTGCTGCGAGACGGTCGAGCCGCCGCGGCGGAACTTGGAGAGGTCCGGGAACCAGTTCGCGGACTCCTCGTCGTGCTCCTGCTTCGCCTCGCGCTCGGCCTCCTTCTGCCCGGCCTCCCAAGCCCTCTGGATGGCCTCGTAGTCGAAGCCGTCGTGCGCGACGAAGTTCGAGTCCTCGCCGGCGAGCACCGCGCGCTGGAGGTTCGGCGAGATGCGCGAGAGCGGCACCCACTGCTGCACGCGCTTCGGCTCGCGCCCCTGTTCGCGCGCCTCCTTCAGGCGCGTCTCGATCATGCTCGTCGTCTCGGGGTTCTTCGTCTGGAGGTCGGCCACGCGCGGGAACGTGAACACCTCGTAGACGACGAAGATCGTAAAGAGCGCGAGCAGGACGAGCGCGCCGGTCTTAATGATTCTCCAGATGACTCTCATGCGGAAGCGGATTATATAGCGGTCGGCGCCGACCTGCCTACCCGGTCAAATATCGCCTTCGCCGCGCGGACGGTGTTGCAGTGAATCTCGACCGTGTCATGGATGTCGGCGGCGTAGCCGCCCGACATGACGGTCACGACGGGCAGGCCGCGCGCGCGGCACTCCGAGAGCACCATCTCGTCGCGCGCGCGCAGGCCCGCGATTGAGAGCGAGAGGCGGCCGAGCTTGTCCCCGGCGTAAGGGTCTGCGCCGCCGAGGTAGAAGACGAGGTCTGGCGCGTGCGCGAAGACGCGCGGGAGGTGGCGCGCGAGCGTCCCGAGATACTCTTCGTCCGCCGTGCCGTCGGCCAGCTCCACGTCGAGCGTCGAGCGGAGCTTGAAGAGCGGGTAGTTCTTCGCGCCGTGCATCGAGAAGGTGAAGACCGACGGGTCTTCGGCGAAGACGTGCGCGGTGCCGTTGCCCTGGTGCACGTCGAGGTCTACGACGGCGAAGCGCCCGGCGAGCCCGTCCCTCCGCAACACGCGGGCGGCGACGGCCACGTCGTTGAGGACGCAGAAGCCCTCGCCGTGGTCGGGGAAGGCGTGGTGCGTGCCGCCGGCGAGGTTCGCGCCGACGCCTTCGGCGAGCGCGAAGCGCGCGGCCGCGATTGTCCCCGCCGTCGCGAGAAACGAGCGCCGGACGAGCGCCTTCGACCACGGCAGCCCCAGCCGCCTCACCTCGCGCGGGGTGAGCGCGCCCGCGCGCAGACGCGTCACGTAGTCCTCCGTGTGGACGAGCAGCACGTCCTCGACGGCCGCCTCGCGCGGCTCGTAAATCTCGGCGGGCGCGAGCGTGCCTTCGGCGACCAGACGGTCGCGCACCAGCTCGAACTTGCGGATGGGGAAGACGTGCCCCTCGCCGATGTCGGCGTAGTATCGCGGCGTGTAGCAGACTCGCATGGTGTCCCCGCACCGATGATAGCGCGAGGGGCGGCGCGGGAGGTAACGCGCGCGGCGCGGCGAGTCCGGGTCAGGGATTTTTGGCGCCGCCCATGTAGTTGAGCAGCTCGTCGCCGAAGTGCAGCGTCTCCAGCCCTGCGGGGAGCGGCACGGGGACGGGCTTTTCGATGGTGAACGGCTCGATGGCGGGCGGGTTGTCGTCGCCGCCCCCTTTGCGCGCGAGCGCGTAGTCGATCTCCTTTTTGACCTCCCCCGAGAGTTGCGCCGCCGACGACCAGAAGAGGACGAAGAGGTCGCACCTGTCGAGGTTCGTCTTGATGGCCGCGCGCCAGCTCTCGCCCGGCCTGATCGCGCGCCGGTCGAGGAAGTACGTCATGCCCTCCTGCTCCCAGCCTTCGCGCAGCCCGCGCACCGCGAGCAGAACCTTGTCGAGGTCTTTCGAGCAGTAGGAGACGAAGGCGTGCGTGTAACGCGTGTGCCTCTGCGGCGGCGCGGCCGGGGCGTGCGGCGCGCGCGCCGCCCCGGCGTCGCGGGCGACCTTGAACATGAACATGATCTCGCCGACCGGCGCCTTGCCTTCGCCGTAGTAGATTCTCACCTCGCCGCGCACGTTCGTCCGCCCGAAGTCTTCGGGCACGTCCACGGCGAACTGGACGCCGTTGACCTCGCCGTCCCAGACGAGCGACTTCTTCGGCTCGCGGACTTTCAGCCCTTCCATCCTGAGCCTGAAAGTTATCTCAGTGCCGCGCGCGACCGGCCCGGAGAGTGCCGCCGAGCCTTGCCCCTCGGCCGACTCTTGCGCTTTGGCGGCGAGCGCGGCGAGCCGTCCGGCCTGCTTCGCGAGGTGTGCGAAGACCTGCACGACGAACGGGTCGCCCGGCGCGGCCGCCTCGGGGGCGAAGACGGTACAGTGAACCTTGTCGGAGGTTTTCTTCAGCCCGCCGACGACCACCGCCCCCGTCCCCGCAACGTCCGACTCGTCTACCGTCGAGGCAGAGCCGGAGTCGGGTGAGCCTGACCTCCCGCCGGCGAGGTCTCTCATAAACCCCAACCCCAGCTTAGACGCGAGCAGCTTCGTTAACAGGAATGCCAACGCTATCGCGGCGACGGCCGTCGCGGGGATGAGCCACCAGCGGTTGCCGCTCGCGCCCTGAACGTCGGGCGCGGCGGCGGGGGCGGGGGAGGATGACGGCGGCGCTGTGGGCGAAGCGTTGAGCGCGACGGCGGGTGAAGGGGAAGGCGAAGGGGAGGACGAAGGAGTGGGCGTCGGCGTCGGGGACGTGGCGGCCGTGGGAGTCGGCGTGGGAGTCGGCTTGGCCGGGTCGGTCGTGCCGGGTAGCGGTGTAGGCGTGTTGTCGGGAGTCGGCGTGGGGCACGCCCTGACGGTGACTTTCGCCACGGCCGAGACGTGCACGACCGCCGACAACTGAGAAGTCTGGGCGATCACGATGGCCGTGTATGTGCCGGGCTTGGCCCCGGATAAATCCCAGTCGGCGAAGCCTGGCCCGACGTTGAGGGTGCCGCCGCTCACCTTCCAACTGTAACCGGGTTGGATGAACGCGCTGTTGGTGGGCTTCGGCGTCAGGCGCACCGACGCGCGCCGGCCGGGGCAGAGCGTGAGGGAAGGCGGGGCGGCCTTCAACGAAAGCAAAGCCTGCTGTCGCTGCTGACCGGGCTGAGAGTTGGCGTTGACGTTGACGTTGACGTTCTTACCTTGGGGCGGGCGTGCGGAGGCGGCGCGCGCGTCGAAGAGCAGCGGGGCGGCGGTCAGGAGGACGGCGCACGCGTAGAGGAGAGGCCGGCGGGCGTTTCGGTCGCGCGTGGCGTGCGAGTCCGCCGGTCGGGTTCGGCGCGGGGTCGCGTTGGTAGGGGACATGGCGTCATGGTTCCGCGGTCAGCCTCCCCCTTGCTTCGGCCGGGCAGATTGTAATCGCGGGCCGGCGGGACGTAAAGACTTTGCGCGCCGGGCGGGCACGGGGCTTTCAGTACTGGATGAGGCTGCCCTCGCGCTTGGCGCGGCGGACTGAGCGCGAGAAGACCCAGAGCGAGAAGGGGAGCAGGACGGCGAGGTACGCGAGGAGCGTGACGAGCGGGCCGGTCGTCTCGGAGAGCGTCTGGCCTTGAATGAGGACGCGGCGGATGCCGTCGATGCCGTGCGTGGTCGGGATGAGTTTGGAGACGGCGCCGAAGGCCCCGCCCGCCTGCCCCGTCAACAACTGCGTGGGGAAGAAGACGCCCGAGAAGAGCGCCGAGCCGGTGCCGATGAGCATCCCGAGCGGGTCGCCGCGCTTGAAGACCATCGCGAAGCTCGCCGACAGAATCCCGATGGAGGCGAGCACGAGCGTCGTCAGCAGCAGGAAGAGCACCGCCAGCAGGAAGCTCCCGCGGTAGCTGACGCCGAAGAGCGCCCACCCGAAGAAGAGGTAGAGGAACGAGTGGAACGAAGCCTGCACGAAGTTCCACGCCGAGCTGGCGACGATGAGCGTGGGGACGCCGATGGGCGTCATCAGCACGCTTTCGAGGGTGCCCTGCGCCTGCTCGGCGCGGACGGCGTTGGCGAGGCTGGAGAAGCCGACCATGAAGTAGTTGAGGAAGGGGAGCGCCGTAATCCACGCGAGGAACGGGTCGCGCCACTGCTCGTAGGGCGTGCTGAAGGTGCCGGCGAAGATGAGCGAGATGAAGTAGAGCGTCGTCGTGACGAAGAGGATCGAGAGGATGCGCATGAAGAACTCCAGCCGGTAGCTCACCGCCAGCTGGAAGTCGCGCACCACGAAGGCGCGGACGCGGCCGAGCAGTAACAACGCGCCCCTCACCGCCCGCCCCCTTCGCCGTCTTCGCGCTCGAACGTTTCGAGCACGTCGTAGAGCGTGCCGCGCTCGGCCTCGCAGGCGACGACGCGCGCGCCCGCTTCGTGCAGCGCGCGCAGGGCGCGGTCGAGCGTGTCGTCGCCCGGCTCGCGGTCGAAAGCGGCGGTCACGTTATCGTCGTCGGACGGCGCGGCCTCGACGCCGTCGGCCAAAGCGCGCAGGAGTTGGGCGGCGCGCGCGGCGTCGATGTCACGCAGAGAGAGGCGGACGCGCTCGCCGCGTCGTGGCGAGGCGCGCAGTCCGGCGGGCGCGTCAACGGCGCGTATGCGCCCGCGGCTGATGACGGCGACGCGCTCGCAAAGCTCCTCGACCTCGGCGAGGTTGTGCGAGGTGAGCAGCACGGTCGTCGGGCGCGCGCCGCGCGCGAGCGCGCCGATGAGCGCGCGCATCGAGGCGGCCGCCAGCGGGTCGAGCGAGCGCGTCGGCTCGTCGAGCAGCAGCACCGGCGGCGAGTTCAGCAGAGCGCGCGCCACCGCCATGCGCTGCTTGTTGCCGGTCGAAAGCTCGCCGAAGCGGCGCCGGCGCAAGGCCCCAAGCTCAAGCAACTCCAGAAGCTCGCCGGTGCGCACGCGTGCGGCGCGCGCGCCTAAGCCGTAGAGCCGCGCGAAGAAGGCGAGGTTCTGCTCGACGGTCAGCCGCCAGTAGAAGCTGCGCTCCTCGGCGCTCGCCAGCCCGACCTCGGCGCGGACGCGGCCGTCGGCGCGGACGCTGTCGAAGCCGCGGACGACCACGGAGCCTTCGGTCGGCTGGACGAGCGTGGCGATGATCTTGGCGAGCGTGGTCTTGCCGGCGCCGTTGCGCCCGATGAGGCCGAAGACTTCGCCCTCGCGCACGTCGAACGAGACGCCGGTGAGCGCGACGACCGGCGCGCGCGTCTTTAACCCGAAGAAGCGGCGGAAGCCCGCGAGCGGGACGGGGTAGGTCTTGGAGACTTCGCGGACGGAGATGGCGGCCGTCATCGCTTGCGCTGCCGCGGGTCGAGGTACTCGCGCAGGCCGTCGCCGAGGAAGTTGAAGGCGAGGACGGTGAGCGCGATGGCGAGCCCCGGCGCGAGCATCGCGTGCGGCGCGCGCTGGAGCGTGGCGAGGTCGCGCGCCTCTTCGAGCATCACGCCCCACGACGGCGCGGGCGGCGGGACGCCGAGGCCGAGGAAAGAGAGCGCCGCCTCCGAGAGCACCGCGCCGGCCATGCCGAGGCTCGCCTGCACGATGAGCGGCTGCACCGCGTTCGGCAGCACGTGGAAGAAGATGATGCGCCAGTCGCGCGCCCCCAGCGCGCGCGCCGCCTGCACGAAGTCGTACTCGCGCACCTTCAAGACCTGCCCGCGCATCACGCGCGCGTACCCGACCCAGCCGATGACGCACAGCGCGAGGATGAGCTTATTGAGTCCCGCGCCGAGGAAGGCGACCATCGCGATGGCGAGCAGCAGGCCGGGGAAGGCGAGGAAGACGTTAAAGAGGTAGCCCGAGACGATGCGGTCTACCCAGCCGCCGTAGAAGCCCGAGAGCGCGCCGATGACCGTCCCCACCACCGCCGACACGGTGACGACCACCAGCCCGACCCACAGCGAGATCTGCGCGCCGAAGACGACGCGCGAGAAGATGTCGCGCCCCGTCGCGTCCGTCCCCAGCCAGTGCTGGGCCGAAGGCCCCTTGTAGCGCGCCAGAAGGTCGTACTCCCCGACCGGGTGCGTCGCGATCCACGGCGCGAACACCGCCAGCACCACCAGCAGCACGATGAAGACGAGTCCGAAGATTGCGAGACGGTTCATGAGACTCTGATCCGCGGGTCGAGCCGCCGGTAGACGAGGTCGGTCAGCGTGTTCGCCAGAATGTACGTGACGCTGATGACGAGGACGCAGCCCTGCACGAGCCGGTAGTCGCGCTTGTTGATGCCCTCCTCGACGAGCAGAAGGCCGATGCCGGGCCAGTTGAAAATCTTCTCGGTGATGATGGCGCCCGCGAGCAGCACGCCGAGCTGGAGGCCGAGCACGGTGACGACCGGGATAAGCCCGTTCTTCAAAACGTGCTTGTAGACGACCGTGCGCTCGCCGAGTCCCTTGGCGCGCGCGGTGCGGACGTAGTCCTCGCCCATCTCCTCGATGACGGAGGAGCGCACCATGCGCGTCAAAAGCGCCGAGAGCGCCGCGCCGAGCGTGACCGCCGGCAGGATGATGCTCGACCAGCCGAAGCGCCCCGACGGGTCGAGCCAGCCCAGCCACACCGCGAAGACGTAGATGAGCAGCGGCCCGACGACAAAGCTCGGGAGGCTGATGCCGACGAGCGCGACCACCGAGAGCGAGTTGTCGATTAAGTTACCGCGGTTCGTCCCCGCGACGACGCCGAGCGGCACCGCGATCGAGATGGCGACGAGCAGCGCGGCGAGGGCGAGCTGAATCGTCGCCCCGTAGCGCGAAAGTATCAGCTCCCTGACGGGGCGGTCCGTGCGGAAAGAGATGCCCATGTCGCCGCGCAGCAGCGCGCGCCAGTAATCGACGTAGCGGTTCTCCATCCCGTTCCAGCGCAGGCCGCCCCCCTCCGAGTTGTAGGAGACGAAGAAGGCCGGGCGGTCGAGCCCGTGGCGTCGCCGGAACTGGTCGAGCGCCTCGGGCGTCGCCTGGTCGCCGAGGATGGCGGTCGCCGGGTCGCCCGGCACGAACTCGATGAGGACGGTCACCAGACTGACGACCGTCCACACGACGAGGAGCAGGATGAGCAGACGGCGCGCGATGTCGAGCAGCTTGTGCTTCATCAAAACTACTTTTGAAGGGAAGTCGGATTGCGCGAAGATGATAACACCGGGCGAGTAAAAGGATGAAGGCGGAAGGATGGGGGATGGAGTGACGGCTCAACGGCGTCAACTCCATCCCTCATCCTTCCGCCTTCACCCCTCCAATAAAGCTAGCCCGACGAACCCGATTCCTCGACAGCGGCCCCGACAACCACCAAAGAGGCTGGACTCGCCGGGCTAGTTCAGTGGTCGCGGCAAAAGCGAGGAGACGCGACCAAGCCCGTGATTTTTCAAGCGCCCGCCGCGGCGCGCGCCCCCGTGTGGAGCGCGGCGATGCCGCCGGTCAGGTTACGATAGCCGACTTCGTCAAAGCCCGCCTCGCGCATCAGCTCGGCCAGACGCTTCTGGTCGGGGAAGCGCGACACCGAGTCGGGCAGATACTCGTAAGCGCCCCGCGAGCCGCTGACGAGCCCCCCGACGCGCGGCAGCACGCGCGTAAAGTAGAAGCGGAACAGCGCGCGAAAGCCCGGCACGACGGGGCTGGAAAATTCAAGGATCGCGACGCGGCCGCCCGGCCTCAGGATACGTCTCAGCTCGCGCAACCCGTCGGAGACGCCGGCCAGGTTCCGCAGCCCGAAGGCGATGGTCACCACGTCGAACGTCTCGTCGGCGAACGGCAGCCGCAGCGCGTCGCCCTCGACGAAGGGCACCGCGCGCGAATCCCCGTCGGCCTTGCGCCGCGCGACCTCAAGCATCGGGCGGCAGAAGTCCAACCCGACCACGCGCGCCCGTCCCGCTTCCGCGAGCACAAGCGAGAGGTCGCCCGTCCCGCAGGCGACATCGAGGACGCGCGCGCCCTCCACCAGCGAGGGCTGCAAAGTCCGCGCGACCAGACGCCGCCAGCGCTTGTCAACGTTCCCCGACAGCAGATGGTTCAAGAGGTCGTAGCGGCCGGCGATGCCGGCGAACATCGCGCGGACGCGCCGCGCGTGCTCGTCTCTCGAAACCTCGGCTGAAGGGGGATTGCGTGACAAGGCTACAGGAGTATGGAATCAGCTTGGTTGCAGTTCACTTGCAGTTTCTTTGCGAGTTGGGACGCAGGTTTCGGCGAGTCCGGGCGCCTTCGGCTTCCCGCTCAGGGCCGCTTGAGTTGGAGCGCGGGCTGCTGCGGCTTGGCCGGCGCAGGACTAGGCTGCGGCTTGGCGGCCGCCTCGCCGAAGACTTCGACCGTGCCGACGCGCGCGAGCTCCGCGCGGAGCTGCGCGGCGTCGCCGAGCGCGACCGACGCCGCGGGCGTGTGCAGGAAGAGTCGCGCGGCCACGCGCTGCGCCTCGGACGGCGTCAGCGTCTCGGCCGCTCGCGCCAGCTCGCGCGCGGTCGCGGCCGAAGTCTTGTAAGTGTGTTCGTCGAGCCAAGCGTTGGCCTGCGCCTCGTCGCCCTGCGCGCCCGCGACGAGCGCGGCCGCCGCCGTGCGCTTCGCCGCGTCCAACTCGGCCGCCGACGGCGCCGCCGCCGAGAGGTCGCGCAAAACGGCGCGCGCGGCTTCGAGCGCTTTTGCAGCCTCGGCCGGAGTCGCGAGCGTCGCGCCCATGCGGAAGATGCCGGCCTCGCGGAAGGCTTCGTGGCGCGCGAAGGCCGCGCGGTTTTTTAGCTCGGGCATGGCGGCGAGCCATCGCCCGAGGACGAGCGCGGCGACGACGCTGGCCGAGGGCGAGTCGTGGTCTGTGCGCGCGAGGCCGCGGACGGCGAGGCGCAGGTCGGAGCCGGTCGCGCCGGCGCGCTCGACGACGAGCGTGCGCTCGTCGGGCGGGTCGGGCAGGCGGAAGGTGGCGGGGATGGGGCGGTCGCTCTTGCGCCAGACGCCGAAGGACTCGCGCATCGTCCGCATCACGCGGCGCGGGTCGAAGCCGCCGACGATGACGACGGTCGTGTTGTCGGGGTTAAGGAATCGCTCGCGCGTGAGCAGGAAGTCTGCGCGCTCGACGCGCGCCAGCGACTCCGCCGTGCCCGCGAGCGGTCGGCCGTACGGGTAAGTCCCGAACAGACGCGCGGCCGCGGCGCGGTCGGCCGCCTCGGCGCCCGAGGGCGCGGCGTCCTTGAGCGCCTTGACCCGCGCGGCGCGCACGCGCTCTATCGCCTCGGGCGTGAGCTGCGTGTTCATGACGGCGTTGCGCGCCAGCTCCAGCAGCCGCTCGAAGTCCGCGGCGCGCCCGGCGAGCGTCACGTCGAGCGCGTCGTATCCGACCGCGACTTCGAGACGGCCGCCCAACTCCTCGGTCACGTAGTCGCGCGTCTGCTGGTCGAACATCAGGTCGCCGAGCGCGGCCGTCAGCCCCTCCTTGCCGGCGAGGTCGAAGGCGGCGCCGCTGTGAACCCTCAGACGGATGAGCACGTTCTGGTCGGAGGGGCGGCCGACAAGCAGGATGCGCAGGCCGTTGAGGAGTTGTTCGCGGCGCGGCTCGCCCTGGGCGCGCGCCGGGGCGGCGGCGAACCATGCGGCGCAGACGAGAATCAGAGCGGTCAGAACTCTCGGCGCCGCGGAGCGCCGGACGCCATTCGGACTAATTGAGCTTTTCATCTTGCCTTTTGAAACTTCGGAGTCGCCGGCCGGTTGCCCGGTCGCCCGGATAGGTGTACGGGCGGGGAGCAGTTCCCGCAAATCTTAGATGGCGGCGGCGGGGGCGTCAAATGCCTCGGGACCGGCGGGCGGGGCGGCTTTTTTGGGCGGTCCGCCCGCCCGGTTGCATCGTTTCCGCGCGGGGGGGCATCAAAAGCAGTTCAGAGAGTGCCCCGCGCCGGGCGCCCCTTCCGTCAAACCCGCGCAAAGATTTGCCTCAGGGCTTGAACGGTTCGGAAAAAGTTTGTACCTTGATACAGAGCAGGCCGCCTTTCCCCGCGTGTTCGACGGGAGGTTCCTTAGAAAATGAAACAGTGTCCACAGTGCCATGAGGAGTTCGCCGACAAGTTCGGCTTCTGCCCGGTCGATGGGACCCCCCTGGACGCGCCCGCCGACCAGACGGCGCAGACGCGCGCGGCGGACGAGTCGTTCGTCACCGCGTCGGCCGCGGCGGCAGGCTCCGCCTCCTCGAACAGCTCGGCTTCAGCGAACAGTTCGGAGACCAGCGCCGCCGACGAAGGGGGCGCCACCGCCTCCGGCGGCTCGTCCGTCCCGCCGTCCGGCGGGGGAGTCGAGCGCGAAGAGTTTCGCCTGTCCTTCCTCGAAGACGAGGGGCTGACGCGCCGCCTCGTGAAGGAGCTGAAGGCGGCCACACACGAGGCCGAACTGACCTGGCCGGAGTTCAAGCGCGACCCCGTCGGCTTCACGAAGCGCACGGGCCATGCGACCGGCGCCCTCGTAAACAAGTTCTTCCGTCAGGACTACACCGTCCTGGCCGTGGTCGCACCTTTCGTCGTCTTCCTCCTCGTCGCGGGCTTCTGGGCGGGCGTTAGATACCGTTGCAACTTCCTCATACTATTAGGGCGCCAGTGTGTTGATGTCGCGTCGAACAACCCTTACGAGAACCTCGAACTCGTCGGCTACGTCGAGAACGAGATACCGAAGGAGCAGCCGACGCCGGAGAAGGGGACGGCCGGGACGAACGAGGGCAAGGGCGGCGGCTCCAAGCCGAAGTACGAGAAGCCGGGCGGCGGCGGCGGCGGCGGCCGTCAGGAGCAGACCCCGGCGTCGGCCGGGAAGCTCCCGCCCGCGCAGTTGGATCAGCCGCCGATCAACCCGCCGAGTCCGAAGCCCCCGGTGATGAACGCGCACCTGCCGACGCCCTCGACGATTCAGGTGGACCCGGCGCTGGTGAAGGTGGACGACCGGCCGATCCCCTACGGCGTCGCCAACTCCACCTCGACGGTGCCCTCTTCGGGCGGCGGGCGCGGCGGCGGCATGGGCGAGGGTAGCGGCGGCGGCATGGGCTCCGGCGATGGGACGGGACTCGGCCCCGGTCGCGGCTATAACACCGGCGGCGGCGACGCGCGAGAGGGCGGCGGCGGCCCCGGCGGCGGAGGCGGTGGCGGCGGGGTCGATTACAACCGCCCCTTCAGGCAGAACGAGGTGACGCGCAAGGCGCTCATCACCTTCAAGCCCGAGCCGGGCTTTACCGAAGAGGCGCGTAAGAACAACGTAACCGGCGTCGTCCGCCTGCGCGCCGTCCTCTCGGCCTCGGGCTCGGTGACGAACATCCAGACCGTCAAGGGTCTGCCCGACGGCCTGACCGAGAAGGCCATCTCGGCCGCGCGCCAGATTCGCTTCACGCCCGCCGAGAAAGACGGCCGCACCGTCTCGCAGTACGTCGTGCTGGAGTACAACTTCAACATCTACTAAAGAAGTAGTCGGTAGCTAGTAGGTTTAAAAGCGGCGCGTCAGGGTTTATAGCCCGACGCGCCGCTCCGTTTTTCTACTGACTACTGACTACTGCCTACTCCCTACGGTATACTCTCGGCGAAAGCCGAAACCTTGAGCGGGAAGGAGTCCGGGTTGGCCGAAGCTTCACGGGCCGCGGTGAACGTCGTCTGCGTCGCCAGCTATTTCAAGGGCGCCGACTTCCTCCGCGAGTGCGCCGAACGGGGCGCGCGCGTCGAGCTGCTCACGCGCGCGCGCACGGCCGCCGAGCCGTGGCCGCGCGAGTCGCTCTCGGGCCTCCACTTCCTGCCGGACAACGCGGGCGCCGAGCTGGTCGTCCACGCCGCCGCGCACCTCTGCCGCGAGCGCAAGGTGGACGCGCTCGTCGCGCTCGAAGAGTTCGACGTGATCCCCGCCGCGCTCGCGCGCGAGCACCTGCGTCTGCCGGGTCTCGACAGCGCTCGCGCGCGCGTCTTCCGCGACAAGCTCGCGATGCGCGTGCGCGCCCGCGAGGCGGGTCTCCCCGTCCCCGACTTCGTCCCTCTCTTCAACTATCAGGAGGTCGGCGAGTACATGGAGCGCGTCCCGCCGCCGTGGGTCGTCAAGCCGCGCTCGGACGTGTCGTCTTCGGGCATCCGCCGGCTCGAAGAGTCGGAGCAGGTCTGGCGCGCCATCGAGGCGCTCGACGCGCGCGAGGCTTTGCAGGACAAGTCGTCCTACTACCTGCTCGAAAAGTTCGTCCCCGGCGAGGTCTTCCACGTGGACTCGGTGGTCGAGGGCGGCGAGGTCATCTTCTCCGGCGCGAGCCGCTACGGGCGGCCGCCGCTGTGCGTCGTAAGCGAGGGCGGCGTCTTCACCACGCACACGGTCGAGTACGACTCGCCCGAACACGCGGAGCTGCTGCGGTTCAACTCCGAGTTGCTGCGGGCGCTCGGGCTTGAGCGCGGGGCGGCGCACGCCGAGTTCATCCGCGGCGCGGAGGACGGCCGGCTCTACTTCCTCGAAGTCGCCGCGCGCGTCGGCGGCGCGCACATCGCCGAGACTTTGGAGGCCGCGAGCGGCCACAACCTCTGGCGCGAGTGGGCGCGCGTCGAGGTGGCGCACGCGCGCGGCGAGCGCGTCGGGCCGCTCTCGCCGCGCCGGGAGCACGCCGGCATCGCGCTCTCGCTGGCGCGTCAGGAGCGCCCGGACACCTCGGCCTACGACGACCCCGAGATCGTCTTCCGCGCGGAGATGCCGCACCACGTCGGCCTCGTCGTCCGCTCGCACGACCTCGCGCGCGTCCGCGAACTGCTCGACTCATACGCCGAACGGTTCGCGCGCGACTTTAGCGCCTACGTCCCGCCGCCCGAGCGGCGCGGGATCAACCTCTAACTCTCACGCAAAAAGTCTAAATTGTTTATGGAGGTATCCGAATGAGTCAGCCCGAGGTCGCGCCTTACGGCTCCTGGAAGTCACCCATCACCTCTGACCTCATCGTGACGGCCACGGTGGGCTTGGGCCAGATCGCGCTCGACGGCGAGGACGTTTACTGGGTCGAGTTGCGCCCGTCCGAGGCGGGGCGCAACTGCGTCGTGCGCCGCGCGCCCGACGGCCGCGTCTCGGACGTGACGCCCGAAGGGTTCAACGCGCGCACGCGCGTCCACGAGTACGGCGGCGGCGACTTCGCCGTGCGCGACGGCGTGGTCTACTTCGCGAACTTCGCCGACCAGCGCGTCTACCGCCAGCGGACGGAGACCGCGCCGCAGCCCGTCACGCCCGAGCACGGCTTCCGCTACGCCGACCTCGTCATCGACCCGAGGCGCGGCCTCCTCTTCGCCGTGCGCGAAGACCACACGGCCGAGGGGCGCGAGGCGGTCAACACCATCGTCGCCCTCGACGCCGACGGCGCGAACGAGGACGGCGGGCGCGTGCTCGCCTCGGGCAACGACTTCTACTCCAGCCCGCGCCTCAGCCCCGACGGCTCGCGGCTGGCGTGGCTCACCTGGAACCACCCGAACATGCCCTGGGACGGCTGCGAGCTGTGGGTCGGCGAGCTGGACGCGGACGGCGCGGTCGCGGACGCGCGGCGCGTGGCCGGCGGCGAGGACGAGTCGATCTTCCAGCCCGAGTGGTCGCCCGAGGGCGTGCTCTACTTCGTCTCCGACCGGAACAACTGGTGGAACATCCAGCGCCTGAACGACGACGGCTCGCCGGAGGCCGTCCACGAAGCGGACGCCGAGTTCGCGCTGCCGCAGTGGCTCTTCGCGATGTCCACCTACGCCTTCGCCGGCGACGGCCGCATCGCCTGCGCCTACACGCGCGGCGGCGACTGGTTCTTCGGCGTGCTCGACACGCGCTCGAAGCGTCTGGACTCCTTCGAGCTGCCCTACACGGACATCTCTTACGTCCGCGCTGGCGGCGGGCGAGCGTTCTTCCGCGCCGGCTCGCCGACCGAGCGCTCGGCCGTCGTCGAGCTAGACCTCAAGACGCGAGAGACGCGCGTGCTCATGCGCGCGAGCGATACGGTCGTCAATCCCGACTACATCTCGACGCCGCGCGCCGTCGAGTTTCCCACGGAGGGCGGGCTGACCGCTCACGCCTTCTACTACCCGCCGCGCAACCCGGACTTCGCGGCGCCCGAGGGCGAGCTGCCGCCGCTGCTCGTCAAGTGCCACGGCGGGCCGACCGCCGCCTCGTCCTCGGTGCTGCGGCTCGACACGCAGTACTGGACGAGCCGCGGCATCGCCGTCCTCGACGTGAACTACGGCGGGAGCACCGGGTACGGGCGCGAGTACCGGCGGCGCCTGAACGGCGAGTGGGGCGTGGTGGACGTGGACGACTGCGTCAACGGCGCGAAGCACCTCATCGAGCGCGGCGAGGCGGACGCCGAACGCTGCGTCATCACGGGCGGGAGCGCGGGCGGCTTCACGACGCTGAACGCGCTCACGTTCCGCGACACCTTCCGCGCGGGCGCGAGCCACTTCGGCTTAAGCGACCTGACGGTCTTCGTCGGCGACACGCACAAGTTCGAGTCGCGCTACCTCGAACGCCTCGTCGGCCCCTACCCGGAGCGCGCCGACCTCTACCGCGAGCGCTCGTCGATCAACTTCACCGACCGCCTGTCGTGCCCGGTCATCTTCTTTCAGGGACTCGAAGACAAGGTCGTCCCGCCGAACCAGGCCGAGCTGATGGTCGAGGCGCTGAGGAAGAAGAAGCTGCCCGTGGCCTACGTCGCCTTCGAGGGCGAGCAGCACGGCTTCCGCAAGGCCGAGAACATCAAGCGCGCGCTCGACGGCGAGCTCTACTTCTACTCGCGCGTCTTCAACTTCCCGCTCGCCGACGAGGTCGAGCCGGTCGAGATCGAGAACCTGTAAGCGCCGAAACGGAGCGCCGCAGAAAGGGCGAGGCCGGCGTCACTTAAGTGACGCCGGCCTCGCTCTCCGTTTACGTTCGTCCCGCTTTAGCTGCGCGGGCGCATCGGGCGCGCCTTGCGCTTGTTGCGCTTGCGCGCGAGCGCGGACTTGAGCTTGGCCTTCTGCCCGCGCGACATGAAGAAGGCGTGCTTCTTCGCGTCCTTGATGATCTCCTCGGACATGACCTTGCGCTTGAAGCGGCGCAGCGCGCTCTCGATGGACTCGCCCTGGTTGACGACGACTGTTGCCATGACAAACTCTCCGTTCTAAATGCTGATGACACTAACGGCCGGGCGGACGCGCCCGGCTCTACTCCCGACGAATGTGTTTTACGTCTCTCTACTAAAAGTCTTGACGACTAAATCGGGCAACACCCGCCTCTCTGTCGCGAAAAGCGACCACAAAAGCAACGGCTATTGTGCCAAGCCGGGCGCGTTCTGGCAAGCGGCCGCGGCGCTAACGGCGCGTGGCCGCCGGGTCGGTGATGATGACGAAGTCGCCGAGGCGGCCGTGTGTCGTGGCGTCGAAGTCGGGGAAACCCTCGTCGGGGACGATGGTGACGACGACGGCGCGCGCCTGCCGTCGGTAGCGCGCGAGCTGTTCGGGGACGCCGAGGCGCTCCTCGCTGTGGAAGGTGCCGTTGACCTGCACGACGAGCGGGTCGCGCCCGCGCTTCAAAAACTCCGCGATGCGGTAGGCCATCGAGGCGTCGCGCAGCGTCTGCGCTTCGAGCAGGTGCAGCGAGCCGTGCGCGCCCACCTGCGCGGCCGTCGGAGTCGCCGCGGGCGTCGCGGCCGGCGCGGGCGTGGGGGCGGGCGCCGCCGCGACGACGCCCGACATGAAGCGGTTGAACTTCGCCGCGTAAGCCCCGGAGGCCGGCGGGAAGGGGAGCGGCGGGAGCCAGTTCTTAACCACGTCTTTCGAGAGCGCGTTGAGCGACGCCGGTCCCTGGCCAGACACGCGCGAGACGTAGCGCGCGGGCGCGTTGGCGGCGATGACGGCCAAGCGACGGGCGCGCGCGTACTCGACCAGCGGCCGGTAGTCCGTCTCGTAGTTCCTCCACGGGCGGCTGCTCAGGAGGAAGTGCCGCTCGGTGATAAGCCCGGCGAGGTACTCGTCGAGGACGGTCTGCACGTCGCGCTCGAACATCTCCAAAGAGAGCGCCACGTCGCGCCGCCCCGGCGACCCGGCGCCGAAGCGCTCGTCGGCGCGGCGCAGCAGTTCGGCTTCGAGGAGGTGCGCGACCGCGTTGTCGTGCGTCTCGCCGACGAAGAGCACGTCGGCGCCTTCGAGCGATTCGACGATCTGCTGGAGCGTCACGGCACGGCCCTTCGCGTCGAAGGCGCGGTAGTGGGCGGTGGGCGCCTCTTGCGCGGCGGCGAGTTGTGCGGCGAGCCAGACGAAAAGTAGTATGCTGGCGAAGCGTCGCGGCGCGGACTTCATCATGCTTCGACCTTGTAGCACGCGGCGCCGCGCGGCGGCAACGGCCTCCGGCCCGCGCGCCCGAGACGACGAGGAGGGAATTGATTTGGAGATTTACGTCAGCACCGATGTCGAGACGGACGGGCCGATCCCCGGCGTCTACTCGATGCTCAGCATCGGCTCGGCCGCCTACCTGCCCGACGCCGACCAATCGCACGGCCGGCCTCACAGCACGTTTAGCGCGAACCTCGAAACGCTGCCCGGCGCGGCGCAGCACCCCGACACGATGAAGTGGTGGAAGAGTCAGCCCGAGGCTTGGGCCGCGTGCCGCGAGGACTTGCAGACGCCCGAGCAGGCGATGGCCGCGTACCTCGTCTGGCTCAAAAGCTTGCCGGGCGAGCCGGTCTTCGTCGCCTACCCGGCGGCCTTCGACTTCATGTTCGTCTGCTGGTACCTCAACCGCTTCGCGGGCGAGAACCCCTTCGGCTGGCAAGCGCTCGACATCAAGACGTTCGCGATGGCGCTGACGGGGCGCGACTTCCTCGACACCGTCAAGCGCAACATGCCGCGCAACTGGTTCGACAACCTCCCCTACACGCACAAGGCGCTCGACGACGCCATCTCGCAGGGCGCGCTCTTCCGCAACATGCTCGCCGAACACAAGCGGAGGCTGGGCGAGAAGGCATGACGGCTGTGGACGTGACCGCTCTGTTCCTCGGGCTGGTCGAGGGCCGCCACGGCCACTTCGGCCTTGAGTCCGGCTACCACGGCCGGCTCTGGTTCGACCTCGACCCGCTGTTCGCCGAGCCGCGACGCGTCGAGCCGTTCGTCGGCGCGCTCGCCGCCTCGCTCCGACAGTACGGGGTCGAGGCGGTGTGCGGCCCCCTGCTCGGCGGCGCCTTCCTCGCGCAACTCGTCGCGCACGCGCTCGGGGCCGAGTTCCACTTCACGCGGCGCGGGGACGAGGCGGAGGCGGGCAAGCTCTACGGCGCGAGCTACCGCCTGCCGGCGGCGCTGCGCGAACGTGTGAAGGGGAAGCGCGTGGCGGTCGTTGACGACGTGATGAGCGCGGGGTCTTCGCTGCGCGCGACCTTCGAGGAGTTGCGCGCGCACGGCGCGGAGGTGCCGGTCGCGGGCGCGCTGCTCGTGCTCGGCACGCGCGGCGCGGACTTCTTCGCCGCGCACGGCGTCGCGGTCGAGGCGGTGGCGCGCGACGCGTACCAGACTTGGGAGCCGACGCGCTGCCCGCTCTGCGCCGCCGGCGTCCCGCTCGAAGACACGGCCGCGCCGCCTGCTTGACGTTGACGGCCGGGCGTCGGTGTGAGGGATCAACCACGGCGGCGGGGGGGCGG